>NZ_JBBOVY010000003.1:0-7138 GCF_038006825.1 Bacillus sp. FSL W8-0183 | reverse complement strand
GACTCCGTCAAAATCGCCCAAAAAGCTGGCGAAACCGCCATCTTTTTAAAAGATCAAAACCCAAAAACCTAAAAGACCAAAGACTAAACCAAATTTCCCCGCAGGGGGAGATTTTTTTTTGATTTTTTGCCCGCCTATCAAATATTGATACCCCCCCGTTTTTATAGCCTTAACACCTTTTTTGTAGCCTTTCATGTAATCAGCAACACCCTTTTTATAGCCTTAACACTTTTTTTGTAGCTTTTCACTAGCTTTTAACACCGTTTTTATAGCTTTTAATCACTCAAATACATATCAAAACCCTGCAATCATAGGGTTTATTTTGCCAAGAAAAAACACCACACCGTTTCTGTAGCCTTTACGATCAGCAACACCTTTTCTGTAGCTTTTCACCAAAAATCTTACTAAACCTGACATTAAGCATCTAAAGGCTACAAAAAAGGTGTAAATGACAACAAACAAAAAACAGGTCATATCCTCCTTATCTGCACATCCAAAAGTCATTGCTGTCAGCATCCATATTCACACGCACCCACGCAAAAAGAATCGGTTTCGTTGGGGAATTTCTCACTTTCTAAATATTTACTAAATCTGTAAGATTAAGAGAAACATTTATGACAGGCAAAAGGTGGGTATGATGATGGTCAAAACAATTGCATATGAAGAAGTCGCTAACATGATGAATGAATGGTATGGGGTAATTAAAAAAAGAAAAGTAGACGAAGCGATCCAGTTGAAAGAACAGATTAAAAGAATGCTTCCGCATATGGAACAAAACCAAGACCTGCTCCTGTATTTCAATCTTTTGGACTTTAGAAACAATCTTTTGATAGATGACGCGCAGCGATTAAAAATTAAAAGCCGCACAACCGTCAAACAAGAGGATATTCAAAAAACGGACGACATGATTCAATATTATTTTTACTTTTTCAACGGACAATTTGAGTTCCACAATAAGAATTACATTGATGCCATCAACTTTTACAAAATTGCTGAAGATAAACTAAAGAGAATCCCCGACGAAATTGAGCACGCTGAATTCCACTACAAAATTGCCGTAGCCTATTACCAAATTGACCAACATTTCTTTTCCCTTAGTCATGCTCAAAAAGCACTCGATTCCTTTAAATCCAATGATCAATACACCTACAAACAAATGAATAGTGAAATGATATTAGCATTAAACAAAGTTGACTTGATGCGTTACAAAGAAGCTGACAAACACTATAAACATGTCATTGATAAAGCACAGGAAACAGGCGATTCATACACCGAAAGTTTAGCTCATTTCAATATCGGAATTAGCTACGAAAGACGTGGCTATCTACCAGAAGCAGAAAGTCATCTACTCAAAGCAATTGATATACCAGAACATAGAGAATCGAGAAACACGATCCGCACATATTACATGCTTAGCAAAGTATGTTTTAAATCTGGCAAAACTGATAAAGCTCTTGTCTGGTACAAAAAAGCATGGAATCTAGTAGAGGAAAATAACGAAGATGAATACAGAGCAAAACTCATGATACTAGATGCGCTTTACAACAATAGTCACATAAACAATATTCACCACGCCATGAAGTACCTAGAGAAAAAAAGACTATGGACAGATATAGCCGAATTGTCACGAGAAATAGGCAATCACTTGAAAAATAAAGGGAATATCACGCAAGCCGTTAAATATTATGAACAAGCACTTGTTGCAAAAGACGAAATCATCAAAATGACGGAGGCGTTAGAATGAAATGGATGATCAGCTTATCTCTAATTGCTTTATTAATCACAGGTTTATCAGTTTATTCAAACACTCAAACAGATCAGAAAATCGCTGAAAAAGGTGTGGTAGGCGCTGTGATCAAACATGAAAAAGGATTAGACTCGAGGGCGATGACTTAAAACAAACAATCGCATAACCAACATAAAAACATTTAAACGCCCTGTAAGGCGTTTTTTCTTTGTCTGCATCTTTTTATACATGAACAAAAATAAAAGCGCTCAGAAACGAATCTGAACGCTATCAGAGGTATTTTAAAATAAAACCCTCTCGTTTTTTATAAGTTTTCATTTCATTGTTTGTCTCATAATTAAGTCTACTTGTTTTTGAAAGATTACTACCCCCCTGTTAGCTGGGGGGGGTTCTCGTTTGGCTCTCGGTGATTCGCTTTTCGTTGCCACTAGACGACTGTCGTCGTCTTCCGCTCACACCTTCGCCAAACAAAACAGACGCACAAATATTTCTTTAATCTTACCATTTTTGACTCTTTCATGCCAACGGTACAATGCTTGGCATTCTGCTTTGAACGGAGAAAAAACCCACAGCACCTATTTAGGTGCATAAGTGGGCACTGGTTCCCTAGTGACTCTTTTCGGGCTCTGCCCAAACCCGCCAACGGTCAGCCCGTTGGATCGCAAATATTCAAACCCCCTACCCCCGATCTTCGGGGGATGCCCCTTCGGCGGGCGCAAACAAACGGGGTTTGTTTGAATCAATAGGCTTTGGGTGTGGTGAATGAGTCAACTCCTTAATGCTCACTTTCGTTCCGCTTACCGTTGACTCATGCCGCATGTTTTTCACTCCATTTTTTAAACAGTAACGCTCCTTTTGAGTGCACACATTTCCGAAACAACACAAAACAAACACGAACTTAATTCATCCATTATTGAACCCTTGTTGCGACTGATTTTTTTGCAAAACGTTACCTTTCTTTGTGTGCAGTGCGCTCCTTTTCAAACTCAAAACGTTACCAAACTTTCGTGAAAAAACCCTCGTTGGCTTTTCTAAAAACACGCACATTTTTTGGTGCGTATAACTGGGCACTTTGACAAGTGATTGACAACTGGTCGATCACTTTCCATCACTGATCCGCCAGTGACCGGCTCGTTTTTCAGTAGTGATCAGGAAGTGATCGCCTCAAAAATCGCCACTGCTGCAGGAGTGATTTCCACCACTTCTTTGGGGTCATTTTTTTGCTAGGCTTTGCCTAGTTCCACACCATAAGTGGGGACAAAAACCCCTTATGCCCTTTTTGAAAGAATCCATTGAAACAAAAAGTGGTGTTGCCTTTTGTTCTCGCAAACACCACTCTAACACCTTATTTATCTCCATACTTTTTGCAAGCTTCTTCAAGAACTAAATACTTACAACAACGCTTTGCCAAGCGTTCTCTTTCATTTTCCTCTTCTGGAGAATCGCTTGTCATAAGTCTATACAGTTCACTTGCTGTATTAATTATATCTTCTCTATTTTTCCTAATAAACCTGATCTGTATCTTCAGGAGATTCTTGTATTTTTCGTCTGATTCTCTATCAATATCATAATTAATAATCGCTAAATCATGTATCGGAATCATATTATTGAAGTTTATAGCGCCATATTGACCGCCATCAATCTTCATAAAATCTTTACCATTTTTCATGGTTTTAAATTTCTTTTTAGGAGAAGATAAAGGCGCAAAATATTTAAATGAACTAATTTCAAACAAAATTCCTATGTACTTACGTGCTTTAGCCCCTTTAAAATCCTTTTCCTCAGGAACTGAATTGTCAAAGGTTCTTAAATAATCCACATATGCTTTTTCAACCTCGTAAATTTTGATCTTTGTCATTATTCTAAATTCTCCTAACAAAGAAAAGACGACGATATAAATCGCCGTCTTTTCAGGTCCACTATTTGGCAGGACCTCTCCGCTTTTTTCATTGTCCACTATTTGGTAGGACCTCTCCGCTTTTTTCATTGTCCACTGTTTGGCAGGACCTCTCCGCTGTTTATACTATAATAACAGGGGAAAGAATGAAAATCAAGCAAATTGAGAAAAAAACGGGTATTAATAAAATTCCTCAATTTGATTTTTCTATTCATCATATTCAATATAATCTAAACATGTTAATTCATTTCAAAAAAATCCATCTATATGCTATCTCCAAAACTGCCACCAAGATTTTTTTTGCCCTTCCTTTTCCTCTTGTTTCGTTGATGCAATTAATTTTTTCGTTTCTTGTGTTTCTCTTATGGCCTCTAACAGCTTTTTATCTCTTTCGAGAAGACTACTTTGTATGTATTCTTGCTGTTTTTTCAACTGATCAATTAATTCTTTATTGAATTCCTCTTGTTGTTTTTTAAACTCCTCAAACTCATAAAAAAGCTTATTATAACTATCGTTATGACGTTCATCATCCGTTATATCATTTATATCATCGTCCGTTACGTCTTTCTTCTTAACCCATGATATAACTGCGTTACAAGCCTGTTTCAACGTCATATCTGGATGTTTTTTTATTTCTATAAGGCGTTTCAACACTATAACATCATTGTTAAAGTAACCTCGATGACCGTACTCATTTTTATGAAATTTATAACCAGCCTCATCTAACATGATGCAATATTTCCTTAGCGTGGACTCTTGTATTTTAAGTATGGCAGCTGTATCACTACTGTTATAAACAGTTTGTTCTTGTTTTGTATCGCCTGACATAACACATCACCTCCGTTATAACATTCATTATACAAATAAAAATATCCTGCAAATAAAAAAGAGCCATAACGGCTCATTAAAATTTATAATCTGCATATAAATTAAAATCTTCCCGAAACTCTTAAATGAATAATCCTACGCATTAAATACCCATAAAAGAATAAATAGACCTATCGTAAAATCAATAATTTCAAATGAAATATCGGGAGTTTGAGTATAGAAAAACCAACTAAAAATGAATATAGCACTTATAACACCATAAAAGTATTTAAACATGATTTAAATCTAACAACCCTTCAAACTTATGATTATTAAGTGTATTAAAAAGAGTACAGAAATTATCCTCTGTACTCTTTTTAATACAAATGAAACATCAATCTTGAGATAAATAAATCCAGTTTTTATCGTCGAATTTTTTTATATCATCTGATCCTATATGACGTAACATTCTATTAAAGAAAGTGATGTCATCTTCGTCATCATAATCATATAAACCCTCTTGCACATATTCTTTAATAATAAAATTAGTTAAATCAGTGTTATTAACAAAATCAGAAAAGTAAGACCGCACAAGAATCGAATCATCTTCATTTAATTTTTCATCATTAATAATTGAAATCTTAAAAACATTCAAAATCTCATTAATATCCTCTTCATCCATATAACATAAGGGGTCTAATTTTTTATCTTCTTCTGTCAATGGTTTTCGAGTATCCTCAATTATTACGTAACATAAAATATTATCATTTTTCAACACACGAAAAACTTCTAAATCACGTAATTTTAAAGGTCTATTAAGTGTTATCATGATTTCCCCCCTACTCAAAAATTAACCAAATACTAATTTTGGTAAATTCATTAACTGAGCTATTCCCACACCTACTAGAGATGCTATTGTTACAAGATACCAAGGATTCATTACTATATCAAACCAACTGTATTTAGAAATTTTTTGACGTTCTTTTTCTAATTTTTTCTGTTTATCTAAAGCTTTTTTAAAGTCACTAGTCTTCTTTACATTTTTTTGTACAGATTTAGGGACTCCAGCTGAATTTAGAGTCTTACCGTGACTTTTGCCTCCAGTAACTCTTTCAGCTCCTTTAATCTTTCCTTTTTCAACATGTACATGCCAATCATTATTAACCCCGTCAACATGTGGCTTATCAACACGATATTTCCACCCGGGAGAACCAGGTACTTGTTTCATAGTAGCAGCTTCTGCTTCACCAGTTCCAATACTTAAAAGCATAGTCGAAAATAACAAAGTAAATATCATTGTTAAAATAAAATTCTTTTTCATAAATACCTCCAAATTACATATTATTGTATTATAGTGAAAATAATATATAAATTGAGGATTTATGTATATATCTACATATGAAAATTAAGGTAATTTTAAAGGAAATAGATGGTGAAATTAAATATTACTTTAACAAAGTACAATACTGACATTCATTACTAATAGGTTATATAATTCTTAATACCAACATGCCAACGTGCCATGACCTCAAACGTTTCATTGGCTACCTCATCATCATCTTCTTCAATTCTGACAAGATCCCCGTCCTCGGCATCCGTCAAATTGAGTTCCTTGTGGATCTCCTTCAAGATCCCCCCGTAACCGATTAACCGCCTTGCACTTAATGCATCATCCAAGTAATAGACTGTATCCAAATTCTCCTCAGTCACTTCATTCCCACGTATCACATCCGTATCCTTGACTGGATACTTTGAAATTTCAAGAATCGCTTTCTGTTCTTCTATTGCTTCGCGCACTTCTTTTTCAATCGCTTCCGCATCGATCCCCTTTTTTCCTTTGACCCGCTGCACGTGCACAATCGGTGTGTAATCCAATTTCATTGCCTTCTTCCAAAAACTTGTCCACTCTGCTTGCTTAATATAACTTTTACCAAAGTAATTTCTCTTTACAGGGATAAGCACATGAAAATGTGGGTGATATGTATTTTCTTTATGATTTTTGGTTATCTCTAAAGCTCTAAAAAAACCAAGTGTCCCAGTTTTCACTTTCTTATATTGAAACAGCTTTCTATAACCTTGCATCATATCTGTAATTGTTTGTCTCAATTGATCCCCTTCAACATTTTTAACTGTCAACGTGAGGAATATCCATGCAGGCTTATATTTCCTGTTTGCTTCTTCCACAATCAACTTATTGTGATAAGCAATTTTTAAAGACCTTCGCCATGCACACATAGGGCACAACCTCACTTTACAAAAATAAGCTTGATATAATTTAAGTCTGCCTGTTTCTTTTTCTCTTTTAAACGTAAGATATTCGGCACAATTAGATATCTTCTCTGCCTTTTTTCCGTAGTAAGGCGCACCGATACGCTTTTCAAGCCCTTCATAATGAGATGACATTAGTGAAGATCGCATCTTTTTTCCTTTCCAATCCCGCTTTTTACCTGTTGCGGTTTTGTCATGAAGGATGCTATAATTCGATTCAGATGAATATGTCAAAATAAAAACTCCTTCTGAAGCTAGTTCTCTAGCACTCTATTATTTTTGTTGTGGTGACTTAATAATAGCAGATGGAGTTTTTACCTGTCAAAATGCCTTTAAACCATTGATATCACTGTATGTATTCTATTTTTTCAAAATGACAGTGTTTCTATATGTATCAAGATAAGAAAAGACACGATTCT
>NZ_JBBOVY010000002.1:0-7615 GCF_038006825.1 Bacillus sp. FSL W8-0183 | reverse complement strand
AAAAAAAATCTCCCCCTGCGGGGAAATTTGGTTTAGTCTTTGGTCTTTTAGGTTTTTGGGTTTTGATCTTTTAAAAAGATGGCGGTTTCGCCAGCTTTTTGGGCGATTTTGACGGAGTCGGAATCGTGTCTTTTCTTATCTTGATACATATAGAAACAATGAGATTTTCAAAAAGTGTGTTGGATTCAGTCCTGTCAAGGGTTTGAGGGTAATTTGACAGGGAAAAACTCCGTCTGCTATTATTAAGTTACCACACGAAATAATAGATAGCTAGAGAACTAGCCACAGAAGGAGTTTTTCATTTTGACATATTCATCTGAATCGAATTATAGCATCCTTCAGGACAAAACTGCAACAGGTAAAAAGCGGGATTGGAGAGGGAAAAAGGTGAGATCGTCACTTATGGCGGCTCATTATGAAGGACTTGAAAAGCGTACCGGTGCGCCTTACTACGGAAAAAAGGCAGAGAAAGTGTGTGATTGTGCGGAATGTCTTGCGTTTAAAAGGGATAACGAAACGGGCAGACTACGATTATATCAAGCCTATTTTTGTAAAGTGAGGTTGTGCCCTATGTGTGCGTGGCGAAGGTCGTTAAAAATTGCTTATCATAATAAATTGATCGTTGAAGAAGCCAATCGGCAATATAAGCCTGCATGGATATTTCTTACGTTGACAGTGAAAAATATTGAGGGTGATGATTTAAAACAGACCATTTCGGATATGATGAAAGGTTTTAATAGATTGATGAAATATAAAAAAGTAGACTCTGCGGTGCGTGGATATTTTAGAGCTTTAGAGATCACGAAAAATCACGAGGAAAATACATATCATCCACATTTTCATGTGTTAATGCCTGTTCGTACTAATTATTTTGGTAAGAACTATATTAATCAAAAAGAATGGACAAGCCTTTGGAAACGTGCAATGAAATTAGATTATACACCGATTGTGCACGTGCAGCGTGTCAAAGGGAAAAAAGGAATTGATGCGGAAGCGATTGAAAAAGAAGTGCGTGAAGCAATGGAAGAACAAAAGGCCATTCTTGAAATTTCGAAGTATCCTATTAAGGATACTGATGTGATACGTGGGAATGAAGTGACCGAGGAAAATTTGGATACGGTCTATTACTTGGATGGTGCTTTAGCTTCCAGAAGGCTTATCGGTTATGGCGGGATATTGAAGGAGATTCATCAGGAACTCAATTTGACAGATGCTGAGGATGGAGATCTGATCAGGATTGAAGAAGATGATGACGATGTAGCAAATGAAACGTTTGAGATCATGGCTCGTTGGCATGTTGGGATTAAGAATTACATAATTAATTAGAAAAGCAGGCTAACTAGAGCCTGCTTTCTTAAATGGGTTAGTTGATTTTTGCTTTTAGAACTCTATAATCTCCACTGCCGTAAAGTCCTACGTCAACACGTGAAGAGTATTCAACAGGTGTATATTTTAGTGCTTTGAAAGTTCCTCTACTTCGGATTTCCCAAACGCTAGGGTCTAGTTTGTGTTGTGTTGTTTTGTGAGATTTGGAGTACCATACACCAGTTAAGTAAGCATCATAACTGCTACTTTTCAGTTTGCCTTTTTCATAAGTGAATTTACCACTTACTTCATGAGCGAACCCGAATCCCCAAGTAGTATTTGTGACTTTTGCTTTGAATTTCTTTTGTTGAACTGCTTTTGTTGAAATGTCTTCAACTTTCATAGATAACTCAAGCTTGTCTCCTTGTACGTTGAGAGGTTCTTGTACAACAACGTTATCTGATCCTTTTTTTAGTTCAGCATTTGCTTTATCAGTTAGTTGATCTAGTTTGTGGTTGATCTTTTCAACTTCTTTTATATGTGCGACAGGTTCATTTTGTGTTGCTTTTGCATTTGGAGCATATATTCCTAATGATAGAGTAATTGTAGCAAGTCCCATTAAAACTGTTGAGCTAATTGATTTTTTGGATAGTTTCAAAGTCATATTGTTCAAATCCTCCTTAAATGATAGTATTACAAGCGGTTACAAAAAATGGTTATATAACCACAAACAAGGGACGGTGTATTGTGTATGCTAGCTGTTATTTATACGGTTTTCATAATGTTTTTGGTTTTCTATCTACTGAATTATTTAGGTCAGAAACTAATTGCTAAGGGTCGCCCTGTTAATCATTCAATTATCATGGTGCTTTCACTTATTGAAGCTATAATTGCTATTGTCTTGGCTTACTATAAACCCCCTTTTCTATAGAAATCACTCCTTTTTTTGGGTATATTTTCATAATAGCATTGATTTATTTGGTATTGGGAATTCCTTGGTAAATTTATTTTTTGGTTGCGGTGTCCGCAATCATTTTTTGTACTTTTGTGATTATTGTAGGTGGAGTAGTCAACTACCTTACGTCTTTTTTGGGTTTTTTAGAATACATCTAAATTTTGTTTGATAATAAAACTATAAAAAAGGGCAGAAATATCGTTTTCTGCCCTTTTTAATTAGCTGTAATAGAGAATATTGAATGACAACCTGTTTTTAAAGCATTTGGGTAACCACAATAAGCTCTTAAAGAATATTGTCCTGGTCCAGCATTAGGGAATTTGTAAGTAAATGATTTTTTTTTGGGGGCAAATGTTTGATACTGTTTTCCATTTTTAAATACTGTAAATACAATACTTCCACTATAAACAAAAGTGTTTATTGATAATTTCTCTCCAGATTTTAAAGTAACTCGTGTGGTTGATGAAGTTTTGTCTTTTGTAAATAGTATGCTATTAGAAGAACCTCTGGCATGTGCTGAGTCAAGACTAGTTACATTAAAAATTGAAACAGATAATATTAAACATAAAAGTATCTTTTTAAACATTTTTACTACACCTTCCTTTGTGTTAATTTAAATACAAATACTAGGTTATATTATATTTTTTTACAAAACAATGACTGTATTAAAATTTTTGAATTTTATTATTTTGGTTGCGGTGTCCGCAATCATTTTTTTTATTTTTCAGTGCTCCGTTTTTGTGGATATTTTTGTGATAAAATCCATTTATTATGGAGGTGGATAGATTGACGATTGAAGTGAATGTGATGGATTTAGGATCATTCATTTTTTTTGCTTTGATGATCATCGCATGTGCTATTTCAGAAACAGAAAAAGCCGGCAATTGAGCCGACTTTTATGATACGTTTTATCCTTTTTTAGATTTATATGTATATTTGATCCCAAAATATACAAAAGAAAGTAAGAAAACAGTTATCCAAATCCACTGAATTTTAACCAAAAATATTGTGGTTGCTACTAATATAAGTATTGTTAAATCAAGCTTTTTCTTTAACTTTTTATGTGAGAGAACAAATACTATTAATAGCACAGCTATTATTGATGCTATTAGGTTTATAATGGTTTCACTCAATTTTAAACTCTCCTTTTTATGCTAAATGTGTTATTATTTTACTATGTATTAAAGAATTAAAGAATAGGAGTAATGTAATATGAGAAAAAAGACCTTTTCGATTCTTGTTAGTTTGATTTGTTTGTCATTAGCTTTTTCCTTTATTTTGCCTGCTAAATCCATTTCTGCCCAAACTGATGAAAGTATTGTATCAGATAGCAATGTACTTTTGAATGATTTCCCTGATATGGATGTTAATTTTGCGATATTAGAATTATTAGAAAAGCTTCCTGATGAAGTTGCTTCTAAAGGTATTGAAAAGAGTGTTGAATGGTTTAACAAGAATAAAGGTAATGAATTTGCCGGTCAGAAATTCATAGCTGATGGAGAATACTTAAAATTATCACCTGATTTTGATGAACCAGTTATGAGTACTTTGAGTGTGAGTGGATGTATTTGGGGAATTGGTAAAGCTATTGCTATGAATGCTTTACCTTGGTCTAAAATTTTAAAAATCAAGAAGGCTGTTAAAATTATGGGTGGAACTCGAGTGGTTGCTAATGCTTTAATTAAAGCTTATAAGCATCAACGTAATTTGGGTTATTCTAGAGCGAAATCTATAAAGAAAGCGATTAATGTAACAAAAAGAGCACTCCCAGCTGAATATGCAAAGCATTGGGTGGAGTTCTTCAGTCTAGGAGTTGTACAAAAAGAATGTTTTTAGTGTGATTTCTGATAAAAGCAGGCTCAAAAGAGTCTGCTTTTTTTGTTACATTCTTGACGGAAATCGAAAGATTTTAGCATTCACATAAGGGTGTGTATAAGTGCGCCATTTTCATGGGTGTCCTATTTCCAAAATTTCCACCATTTTTTTTGTTGAGATGCAGCAATCTGTTTTTTCATTTCTTTATTCTCTTTTAGAGCCTCTATAAGGTTTTTGTCGCGTTCCTCAAGCTTAGCCTCAATGTAGTGTTGTTGTTCGTGAATTGTCTGAATAAGAGATTGGATGATTTGTTTTTGTTCATTCATTTGTGAGTTGAAAGTGTTCCTTATGTCCTCTATCGACTCATTCAGCGTCAATGCTGTACTTTCTGTATGATTGTCTATCGTGATCGTGATTGGATGTCCTTCGTTAGTGAGGATGGTCTCAATGTTTTCTATAGACTTTCCTTCTACGTATAAACCACGAATTTTTTTTAGCAAGGGAATGGATTCATTTGCTACTAAATAGCTTTTTCCGTTTTTCTTTATGTTCAAATGATGGCCATGTTGACGAATGTATCTTCGTAATGTGGTATCTGGGATTTGAAGTTCTTTCTCTAATGATTTGATAGAGTGCCATGTTTCTTGGTTATCCATATAATTCACCACCTCGTTCACCATACGATCATACCTTGATTATTCTAGTTATATCAATGTATTCCTGCGATCACGATCATGGTTGTGTCCATGGATACGATCATACGATCACGTAATGTTTAAGGCATGGGATACCAATGTGAAAGCAAGTAATTCTTATGTTCTTGCATTGAAATATGGAGAGGAGAAAAATGTATGAAAAGAGCATAAGGGAAAACTGCAACCATTTCATGCTTGAAATCACAGTGTGATTTGGTTCGTGCCAGTTGCGATTTTTGAAAGGAATGTGCCTAAAAATGAAAAGCTGACACACCTTTTTTTAGGAGAAAAAGGCGGTGATGTGTCAGAAACGGCAAAATCGGCACACCATAAAAAGGAAAAACGAGAAGAGCGTAAGGGGTTTTTGTCCCCACTTATGGTGTGGAGCTAGGCAAAGCCTAGCAAAAAAATGACCCCAAAGAAGTGGTGTAAATCACTCCTGCAGCAGTGGCGATTTTTGAGGTGATCATTTCCCTATCACTACTGAAAAACGAGCAGGTCACTTGCGGATCAGT
This sequence comes from Bacillus sp. FSL W8-0183, assembly GCF_038006825.1. Taxonomy (NCBI): domain Bacteria; kingdom Bacillati; phylum Bacillota; class Bacilli; order Caryophanales; family Bacillaceae; genus Bacillus; species Bacillus sp. FSL W8-0183. The sequence goes on along the minus strand of NZ_JBBOVY010000002.1, from coordinate 2,330 downwards.
GATGGAAAATGATCGAGCAGTTGCTAATCACTTGTCAAAGTGCCCAGTTATACGCACCAAAAAATGTGCGTGTTTTTAGAAAAGCCAACGGGGGTTTTTTCACGAAAGTTTGGTAACGTTTTGTGTTTGAAAAGGAGCGCATTGCACACAAAGAAAGGTAACGTTTTGCAAAAAAAATCAGTCGCAACAAGGGTTCAATAATGGGTGAATTAAGTTCGTGTTTGTTTTGTGTTGTTTCGGAAAAGTGTGCACTTAAAAGGAGCGTTACTGTTTAAAAAATGGAGTGGAAAACATATGGCATGAGTCAACGGTAAGCGGAACGAAAGTGAGCATTAAGGAGTTGACTCATTCATCATATCCAAAGCCTATTGATTCAAACAAACCCCGTTTGTTTGCGCCAGCCGAAGGGGCATCCCCCGAAGATCGGGGGTAGGGGGTTTGAATATTTGCGATCCAACGGGCTTACCGTTGGCGGGTTTGGGCAGAGCCCGAAAAGAGTCACTGGAGGACCAGTGCCCACTTATGCACCTAAATAGGTGCTGTGGGTTTTCTCTCCGTTCAAAGCAGCATTGTACCGTTGGAATTAAAGAGTCAAAAATGGTAAGATTAAAGAAATATTTGTGCGTCTGTTTTGTTTGGCGAAAGTGCGCAGCGGAAGACGACGACAGTCGTCGAGTGGCAACGAAAAGCGAAGCACCGAGACCCAAACGGGAACCCCCCATGCTAACAGGGGGGTAGTACGCAAGATGAAAATAAAACGTATAAAAAAACATGTCGTGCATTTCAAAAATGCCGTTGAGAGCGTTCAGATTCGATTCTGAGCGCTTTTATTTTTGTTCAGGTAATTGAAATAGGGGAATGGTTTAAAAACGCTTATAGAGGATTTAAATGCGTTTTTTCGTTTTGTCTGCTGAATTCATTTAAAAAAATGTTTGCGAGATGCCGAAAATTTTCAAAAGTGGGGCGCAAACAGGCTTCTCTTATGAGAAATTATGCTAGGATTTAACAGAAAAATGGTTATTTACAAAGGGGGATTGATCATGGCGAATATACCTTCTTCACAAATTGGTGTTCAAATAAACGAATGGTATATCCATATAAAACGATTCAATGTGACCGATGCTGAAATGTTAAAAACGGAAATTGAGAGAAATTTAAATGATATGGAAGAGGATCAAGACGTCCTTTTATACTTTCAATTAATGGAGTTTAGACATCGTTTGATGTTGGACTATTTAAATCCTTCTGAAAACAGAATGAACAAAGCTGACTACTTGAGGGAGGTAGAAGGACAGGGGAAGAGACTTACTGGTCTTCTTGAATACTATTTTCATTTTTTTAAGGGAATGTATGAGTTTTCAAAAGGGGAATATTTGAGAGCTATCACGTTCTATAGACGTGCCGAAAAGAAGCTTTCACAAGTTTCAGATGAAATTGAGAGAGCAGAATTTTATTATAAAATTTCAGAAGTTTTTTATCATATGAAGCAAACTCATATGTCTATGTATTATGTGAAACTTGCTTATGATACATATACGGCCAACTCAACTTATGTTATTCGAGAAATAAACTGTCTTACAGTTGTTGCAGGAAATTATATTGATTTGAAAACTCATGAGAAGGCTTTGGTTCATTTTGAAAATACTCTTAAGATTGCTAGATCACTTGATAACGACTCGATGGTTACAAAAGCTTTGTTGAATGTTGGATGTTGTCATAATGATATGGGGCAATACGATAAAGCAGTTTATTATTTTGATCGTGCTGTTGAGGTTGGCGAAAAAATTCAAGCTAAGGAATTGATCCAAGCCTATTATGATTTAGCTCTAATTTATCTTAGAAAAGGTAATAGAGAAACTGGAGTTTCTTTTTTTGAGAAGAGTTTAGAATATGTTCAATTTTTTGAGGATGCTTTATTTGGACGAGTTTTAAACGTGCTGAAGGCTTTGTATATAGATTTAGGTGATAGAGAGCATGTTCTTTTTGCGATGAATGAATTGAGAAACGCAGCTGGTTTTCCTTATTTGGAGGAATTGGCATTAGAAGCCGCCGAATTCTATAATAGGCTTGAGCGTTTGGATGATTCTGTATATTTTTATAGACAGATGATCGATGCTCAAAAACAAATTCGGAGGGGCGATGGCTTGTATGAGTTCTAAGAGATTTTTCTCTGTAGTCATGTGTGCGCTTGTACTATTAGTTTCTGTAAATTTTGTTGTTTCAGAAACTAAAGAGAGTCATGAAATTGCATCAAGGGTTGCAACTTGATAAAGATGTATTAGCAGACCCTTAGGGTCTGTTTTTTTGTTGTGCAGCAGGACAAAAAAATC
>NZ_JBBOVY010000001.1:2990000-3961952 GCF_038006825.1 Bacillus sp. FSL W8-0183 | reverse complement strand
AAGGCTTCTCCCCCCTCCTTTTCTTTTTAAAATGACCAGTATCAAACTGTTATAGAACACGAAAAAGAGCAAATGGTCATCACCATTCGTGCACATACTTTGTTGAAAACAATTAATATAGTAGAAAAACGTCTTTTCGACAAATTACACAGGTTGTGGATAAACAATTCAACAAGCTGTGTAATAACTTTCCACAGGTTATCCACAAATTGTGGATAAGATAAATAGGCCAGATAAGTAATTAAGAGTTAAAACACAAATATAATATCAAAATAAACAAGATGGTGCAATGGGTGTCACAAACTTATCCACACACTTTACATCCTGTTGAAAAATAATTATCCACATAGGTTATTTGTGTGAAAAAAATGTCGATAATGGATGTGGATAGTCAAAATATGCCGGAAAAATATCCACAACCTTGTTTTGAAGGTTTTTTTGAAGGAAAAAAAGAATAAAATGCTGGAAACTAAAAAAGAAGGTTTCTTCACTTGATAACTTGTGTTATGCTTATAAGGTTGATAATAAGAGTTTTATCATTGATATTGACAATCGATGGGTTACACAAATATAATGAGTTAGACTGTCTTAAACAGCTATTCCTCAGGGAGGTGTCATAAATGAAAAGAACGTTTCAACCAAATAACCGTAAGCGTAGTAAAGTTCATGGCTTCCGCAGCCGTATGAGTTCTAAAAACGGACGTCTAGTTTTAAAGCGACGCCGCAGCAAAGGTAGAAAAAAATTATCAGCTTAGGCCACTGAATAATGTCAGTGGTCTTTTTTACATAAAATCGTAAATGAACTGTCAGTTTTTATCGGAGTGGAAGAAAACATGAAGAAGCGAAACAGGCTAAAAAAAAATGAAGAGTTTCAAACAGTGTTCAAAAAAGGTCAATCAATGGCTAATCGCCAATTCGTCATTTATCAGCTGGACCAACCAAATCAAGAAGAACTGCGTTTAGGATTGTCTGTCAGTAAGAAGATAGGTAATGCAGTGATAAGAAACCGGATTAAACGACTGATCCGTCAGGTGTTCTTAGAGGAAGGTCATAAGCTAAAGCAAGAAAAAGACTACATTGTTATCGCACGAAAACCAGCAAGCGAATTGACCTTTGAAGAAACAAAGAAGTCTCTCCAGCATTTATTTAGAAAATCCGCTGTTTATCAACAACAACCGAAAAAGTCTTCGTAATAGAAACTTTCGTTGAATCAATTTTTAAAAGCGCTTCCTTCATCTAGTGAATTAAAATGAAACCACCACTTTGTAATGAAAAAATGTTACCATACTGATTAGGTGAGTCACTTTCGTAATCAATTCCAACTTAAATAAAGTTTGAAGTAATGGGAGGAATCTTGTTGAAAAGGCGATTATTACTAATATTTAGCTTGATTGGCGTATTGGTTCTATTGGCAGGATGTACACAAATCAATGAACCAATCACATCAGATAGTAAGGGATTCTGGAATTCGTACATTGTATACCCGCTATCTCAATTAATCACTTACATGGCAAACTTAACTGGTGAAAACTATGGTGTAGCGATTATTATCGTAACTCTTTTAATTCGTTTGCTTATTTTACCATTAATGATTAAACAATTAAGAAGTACAAAAGCAATGCAAGCACTTCAGCCAGAACTAAAGAAACTTCGTGAAAAATATAGCTCAAAAGATCAAAAAACACAGCAGCAGCTTCAACAGGAAACAATGGCTCTTTTCCAAAAGAATGGTGTAAATCCATTAGCAGGGTGTTTCCCAATCTTAATTCAAATGCCAATTTTAATTGGTTTTTATCATGCGATCATGAGAACAGCTGAAATCAAGAAACATACTTTCTTATGGTTTGACTTAGGCAGTCCAGATCCATTATTCCTGTTACCGATTATTGCAGGTGTAGCTACTTTTATTCAGCAGAAGCTAATGATGGCTGGAAATCCTTCGGACAACCCTCAAATGGCGATTATGCTTTGGGTGATGCCGATTATGATCGTTGTATTTGCAATCAGTTTCCCAGCGGCACTTTCACTGTACTGGGTTGTAGGTAACATTTTCATGATCATTCAAACGTTGGTCATTAAAACACCTCAAGTAAAAGTTGATACAAAAGAAAAAGCTGGCGGGAACAAAAAATGAAGGAAATAACTGCTGTCGGTCGCACAGTCGAAGAAGCAGTAGATTCCGGACTGAAACAAATTCAACTACTACAAGAAGAAGTGGATATCACAATAGTAGATGAAGGAAACAAAGGGTTTTTAGGATTATTTGGTAAAAGACAAGCTGTTGTCAAGTTAGTAGAAAAGCGAGATGCGCTCAAATTAGCAACACAGTATTTAGATAAAATTGTTAAATCAATTGATCCTAAAGCAAACATTGTTTCGAAAAAAGAAACGAAAAAGATCTCTTTTCACATTGATGGAGACAAAACTTCATTAATGATTGGAAAAAGAGGACAAACACTGTACTCTTTAGAAACCTTGGTGCAGTTAGTGTTTAATCGTTATTCTGATCAGTATCATCATATTACAATTGATATTGGAGATTATAGGAAGAAACGACAAGAAGCACTTGAACAATACGCAATCAAAACGGCAAATCGTGTTTTAAAAACGAAGAGAAAGGTTCATTTAGAACCGATGCCTTCGAATGAACGAAAAGTCGTTCATGATACGATTGCAGCATTTTCTAAAGAACTTGCCACGGCATCCGAAGATACAGGCAGCAAGCGTCATGTTGTGGTGATGTATAAAAAATAGCAGAAAGGCTAAGATTCAGCAAAGCTGGATTTTAGTCTTTTTTTATTGAAAAATTACCTTTTAATAGTAGATTCCTCCTTTATTTCTAAAAAGTTAGTGTGTTATTTAGATCGAAAACGTCATTTTCCCTTAGTTGCAAAGGGAGAAGGGCGTTTTAATTTATTGGATTTAGGTGTAAGATGTGAAGACAAGTTTAGAACGTCGTTATTCACATGTGGATAAGTTAAGTGTTAAAATAGACAGGGTGCAAAACTGTGGATAATTAAATGTGGGCTACTTTCGCTTCGCATGCATTTATGGTATCTTTAAATTTTGGATTAAGCGTTTTTGATATAGAGATGGACAACGTCCATTTAATAGATATAAGACTGTCTATTGAATAGAGAAAGAGGTGAATGAGCGGTGGATACAATTGCAGCAATTTCTACACCAATGGGTGAAGGGGCAATTGCCATTATACGTTTAAGTGGGCCTGATGCAGTTCAGATTGCTGATCGCATGTATAAGGGGCCTAAGGAGAAAAAACTTGTATCAGTGGATTCTCATACAATTCATTATGGTCATATTGTAGATTCAAGTACCGAGCAAGTGATAGAAGAGGTCATGGTGTCTGTATTAAGAGCACCAAAAACATTTACGAGAGAAGACGTTATTGAGATCAACTGCCATGGCGGAATTGTCACGGTCAATAAAGTCTTGCAGCTTGCTTTAAAAGAAGGAGCGAGATTAGCGGAGCCAGGTGAGTTTACAAAACGTGCTTTCCTAAATGGAAGAATCGACTTGTCACAAGCAGAAGCCGTAATGGACTTGATTCGTGCAAAAACTGACCGTGCGATGAATGTCGCAATTACTCAAATGGAGGGACGTCTCTCCGGTTTGATTAAACGTCTTCGTGGTGAGATATTGGAGACACTTGCCCATGTAGAAGTGAATATTGATTATCCAGAGTATGACGATGTTGAAGAAATGACACATCGAGTCTTAGTTGAAAAGGCGACATCTGTGAAAAAGGAAATTGAAGCGCTTCTAACGACTTCACAGCAGGGGAAAATCCTACGTGAGGGCTTATCTACTGTTATTATTGGAAGGCCAAATGTTGGGAAGTCTTCCTTATTAAATAGTCTTGTTCAGGAAACAAAGGCGATTGTGACCGATATTCCTGGAACAACCAGAGATGTCATCGAGGAATATGTGAATGTAAGAGGAGTACCGCTCCGTTTAGTAGATACTGCGGGTATACGTGAGACTGAAGACATTGTTGAGCGTATTGGGGTCGAACGATCAAGACAGGTCTTAAAAGAAGCTGACCTGATTTTACTTGTGCTCAATTATAGTGAAGAGTTATCTGAGGAAGATATTAAGCTATTTGAGGCTGTCTCAGGTATGGATATTATTGTGATTGTCAATAAGACAGATCTTGAGCCTAAACTTGAAGTAGAAAAGGTAAAAGAGTTAGCGAAGGATCGTCCGGTTGTTACAACATCTTTATTACAAGAAAAAGGGATTGATGAGCTTGAAATGGCCATTCAATCTTTATTCTTCACAGGCTCAATTGAAAGTGGAGATTTAACGTATGTGAGCAATACTAGGCATATTGCGCTCCTTCAAGAAGCAAAACAATCGATTGAAGATGCTCTAGAAGGAATTGAAATGGATGTACCGATCGACATTGTTCAAATAGATTTAACGCGCTGCTGGGAGCAGCTAGGTGAAATTATTGGGGATGCTGTTCATGAAAGCTTAATCGATCAGTTATTCTCTCAATTCTGTTTAGGAAAGTAAAGGGAGGAACAAAAGAAATGGGTTATGAAGCTGGCCAATATGATGTAATCGTCGTCGGTGCCGGTCATGCTGGTGTTGAGGCTGCTCTTGCTTCTGCAAGACAGGGCGCCAAAACACTTGTATTGACCATCAATCTCGATATGGTTGCTTTTATGCCATGTAATCCGTCCGTAGGAGGTCCCGCTAAAGGGATTGTCGTCAGAGAAATTGATGCGCTAGGCGGGGAAATGGCACGAAATATAGATAAGACGCACATTCAAATGCGTATGCTGAATACTGGAAAAGGACCTGCTGTCCGTGCGTTAAGAGCGCAAGCAGATAAGTTTCAATATCAGCACGAAATGAAAAAAACAATGGAAAATGAACCAAACCTAACAATGCTACAAGGGATGGTAGACCATTTAATTGTAGAAGATGATGAATGTAAAGGTGTTGTGACTCAAACAGGTGCAAATTATCGCGCGAAATCTGTTGTTCTAACGACTGGTACTTTCTTAAAAGGCCGCATTATTTTAGGGGATCTTTCTTATTCAAGCGGTCCTAATAATCAGCAGCCTTCCATTAAATTATCGGATCATCTAGCAGAATTAGGATTCGATTTGGTTCGCTTTAAAACTGGGACACCACCTCGAGTAAACAGCCACTCGATTGATTATAGTAAGACGGAAATTCAACCAGGTGACGATGTACCACGTGCGTTTTCTTATGAAACTGTGGAATATATTACAGATCAATTACCATGCTGGTTAACATACACGAGTTTAGAGACTCATCAAATTATTGATGAGAATCTTCACCGTTCTCCTATGTATTCAGGTATGATTAAAGGAACAGGCCCTAGATACTGCCCGTCTATTGAGGATAAGGTGGTTCGTTTTAATGATAAACCGAGACATCAAATTTTCTTAGAGCCAGAAGGGCGTAATACGCAAGAAGTGTATGTTCAAGGTTTATCTACAAGTCTGCCAGAGGATGTACAGCAGCGAATGCTGTCAACCATTCCAGGGCTTGAAAATGTACAAATGATGCGAGCGGGTTATGCCATTGAGTATGATGCGATTGTGCCTACACAATTGTGGCCGACACTTGAGACGAAGAAAATTTCTGGATTATATACAGCTGGCCAAATCAATGGTACCTCTGGTTATGAGGAAGCTGCAGGTCAAGGAATTATGGCAGGTATCAATGCAGGAAGAAAAGCATTGGGTAAAGAAGAAGTCATTTTAAGCCGATCTGATGCATATATCGGTGTTCTCATTGATGATCTTGTCACGAAAGGTACAAATGAACCTTACCGTCTTTTAACTTCTCGTGCAGAGTACCGCTTACTTCTGCGTCATGACAATGCTGATTTAAGATTAACTGAACTTGGATATAACATTGGTTTAATTTCTGAAGAGAGATTCCAAGCATTCACACAGAAAAAAGAGGCTATTGAAGCAGAGAAAAAACGTTTATATTCTGTCATTATTAAACCTACAGCAGAGACACAGGAATATATCCGTTCTCTTGGTGGAAGTGAATTGAAGGACGGTATTCGCGCTAGTGATCTGATGAAGCGTCCAGAGATGAACTATGAATCTGTTGTGAAACTAGCTCCTGCTGACACACCGCTTCCTGCTGATGTGTGTGAACAGGTAGAGATTCAAATTAAATATGAAGGTTATATTGAAAAGTCGCTCCAACAAGTTGAAAAGCTGAAAAAGATGGAAAACAAAAAGATTCCGGATCGAATCGATTATGATGCCATCAAAGGGATTGCAACTGAAGCGAAGCAAAAGCTAAAAGAAGTCCGACCGCTTTCTGTTGCACAGGCTTCTCGTATTTCAGGCGTTAACCCTGCTGATATTTCTATCCTTTTAGTGTATTTGGAGCAGGGACGTATTGCGAAGATAGCAGAGTAGAAAGGATGTCGGCATGAACATTGAACAATTTACAGCAGCACTAGAGGAGAAAGGGATCACTCTTTCTCCAGTGCAGCTTGAACAATTTGAAACTTACTTCCATATGCTTGTAGAATGGAACGAGAAGATGAATTTAACGTCCATTACAGAAAAGGAAGAAGTATATTTAAAGCATTTTTATGACTCGATATCAGCAGCATTTTTTATTGATTTTCACAATGTGACAACAATTTGTGATATTGGAGCTGGTGCTGGTTTTCCAAGCATTCCTCTTAAAATTTGTTTCCCTCATCTACATGTGACCATTGTTGATTCTCTCCAGAAACGCATTACGTTTCTCAATGAGTTAGCAAAAGGGTTAAACTTACAAGATACTACTTTTTATCATGATCGTGCGGAGACCTTTGGACAACGTAAAGATCAACGTGAAAGCTATGACCTTGTCACCGCTAGAGCAGTTGCGCGCTTATCTGTCTTGAGCGAACTATGCCTGCCTCTTGTGAAAAAGGAAGGTTTGTTTGTTGCATTAAAAGCATCTGCTGCAGATGAAGAGATGCAAGCAGGAAAAAAAGCCGTCACTGTCCTCGGAGGAGAGGTTGTTGAAAAGCATTCCTTTGTTCTTCCTTTAGAAGAAAGCGAACGGAACATCATTGTCATTGAAAAGAAAAAACAAACACCAAAAAAATATCCTAGAAAACCAGGAACACCTAATAAATCACCAATAGAGGGTTGATCATGTAAAAGGTCGGTTTTTCTTCAATATTTATGATTTTACAGAAGGAAAAAACATGAGAAAATAGAATTATAAAAAGGTAGTTTTTAAAGGTGGTGTAGGTTCATGAAGCATTCACTCTCACGCTTCTTCGGGCTTGGTGACAAAGAACATCCTGAGCGTGATACCGAAATAGAGGCAGAGATTGCTGAGCATGAAACATTAAAGGAAGAGATACAGGAGCTCCCGGTCGACACAATTATGCCTAACCGTTTTCAGCCACGCACCATTTTTTCAGAAGAAAAGATACAAGAGCTGGCCACAACCATTCATACCCATGGCATTATTCAACCGATTGTTGTTAGACCAACAGAAGAAGAAGGAAAATATGAACTGATCGCCGGCGAAAGACGTTGGAGAGCGGTACAAACTCTTCAATGGGAGAAGATCCCCGCTATTATAAAAGATTTTACTGATACGGAAACGGCATCTGTGGCATTGATTGAAAATTTGCAAAGAGAAGAGCTGTCTGCAATTGAAGAGGCTCATGCTTATGCACGTCTTTTAGAGCTTCATGATTTAACGCAAGAAGCGCTTGCTCAGCGTTTAGGTAAGGGACAATCGACTGTTGCAAACAAACTAAGACTTTTAAAGTTGCCTAAAGAGGTACAGCAAGCCATTTTGGAGAAAAAAATCTCTGAGAGGCATGCCCGTTCACTTGTACCTCTAAAGCTGCCAGAATTACAGATCACGCTGTTGCAGGAAATCATCGAAAAGCAGCTGAATGTGAAACAGACTGAAGAGCGTGTAGTGAAGATGCTTGAACAAAAAACAGATCGCAAACCGAAGCCGAAACGTAAGGCGTTTAGCCGAGATACGCGAATTGCGATGAATACCATTCGTCAGTCTCTCCACATGGTAGAAGACAGCGGACTTAAAATAAATACCGAGGAAGAAGAATTTGAGGAATATATCCAATTAACGATTCGAATTCCTAAATAGAAAGAAGCTGATGAGCATTACTCGTCAGCTTTTTTGTCTTTCTCTCCCTTCAATTCATGATATTTACTTATTATTAATTAATTGGTAAAATATGATTTTCATAGTAGAAGGGAGGTGACATATAACCGATGAAAATGAAAAAGACTATTTTTGCTATTATCTGTTATTTACTAATCTCTTTTTCTCTTTTTTCAAATGAAACGACTGTGTTTGCTGTGAGCACGTCAACGAATCATGAGACCCATTCAGCGGAAGAAACGATTACGAAAGAAGAACTGAGTACTCTGAAGAAACAAGGTGTGGTTTCGACAGATGTAACGGTTCAACAATTAAATCAAGAGCAAGCGTCTCAGGACGATGCGATCGATGTGATCACAGCTGATGATGATTTGGAGAACTATGGTTTAAGGCAAAACAAACAGGATGAAATGGTAACAGATGAAAGGCCGAATACCATTCGCCATCTTTTTGGTAAACCGTATCCTGGAACCGATATTATGCCTCAAAAAGGGGATATATTGGTGACGAGCACTGGAGCTTTAAATGGTTTAATTGGTCATGCAGGCATCGTCATTAATGAGAAAAGCTATGCATCCATTCCTGGGTTCCGGCAGCATCCCAATATTGATTCCATTCAAAGTTGGTTTCGCTATAGTGCCAATACAAAGGTGATTCGGATCAATCATCAGGAAAAGGCAGATTTAGCAGGGGATTGGGCGCATGATTACGTGAAAGACCATCCGAAGGCTCGATATTCGATCACTATGTCTATTCAATCTTTGGACCCTACATATTGTTCAAAGATTGTATGGCAGGCTTACGCGAAAACCGGGGACGCTGTTGGACATGCCACATTTACCATTAAAGCACCCTATGGGTTTTTGAAAAAGAAGAACTATAAAACAGTGACACCTAAAGTCATTGTAAGTGAAGGCCGAAAAATTGGCGGGCTAAACTTTTGATTGTATCTCCCTCACTTTTATGAAAGTGGGGTTTTTTTGTCTCGTAATCTTCTTTAAAAAGATATATTAATATATCTTCTAAGCGCATTTTTATGCATCTATTCATGTACGGAAACACAGATTCATTCACGAATTTATAATGGGGGAACAAAAAAAGCAAACGTTTCATACTTTTTTTGATAGAATAGGAAGTATGAATGAATGAGAAACTTGTTAAGTTGAAAGTGGGTGACATCGTGGGGAAAATCATAGCGATTACCAACCAGAAGGGCGGCGTTGGGAAGACGACAACTTCTGTTAATTTGGGTGCGTGTTTAGCATACATAGGAAAACGAGTGTTGTTAGTTGATATTGATCCGCAGGGAAATGCCACGAGTGGTATTGGGATTGAGAAGGCAGACGTAGAGAAGTGCGTGTACGATATTTTAGTAGACGATGCAGATGTACTTGATGTGATTAAGACGACAGAGGTCGAAAATCTTGATGTCATTCCTGCGACGATACAGCTTGCAGGGGCTGAAATAGAGCTTGTGCCTACAATCTCACGTGAAGTGAGGCTGAAGAGAGCACTTGAATCTGTGAAGCAAAATTATGATTATATGATTATTGACTGCCCGCCATCACTTGGATTACTGACGATTAATGCGTTAACTGCATCCGATTCTGTTTTAATACCGGTTCAGTGTGAATATTATGCGCTTGAAGGATTGAGTCAATTGTTGAATACGGTTCGTCTTGTGCAGAAACATCTAAATACCGACCTTGCCATTGAAGGTGTCTTACTGACAATGCTTGATGCAAGAACAAACCTTGGAATTCAAGTCATCGAAGAAGTAAAAAAATACTTTAGAGATAAAGTCTATCAGACCGTGATTCCGAGAAATGTGAGACTAAGTGAAGCGCCTAGTCATGGGAAACCTATTATCTTGTATGATCCACGTTCAAGAGGTGCAGATGTCTATTTAGACTTAGCAAAGGAAGTGGATGCGAATGGCTAAAGGTCTTGGAAAGGGTATTAATGCGCTATTTAACAATGTGGATTCCAATGAAGAAACTGTCGAAGAAATTAAGTTGAAGGATTTACGGCCGAACCCTTATCAGCCAAGGAAAACGTTTGATGATGATGCCTTGTCTGATCTCAAAGAATCGATTCAGCAGCATGGTGTTTTACAGCCGATTATTGTTCGTAAATCGATTAAAGGATATGACATTGTCGCAGGAGAACGCCGTTTCCGTGCAGCACAACAAGCTGGTTTGACAACGATTCCTGCGATCGTCAGGGAATTTTCAGAAACACTGATGAGGGAGATCGCTCTTTTAGAAAACCTGCAGCGTGAGGATCTATCTCCACTAGAGGAAGCGGAAGCCTATGCGTCCTTGCTGGATCATCTCAGTGTGACGCAAGAGGAATTAGCGAAGCGATTAGGGAAAAGCAGACCGCATATTGCGAACCATCTCCGTCTGTTGACTTTACCGGATGACGTACAAAAGCTGATTGCGGATGGAACATTATCCATGGGACATGGACGCACGCTGCTTAGTTTGAAAAACAAAAAGAAGCTGGCGCCATTGGTAAAGAAGGTCGTGGACGAAGGATTGAATGTCCGTCAGGTTGAGAAACTTGTTCAGCAATTAAATGAAAATGTTCCACGTGAAACAAAGAAAAAAGAAGCACCAAAGGATCGCGTGTTGAAAGAAAGAGAATCTTTCTTACAAAATTACTTTGGTACTTCAGTGACGATCAAGAAACAGAAGAAAAAAGGGAAAATTGAGATTGAATTTCTCTCAAATGAAGATTTAGAAAGAATCCTTGAATTGCTTTCTACGAGAGAATCATCGGAATGACCATCTTGATATGAGATGGTCTTTTTTATATTCTTCCCGTGATATTTTGAATAGGGGTAAAGAGAGAACGGCTTTTTTCTCTCGTCCAATCCATTTGATCAATGTGGGATAGACTTTCAGAAAGTGTATTGGCCATAGACATTACAAGATGAAGACGTGTGTTTTGGAGAACGAAGTATTCCATAAAACCGCTCACGTTGACGATTCCATTAATATGAATATTTCCTACTTCTGGTAGATCTTTTTGCACACCTGCACCGGGCTTTAACGGTCCTTCTCCAATTTGAAACGATCCTACACTTTTCACTCTCCCTAAACAGGCATCAACGGCTACGATAAATGGGTGTTTATGAGCTTGTTCAATTTCAGCGAGCTTTTCCTTTAAATTGACCGCATGCACTGGGTCAGAGAGAGTGCCGTATACATGCAGCTTTTTTAAATCAAGACTTGAAAGCTTTGTTCCTACAAGTGGACCTAGAGAGTCACCGGTTGAGCGGTCTGTTCCTATGCAGACGATGGCAACGGGTCTTTTTCCTGCTTTCTGGAGATGCGAGAATAAAATACTTTTAAGCTGCTGAATGGCATTTGTATCCGTATGGGACACGTATTCTTTCACCCTATTTCTTAAAAAAAGACCGTTCTTGCTATTCATAGGTCTCACTTCCTTGTCATAGTAGTTAGTATCAGTATACGGAAACAAGCTTAATTCTATACCTATGAGGTGATGATTGTGTGGAAGGCTGGTTCAAGGTGGACGCTTTTAATTTTAGGAAGCTTGATAGGAGCGGGATATGCCTCCGGTCAAGAAATTTGGCAGTTTTTTGGCCTTGATAGCGGACTAGCCATTCTACTGTTTACGCTCATGTTTATGCTGTCTACCTATGTGGTGTTAAAAATCAGTTATGAGGTTCGTGCCGATCATTTTGTGCCGGTGTTAGAGCGTCTTGTAGGTCCTTGGCTGGCCAAGGTGTATGATATTTTAATTGTTCTTTATCTATTCACGACAACAACAGTCATGATTGCCGGTGGCGGGGTGACACTTGAGATGTATCATGTGCCATTTTGGGTTGGAATCGGTGCATTTTGTTTATTTTCATTTATGATTTTTTTCTGGGATGTGAAAGGGCTCTTATCTGTGAATGCTTTCATTATACCAATTTTGGTGGCGGGGCTCATCTATGCGTTTGTTTTTTATTATATGAATCATGATCATATGTGGAGAATTGATTTTGGCCAGCAATACAATTGGCCTGCCAGTATCGTCTTTGCTTCTTTGAATATATTATCTGTTGTGGCGGTGCTGTCTTCAGTGGGGAAAGAAATGAAGGGGCTTGGAGAGGCCAAGGTTGCGAGTATATTAAGCGGTTTGATTTTTGGTGTCATTTCTTATGTGTATAACGAAATACTAGTTGATATTTCTGGGAGTCTTTCAGCAGAGGGGATTCCTTTGTTTACAGTATTAGAGGGGGCACCAACATCATTGTTTGTGTTTATGACCATTGTTCTTTGTTTAGCGATTTATACAACAACCGCTGCGGGATTATTTGGTTTATCCAGCCGCATGCTCTCTTTTGTACGAATGCCCCGCTGGTTCATTGTATTCATCATGCTTCTTTTGATGGCACCTTTAACCTCTCTTGGATTTGCTGAATTGATTGCTTTCTTGTATCCGATTTACAGCTTGCTCAATCTTTATTTGCTTGTCTGTTTAATGCTGTATCCGATTTTAAGTAAAAAGATATTTTTTCGTTCTAAAAATTATACTGATAAAATAAAATAAACACCTCTCTTTTAAAGAGAAGTGCTTATTTTATCCGAATGGAATCAATCGCTTCCTTGATATCGTCATATACAGGCATGTGCTGGAGACGCTGCATGCGTTCCTCTATTTCTGAGATGGCTTGTCCCTTTAAATGCTGGGATACATGCTGTTTGACAATGGTTGTCTGGTTCATCATGTCTTCTGTTTTGGACAATTGGTACTCCAAGTGCATGCGTGTGTTTGCCAATTCATCGTGAAGCCGCATTTTCAGCAATCGCTTTAAATCTTTTCGTTGTCCTTCTCTGCGCATGGCCTGAATAGCGGCAATTTCTTCAGGTGATTGCGATTGTGTTTGTGGTGCAGATTGACTTTCGAATACAGACATGGAGCGGCGGGCACTCACATTTTGCAAGAAACGCTGGGCGTCACTAGGAGGTTTATTTTGATTGATCATATGGCGGCTCCTTTCTTAACGAATACCCATTTGCATCGCAAGGCGTCTATCTGCCTTGGCATAGTCATCACCCATTGTGTACATATGTCTTGAAAGGGTGGAAAGTTCTTGTTCGTAGTCTCTCAAGGTGTACAAGGCATTCAGTTGTTTTTCATGAGAATAAAAGGATGATTGCGGCTGCTCCATCCTTACTTCCTCTAACAGTGCTTCTACATCGCTATGGGTTAATAAATCATAGTGACCAAAGCCGACAAGTCCTTTCAGTTCTTGTTTTACATGATGGACGGCATCTTTTACACTATCATCAATTCCATCTATTTTCTCAAATACAGTGTGTACTTCATGTTCAATAATACTTTGTAGATCATAAGATGAATTTTTTAGTAAATGGGATTTTATGATAATTTCAAGCCCGCTTTGTGCATATGCACGGCCTGAATGGATTTCTTGTAAAAGCATCGCTGTAAAACTTGTATTGTGATCAAGCTGTTCATCTAAAATACGAGCGGTTCCATTCGAATGGAATGAATACCCATTTATTTTAAACTCTCCTGAAACGAGAGCTAAAAATGCATTTGTATCAAATGATTCGTTCCATTCTATATTCATCGATGCAAAAGCTGATCTTAAAAAGGTGTCAATTTCTCTTGGTTTATATTTTATGGATTCTTGGACCGATCCCTGCTCCCGGGGCGGTACGGTGTACTTGACTTGTCCAACTCCATGATCATGGCGATTGAGTAAACCTACATAATGATTGGGTTGAATATATTCTGTGAGAACATGGGTGTATTTTCCTTCTACTGCTTTTTGCTGAATGGAAGGTGCCAGGCTGCTCCATATATTTGGGCTATCGAATGTGATGGCTTTTTTGACAGCTGGCTGTTCTGTCGCAATGTAAGCACAAACAGCACCGGCAAGCGCTTGTCCAGTGAGATAGATGGTTGCATTCGGGTGCTTCTGACAGACGTCCTCGATGTATTCCTTCCCTTTAAAAAAGACATGATCTTGCTTTCCGGCTAAGGATTTTCTTTCAATGGGGTAGGCATAATCCGTTTTTAACAATGATTGGGTAGCCGTTTGAACATCTTGTGTCGATGTCACCGTCATTTGTTTTGGCAGAGGACAGTGAAACGCGACAATGAACTCATCTGACTGTTCCTGCTGCATCGTTAAACCATATAATTGATGATCTATTTTTAGAAAATCGTTGACAGTGAGCGTATGCTGACCTACTTCTATCGTATGGTTCTGCTGGTAATTCTCTGAGTTTCCAGCGTGATCGGATATGATTTTATAATCTTTGTCGGTTAATCTATCCTTTCGATTGACCATCGTACCTGCTCCCTCACATAACATTTATGCAGATATCATAAATCAAAAAATATGGAAAAACCACAGCGTTCTACCAATAAAAACCTTTTGACCTACAGTGTTTGTGACAATATTGAAAAAAAGCGGAGTTTAAGTAACTATTGGTCACAAATAAAATGATCTAAAAGAAGGGTTTTTTCTATAAAAAAGAACGGGATTGATACATGACAGCGGCTCTTTATTTTGTGCATTGCTCTCCATCGGCGTTTTTTTGTACAATAGATTTAATGAAGTGAGCAAGAGAGGTGAATGCTGATGGCAGACAAAGCGTTTGGGTTACATGATGTTGTTGAAATGAAAAAACCCCATCCATGTGGTGCCAATCGGTGGAAAGTCATTCGTTTGGGCATGGATATTCGTATTAAATGCGAAGGGTGCGGGCACAGCGTGATGATTCCAAGAAGAGATTTTGAACGAAAAATGAAGAAAATTCTCGTCAAGCATGAGGAGCCAACTGCTTAAGTAGGCCTCATGCTTTTTTGATGAAATTTGTCTTTTGTTCAGAGAAACAGATGCAATTTCTTATTTTAAAGCTCCGATTTAGTCTTTTTGGTAATGTTTCTTCTATTGAAAATGCATGATGGTTAGCTTGTCTTTTCATGTAAACCTACTTATAATTGCTCTAGGTTCATATTACGCAGTATAACGAGCACGTTTCATATAGAGGAGATGAAAGAATGGCTTTAACAGCTGGTATTGTTGGCTTACCTAACGTCGGGAAGTCAACGCTATTTAATGCAATTACACAGGCTGGAGCGGAGTCTGCTAACTATCCGTTCTGTACCATTGATCCAAACGTCGGAATTGTAGAAGTTCCAGACGAGCGTTTGCAAAAACTAACAGAATTAGTGCAGCCGAAAAAGACAGTTCCGACTGCTTTCGAATTCACTGATATTGCTGGTATTGTGAAAGGTGCATCTAAAGGAGAAGGTTTAGGGAATAAATTCCTTTCTCACATTCGTCAAGTAGATGCGATCTGTCATGTGGTGAGAGCTTTTGCTGATGATAACATTACACATGTGTCAGGTAAGGTTGACCCAGTGTCAGATATTGAAACGATTAATTTAGAATTGATTTTGGCTGATCTAGAAACGGTTGAAAAGCGTTTAACTCGTGTGAGTAAGCTTGCGAAACAAAAAGATAAGGAAGCGGTAGCTGAATTTGATATTTTGGAAAAGCTGAAGGACGCATTTGAAGCTGGGAAATCTGCAAGATCGGTTGAATTTACAGATGAGCAGCAGAAGCTTGTGAAGCAGCTTCATTTACTCACGTCAAAACCTATTCTGTATGTAGCAAATGTGAGTGAGGACGAAGTAGCAGATCAGGACGGAAACGAATATGTACAGCAAATTCGTGAGTTTGCATCTGGCGAAAACGCTGAAGTCATCGTCGTTTGTGCGAAGATTGAATCTGAAATTGCAGAGCTTGAAGGAGAAGAGAAGCAAATGTTCCTTGAAGAGCTGGGCATCAAAGAATCAGGTTTAGATCAGTTGATTAAAGCGTCTTATTCACTTCTAGGTTTAGCTACGTATTTCACAGCAGGTGAGCAAGAAGTGCGCGCTTGGACATTTAAAAAAGGAATGAAGGCGCCGGAATGTGCTGGAATCATTCATACGGACTTCGAGCGTGGATTTATTCGTGCTGAAACGGTTGCTTATGAAGATTTACTAGCTGGCGGAAGTATGTCTGCTGCAAAAGAAGCAGGAAAAGTTCGTTTAGAAGGTAAAGAATATATAGTGAAAGATGGAGACGTCATTCATTTCCGTTTTAACGTATAGGTTCTTGTCATAGGCCAAGTAATTTGTTATAATATACAATTGTGAGTAATATAATTTATTGCTCCTTGCCCGTATAGGGCCGCTTAGACCAAAAGGAGGTGCAATCAGATGAGAAAGTACGAAGTTATGTACATCATCCGCCCAACAGTTGACGATGAGGCTAAAAAAGCAGTTATCGACCGTTTTAATAACGTGTTAACTTCTAACGGTGCGGAGATCACTGGAACAAAGGATTGGGGTAAACGTCGTCTTGCATACGAAATCAACGATTTCCGTGAAGGCTTCTACCAAATCGTAAACGTTCAATCTGACGCTGCAGCAGTTCAAGAATTTGACCGCTTAGCTAAGATCAGTGACGATATCATTCGCCACATTGTTGTTAAAGAAGAAGAGTAAATCATTGAAATATATATTTAAAGGTGGTCTTTCAATATGCTAAACCGTGTTGTATTGGTCGGAAGACTAACAAAAGACCCTGAGCTTCGCTACACGCCTAATGGTGCGGCTGTAGCCACGTTTACTCTAGCTGTGAATCGTACGTTTACGAATCAATCTGGAGAGCGTGAAGCCGATTTCATTAACTGTGTTACTTGGAGAAGACAAGCCGAGAACGTGGCTAATTTCTTGAAAAAAGGAAGTCTTGCCGGTGTAGACGGTCGCTTGCAGACAAGAAACTATGAAAACCAGCAAGGACAGCGTGTCTTCGTGACAGAAGTTCAAGCTGAAAGTGTTCAATTTCTTGAGCCTAAAAGCGGCGGTGCTGGTTCAGGTGGATACAGCGGCGGTGGCAATAGCGGAGGCCAGTATTATGGCGGCAGCCAAAATGATCAGAATCCATTTGGAAATGAACCAAGTCAAAATCCATATGGCAATCAAAACAACCAAAATCGTAATCAGGGAAATAGCTTCAATGATGACCCATTTGCGAATGATGGTAAACCGATTGACATCTCCGATGATGATTTGCCATTCTAATTGATCTGAAAAAAATGACCAAAGGAAAGGTGTGAAAACAAATGGCAGGTGGACGCAGAGGCGGTCGTGCGAAACGTCGTAAAGTATGTTTCTTTACTTCTAACGGAATCACGCACATCGATTACAAAGATGTTGATCTTCTTAGAAAGTTTGTTTCTGAGCGTGGTAAAATTTTACCTCGTCGTGTAACAGGAACTAGCGCTAAGTATCAACGTAAATTGACATTAGCGATTAAAAAATCACGTCAAATGGCATTACTTCCATACGTTACTGGTGAGTAAGTCGTTGACTTAAAAGCGAAGGGCCTTGAGCTCTTCGCTTTTTTTATTTGTCTCACTTTTATGAGAAAGTCGTTTCTGGCAGTCTAACTAGGGGAAGTATGTAAAAAGAGAGTCAACGTGACAGTTTGTTCTATACAAATACTAGGTTAATCTGTCATATTGGTATTTTAAAATATACTTGCAGTCAGGGCGTGGGAAGATGATTGAATTTAAGAATGTATCGATGCAATTTTCTGATGACCGCTATGCCGTTCAATCTGTTGATTTGGAGATTCAGAAAGGTGAATTTTTTGTATTGATTGGACCTAGTGGAAGCGGGAAAACGACGACTTTGAAAATGATCAATCGTCTCATCTCTTCTACAGAAGGTGAGATTTACATAAAGGGTCGAACCATCAGCGATTATGATATTTATGAGCTGCGCTGGGATATTGGTTATGTGCTTCAGCAAATAGCGTTGTTCCCTCATATGACCATAGAAGAGAATATTGCTGTAGTGCCAGAGCTGAAACAATGGAAGCGGACTGAGACGAATCAGCGTGTTGATGAGTTGATGTTCATGGTGGGGCTTGAGCCTTCTACCTATCGACATCGAAAGCCAGCAGAGCTTTCAGGTGGACAGCAGCAGCGAGTCGGCGTAGCACGGGCACTTGCTGCTGATCCTGAGATTGTCCTAATGGATGAACCTTTTAGTGCGTTAGATCCACTGACGAGAGAGAAATTACAAGATGATCTGCTTGAGTTACAACGCCGTATTCAAAAGACCATCGTTTTTGTGACACATGATATGCAGGAAGCCATGAAGCTTGGAGATCGGATATGTGTGATGAATGAAGGAAAAGTGGTGCAGGTTGGACGCCCAGAGGAATTGATTCAGCATCCAGTGAATCCATTTGTGCGGGAGTTTGTTTCAGGAGCTGCCCGTCATGTAGACCATCAAGCATTTGAGCTGACAACTATTTCTCAGCCCATGCCTCAAGAAGATCTGTTAGGCGATGAAGCGGTCTCCATCCATGCGACGCTGGAAGAGGTTCTATCTCGACTGGCAGAGCATGAAGAGCTTGTTGTTGAGAAGGATGGGGAACGGATCGGACTCATCACTCGTCAAGCGGTGATTCAGTATTTAGCCGGTACTTCTGCTGAGAGGGGCGAGACACATGAATGAATGGACCAGTGTGCTATGGGCTCGAAAAGATCAGCTCGGACACGCCTTACTTGAGCATATTCAAATTTCCTTCATTGCGTTATTTCTAGCGATTTTGATTGCCATTCCATTAGGGATTTATTTAACGAGAGTCCCTAAGATAGCAGAGTGGATCATTGGGGTGACGGCTGTCTTGCAGACAATTCCGTCTTTGGCGCTGCTTGGACTACTGATTCCTCTCGTTGGGATTGGTCAAGTGCCCGCAATTATCGCTCTTGTCGTCTATGCTCTTCTTCCTATTTTAAGGAACACATATACAGGCATTCGTGAGGTCGATCCGTCGCTGCGGGAAGCGGCGCTCGCTATGGGAATGAATCACCGCAAACGCTTATTAAAAGTAGAACTCCCTCTTGCTATGCCAGTGATCATGGCAGGTATCCGAACGGGGATGGTCCTCATTGTAGGGACAGCCACTCTTGCAGCTCTTATTGGGGCAGGTGGATTAGGGAGTCTGATTCTGCTTGGAATTGATCGAAATGATATGTCTTTGATCATCATTGGTGCTATTCCAGCTGCATTACTTGCGCTCTTATTTGATGTGGTCTTGCGGACACTTGAGAAAATCTCCTTTAAAAAAACCGTGATCTCTGTAACGGTCTTTGCTGTAATAGCAGGAGCAGTTGTCGCTACCCCATTGCTGTTTCAACAAGAAAAGAAAGAGATCACCATTGGAGGGAAGCTGGGGTCAGAGCCTGAAATTTTGATCTCTATGTATAAGCTTTTAATTGAGCAGGATACAGATATCCAAGTCAATCTTAAGCCTGGTCTTGGTAAGACGTCCTTTGTTTTTCAAGCACTGCGGTCTGGTGATATTGACATCTATCCTGAATTTACAGGGACAGCGATTTCTGAATTTCTGAAAGAAACAGCGAAAAGCACGGATAAGGAAAAAGTGTATGAGCAAGCGCACCAAGGTTTGGCGTCATCCTTTCAGCTTCAGCTTCTTCAGCCGATGGCTTATAACAATACATATGCTTTAGCCGTGCCTCAATCACTAGCGGATCAATATGATTTATCAAAGATTTCAGATCTGGGTCAAATCAAGAATCGTATACGTGCTGGCTTTACTTTAGAGTTTTCTGATCGTCAGGATGGATATTTAGGCATTCAAAAAGCTTATCAGTTTTCTTTTGACGATGTGGTCACGATGGAACCGAAACTTCGATATCGAGCCATTCAAAAAGGGAATATTCAGTTGGTCGATGCGTATTCGACAGACAGTGAATTGAGACAATACAAGTTGAAGGTGCTGGATGATGACAAGCATGTTTTCCCGCCCTATCAAGGAGCGCCCTTGCTAAGACAGGAGACATTAAAAGAGTATCCTGAGATTGAGGCCTCTCTCAACAAGCTCGCTGGTCAAATTACAGATGATGAGATGAGAGAAATGAATTACGAAGTCAATGTGAAGGGGAAAGATGCATTTCAAGTAGCCGAAGCCTATTTAAAAAAGAAAAAATTACTTCAATAATCAAGGGGAAGCAGGTCTGCTATATATAAAGCGGCCTGCTTTTGAAAAGAAAAAAACAAAAATCATTGACATCTATTTCAAAAAAGAATATCCTTAATTCGAGATAAATATATTTTTTGGTCATATATCTCGAATTCGAGATAATATAAAAGCGTCTGTCAAGACATAATGAGTAGGGACATGTTACGTCATGAAGAGGAGGTCATTAGAAGTGAAGAAAACAGAAGGAATTCACCATATCACAGCAATTGTTGGTCATCCTCAGGAGAACGTTGATTTTTATGCAGGTGTTTTAGGTCTGCGTCTCGTGAAAAAGACCGTCAATTTTGATGATCCAGGCACATACCATTTATATTTTGGAAATGAAGGAGGTTCTCCAGGTACCATTATTACGTTTTTCCCTTGGCCAGGTGCACAAAAGGGACAAATTGGAGCAGGTCAAGTAGGTGTGACAACATATGTCGTACCGACCGGTGCCTTCTCTTTTTGGAAGGAACGCCTTGAGCAGTTTGACGTTTCTTATGAAATGATTGAACGCTTTGGTGAGGCCTTTCTCTCATTTGAAGATCCGCACGGTTTATTGATAGAACTTGTAGAGCGTGAAGAAGGAAAACAGAATGACTGGACATTTAATGGGGTGACACCAGAAGTAGCGATTAAAGGGTTTGGCGGAGCTGTTTTATTAACTTCACAGCCTGAGCAAACGATGCAGCTACTAGAGCAAACGATGGGACTTGAAAAAGTCGGCACAGAAGGAGATTATGTGAGATTCCGTTCGTTTGGAGAAATCGGCAATGTCATTGATGTGAACAAGACACCTGTTGCACGAGGACGTATGGGCGTGGGAGTTGTACATCATATTGCGTGGAGAGCAACAGATGATCAGGATCAATTAGATTGGCAAAGCCATATTGCGCAAAGCGGATATCAAGTGACGCCTGTGCAAGATCGAAATTATTTCAATGCGATTTATTTTAGAGAGCTTGGCGGCATATTATTTGAGATTGCGACCGATCCTCCAGGGTTTGCACACGATGAATCTGTGGAAACGATGGGTGAAGCGTTGAAACTGCCACCGCAATATGAGGCGCAGCGTAGTCAAATTGAACAAATCGTGCTGCCGATTGAGGTAAGAGAAATCAAAGGGAAAGGAGATTCATGATGAAGCATCTTTTTCAAAAAGGAAAGAATGAACAAAAGCCTGTCCTTCTCATGCTGCATGGAACTGGCGGGACAGAGCATGATTTATTGCCGCTTGCAGAAGTGGTAGACCCTGAAGCATCTGTTCTTAGTGTGAGAGGAAATGTATCAGAAAACGGCATGCCGCGTTTTTTCAGGCGTTTGGCAGAGGGTGTTTTTGATGAGCAAGATTTAATTGAGCGTACAGAGGAATTATATACATTTATCGGGGAAGCAGCAGATAAGTATGGATTTGATCGTCACAATGTGGTAGCCATCGGCTATTCAAACGGGGCGAACATTGCTGGAAGTCTGTTATTCCATTACAGAGATGCGTTGAAAGGAGCGATCCTGCATCATCCAATGGTCCCAAGACGAGGGGTTTCATTACCTTCATTAGCGGGGAAACAAGTCTTTATAGCAGCTGGTGAAAATGACCCAATGTGTCGTCCTGAGGAATCTCAGGAACTGGAGCAACTGCTTCAGGAGGCGGGAGCATCCGTAACGCTTCATTGGGAAAATCGTGGACATCAACTAACGAGAGAAGAAGTCGATGCTGCGGCATTGTGGTATCGTCGTCAATTTAAATAAGGTGGGGAATACAGGTGGGATTTTTACAGAAGCTATTTGGGCAAACCAAACAAAAGGAGATGGAACAAGTGGAAAACGTAAAACTAGCGATTATTTATTATAGTTCAACAGGTACAAACTATCAGATGGCAAAATGGGCTGAGGCTGGAGCGAAAGAAGCTGGTGCTGAAGTCAAAATTTTAAAGGTTCCTGAATTGGCACCAGAAGCCGTTGTTGCATCAAATCCAGCATGGAAAGCACATTTAGATGAAACAAAAGATGTCCCTGAGGTTCAGTTAAGTGACTTAGAGTGGGCAGATGCCATTATTTTCAGCATGCCGACACGTTTCGGTAACTTACCGGCTCAAATGAAGCAATTCTTAGACACAACAGGCGGTTTATGGTTCCAAGGGAAACTAGCAAACAAAGCAGTGAGTGCGATGACATCTGCACAAAACCCAAATGGCGGACAGGAGCAGACAGTTCTGAGCCTTTATACAACGATGTTCCACTGGGGAGCCATTATTGCCGCTCCTGGATACACGGATGATTCCTTATACGGCGCAGGGGGTAACCCTTACGGTGTGAGTGTGACTGTTGACCAAAATGGAAAGATCCAAGAGGATGCAGAAGCAGCCGCAAAACATCAGGCGAAACGTACAGTGAATGTAGCGGAATGGATCAAAAAAGGTCAAAACGCTTAATAGATGTATACAAAAAGAATGCAGCCACTCCGCTGCATTCTTTTTTCATTAATAAGGATCTGAAGGTGTGCTGTTGTTGATCGCATCGTTGACAGCCTGTGCCGCGCCTGTTGATCCAATGGGACCGCTTGGCTCCTCTTGTTTGAAGGCTTTTAAGCCATCGGCCACACGTTTTCCGTAGTCAGGATCAGCTTTTGTGAAGTTTTCGATCATTTGGTCTTGGATGTCTTTTTGGCAGGTAGCTAAGGTGTTGACTAAGTTTTTAATCAGTTCCTCACGTTCCCAATCATTGAAGCGGCGATAGGTTTCTCCGGCTTGTCCGAAATTGTTCGGGCGGTCAATGGCTTCTCGCTTGACTTCACCCTCTACAAAAGGCGTATGATCCTTTCCATCTTGCTGCGCTTCTTTTAATCCTCCGAGAATGGACGGTTCATAATTCACATGTGGGTTTTGTCCTTTTCCTTGATCCACATGATATTCCATTTGCCCATCTCGCTGATTGGTGGCAACATGCTTTTTCGGTGCATTGATCGGCAGCTGTAAATAATTTGGCCCGACTCGATATCGCTGCGTATCAGAGTAAGAGAAGGTACGCCCTTGCAGCAATTTATCATCTGAGAAATCTAATCCGTCTACAAGAACCCCCGTCCCAAAGGCAACCTGTTCCACTTCCGCAAAATAATTTTCTGGATTTTTGTTTAGCACCATTCGTCCGATCGGTTTCCATGGATAGTCATCCTTGTACCAGAGCTTTGTCGGATCGAGTGGATCAAAGTCTAGATGGGGATGGGTGTCATCTTCCATGATTTGCGCGTATACTTCCCATTCAGGATGATCCCCTTGTTCAATGGCTTCATATAAATCCTGTGTGGCATGATTAAAGTTTTCCCCTTGAATGGCTTGGGCTTGTTCTTGTGTCAGGTTGCGAATTCCTTGCTTTGGTTCAAAGTGATATTTGACCAACACTGCTTTTCCTTCATGATTCACCCATTTATAGGCATGGACGCCAGAGCCTTGCATGTGCCGGTATGTGGCAGGAATACCCCATGGCGAGAAGAGAAATGTCACCATATGTGTTGCTTCAGGTGATTGTGAAACGAAATCAAAAATGCGCTCACCATCCTGACGATTGGTGACAGGGTCAGGCTTAAAGGCATGAACCAAATCAGGGAATTTCAAAGCATCTCGAATAAAGAAAATTTTGAGGTTGTTCCCAACGAGATCCCAGTTGCCGTCTTCTGTATAAAATTTGATCGCAAATCCCCGCGGATCGCGTAAAGTTTCTGGTGAATGTCCGCCGTGAATAACAGAAGAGAATCGAACGAAGACAGGGGTCTTTTTTCCTTTCTCTTGAAATAATTTGGCTCTTGTATAAGTGGAAATGGGTTCGTCACCGAATGTACCGTAGGCTTCAAAGTATCCGTGTGCGCCAGCACCTCGTGCGTGAACGACACGTTCAGGGATGCGTTCACGATCAAAATGACTGATTTTCTCTAGGAAATCGTAGTTTTCAAGCGTAGTCGGTCCTCTATTCCCAACGGTTCTCATGTTTTGATTATCTGTTACCGGGTGACCTTGGCGATTCGTCAAGGTTTCTTCTGACTCTGAAGATGATGTAGGCTGTTGATCTTCTTTCAAGGTAGAATCCCTCCTTCAATATCTCCTTAACAATATGGTCATGTTGCTCCCTATTTCATACAAGGATTGATATAATGAGTGAAAACTTTTATGAGGAGCGGACCTAATGATTCGATTACACTGCCTTCACGCACATCCATCTAATATTTCTTACATTGACGACGCTTTCTATGACACAGGATTTGATCTGCATCACATCGTCGATTCATCATTTATGGAACGAGCCAAACAAGATCCCGCATTTGATCTTGAGCAGCAGCAAACCTATGCTATCAACAGACTCATGCAAGAAGAAGAGGCTGATCTTGTTTTATTAACGTGTACACAATACATTGCGGCTTTGGGGGAGCAGCAGCACCTGTTCAAACAACCAATTGTTCCGATAGATGAGCCGTTATTTGAGCAGATTTGTGAGCGAGAGGGTCCGCTTCAGCTAGTGTTTTCAAACCCAGATACAGTAGAAGGAACGATGAAGCGACTGTCTTCATATGTAAAAGAGCGGGGAAAGCAGTTGAAGGCAGAAGTGGTTGTGCTAGAGGATGTCTTTCATCTTTGCTTGAACGGTGATATACAAGCCTACCATGAGCGAATTATGGAACAGTTAAGGCAATCTGTGAAGCAGCAGCATGGAGATATTTGTGTAATGCAGCTCTCGATGGTTCACGCTGCAAAGCAGGTGGAGCAGGAAACAGGAGTGTCCATCATTCATCCGCTTTCACCACTTAAACCATTTGTTTATCAAAAAATAACGGCTTTAAAAGAGTGAACCCGTCAGGTTCGCTCTTTTTGTATAGAAACGTAAATGGGATGACATGTTAAAAAAATAATGGAGCGCAAACTATTTTTAACAGGTACGCGTCTATCCAATATAAGAAATAACAGATGCGCATTTAAGATAAAGGAGCTCTTTGTAAAATGAAGAAACGAAAGATTGATGATCAATTTGCGGATTACGTAATGGAGCATAAACACAGTTTTTATCGATTGTCCTATAGCTATGTCAAAAACCCAGAAGATGCGATGGATGTCGTTCAAGAGGCGATTCATAAAGCACTCAAATCTGTTCACAGATTAGAGGATGCGACCAAGATGCATAGCTGGTTTTATAAAATCGTCGTAAACGCTGCCCTCGACTTTTTACGAAAGAAGAAGCGTGTGCAGGTGACAGATGATGATACGCTTGAATTCTTATCACAGGGCGAATCAGATGTATATGAGGATCAAGACGTTAGACGAGCTATAGAGGATTTGCCTGAGATGTATCGGGTGATCATTATTTTGAGATTCTTTGAAGATTTAAAACTAGAGGACATCGCCCAAATTCTCGATGAAAATGAAAACACTATTAAAACAAGATTATATAAGGCGCTGCGGCTTTTAAAAGTAGAATTATCACAGGAGGAAATATAAATGGATAAGTATTTGGAACATTTAAAAGATGAATATTTAGAAATCCCTATCCCACCAGAATATGATGCTATGGTTGAACGAACGTTAAAAAGAAAAAATAAAAAACCTCATTTTCAGCAATGGACCATCGGACTTGTTGCAGCTGCAGCTCTTTTTATCACAACTGTTAATGTTAGTCCACAGGCAGCAAGAGCGATTTCAGAGATGCCTGTCATTGGCGAGCTGGTGAAAGTCGTGACGTTTACAGAATTTAAAAAGAGCGATCAAGGCACGAATATTGATCTTAAAACACCACACGTTTCAGGACTTGGGGACGGGACATTGCAAGACAGCCTGAATCAAAAATATTTAGCTGAAAACAAAAAGCTGTATCAAGATTTTGAAAAGGAAACAAAGGGTTATAAAAATGGTCATTTAAGTGTTGAGAGCGGTTATGAAGTGAGAACGAACAATGATCAAATCCTTTCACTAGGCCGATACAAGGTGACGACTCAGGCTTCTGCGGCAGAGGAAATGACATATGATACAGTTGATAAGAAAAATCATGTACTCATTACATTACCAAGCCTGTTTAAAGATGATCGTTATATTGATGTGATTAGTGAGAATATTAAAGAACAAATGAAGAAACAGATGAAAGAGGATTCAAACAAAATGTATTGGATTGGCAAGCAAGATATGGCGGATCCATTTAAGAAAATTAAGCCGGATCAAAACTTCTATATCAATTCAAAAGGGAAGCTTGTGATTTCCTTTAATGAATATGCTGTGGCGCCTGGTTACATGGGTGTTGTTGAATTCACGATTCCAACAAGCGTGTTAAAAGATATTCTCGTTAGCGATACGTACATTCATTAAAAAGAAAACAGACAAAAAAGACTGCTGAATGATTCAGCAGTCTTATCTTGTTTTATTAAGAAAGTGCGTCTGTCAGTGCAGGTACGACTTGTTTCTTTCTTGATACAACACCTTTTAGTAACGCTGTGTTGTTTTCAAGCGTGACGTTAAATGCTTTTTCTACTTTTGCTGCTTCTGCACCGAGTGCAAGAGCAAGGGAGTCATTTTCTAAAATATCTGTGATGACTAAAACAAATAGATCAAGACCTTTTGCTGCAATGACTTCATTGATTTTCGCTTCAATGTCAGCCTGTCTTGCTGTCACTTCTGCGATATCTACTGTATTGACTTGCGCAATTTCCACTTTGCTTTTGCCTAGTGCGAATTCTTTTGCATCAAGTGTAATTAATTCTTGAACCGTTTTTTGGCTTAGGTCAGCTCCTGCTTTCAGCATATCTAAACCATATACTTCAGGGTCTACTCCTGCGATTTTAGCCAGCTCATGCGCAGCATCAACATCCTGCTGTGTGCATGTTGGGGATTTGAATAGTAAGGAATCAGAAATGATCGCAGACAAAAGCAAACCAGCGATTTCTTTTTCAATTGTGACTTGGTGCTCTTTGTACATTTTGTTTAAGATCGTTGCTGTACAGCCTACTGGCTCAGCACGATAGTAAAGAGGTTCACTTGTTTCAAAGTTGGCAATACGGTGATGGTCAATGACCTCTGTCACTTGTACTTGATCAATATCGCTTACACTTTGTTGGAATTCGTTATGATCGACAAGAATGACTTGTTTTGTTTCGTTTGCAGCCGTTTCAATGAAACGAGGTGCTTCTTGTTTAAAGAAATCTAATGCGTATTGTGTTTCTCCATTGATTTCTCCAAGTCTGACAGCTTCTGCTTGAACGCCAATTTTGTTTTTCAGATCAGCGTAAGCGATAGCAGAGCAAATCGTGTCTGTGTCAGGGTTTTTGTGTCCGAATACGAGTGTTTTTCCCATGTGAATTCTCCTTCTTACTTTTATTGATGATGTTTCTATTCTAACAGCTTTTGACCTTGAATTCAGGGTTTATAGCTAAGAATAATCTAAAAAATTGTAACATGCTGTCTGAAAAGTTGCATGTACAAGACGATCTAAGTTGTTCCACGTGAAACGTTCTTGGAATAGCCTGCATTTTACTTGCGATTTACGGCTATGGTAAAATAAAGGTTGGGTCAAGATATGACGGAGCGTACAT
Organism: Bacillus sp. FSL W8-0183; assembly: GCF_038006825.1. Lineage (NCBI taxonomy): Bacteria > Bacillati > Bacillota > Bacilli > Caryophanales > Bacillaceae > Bacillus > Bacillus sp. FSL W8-0183. Next base: position 3,934,113 of record NZ_JBBOVY010000001.1, on the reverse strand, counting down.
CGTACGTATACATAGAAGTACACATTGAGCAAGATATAGAAAAATGATTGGATTGAGGTGAAGGTGTGAAACAAACAAAAGCGTTAGTAGAAGGCGCTATCATGATCAGTATTTTTGCGGTCATGACGCTGTTTTATTTGTATGTGCCACTTTTAGCCATTATTTTCTTCATGGCTGCTCCGATTCCGATCATTCTCTATACAATCAGGCATGGCTTGAAAAAAGGAATTGCGGCTGGCGCTATTGGCATAGTGATCAGCTTTTTAATTGGGTCTATTAATGGGCTGTTAAGTGCGCCAATGCTGATTGCTGTTGGAGTAGGTATGGGTGTTTTCTACAGAAGGAGGCAGCCAGGTCAGGCTATTATTACGGGTGCGCTGATCTACTTATTCAGTTTTCTCATTTACTTTGTTGTCAGTGTCCAGCTGTTTCAAGTAGATATACTGGGTGTCGCAAAGGAATCAATTGACCAAATCATGCCGATGGTAGAGAGTACCTTAAAACAATCTGGGGCTTCTGATCAGGACATAGCAAAACAACTCAAGCAGTTTAGAGAGATGCAGGATACGGCATTAAATTCTTTACCTGTAGCGCTTTTGATTTTTGTCACGCTCATGTCTTTCGTCAATCATTGGTTTGTGCGGCCGTTGATCAAACGGTTTGTTCCAGACATGCCAGCTCTTAAGAAATTTAAGGATATGCGGCTGCCAAAAAGCATGGTATGGTATTATTTACTCACACTGCTTTTGATGCTGATTCAGCCGGAGAAAGGCAGCTTTTTATCGCTCGTGCAAACGAGTGCTTTTCAAATTTTATTTATACTGGTGTTTATTCAGGGCTTTTCTTTTATCTTCTATTATTGCCACGAAAAAAACATCTCAAAAGTGGTACCCATTTTTGCCGTCGTATTGACGATTCTCTTTCCGCCAATCGGTGTGATTGTGCGTATTATAGGGATTGCTGACATAGGCTTTGATTTAAGAGAAAAAGTAAAAACAAATAATTCACTCTGAATGTTGAGGAGTTGATATCAGTGCCAAGCTTCTATCGAAAACCTGTCATCAAGTATCCGATCTTCGCGTTAATTGTTCTTGCGGTGATCACAGTCCTCCTCAACCTTTATTTTAATTGGATCATAGGAGCGGTTGGTCTTTTAGTCCTTGCGGGTGTGCTCTACTTTTTAAAGTGGGCAGATACGCAGGTACAAAAAGAGATTGATTCATATATTTCAACATTATCCTATCGAGTCAAAAAGGTTGGAGAAGAAGCATTAATGGAGATGCCAATTGGTATTATGCTGTTTAATGACCAGTATTATATCGAATGGACCAATCCATTTCTCGCTTCGTGCTTCCATGAAAGCACACTTGTCGGCAGATCCTTGTATGATACATTTGAATCCATTGTGCCTCTTATTAAACAAGAGGTTGAGACAGAAAATGTGACGCTGAATGACCGGAAATTCAAAGTCATTATTAAACGGTCAGAGCGCCTTTTATATTTCTTTGATGTCACGGAACAAGTGCAGATTGAAAGACAGTATGAAAATGAACGAACGGTGTTATCTTATATCTTTTTAGACAATTATGATGATGTCACGCAGGGTCTTGATGATCAGGTGCGCAGCGCGATTAATAGTGAAGTCACATCGCTGTTAAACAATTGGGCACAAGAATACGGCATTTTCTTAAAAAGAATTTCATCTGAACGATTTATGGCTGTATTAAACGAGAGCATCTTAGCAGAGCTTGAAGCGTCGAAGTTTTCCATTTTAGACGAGGTTCGTGAAAAAACAGGGGCACATAGCGCCACACTTACCCTTAGTATTGGAATCGGTGCGTCTGTTCCTTCTTTAAAAGAACTTGGCGCACTTGCGCAGTCGAGTCTTGACCTTGCCCTCGGACGAGGCGGGGATCAGGTAGCGATTAAACAGCCGAATGGGAAAGTGAAATTCTACGGTGGAAAAACCAATCCAATGGAAAAACGGACACGAGTACGCGCACGGGTCATTTCACATGCTTTAAAAGAAATTGTATCTGAAAGCGGTAATGTCATGATCATGGGGCATAAGTTCCCCGACATGGACTCTATCGGTGCCTCGATCGGGATTTTAAAGGTTGCTCAGGCGAATGGAAAAGAAGGTTACATCGTCATTGATGCCAACCAGATTGGGGATAGCGTTCAACGCTTAATTAGTGAAATTAAGAATTATGAAGAACTTTGGTCCCGTTTTATCACGCCTGAGGAAGCGATGGAGCTTGCAAAGGATGACACATTGCTTGTGGTCGTAGATACACATAAACCGTCCCTTGTGATGGAAGAACGACTGCTAAATAAGATCGAAAACGTCGTTGTCATTGACCACCATAGACGTGGTGAGGAATTTATCCGTGATCCTTTACTTGTCTATATGGAGCCGTATGCTTCATCTACAGCAGAGCTTGTGACAGAGCTCTTAGAGTATCAGCCGAAGAAATTGCGGATTAACATGATTGAGGCGACTGCGCTTCTTGCTGGGATCATCGTGGATACGAAGAGTTTCTCTCTGAGAACGGGGTCAAGAACGTTCGATGCAGCATCTTACCTTCGTGCAAAGGGAGCAGATCCTGTCCTTGTGCAAAAGTTCTTAAAAGAAACAGTCGATCATTACATCAAACGGGCAAAACTCATTCAGCATACAGAGCTGTATCAAAATCAGGTGGCCATTGCTTCATTGCCATCTGACAGGTCGGAGTATTATGATCAAATTACGATTGCCCAGACAGCGGATTCCCTGTTGTCAATGAGTGAGGTAGAAGCGTCATTTGCTGTCGCTAGACGAGATGACGACACGGTATGTATTAGTGCCAGATCATTAGGAGAGATCAACGTTCAAATTATTATGGAAGCATTAGACGGCGGCGGTCATTTGACTAACGCTGCTACCCAGATTTATGGTATAACCATTGAAGAAGCGGTAGGGAAGTTAAAGGCTGCCATAGACGAATATTTCGAAGGAGGGGTTCAAAGATGAAAGTCATCTTTCTAAAAGACGTAAAAGGCAAAGGGAAAAAAGGCGAAGTCAAGAATGTAGCTGACGGATACGCTCACAACTTTCTCATCAAACAAGGGTTAGCTGTTGAAGCAACTCCAACGAACCTAAGTGCATTGGAAGGGCAGAAAAACAAAGAGAAAAAGAATGCCATCCAAGAGCTTGAACAAGCAAAACAATTAAAAGAAACACTTGAGGCGTTAACAGTGGAACTCACTGCAAAATCAGGTGAAGGCGGCCGTTTGTTTGGCTCAATTACAAGCAAACAAATCGCTGATAAATTGCAAAAAGATCATCAAATTAAACTCGATAAGCGCAAAATCGAGCTGAATGATGCCATCCGTGCATTAGGTTACACAAATGTACCGGTAAAGCTTCATCCAGAGGTACAAGCAACGTTAAAGGTACATGTGACAGAGCAGGCATAAGCAGAAAAGAACCCGTCTCACGAGGAGGCGGGTTCTTTATCGAGTACAGAATTCAAATTGGCTTATTTGCTAAGGTTAGTGGGTTTGTTGAATATGATGAACCTTTATCTTGCCCCAAACACTTTTCCAATTTTTCTTAACAATACGTTCTTCATAGATTTTTGCTCTTTCTTTTGTTTCCTCAAAATAAGGTGTTGGTTTTATCAATAAATTTAATACATCTTCAATTCCATAAGGGGCTGTTAAGATAACGTCGTTCTGCTCATCTAATGTAAGCCCCAAGGCTGTCGCTGTTTCAGGAAATTTTGAGATAGCGTCTGTTGATGAAGAATATGGCGGTATGTTATTTGCTATGTGCATTCTCGCTTCATTTTTGACAGACCAGGGAATTAGAGGGTTTATACTCTTAAGTTTTTGTTCCAATTGCTTTTCTATTGTTTCATCGAGTTTGCTTTTATCGAAATAGATGACATCAACATCGGGCATTGGTGTCCGTTCAGTATAATCATGAAGCGTATCCCAAATTTTTGAACGAACAAAGCCCGCACATACCCACCAGTCAGGCAAATTCAGAGATTTGGCATCTTGTAAGATTTCCATCATCCATTCATCATCTTTTACAAGTTGTATTATGTCTTGTTCACTTTTTAATTTCAATATGATCGCCTCCCGAACGTATTTTCTTATTATAGCTCATAACAAGAAAAATTCGTATAATTTTCCTTAAAAAAGTAAATGATGTCTTTTTATCTTGTATCGCTATCTGGAAGCCGAAAATTATAGAATGTTCTAAGGATTGTTAAAGTATATTGAACATACTTGAGATTGATTTTGCGTAGATATGTCTCTTATCATCTCCATGTGCTGTTACGAGGGAGCGTGCTAATAAACCTGATACGACTTCTAATTTGATGCATAAAAGCGTTCGTTGCTTTGCCCAATTTAATTCAGTTTCCAGTTGATCTGAACTTCTATTATGAAAAAGAGGAAAGAAACATCTTTTATAGTCAATCAAGAGCTTTGCATCTCAGAAGGAAACCCGTCTCACGAGGAGGCGGGTTCTTTTTTTATGAAGGATCTGAAATATAGACACTGCGTCCGGCACGCATACCGAATAAAAACATGAAAAATAGGATGATGATAAAGATGATAATTGCTGGTGTCCATGTCTGTGTGGAATCAAAAAGGATACCAATCATGAACGGCCCAACAGCAGCTAATAAATAACCGAGAGACTGCGCCATTCCAGAGAGGGCAGCTGCTTGTTCCATATTGGTTGTACGTAAACCGATAAATGTGAGGGCAAGACTGATACTGGCCCCTTGTCCAATGCCGATCAATAGAACAGAGATGACAAGGATAGGCGTTGATCCTCCAAAAAGAAGTCCAATCATGCCGAGTAAATACACAAGGACAAGGCCGGCGACAAGCGGTCTTTGCGTTTTTAATTTTTCTGCAAGAACGGGCGTTAAGAAGGTGGATGGCAGACCAGCGAACTGCATAATGGACAGCATCCAGCCAGCTGTCGACAGGTTCATTCCATGTGATGTTAAAATATCAGGAAACCATGCGATACTGCTATAGAAAAGGAATGATTGCAAGCCCATAAAAAAGGTCACCTGCCAAGCGACACGTGAACGCAATATTGGCTGCTCTGTGAGCGAAATGCTTTTGACGGCCGCTGTGTTCTGATGAAGAAGCTGCGGCGCCCACACCATCATAGCAAGAAGGGCAAGTCCAGCCCATACAAGGAATGATGTATTCCAGCCGCCAGGCATTGCATGACTGAGCGGAACGCTGACACCAGATGCAAGTGCAGCAAAAACGGACATCGATGTCGTATACACGCTTGTCATTAATCCAGCATGTGCAGGGAATTTATGTTTCACAAGTCCAGGTAAAAGCACATTACAAATCGCAATCCCGACGCCGACTAGCGCTGTTCCCATCATTAAAAAGGTGATGCTGCCCAATGAACGAATGACAATCCCAAAGAGCAGGACAGCAAGCCCAAGCCAAAGTGTTCGTTCATTCCCAAGACGTTTTCCGATTTTAGGTGCAATGGGAGATAGCAATGCGAATGAGAGCAGTGGTAATGTCGTGAGGAAACCAGCCAGTCCATTTGAAAGCTGTAAATCAGAACGAATGGCACCGATCACAGGACCAACAGACGTAATGGCTGGCCTCAGGTTAAAGGCAATGAGTAAAATCCCAGCAATCAGCAAAATGGTTTGCCCTGTACTGCGAGGATGAAATGTTGATTTTTCTAGTTGTTGTTCCATGAATGTAAACTCCTTTATTTCTTTAAGAACGATCTTTCTTCTGTTCAAGCTCCGCTAATTTAGCTAATAAGATGTGCTGCGGCATATGCATGATTTGCTCTAACGGTACATTGAGTGATGCAGCAAGCTTTTGTGCGGTATCGGCTGAGATTTGTAAAGGTCTCATGCGCAAATCCCTCCTCTTTCAATCTATACGTTCCAATATACCATATCGACTTTGTGACTTGCTGATAAAAAATTAAGGTTTTCTTTTATAAAACCACTTGATGGCCGATAAGAAATTTTTTTGAAATTGTTTGAGATGGTGGCCCTCTCCTTGTTCAATGTGAAAGTGAAGCTTTCGTTCCTGCATCCCTTTCTGTAATAAATGATCATGGAGTTGTTTGTTGAATAAAGGCATGTGCTGTTGGACAGATGTTTTGCCTTTCCCTTCTTCACTGCCTACAGACAAATAGACAAGGTGGTCCGCAGACTGAATGCTTTGTTGTTTAGCAAATGGTAGAAAATCTTGATACCAAAATGATCCAGAGATAGATGCGATGTTTTTAAAAAGAGCAGGGTACATCAATAAAGTATAAATTGCAAATAGCCCACCTAATGAAGCACCTATGTGACTATGTTCATGACCGGTCTGTTTGACTGGGTATTCTCTTTTGATATATGGAAGCAAGTCATTTGCTAAAAATGACACATATGTCTGTGCCTCACCTTTAAAGTCAGGGAATCCAGAACGCAGTGATGATGCTTTCCATGGTGTATATTCGTCAAGTCGATTGAAGGGGTGTATACCGACGATGATGATTGGCGAGATGGTTTTGGCTTCAATCATACTTTCGATCTCTAGCAAGTGGGTTCTAAACAAAGAAGAGCCATCTTGTACAAAGACAGCTGGAACATCAATAGAGGTGCCCGGTGGAAGGTAAATATCAAGCTGCCGCCCGTTCAATTCGTCATATAGAAACGTTCCGTTCATGTGTATTCTCTCCTTCAAGTTTTCAAGCTCTGCTGAAAAGAAGAACAAAGGGCTAAAATGTTTAGCCCTTTGTCAAGATGCGCATCTTTTTAGTTGGTTTGATCTAGCCATTTGACAGCCTGATCAAGGAAGGTGGTTTTGCTTAGTGCTGTTCCTCCCTGAAGCATAGGATCAACGACATTTTCATTGATGTGCCCATTTTTCACAGCTTTTAGACTGTTCCAAATTTTATTTCCCTCTAAGTCCTTCAATGCATTTGGATTCGATGAGTTTTCCTCTTGGGAGAACTGAACAAAGATATAGTCAGGATTGAGTTCGCCTAGGCGTTCCAATGAAATCATTGCTTGTGCTTTGGCTTTTTTGATATCACTTGGTGCTGTAAACCCTAAGTCCCCATATAAAGTAGAGTTGAAGTATACGTCTTCAGGGTACACGTACAGGTCGCCCTGTCTAATGCGTAAAATGACAGCTGTTTTGTTGTTGCTTTTGTCTTTCAGGGTTTCTTTCGCTTGTTTGAGATCTTTCTGATAATCAGAAATGATGCTTTTCGCTTCTTCACTTTTTCCAGTCAGTTCACCGAGTAATAAAAGGTTGCTTTCCCAGTCGGAAGAGACATGTGATACTGGGATCGTCGTTTGGACTTTATCTAGTTTTTTAATTGTTGCAGGCGGGAACTTGGTTGATCCGAGTATCACGTCTGGTTTTAGCTTTAAAATTTTTTCTAGGTTCGGTTCTGTTTTTTCACCGATGCCTTCTGTTTTCGCTGTGATGTCCTTAAATAATTCAGGGAAAGTGCCGCCTACAGTAGAAGCACCAATAGGTTGGATACCAAGTAATTTTGCATCTTCCATTGATTCTAGGCTTCCAGCAATGACGATTCGTTTCACTGGTGTTTTGAGTTTGTACGTTTGATCTAAATATTTGATGTTTGTTTCTGCTGCTTCAGCTGACTTGTTTTTGGTTGTGTTTGAAGCGGGTTTATTTTCTGCCGCACCACAGGCTACTGCGGTGATTGTCATGATACAAAGGATAAGCAATGCTAACCATTTTTTCATTTGTTTTCTCCTTTAACTGATAATTGTTCTCAATTAAAGATTGTAGTAGTCTTTCGTCCTTTTATCCATAGACAATGATCTGTCAAATGATGGACTTTTTACGGAAAAAAAGATAAAAGGTCCTGAATGACTCGTTGGTGACTTGCTGCTGTGTATTCACGCCAAGGGTCAGAAGTGAGCGGATAGACGGCTTGTTGCGTCACAGCCTTGAGATTTTGCCAAGCCTCCTGTTGCTTTAATTTTTGATAAAAAGCAATGGTTTTTGGTTCTTTATGCAACAAGAGGAAGATGGCATCTGGGTCTAGCTGCTGTATAGAGTGAATGCTGATTTTTTTTTCGATGAGCTGGCCATCATTCTGAAAAGCTGGCAGAAGGCCAATGTCATGAAAAATTACTTCTGACAAGGTGCGATTGACAGATAAGTAGAGCTGATCTTGAAAGATACGAAGAGGCAGGACGGTTCTTGGTGGATGATCAACAAGGCATGCCTTTTTCGCTTGAATGACGAGTTCTTCGTAATGAAACAGCCATTCTTCTGCTTCCCTCGTTTCGTTTAAGAACAGAGCTGTTTGTCTGAATTGAGTGCGCCAATCCAATTGTGTGAATGGAACAAAGTGCACAGGACAGATGGTTTTCAACGCTTGTTTTTCTGCCTCTGTCACATGATCATTGGCAATGATCAGCTCAGGTTGCGCTTCCTTCAATTGCTGTAAATTGGCTTCAGCGTGCTCGTTGATACGATGTGCACTCAGATGGATCGGAATTTCTTCTGCATAATGCTCAAAATCATGTGCTGTCCATTTAGGGTGAAGAGGGGCAGCATATGGGATGATATGAATGGGTGTGAGCTGCCCGAGTATGGAATGGCCATAGGCAGCCATTTTCCGTTGACGGCTTTTCATATAAGCAGAAGGAGTGATACCCGTTTTTTTCTTAAAGATGCGGCTAAAGTAATAGGGGTCTTGATAGCCGATGTCCTGTGCAATGTCTTTGAGCTTTGCATGACCTTTCGCCATTAACTGTTTGGCTCTAGCCAGTCTTTTCTTGGTGATATAATCAGTGACACTCACATCAAAATGCTTTTTAAATAGCTCGCTGTAATGATTGGCGCTGATACCAGCCATATGAGATAGACTTGTAAGGCTGAGAGGTTCTTCGGAATGTTGATCGATATATTGTTTTGTTTTGAAAAGGGCGTGTGTTGTGTCACAAATGTCTTCTTTATGCAGTGTGAAAAGCTGCAGGATGAGCTGTTGAAAAAGGGTTTGGCTTCTAAAAAAGCTAATGGATTCAGGTTTTTGCCATTCTGTTGTCATGTCGGACAGTAAAGAATGAATTTGTTCAATCGAGCTAATATCGATAAATTGCCATACATTCAGTAAAGAACGGGCATGTTCAGTTGATACTTCTTCTATGCTTTGACCTTGTAGCGTGTACATCTGAAATCGAAACAGATAGAGCTCGTGTTTTTGATAAGGCTCTGTTTTCAACATAAATGTTTCCCCAGGCATCATCGTATAGAGTGTCAGATTTTTCAATCGCCATCTTTGATCATTCAATGTAAGTAAACCATTGCCGCTTATGCTAAAGAGGAGGCAGAATGTATCTGACAACTGCTGCTCCGTATGTGGAAGATCTGCATTATTTATTTTTTCAGTATATGTTAATCGATAAATGCATTGTTCAGCATTTACCTTTGTACATAATTGATGATTGTTTCCCATAAAACCACCTGATCTCTTATTAATTGATAAACATTCTCAATTGAATTGTATCAGAAAGAGCTGGAAAATGGTGTGTTTATTCTGTCAAAAAAGCACCCTGATGGAGATCAGGGTGCGTAGGGTGTAGAGAAACACTTGTATTCGTTGTCCGTCCTGCGCCTGTGATAAGGGCGATCTTTTGAGATAGGTCACTATGTTTCGTGTGTTCACTAGCTTTTTTTCATATCTGTGGTTGTTAAAGGATCATCATGATAGAGTGCAAAACGAAAAGCATAATTCATCAGCACCGGCAAAACGGACGTATGTCCTTCTTCAGGGAACTCGTGATAGGTCGTATGCAAGCCGTATGACGATAAAGGCAACATACGATTTGCTAGTGAATTGGCATGATCATTCATTTGACATGGATGATGTTTTTCTAACTCACCTACACCTACAAGCAGCCTGACATCCATAGGCACCTGACGTATATAGTTGGTGAATTGGTGTTCTTTTTCTAGAAATAATTTTTTGTTCCAGTGGATAGAAGGGCTCCCTGCAATATATGTCTGATAAGCATCAGGGTGCTCAAATAGTGTGTGTAATACAAAAAGACCGCCAAGAGAATGCCCAAACAGTGTTTGACGACTTTGGTTGATTGGAAAGCGTTGTTCGATATAGGGCTTTACCGTCTTTTCTAAAAAAGAAAAGAAAGTAGAAGCGCCGCCATATGTATGGTTGGAGAAGTCCTTTCTTTTCCTCCCAATGGAAGCATCAGGGGCGGTAAGAGTGAGATCATAATGCCTAAGCGGATGATAGGGCGCTTCTGTCTGATAGCCAATTCCAACAATGATAGCAGGTGCGACACCTGTTTTTTCAGGTCTTCTTGACTGTAAACGAATGGCTTCGACCATTGTACCAAAAAGCGAATTTCCATCAAGTACGTACATGACTGGAAAACCAGCCGCTGGAGGAGTAGCATTCGGTTTAAATATAAAAAGTCTGTATGGGTGTGCTGTGATATCCAGTTGCTCCGTCCCAGGTATAAAAAAGGGACGGCTTTCTCCGAAAAGTGAATTCTCAGTACCCATTCCTTCAGGGCGTTTCAACATATATAAAAATTCCCTTCCTCAAAATGATCCTCATATGGTGATAAAAGCAGACTTGTGAATATTGGTTGGATGAGAGTATTACTTGAAAACTTCACATGAAAATGATTCTCAATTATCATGTGAGCAAACCAAATAATAATAGTTATTAATTATAAAGTCAAATGTTCATAAAGTTGTATAAATGTTAATTTTGTCCAATTAATTAATACGGCCTGCTCTGCTTCTATATTTTGCGTCGGCAGCCGGTCATCGAGAAGTTCCGCCATACCAAGCACCGTCCTTTCATACAAAAATACACTACTCTTCTTTTTAACATTTTCATTCATAACAAAATGAAATGGTCAGTCGAGGTTCTGCTGGAGAGCGTGTTGAAAGAGGAGGGGCTGTTTTAAAAATGGCAAAATATCATATAACATCAAAAATGAGGCAATAAAAAAAGTAAGGGATGCTCCCTTACTTTTTGATCAATTAGTGTACATATCTGTAAACACCATTCAATTAAAATCCATCTGTGACATCATATTCGTAACGGATATCGGCTTTGACATTGCTCATAGTAGATCTCGCCGTAGCTTTTGCGTTGTACTTAAAGCTCCATTTTTGAGCGACTCTTAATTGATCATCCAGAGATATACGATAAGAACCACTTGTTGCAGAGGAGAAAAGTGATTGATACCAAATGTTACTATCACTAGCCATCAGTTTGTGTGTGACATTCCCTTGGTTTGGTGTTTGAGTGCTAGTTGTCGTAATTGATTTAACGATTGCATTTTTAGGAATTGAAGAATTGTTCGTTAAATCCATTGTAATGATAGAAGAATCAACCCCTAAAAAATTTAAAGATGAATTCCCCAAGTTGGTAGCCGTCCCCGAAAAATTGAATGTCCCATTTCCAGATTTAATACGATCTTCAATGGAAACAGTAAAATACATATTCCCTGTATATGTACCACGGGTCACTTTCACAAAATAAGTTTCTGAAGTTGAAGTCACGTCACCAGTATTTGCAAAAATAAAGGGTGTGACTGAATTAGGATTAATCACCCTGGAACCTGGCTTAGAACCCTTCGAATTATACACCTCGATTTTCATACCCGTATATTGCTTATTATAAGAACTTCGTACATAAACCCTTTCACCTTTATTAATCGTGAACTGATAATACGCTTCATTTTCACCTTCAGGTAAGATTGTCGTGTCTGAACGATTATTTTTCCAATATCCCATTGAACTTGCAGTGTTAGGACTGTTATTCCCTGTAATAGCTGCTTCCGCTGACGTAGGTACAAAAAAACTAGTAACAAGCGCCAATAATAATGATGGTAATAATAAATGTTTAAAGATAGTATTTTTCATATATTAACCTCCCTTGTAATAATTACTATATCGACATTAAACTAACAAATTTTAACTGAAATGCCGATATATTTAATAATCACTATTTTCTTAAAAAAGGAGAATCAAAATGAATATTAATACGTCATACACAGCCCGTGCTTCGAACACTTTGAACCAAATAGACGCTAAAGGTCAATCAGCTATTAAAAGTACAAACGAAGTGATGACCGAATCTGATAGACGAATGAAAATATTAGATGAAAAATACGAAAAAATAAATGAACAAAATAAACGATTCAAAGATCCTCATGGTCACATATTTGATAAGTATCGAAATCAACACTCTCCTTATTTCAGAAGTGATCTAACTAAAGTGGAGAGAGAAGCTGCTTATACGATGGAAATTGGATGGGCTAATTCTGGAACAGGTGGACAATATGACTTCAATGACGCTATATTCCGTAATGAAAAACGGTACGATCCTACCCAAGAAAGTGTAGAAAAGAAACTATTAAATCGTCAGAAGGTAAACGAACAACTGCAAGCTTTGTTTTCTACCAATGGTTTGAACATTCCTAAAAACGCCAATTTAACTTTTACCATTGATCCGAATCATTTTAAATTAGTGGTGAGTGGATCAACTGACGAGTCGCTGGTCAAACAAATAGAAGACATATTGAATACAAGCAACAATACAAGAGAACTATTTTTTCATATTATGAAAAGTAGAAATGATGATTCGACTCAATTCACGCCGGATTCACTTGCAAAGTTTCACCTTGTCAATCAAATCAAAACGGTGACAGGCTACAATTTAAAAGATTTAAGCATTGTAAACGGTCAATTTGTAACGGATACCGGAGCGAATATTTTTGATATCTACAAAGAAGAACTTCTGAAAAACCCATACACAGCAGAAAATGCCCGCATTGCTGCATCACATTATGGTGCACAGCTCTTTGATCTAGCGAAGAACGGGTATGATTCTATTCCTGATTTGGTGCTATCTATTGGGTATGAAAACGGGTCTTTATATGACATTGGACAAAAGGTAAATTACGGAGTATCAAAGTGAAGATCAATACATCAAACGTAGCAACTGTTCTTAACAATCAGAACTTTACCGACTTCAATAGCCAATCAGCTATTAAAAGTACAAACGAAGTGATGACCGAATCTGATAGACGAATGAAAATATTAGATGAAAAATACGAAAAAATAAATGAACAAAATAAACGATTCAAAGATCCTCAGAGTCATATATATGATAAGTATCGAAATCCATACTCTTCTTATTTCAGAAGTGATCTAACTAAAGTGGAGAGAGAAGCTGCTTATACGATGGAAATGAGTTGGGCAAGGAATAATAAAGGTGGACAATATGACTTCAATGACGCTATATTCCGTAATGAAAAACGGTACGATCCTACCCAAGAAAGTGTAGAAAAGAAACTATTAAATCGTCAAAAGGTGAACGAACAACTGCAAGCTTTGTTTTCTACCAATGGTTTGAACATTCCTAAAAACGCCAATTTAACTTTTACCATTGATCCGAATCATTTTAAATTAGTGGTGAGTGGATCAACTGACGAGTCGCTGGTCAAACAAATAGAAGACATATTGAATACAAGCAACAATACAAGAGAACTATTTTTTCATATTATGAAAAGTAGAAATGATGATTCGACTCAATTCACGCCGGATTCACTTGCAAAGTTTCACCTTGTCAATCAAATCAAAACGGTGACAGGCTACAATTTAAAAGATTTAAGCATTGTAAACGGTCAATTTGTAACGGATACCGGAGCGAATATTTTTGATATCTACAAAGAAGAACTTCTGAAAAACCCATACACAGCAGAAAATGCCCGCATTGCTGCATCACATTATGGTGCACAACTCTTTGATCTAGCGAAGAACGGATATGATTCTATTCCCGATTTGGTGTTATCTATTGGGTATGAAAACGGGTCTTTATATGATATTGGACAAAAGGTGAATTACGGAGTTAAGAAAACGATAGATTAAAAAACGCACCTGATATTTTCAATATTTGATCATGTGCGTGTTCATGCCATGTTGGAGTATCGATCACATGTGTGAACAACATCAGCTACAAATCCCATTAGCGATACAAAGGACTCTATAACAATTTATGTTACAGAGTCTTTTCTATTTGAAGTGTGTTGTTTCGCTGTTCATTGAAACATCGACATGGTAATTTTGACTATAGTTGATGTTTTTCACTTTTTTATTGATGAAAATGTTAAAATGATGAGTAGCGTATTTTTTTATGAAAGGACGGTGCTTGGCATGACGGAACTTCTCGATGACCGGCTGCCGCCGCAAAATATAGAAGCCGAGCAGGCCGTATTAGGTGCTGTTTTTTTAGAACCATCTGCGCTAACGCTCGCTTCTGAAGTATTAATTCCAGAGGATTTCTATAGAATGTCGCATCAAAAGATTTACAATGCGATGCTTGTACTTGGTGATAGAGGGGAACCGGTTGACCTTGTCACGGTGACATCAGAACTTGCCAATACAGACTTACTAGAAGAGGTAGGCGGGATTTCGTATTTAACAGATATTGCGAACTCTGTCCCAACTGCCGCAAACATTGAATATTATGCAAAAATTGTAGAAGAAAAATCCATTTTAAGACGTCTGATCCGTACAGCGACAACCATTGCACAGGATGGATATACGCGTGAGGATGAAGTAGAGGATCTGTTGAGTGATGCTGAAAAGACCATTATGGAAGTGGCTCAGCGTAAAAACTCAGGAGCTTTCCAAAACATTAAAGACGTTCTTGTTCAGACATATGATAATATTGAACAGCTTCATAATCGAAAAGGTGATATCACTGGGATTCCAACGGGTTTCTCAGAGCTTGACCGGATGACAGCTGGCTTCCAGCGAAATGACCTGATTATTGTAGCGGCTCGTCCGTCCGTAGGGAAAACAGCCTTCGCGTTAAATATTGCACAAAACGTTGCGACCAAGACAGATGAAAGTGTCGCCATCTTTAGTTTAGAGATGGGCGCTGAGCAGCTGGTCATGCGTATGCTTTGTGCCGAGGGAAATATCAATGCACAAAACCTAAGAACCGGTAACCTCACAGAAGAGGACTGGGGTAAGCTGACAATGGCGATGGGTTCGCTATCAAACAGTGGGATTTTCATTGATGATACACCCGGCATTAGAGTCAGTGAAATTCGCTCTAAATGCCGCCGTTTGAAGCAAGAAAACGGGCTTGGCATGATCCTGATTGATTACTTACAGCTCATCCAAGGGAGTGGACGATCAAGCGATAACCGTCAGCAAGAGGTATCTGAAATTTCTAGGGCTTTAAAGTCACTAGCAAGAGAACTTGAAGTGCCGGTCATTGCCTTATCACAGCTTTCTCGTGGGGTAGAGCAGCGTCAGGACAAACGTCCGATGATGTCTGATATTCGTGAATCAGGAAGTATTGAGCAGGATGCCGATATTGTGGCGTTCCTTTATCGTGATGATTACTATGATAAAGAATCAGAGAATAAGAACATTATTGAAATTATTATTGCGAAACAGCGTAACGGTCCAGTTGGAACGGTATCACTGGCGTTCGTGAAAGAATATAACAAATTCGTCAACTTAGAAAGAAGATTTGACGATGCGGGTGTTCCGCCCGGTGCTTAAAGCCCAGCTCAAGAAGCTGGGCTTTTTTTGATCCATCTACATCGAAAGAATGACTGAAAAACAGTCGAAATGAGGAGGAGTGGGAGAAAAAGAGAGCGTATACTAAAGGGAGAGAAAAGGAGTGATGACTGATGAAGTTTCAACAATTCGAAGCCGCTCAATTACGCATCGCACGTCCGACCGTCAACATGAAAGAGGTTGTTTCTTTTTATGAAGAAGGTTTAGGGCTGAAACGAATTGGCTCATTTGATCAGCATGAAGGGTATGATGGGGTCATGCTTGGGCTTCCTCACCAGCATGTTCATCTGGAAATCACCAAACATGAAGAAGACGAAAGCTTGCCTGTTCCCCACCCAGAGCAACTACTTGTATTCTATATTCCGGATGAAGAAGAATTTCAGCAGATGAAAAAGAGACTGATCGCATTTGGCGGACGGCAAGTCACCTCTACAAACCCGTACTGGGATCGAGGAGGCGTGACGATTGAAGATCCAGATGGATATCGAGTGGTGCTCATGAATACAGAAGGAATTACACCTGATTAAGAAAGACTCCCATCTTGTGGGAGCCTTTTTTGTTACCAACGAGGCGTGACACGGAGCTTCAGTGCTTTTAGTCCATACATACCGCTGCTTGTCATTGGGACGTAAGAGAGAAGCTCTAGTGATTCATATCGTGACTGTATGGCTTTGATGGCAGTGCAGGCTTCCAGGCGAGCAAGTGGTGCGCCTAGGCAGAAATGAATGCCGTGGCCGAAGCCAATATGAGGATTAGGGTGCCGGTGTATATCGTACTCATGTGCGTTTGGAAATTGACGCTCATCCCGGTTCGCAGAAGCAAGAAAGACGATCACACTGTCTCCCTTTTTCAAGACTTTCCCTCCAAGTTCGGTGTCTTCTGTGACATACCGGACGATGGTAGGCGCAGGGGCACGAAAACGGACAGCCTCCTCCACAGCACGAGGAATGAGGTCAGGTGATTGAGCGAGCGCTTCATACGACCCCGGATTTTCTAACAAACTAAAGATCATATTGGAGATCAGGTTGGTGGTCGTTTCGTTGCCTGCTAACAGGAGCAGATTGCAGAAAGGAATTAATTCGTCTGCGGACAGCTTGTCTCCATCTTCCTCCGCTTGAATTAAAAGCGAAATCAAATCATCACTAAGGTTCTGCCGCTTCTTTTCAATGATGTCAGCAAAAAACGCCATCATGTCCGCTTCGCCTTGATCCCGTGTTTTTTGCCATTCAACGACATCTCTTTCTTCTTCACTTTTAGGCATGCTGACGAGAATATCGGACCATTCTTTAAAGGATTGTTTATGTTCTGTTGGCACACCTAAAAGCTCTGCAATGACAATCACAGGAAGCGGATAGGAGATGTCTTGAACAAGATCAATCTCTTCCTTACCTTCTATTTGTGCAATGAGATCATCCATTAACTCTTGAATGCGTGGTTCCCACAATTTCATCACCCGGGGTGTAAAGGCTTTGCTCACAATGGAGCGGATTCGTGTATGTTTTGGCGGGTCCATCATGACCATTGTTTTCATCAGTGAATGTTTCCGGTGGTCTTGAGGAGGTTGACTAGAAAAGGTATCTTTATCGATGGTGACGCGCTTTGCTTCTTCATAGGTGAAGACACTCCATGTTTGGCTGTGTTCATCAAAATGAACAGGAGATTCTTGACGCATTTTGGCGTACCAATCAAATGGGTGATACGGGTCCTGCTTATTTTTCCCTCTTAATAACGCTTTCTGAACGGCACTAGGTGTTGTTGTTTCCATGATCATCACTCCTTATGGGTTGTCAGATGATTCCTTTTTTTCACTGTGTTAGATTTAAAGGTAATTCATCAGGAGAAAGGATTCAACCAACAGAAAAGCGAAATCTGTTGAAGAAAATGGGAAGGGGAGAGCGGCTTGTGGCGGACTGCTACAGAGGGGATAAGCGCGCAACTGAATCAAAGCAACAATTAAGAAAAGCATTATTTCAGTTATTAAAGGAGAAGGAATGGGGGAAGGTTTCTGTACAAGATTTGACGAACAAGGCAGGGATCCATCGCACCACCTTCTATCAGCATTATGAGGATAAGTTTGACTTAGCTCAGCAGGTCATGGATGAGATGTTTGATGTCATGAAAACCGCTATTTTTGCTCCTGTACATGAAAATGAGTGGAAGAGCGATCATGCAGCATATGTGTATATTTACCGCTTTTATCAGCATCTGCAGGAACATGAAGAGGAGTATCAGATTCTCTTGAAAAGGGGAAGAGAGCTTAATATTCATCAGACGGCCAGTGCTTTTTTTGAAGAAAGCTTTACTTTGGGGCTAGAAGAAGTCACAGGTTCACCACCTGATCCACAACACGTTCCTCTCGAGATGCAGAAGCAATTTGTCATTTCTGCTTATGTTGGAACAGCTGAGTGGTGGCTGAGAAAAGGCAGACCATATTCACCCGACTTTATGGCAAGTTCGATGATTCAATTGATTGAAAATCACTGAACAAACGGAAATGAGAAAAACAGTTATTTTGATCGAAATCTTCTTGTTTAAGCGTAGAATGAGCAATTAAAGCGCTTTTCCTCACATGT
This sequence comes from Bacillus sp. FSL W8-0183, assembly GCF_038006825.1. Taxonomy (NCBI): domain Bacteria; kingdom Bacillati; phylum Bacillota; class Bacilli; order Caryophanales; family Bacillaceae; genus Bacillus; species Bacillus sp. FSL W8-0183. Next base: position 3,915,922 of record NZ_JBBOVY010000001.1, on the reverse strand, counting down.
AAAACGAACAAAATTTGATTTCGAGATATTAATGTTCGGATTTCACGTTGACTTTTTCATTGTCCATTGATAAAATAAATGTGTTTGAAAGAGATAACGTTTTGAAAGGTTAACGGAGGTGCACGATATGTCTTCAGTAGTCGTAGTAGGTACGCAGTGGGGTGACGAAGGGAAAGGGAAAATTACCGATTTCCTTTCAGAAAATGCAGAGGTGATTGCCCGTTATCAAGGGGGAAACAATGCAGGTCACACAATCAAATTTGATGGAGTGACTTACAAGCTACACCTCATTCCGTCCGGTATTTTTTACAAAGAGAAAACTTGTGTCATCGGTAATGGAATGGTGGTTGATCCTAAAGCGTTGGTCACTGAGCTTGCGTATCTTCACGAACGGAATGTGAGTACAGATAACCTCAGAATCAGCAATAGAGCCCATGTCATTCTGCCTTATCACTTAAAATTGGACGAGGTAGAAGAAGAGCGGAAAGGGGCTAACAAGATCGGTACGACGAAAAAAGGAATCGGACCAGCTTATATGGACAAAGCTGCCCGCGTCGGAATCCGTATCGCAGATTTATTAGATCGTGAAGTATTTGAAGAGAAGCTTGCCCGTAATCTAGAAGAGAAAAATCGTCTTTTAGAGAAAATGTACGACACAGAAGGCTTCAAAATTGAAGATATTTTAGATGAGTATTATGAATATGGTCAGCAAGTGAAAAAATATGTCGTGGACACATCTGTTGTATTGAACGATGCTCTAGATGAAGGCCGCCGTGTTCTTTTTGAAGGGGCACAAGGCGTTATGCTTGATATCGATCAAGGGACATATCCGTTCGTGACGTCATCTAACCCAGTGGCTGGAGGCGTGACGATTGGTTCTGGTGTAGGTCCTACGAAAATTCAACATGTGGTCGGCGTATCAAAAGCTTACACAACTCGTGTAGGTGATGGCCCATTCCCGACAGAACTCCATGATGAAATTGGCGATCAAATCCGTGAAGTTGGCCGTGAATACGGTACGACAACTGGCCGCCCGCGCCGTGTTGGCTGGTTTGACAGTGTTGTTGTCCGTCATGCGCGCCGTGTGAGCGGAATTACAGATTTATCTCTTAACTCCATCGATGTACTGACAGGGATTGAGAAATTGAAAATCTGTGTTGCTTATAAATTGAACGGAGAAATCACTGAAGAATTCCCAGCAAGTCTAAATGAATTAGCGAAATGTGAACCTGTCTACGAAGAAATGCCAGGATGGACAGAGGATATTACAGGTGTGAAGAATTTAAGTGAACTGCCTGCAAATGCCCGTCATTACTTAGAGCGCATTTCACAATTAACAGGTATTCCACTTTCTATTTTCTCAGTCGGACCAGACCGTTCCCAAACGAACGTTGTCCGCAGCGTGTACCGTCCATCATTATAGACTGATCAGACACCAGTAAAATCACACATTTTACTGGTGTCTTTTTTGTTTAAATATTCCTTAATTTCTACGGAACTGACTTCCCGATATTACCAAAATATGATAACTGTATAAAAGGGAAGGAGCATTCTAGTGAAAGAAAGAATACGATTATTAGATATTTTACGAGGTTTTGCGATATTAGGTACATTGGGTACAAACGTCTGGTTTTTTGCATACGCAGGGGATACTTTTGCGACAGATCAGATTGCGGATGAATATGAAAATGGCAGTTTTCTTGAAAGTCTTGTCTCTATGTTCGTTTATGGCAAAATGCTATCGCTGCTCACAATCATGTTTGGCGTAGGGCTAGAGCTGAAATACCAGCAGGCGAAAAGAAAAAATATGACTTGGCCGGGTACATATTTATGGATTCTTTTATTCTTATTGATTGAAGGCTTTGTCCATTTTGCGCTAGTGATGGAATATGATGTGCTCATGAGTTACGCCGTCACGGGTTTGCTTGTGGCGTTTATTGTCCGTGGAGGAAGTCGGCGTATCAAAAAAGGCATGATTGTCTCGGGTGGCCTTCATTTGTTGGTGATGGTTTTTCTCGTTGTATTTTCTTTCTCTGAATTGGAAACTGAATCCTATGACGAGAGCAGTGAACCAGCGTACGAAGAACAACTGCCGGAGACATGGATATCTCAAGTTCAAGACCGATTACAGCACTTTTTGATGTACCGAGAAGAAGCGATCTTTATTATCCCAATGAATACCTTTTTGTTTTTATTAGGTGTGCGGATGATGAGAGCCGGTGTATTTTATGCAAATGAGCGTGGGCAATCTCTGCGGAAAACATTGTTCCGAATGGGTTTGTGGATTGGACTGCCGCTGAATGCGCTCGTCTTCGTACCAAATGACATAGTAGAATTTGTGGTGCGCTATGTGTTTTCGCCATTCCTCTCTATTTTCTATATTGCTGTCGTGGCGAAGCTTCTAGCACGCACGGAGTCATGGTTCATGTGGACTTGGTTTGAATATGTAGGGAAAATGGCGCTTAGCTGCTATATCCTGCAAAATGTCATCTGCTCGCTTCTTTTTTACAGCTGGGGATTGGGTCTTGGCGGTCAAATCAACGCCCCCCTTATCGTCTTGTCATGGTTGTTGATCTCCCTGCTGCAAATCGCCATTTCAGCCCTTTGCTTACACGTCTGGCGAATTGGGCCAATGGAGTATATCCGATCACGGGCACTTCGCCGTGTGACAATGAAGAAAGCATCTTAAAGGGGAATAGATACAATGTTTTTCAAAAAAACGACGAAAAGAGAACAAGCCAATGCACAAAAAGCAGCAGGATCGGCGTTTGTTTTTTATCTTCTAGCATTAGGAGGACATGCGTCTTACGCTTTTTTTCAAGGTGAGAGCACACCTGTGACTTTTGTGATTTTAATGACAGGTCTTCTTGTGTTTTTCACCGCAGATTGGCTATACAACAAAAAACATTCATAAAAAAGAAGCCCTCTGATGAGAGCTTCTTTTTTATTTTAGGCTTTTATATTGGCCTTTTAAATTTTTACGAATGTATTGAATGATTTTGCGCAGTTCGTTGGCATGCGGTCTGCCAAATGGACTTGTTTGTCTTTGCTGATAGAGGACTTGGCCTTTTTCATTTAATAAGAAATAAGCAGGTTCTCCGTGCACCCCATGATCTTCATATGGGGCATCTTCCCCGTGATAGAAGACTTCATAGGCTTTCAATGATGTGAGGTCTTGGTCAGACATGATGGGGAAAGAAAGTCCCTCTTTGTCTGCAAATTCTTTTAAGTCTTCAGGATTATCCGTTGAGATTGTCATTAAGTGAATATCCTTTTCTTGAAAATAGGATTGCTGTTTTTCCAGCTCTTTTAATTCCTCGACACATACTGGGCACCATGATCCTCTAAAGAAAACGATAAGGTGCCAGCTTTGATGCTCCTCTAAATGTTTGTAAAACTCAATGTGATCGCCCTGCACTGTTGGCAGTGAAAAATCGGGCATTTTATCTCCTAATTTAAATGAACTCATCCTATGCTTCCTCCTTTTTCAATCACCATGCTGTTTGTTTCTTGTATAACCAATATTGGTCGGAATCAAACGTTTCTGTGTGCTGGATTGGACAGTAGCCATTAATTAAATGAAGGCGCTTTCGGATTTAGGCGATGTAACAGAAGATATCAAATCCGACATTTTTTTTAAAAAAATGTCGAAAAACGTATTGCCATATGTAATTATTCTATGATATTATAAATCTCGTTGTTGCAAAGGTCTCTGAAACTTGTTAAGATGCGATGTTCCAGCTTTTTTAAAGCGATTGGTTTGACGCAATACAGCTTCTTCAGATTCACTTTTCACAAACCGAGAGCCATTAGCTCAGTTGGTAGAGCATCTGACTTTTAATCAGAGGGTCGAAGGTTCGAGTCCTTCATGGCTCACCATATATTGGCCCGTTGGTCAAGCGGTTAAGACACCGCCCTTTCACGGCGGTAACACGGGTTCGAATCCCGTACGGGTCATTGATTTACTTTAGCGTTAAGCTAATTTTTTCCTCACTTGCTTGAAGGAGCACCACGATTGCTTTTTCGGGCAAGTTACTGAGGTCCGGTAGTTCAGTTGGTTAGAATGCCTGCCTGTCACGCAGGAGGTCGCGGGTTCGAGTCCCGTCCGGACCGCCATTTATACATATTCATCTTTTTGATGATGGCTCGGTAGCTCAGTTGGTAGAGCAACGGACTGAAAATCCGTGTGTCGGCGGTTCGATTCCGTCCCGAGCCACTTCCAAACGCATCTGCAATCGCAGGTGCGTTTTTATTATGAAAAGAAGGCATAAAAAGGGAGAAGCCGGACCTAGGTAGGGCCCGGCTCCATAAGAAGAAGACGTTACATGTATATAGACGTTTGGTGACTGGAAAAGTTTCAATAAAAAAGGAAAAAGTCATCAAATCTTTTGGGTGAAGTTCTTCTATCCAACGTTTACTAGCAAAGAAAGCCGTTATTATTTTTATCTTTGCCTCGTAAAACGTTATAATAGACAGTGAGCCTTTTTTTCGTAAATGAAAAAGGTGTAATGAGACATGCAAAATGGAATGACATAGATGCTAAAAATGCAGGAGGAAATCACAATGGAAAAAAAGATTCTTGTCGTAGATGATGAAAAGCCGATTGCGGATATATTGGAATTTAATTTAAGGAAAGAGGGCTATGAGGTTCATTGTGCATATGATGGAAACGAAGCCCTTGAAATGGTAGAAGAAATCAAGCCGGACATTATTCTGCTCGACATTATGCTGCCGAATAAAGATGGTGTTGAAGTATGCCGTGAAGTGAGAAAGAAATATGACATGCCGATTATCATGCTGACAGCAAAAGACTCTGAAATCGATAAAGTCATTGGTCTTGAGCTTGGCGCAGACGATTATGTCACAAAGCCATTCAGTACACGCGAGCTGCTTGCACGTGTAAAAGCAAATTTAAGAAGACAGACGGCTGCTCCGCAATCAGAGGAAGAATCTGAATCAAATGATATCGAGATTGGTTCACTTGTGATCTACCCAGATGCGTATGTCGTGTCTAAGCGTGACGAGACGATTGAGTTAACGCATCGTGAGTTCGAATTGCTTCATTACTTAGCGAAACATATTGGACAAGTCATGACACGTGAGCACTTACTGCAAACGGTTTGGGGCTACGATTACTTCGGAGATGTCCGGACAGTAGACGTGACAGTCCGCCGTCTTCGTGAAAAAATTGAAGACAACCCTAGCCACCCGAGCTGGATCGTAACAAGACGAGGCGTCGGCTACTATTTAAGAAACCCAGAGCAGGACTAAGATTCTTATGAGTAAAGTAGGTTTTTTTCGCTCGATTCACTTTAAATTGACCTTGATTTATGTGCTGCTGATCATTGTCGCCATGCAGATTATTGGCGTGTACTTTGTGAAGCAGCTAGAGCAGTCCTTAATTAATTCCTATGATAATTCCTTGAATCAGCGAATCTACTCGTTATCGTATTACCTAGAACAAGATTCATCGAAAAGCAAGGCAGAATTAAAAGAGGATGCTCAAAAGATATTAAACGATTTTAACAACAAAGATGAGTCTAATGAAATTTCTGAAGTCAGCTATATTGACGAAAGCAGAGAGGTCATTGCCTCTGTGAATAACGGCAGTCAAGAGATTGCCGGGAAGAAAATCACAGATCAAATCATTAGCCGTATTTTCGCGGTTGGCAAAGACTACGAGAAAAAATTCTATGACCCAGAATCGAATAAACGAGTCCGCATATCAGCGACAGCCGTGAAAAATGAGAACCAAGAAACCGTTGGTGTCATTTATGTGGTCTCATCCATGGAAAGTGTTTTTAACCAAATGCGAACGATCAACACCATTTTGGCGACGGGTACACTCATCGCACTTGGGACGACCGCTCTACTTGGTATATTCATATTCAGAACCATTACACACCCAATTTCGGATATGAGAAAGCAAGCGATCGAGCTCGCCAAAGGGAACTTTTCCAGAAAGGTCCGAAAGTATGGACATGATGAGATTGGTCAGCTAGCGACGACATTTAACCATCTGACGAGAGAGCTGGAGGAAGCGCAGCTGATGACAGAGGGTGAGAGGAAAAAGCTTTCTTCTGTTATCGCCTATATGACCGATGGCGTCATTGCCACGAATCAAAACGGGGCCATTATTCTATTAAACAGCCCGGCACTAGAGCTTTTGAATGTTTCACGTGAAACAGCTCTAGAGATGCCGATCACATCCTTGCTTGGCTTAGAAGAAACTCATACATTTGAAGATCTAGTCGAAAATCAAGACTCCATGCTGTTAGAAATTGAACGTGAAGATCAACTGTCTGTTTTGCGTGTCAATTTCTCAGTGATTCAGAAAGAGCATGGGAAAATTGATGGTTTAATTGCAGTCATTTATGACGTAACCGAGCAGGAAAAAATTGATGCGGAACGTCGTGAATTCGTGGCGAACGTATCGCATGAGCTGCGCACACCGCTTACGACGATGCGAAGCTATCTTGAGGCACTCGCTGAAGGTGCGATTGGTGATAAAGAGCTTGCGCCAAGGTTCCTCAGTGTCACGCAAAATGAAACAGAGCGCATGATTAGACTTGTGAATGACCTGCTTCAGCTGTCTAAATTCGACAGCAAGGATTATCAATTCAATCGTGAGTGGACGAATTTTATCAGGTTTATCTCGCTCGTCATTGATCGTTTTGAAATGACGAAGGAGCAGCATGTCGATTTCATCCGCAACTTGCCGCAGCGTGAAATATATGTGGAAATTGATCAAGATAAAATCACTCAGGTGCTCGATAATATCATTTCCAATGCTATGAAATACTCGCCAGAGGGTGGACACATTACGTTCACTGTCGATTTGGATGAGGAGCAAAGTCTTGTGTTATTCAGTGTCAAAGATGAAGGAATCGGTATTCCGAAGAAGGATATGGATAAAATCTTTGAACGTTTTTATCGAGTGGATAAGGCAAGAACAAGAAAGCTTGGCGGAACCGGCCTAGGTCTTGCGATTGCAAAAGAAATGGTTCAGGCTCATGGCGGAGATATTTGGGCTGACAGCATTGAAGGAAAAGGAACAACGGTAACCTTTACCCTTCCGTACAATGAAGAACAAGAGGATGATTGGGATGAAGCGTGAGACCTTTAAAACCATTATATTGACAATCCTAATTGCGATCAGTCTTGTGTTTACGTGGAATATTTGGATGTTCCAGCCCGTCATGCAGGATCAGGCGGATGCCGGCACACAGGTCGTGGAAACGAAGAAGATTTCAAGCGACGAGCCTCGGAGTCTCATTGATGTCGTGAAGCCGCGTGAGATGTTCATCCATTCCAATGGAGAGCATTTCAAAGTGGATCAAAAGGAACTCTTCCAAAACTTTTGGAATGATGTGAGCCTGTGGGATGTCAAAGAGATTGCTGATGTGTCGGACCAATATTCCGAGCAGAAATTTAAGAATTTCTTCTATGGACGCGAGGGGCAAGGCAAAACATTGGATCTTGTGTTCAATGATCCGATTCCGATTGATATTTTCCAAGCGCTGTTTAAATGGCCGAATAAATCCATTGAATACAACTCGTTTGACCGGATGATTGTGCCGTTCGCTCAGCCGGATAAGGCCAATAAGAAAGTCTATTTGGTTTCATACAGCAAGGAATCGGTGCTTGAGCTAACGATTGAATCAGCCAACTATCGTAATCTGATGGATAGTATTGCAGCCGCTCAAAACGAGATGCCGCGCTATGATCTATATACTTTCTCTACGAATTCAAAACGAGATTTCCTTCTGCCGCAGAAGCAAAAGCAGCTTGAAGCGAAAATGTTCTTTATCGAAACGATTAAGACAAGCAAATTCAAGGACGCTTTGTTTACAGACCCAAGTCTAGTTGGGGAGGAGTCTAATTTAAACCGGACGGTGTATACAGATGGAACGAGTCGTCTTGAAGCAAATCAAAAAGACCACCGCATCCAATATCAGCATCGTAATATCAATTCTAGTACCGTATTCCAAACGGGGGATTTGATCAAGCGAAGCGTGAAGTATTTCAATGATACCGGAAGTTTTACCGATAATTATCAATACTTCGGCATTAACAGCAACCAGCAGCTGTCCTTTAATATGTTTATGGATGGACTGCCGATCGTCAACAGCACAAAACATCCATTTGGTATGACATCACTTGAAGTACAATGGGCGAATGATGACATCTTAAGTTATAAGCGTCCAAACTACATTCTCGGCAACAAAGCGAGTCAGAGTGAACAGGTCAAACTGATGAATGGGACAGAGCTGAAAAACTTGATCATCAAGCAGACGAAGTATGATGACTTAGAGAAAATTGAACAGATTTTCCCTGCCTATCAAGCGACATCCACGGCATCAGATCAGGATCAAGCGATGTTTGTCTGGCTAGAGCCGGTATGGTGTATGAAATATAACGGAAAAACCGTCATTTTATCGAATGATTTGCTGACAGAGGGGAGCGAGAATCATGGAGTGGAATAAGACCAAAACGATCTTTATCCTAGCCTTTCTCGTTCTCGATATCTTTCTAGGTTTTCAATACTTTGAAAAGCGATCAACCGATCATTTTGCGATTATCGAAAAAACAGATACGCTGGAAGAAATGAAGGCAGACGGAATCAAATATGGCAATCTATCAGATGAAGCGAAGATTGGATACCGCATTACAGCTGAGAAAAAGCAATATACGAAAAAGGATGTCGACGGATTAGCTGATCAAAAGACGAAAAGTACATTCCCGAAAACCGAGAAAGATGATCCTGTCACCCTGCTTGAAATGACCTTCAATAAACCAGTCGCATTGCCGAAAAAAGATATGAAAACAGCAGCGACCAATCTTGTGAGCCAGCGTTTACTGGATGGCAAGAATTATAAGCTCTGGAGCATCGATGAAGAAACAGGTGAAATCGTCTTTTTCCAAACGTATAAAGGAAAATACATCTTCCAAGAAGGTCTTGATGACACCGAAACCATCGGGAAGATCACATTGGATGTGAACGATCAAAACGAGGTCGTATCGTATCGGCAGTCGATGGTGACATCGATTAATGAAGTGAGAAAAGAAACCCTTGTCCCGGCGCTTGAAACGGTGAAGGACTTATATACACAAAATATGCTGAGCCAAAACACGACAGTGAAAAAAGTGGAGCTTGGCTACTACACGCAATACCCAGGTGCAAGCACTCAAGTAATGGTTCCTGTATGGCGAGTAGAGATTGAAGGCGTGGCAACTGGTTCAAAGAAAAAGACAGAAGAAGAATATTTGATCAATGCCATTGATGGCTCAACACTTGATCATATAGAGAAAGAAGACAAATCTTCATTGGAGTGAGAGAACATGAGCTTGCAGTTCAGTGTACTAGCGAGCGGAAGTACGGGGAACGCTTTTTATTTAGAAACCGATGAGCATGCTTTTTTAGTAGATGCAGGCTTAAGCGGCAAACAGATGGTGGAGCTGCTTGGTCAAATCGATCGCAAGCCGGAAGACTTGGACGGAATTTTTGTCACACACGAGCACTCAGATCATATTAAAGGACTCGGTGTGATGGCAAGAAAGTACAAGCTTCCTGTCTATGCAAATGCAAAAACATGGAAGGCGATGGAGTCACATATTGGGAAAGTGGATACGGAGCAGAAATTCCACTTTGATATGGAGACGGTTCAATCATTCGGCGGTCTCGATGTTGAATCATTTGGCGTATCACATGATGCGGCAGAGCCCATGTTTTACGTATTCCATTATGGCGGGCGTAAACTTGCCCTTATGACGGATACAGGCTATGTGAGTGACCGGATGAAAGGGATTATTAAATCAGCCAATACGTTCGTATTTGAGAGCAACCATGATGTCGGCATGCTGCAAATGGGGCGCTACCCATGGAGTATTAAACGCAGAATTTTGAGCGATGTCGGACACGTATCCAATGAAGATGCAGCTCTTGCTATGACAGACGTGATTGGAGACGCCACCTCACGCATTTATTTGGCCCACTTGAGTCAAGACAACAACATGAAGGACTTAGCCCGTATGGCGGTCCAGCAGACGCTTGAAATGAAGGGCTTTGTTGTAGGGGACGGCTTTGATTTATATGATACGGACCCGAAAAAAGCAACCCCGCTTTGCGCCGTATGATTTTTACAATCGTATGATTAAGATAAGAGCTTCTTACCAACACTATATACATCATCTATTCACTGAAAGGAAGGAAACATAGTGGATTATCGCGATGTAGAGTGGAAGCCGAGACGAAGCAGAAAAGGATATTTCCTATCTGGTCTGATCGGTGTATTGGTAGGAGCTTTTTTAATGGGATTCTTTTTCCCCTATGTGTCAGGACAAAGCGGCAGCCCCTTTGGCTGGCAGTCAGCTGGAGATCAGCAGGCATCAGATGGCCCTTTAAAGACCGTCAATGTGAACGTGAATGATGCGGTCACAAAAGTGGTATCGAGTATGTCGGATACGGTTGTCGGCGTCATTAACATTCAAAAGTCGAGCTTTTGGGAAGAAGGCGGTGAAGCAGGCAGCGGGTCAGGTGTGATTTATAAAAAAAAGGGTGACACCTTTTATATCGTGACCAACCATCATGTCATCAAAGGCGCAAACCAGCTTGAAGTGAGCCTTCAGGACGGGACAAGGATCGGGGCAAATCTTGTCGGCAGTGATCAGCTTATGGATTTAGCGGTACTCACGGTCAAAAGTGATAAGATCAAGAAAACCGCCGCCTTCGGCAATTCAGACCATGTCAAACCAGGTGAGCCTGTCATCGCCATTGGAAATCCATTAGGCCTTGAATTTGCTGGCTCCGTCACACAAGGTGTGATTTCTGGAACGGAGCGTGCGATCCCTGTTGATTCTAATGGGGATGGACAGACGGATTGGAATGCAGAAGTTTTGCAAACGGATGCCGCCATTAATCCTGGGAACAGCGGCGGAGCCTTGATCAATATGGACGGCAAAGTGATCGGCATCAATTCAATGAAGATTGCTGAGTCAGAGGTGGAAGGGATTGGGCTGTCTATTCCTGCGAACCTGGTGATCCCTGTCATAGAGGATTTAGAGCGCTATGGAGAGGTGAAGCGTCCGTACCTTGGTGTTGGGATGAAATCACTAGCAGATATTGCGAGCTATCATTGGCAGGAAACGTTAAAACTGCCATCAAAGGTCACAACCGGAGTCGTCGTGATGAGTGTCGAGCCTTTGTCTCCAGCAGGGAAAGCAGGGTTAAAAGAGCTGGATGTCGTGACGTCGTTTGACGGCAAGGAAGTACAAAATATCGTCGATCTGCGTAAATATCTTTATCAAAAGAAAGTCGGCGACAAGGTAAAGGTGCAATTTTACCGAAGCGGAAAGAAAAAATCAGTCGAGATCAAACTCTCCCAAACCGATCAGTTCGGTGGCTAGCCAGTTCCTATAAGGGACTGGCTTTTTTTACATGCCCGGCATATGATAAAGAAAAGGGGGAGATACGATTGGTCACATTACTACCAATGTCGCAAACAGATTATGACGTCTTGATAGAGAAGGCCATTAAGCGGTACGCAGAAGAAAAGGTACACGCAGGGACATGGAATCAGGAAGAAGCGCAAAAGAACGCAGAGGAACAATTTGACCGGCTGCTTCCTGAAGGACTTCAGACAGAAGATCATGAGTTGTGGAACATCTTACATGGAGAAGAAGCCATTGGATGGGTATGGCTTTGCTATGATCCAGATCATCCCCAGCATGAAGGATTTATTTATAATTTTATTTTGTTTGAAGCGTATCGAGGAAAAGGATTGGCAAAACAGGCCATGACGGCATTAGAAGAGCAGGCAAAGTCATTAGGTGTGAAGAAACTATCGCTGCATGTCTTTGCCCATAATCAAATCGCCCGCTCACTTTATGAGAAAACGGGATTTGCTGAGACTGGGATTTACATGAGCAAGCCTTTATAAAAAAAGAGAAGTACCGTGCAGTGAGCGTACGGTACTTTTTTATGTGGACATCATGGCATCTTGCGCCGTGACTCGGTATAGGTCGACTTTGCATTTCACAAACGCACGGATGATGGCTGGGACTTGAGCTTCTGAACGAATCAACAATGAGGTCTCGTCATCACTGATCACAAGGTCTGTTCCCACACTTTGTAAGTACTGCGTGAGAACAGGTTTCACCTCATCATCAATCCATGCATGCTTGAAGGTGGCACGAATGGTTGAGGACGTGATGGTTTTCTCTTGAGGATGAGTACTTGAGGACACGACTTTTCCTTCAGATATGAAAGCTGTTTTGGTACAAATAGGTTGGGTGAACCTTGGCTCGTCTGCTGTTAAAAAGACGGTTTTTCCTTCGAATTTTAACGAGTCAATCACCCGCTGGATATGTAAGATAGAATCTGCATCAATATCCGCAAAAGGCTCATCAAGTAAAATAAAGTCAGGCTGATGAGCGATGGCCTGAGCCATTCCGAGCCGCTTCTTCATCCCAGGTGTAAAGGCACCGACTTTCTCTTGATGATAACGATGTAAGCCAACAAATTCGAGTAATTCTTCATAATAGCTCGTTTTCTGGCGAGTACCCGTAATTTTCGATAAATAGGCAATATGCTCAATAGCAGTCAGCCCTTCATATAAATCTGTATATTCAGGCAGAACACCGATATGATGACGTACTTTTTTTAACGACGTCATGTTCATCATGATAAACGTGCCAGAGGTGGGGCGGGAGATCCCTGTAATGATATTAAAGAAGGTTGTCTTACCAGCACCCTTCGGTCCAATGAGGCCGAAGATATCCCCTTGATGGATATCAAGATCAATATGATCTATTGCGACTTTTGTCCGATATTTTTTTGTGAGCCCTTTTGTGTGAAGCACTTAGACATCCCTCCTCTGAAACAGTAGTGCAGTTCCAACGAGTAAGACAACAGTCAATGCGGCATTCATCAGCACATAGGTCAGCGGTTCACTCCAGCGCGCATAATAATAAGGCGTCACGTATTGGAACCAGTGAATCAACCGTTCTGAAGAAAGAACAGACATCATGCTCATGATTGGAAATAGAAAGGAAAACAACATGCCAACAAACATCGATTTCTGTGGTGTTGGAAAGAGCATGGACAAAAACAAAGCACAGGAGATGCCGACACTGATAAACGTTAATATTTTTAAGGCATCAGAGAACAGAAAACGATGTGAAATCACCATATTTAATATATATGTGGTCATAATGCAACTGAGCCAAAACAGCATCAGCCCAAGATATTTCCCGATGACAATGTTTAAACGGGTCGTTTTGCTGACGAGAAAACGAATGGTTTTCAAATGAATTTCGCGGCTCAAAATATCATGAGATAATAAAAAAATAAGGAAGAAACCAAATAACGAAATCACTAGTTCATTCCCAATGGAATAAGGGTCCTTTGCCTGTTCCCACTTTCCTTGATAAGCAGCTATAAATGGAAGACTTGATACAAAAGTAGATAAAATGAAAATAATAACAATTGTTAAGATGGATTTTGTGCTTTTGAAGAGCTGCTTAAATTCATTCATACAGATGGTCCACACACACTGTACCTCCCTTCATCTTTATTATACCGCTAGAAAAGAAAGACACCATATCTCGCTCTTTAACATTTGCTTAAATTTTATAAAAAAGAAGACTCTTCCAGAACAGTTAACTCATTTTTAAAAATGTTCAGAAAAATATCTTGATTTATCAAAAAACATCATGTATGATAGCTTTAATTCAAGATAGTTAAACAGGCAATGACGAGAGAAAGTACAATCATCAATTTTTCCACAGAGAGCTTCGGCAGCTGAAAAGAAGCAAAAATAATGATTCGAAAAATGGTCTCTGAGCCTCGTGCTGAACATATCCATGATATTAGTAGGCGACGACGAGAGTTGGTACTCGTTATCAAAACCACAGTATATGAGCCAAATTGGAGCTTTGTACTTGTAGAGGCTGTTTAGCGCGAGCAAACAGTAAATAAAGGTGGTACCACGAGACAAATACCTCGTCCTTATGATTCATAGATAAGGATGGGGTATTTTTTATTGTCCACTTTTTTTTCATACAAATGTTCAAATGTTCCACGTGAAACACCACAACCATTTTTTCAAATGAAAGGGAGATTAACATGAGTGAACATGCATTGGTTTTACAATCAGATTTCGGTATTGATGATGGAGCGGTCAGCGCAATGTACGGCGTAGCCAATACAGTGAGCAGCGGCATCCGCATTTTTGATTTAACTCACAACATTCCCCAATATGACATTTGGGAAGCGTCTTATCGCTTGCTTCAGACGGTTACATATTGGCCGGAAGAAACGGTATTTGTCTCCGTTGTTGATCCAGGCGTTGGATCAGAGCGAAAGAGCCTTGTCGTCAAAACAACAAGCTCACACTACATCATCACACCTGATAATGGGACACTTACGCATGTCGCACAGGATATTGGCATCGTGGAGGCTCGGTATTTAGATGAAACCATCAATCGTCTGCCGAAGTCAGGAAAATCACATACATTCCATGGTAGAGACATTTACGCCTATACAGGCGCGAGAATTGCTTCAGGTGTGATTTCTTTTGAAGAGGTCGGGCCAAAGGCGAATATAGAGGACATTATTCACCTTCCAGTCGTACAAGCTTATGCGGAAGAAGAAGTGATCACAGGGACGATTGATATTTTAGATGTTCGGTTCGGAAACCTATGGACAAACATTCATCATACGTTATTTGAACAGCTTTCAATCAATTATGGGGATGCAATAGAAGTTACCATTGCCAACGGGCCAAAAAATGTGTATAAAAATATCATGACCTATGGACGATCTTTTGCCGATTTAAAGGTAGGCGAACCACTCGTATATGTCAATTCACTCGATCATTTAGGCGTGGCGATCAATCAAGGGTCATTTGCAAAGGCTTATAACATCGGTACAGGCACAGGCTGGCGCCTTTCGATTCGCAAAGCTCCGCGCATTATATATGAATAAGAGGAGGAAACATCATGGCAGGTAAACAACTTTCAACGAAAACTGTCGTTGCCATCGGAATTGGCGCAGCCGTCTTTGTCATTTTAGGACGCTTCGTCTCCATTCCAACTGGGATTCCGAATACACAAATTGAAACATCGTACGCGTTCCTTGCATTAATGGCCGTGCTATTTGGTCCTGTTGCAGGCGCATTGATTGGATTTATTGGCCATCTCATTAAAGATGCCACCACATTTGGACCTTGGTGGAGCTGGATTATCGTTTCGGGTGTTGTTGGTTTATTGATCGGCCTTATTTCGAACCGTTTAAAAGTAGAAGAGGGCGACTTTGGCTGGAAAAAAATCACGCTCTTCAACGCCGTCCAAGCTGGCGCACAAGCATTAGGCTGGTTTGTCATTGCGCCGGTACTCGACATTGTGATCTATGCAGAACCTGCAAATAAAGTGTTTGTTCAAGGCATCGTAGCAGGAATCTCAAACATCATCACAGTCGGTGTACTAGGCACCATCATTATTGCGGCTTATGCGAAAACAAGAAGCAAAAGCGGCAGTCTATCGAAAGAAACATCATGAAGCAAGGTGGAACACATAAATGAAGAAACCGATGATTCAATTCGAACATTTCGGATTCAAGTATCGCAGTCAGGCAGAACCAACATTGAAAGATATCAACCTGACCATCTATGAAGGAGAAAAAGTCCTCATCGCAGGCCCGTCTGGATCGGGAAAAAGCACACTAGCCCATTGTATCAATGGGCTAGTTCCTGCGTCTTATAAAGGTTCTATGGAAGGAAGTCTTCACATCGGCGGGAAAAATGCAGAGAAAGAGAACATTTTCTCCCTCTCACAGCTCGTCGGAACGGTGCTGCAAGATCCTGATGGACAATTTATCGGGCTGACCGTTGGAGAAGATATCGCGTTCACACTAGAAAATGATCAAGTCACACGCGAAGAAATGAAAACACGTGTCGAGAAAGCGGCAAAATTAACAGAGGTAGACGGCAAACTGGCATCATCCGTGCATGAGCTGTCAGGCGGTCAAAAACAACGTGTCGCTATCGCAGGCGTACTTGTCAACGATGTCGACATTTTGCTGTTTGATGAACCACTGGCAAGCCTTGATCCCGCAACAGGCAAAGAAGTGATCGATCTCATTGACCGTCTGCAAAAAGAAACGAAAAAAACGGTCGTGATGGTGGAACATCGATTGGAAGACGTCCTCTTCCGCCATGTCGACCGCATCATCGTTGTCAATGACGGCACGATTGCAGCGGATATGACACCAGATGAATTGCTCGCCTCAAATGTATTAGAAGCGGCGTATTTACGTGAGCCTTTATATGTGAGAGCGATGAAATATGCAGGAATTCCGATTGCAGCAGGAGATCAGATCGCTAATTTACAGCATCTCACCTTAAATGACGAGGCAAAAGAGAAAATCGAACAATGGATGGAAGCATCTGAGCCATCAGTCGAGCAGAATGAAGCGCCGGATTTACTAGAAGTGCGTGAGCTGAGCTTTGATTATCCGACAAGACCAAACACGCTGAGCAACATCTCTTTTACCGTCAAAAAAGGAGAAATGATTAGCATCGCCGGTGCCAATGGCGCAGGCAAGACGACACTATCCAAGGTGCTCTGCGCATTTGAAAAGCCAACAAAAGGGACAATCCTTTTAAATGGCGATGACATCACCGGAGACACCATCAAACAGCGCTCCGAACGAATCGGTGTCGTCATGCAAAACCCAAATCAAATGATTTCGAAACAAATGATTTTTGATGAAGTCGCCCTCGGGCTCGTTTTAAGAGGTGTGAAGGAAGACGACATCAAGGAACGAGTGGAGCGAGTCCTGAAAGTGTGCGGGCTGTATCCATTTCGGAACTGGCCGATCTCAGCCCTCAGCTTTGGACAGAAAAAGCGCGTCACCATTGCATCCATTCTTGTGTTAGAACCAGAAATCATCATTTTAGATGAGCCAACGGCCGGTCAAGATTTTAGACATTACACAGAGATGATGACGTTTTTAGAGCAATTAAATCAGCAGGGCGTCACGATTTTGATGATCACCCATGATATGCATTTGATGCTCGAATACACAACAAGAACCATTGTCATTTCAAATGGAGAAAAAATCGCAGATGATACACCAGCCAAAGTGCTGACAGATCAGCTGCTAGTCCAAAAGGCGAGCTTAAAAGAAACGTCGCTCTATGAACTGGCGCTAAAAGCAGACTGGCCAAATCCAAATGAACTCGTGGATCGCTTCATTGAGGTTGACAGAAAGGAACGAATGACATGGCTGTAGACATGCTGTCTTATATCGATCGCCCGTCGCCAATTCACCGGCTGACAGGGGCAACCAAACTCATTTGCTTTATCCTCTGGTCATCCGCAGCGATGCTCACATATGATACAGGCGTATTAGTGTTTATGCTAGTTGCCAGTATCGTGTTCTTTCAGCTATCAAACGTACGATTTCGTGATATCTCTTTCGTAGTGATTGTCTTGGCGATTTTTCTTGTCATCAATAACATCGCCATTTACGTCTTTGCGCCTCAGCAAGGTGTCGCCATCTATGGAGCGAAGCACGAGCTGTTTCACATTGCAGGCTGGTACAATGTCACGCTTGAACAGCTTTTCTATCAATTGAACATTACACTGAAATACGTGACTGTGATGCCAGCAGCGCTTTTGTTTATCGTGACAACAAATCCAAGTGAATTCGCCTCATCGCTCAGCCGAATCGGGGTCAGCTACCGGATTTCGTATGCGGTAGCGATTGCTCTGCGCTATATTCCAGATATTCAGCGTGATTTTCGAACGATCGCGATTTCTCAGCAAGCAAGAGGCATTGATTTATCGAAGAATGAAAAACTGGGAAAACGGATTAAAAATGCGCTGTCGATTGTGATGCCGCTGATTTTCTCCAGCCTAGAGCGGATTGAAACGATCAGCAATGCGATGGAACTGCGCGGGTTTGGAAAGCATAAAAAGCGCACATGGTTTACGGCGAAAGACTTTCAAAAAGCAGATTATGCGGCGTTAATCTTTGTTGGAGCGGTACTGATTGTGTCGCTAGTGATTACATTTGTTAGAGGAACGAGATTTTATAATCCGTTTTGATAGAAGGAAGCCTTCACAGGAGTGGAGGCTTTTTTATTTGGTTTGTGGATAAAAGGTGTGGAAAATGGTAAAAGACTATTAACATGTGAATAAATCGGTTATATTGAACAATGAGCGAAACACTTGTGAATAACCAAACAACATATTGGAGGAATTAGAAACTTATGAACAAATCACTTTATGCTTGTGCAGAACATATAGAAACCGTACTAGACATGTACATAGATGATCACGAAACACCGCCAGAATTCAGAAAAATCGAACATACACACAGCTTATCCACAACCTGTGAATTGTGCGATGAACCTGCAATATATATAGTGGGGAACGAATGATCGGACACAAAATACACAAATTTTATCCACAATTGTTGATAACTTATATGAATAACTTGTTCTTAAGGTGGGGATGACCTGTGAATATATCAATTATCACAGTAGGAAAATTAAAAGAGAAGTATTTAAAGCAAGGCATAGCCGAATACACAAAACGATTACAGGCATACGCAAAAATCGAGATCATTGAGCTCGCAGACGAAAAAGCACCCGAGAATCTCAGCGAGCAAGACATGAAAATCATCAAAGACAAAGAAGGCGAACGCATCCTAAGCAAAATCAACCCAGACGCCCACGTCATCGCCCTCGCCATCGAAGGAAAAATGAAAAGTTCCGAAGAATTAGCCGATACAATAGATAAGCTGGCAACATACGGAAAAAGTAAGGTGTGTTTCGTCATAGGCGGATCCCTTGGGTTAAGCGATGCTGTGATGCAGCGGGCGAATGAGAAACTATCGTTTTCGAGGATGACGTTCCCGCATCAGTTGATGAGGTTGGTGTTGGTGGAGCAGATTTATCGGGCGTTTCGGATTGTGCGGGGGGAACCGTACCATAAGTAAATGAGGTTTAAAAATTAAAGTATGATTTTCTTAAATGAAGATGGATAGTTTGTGGCATATCTTCGTTATCAGCTACCTATTTCGGTTCATATTCTACAGTGATAAACAATGAGGATTCATTTTATTTCTACAGTGATCATAATTATTTTTTGTGAAAAACCTTATTTATTAAGCATCTTTGTTTATTTTTTCTGCAGTAATTATTGACTTTATTTCGTTTGTGTTTTATTATTTCTACAGAAAACGAAATGGAGTGATTACTGATGGCAAAAGTTAAATATTTGATGCAGGGTTTAAGTAAAAGAGAGAATCATAGAAATTACCTTGAAACGCTAATTGGTTTAGAGGATGCCAATGAGATAATTTTAAGTGTGGCATTTTTAACGAGCGAAGGTGTCTATGTACTTGAAGAATCTTTGAAAAAAAACAGAGAAAAAATTACCTTCTATGTTGGCTGCAGAAATGGTGTAACTTCTCTACAGGGTATTATCAGCCTACTTAATATTGGTATAAATCCTATTTTAGTGGATACAGGAAGCAACAATTTTATATTCCATCCCAAAGTCTTTTTTGCACAGTCTAATAATCAAGCTTTATCGATTGTTGGCAGTGCAAATTTTACTTATGGAGGACTCATAAAAAATCTTGAATCAAGTGCTCTATTAGAATTAGATTTTAGCGTAATTGAAGATAAGGTCTATGTTGATGACCTATTATCAACTTTTAATACACTTTCTTCTTCCTTCCCTGAAAATGTATTTCAGATCAAAACAGTTGATGAGGCACAATTGCTTTTTGAAGAAGGACGTTTAATTAACGAGAAGACCTCCAAAGTTGTAGTAAAAGGAAAAAGTAAAGGCAGTAAACGTGTGGCACCTTCAATGCAATTAGAACATGATCATGTCAATGTTCCAAAAAGAGAAAAAACTTCACTTGTTGGCTCTAAGGATGATGAAAAGTCAGAGACTGTAATTGTACAAGATAAGGGCTTGAATTTAGTGGAAGTATGGAAAAGTAAAGAGTTGACTAAGAGAGACTTGAATATTCAAACAGGCGGTAAGACTAATGTTACTGGGTCGATGTTATTGAAGAAAGGTACCTATAAAGTAGATCAACAAGTTTATTTTAGAGAAAAGGTATTTGCTGATTTAGAATGGCAGCCAAAAGAAGGGAAACCTTCATATTTCCATTATGCTAATGCAACATTTTATTTTATAGTTGAGGGTGTTGATTTTGGTAGTTACTTGCTTGAAATGAAACATGATACTCGAACTAACACAAAAACGTACCATCAGAGACAACCTATGACACATCTATTCTGGGGAGAATCTAGACATTTGATTTCAAACCCTCATTTGTTGGGGAAAACCTTGAGATTAATGAAAGTAAGAAACTCAAAATCGGAGTTCTTACTCGAAATTAATTAATAAAAAGCTCACTTCGCTAGCAACAAGCGAGGTGAGCTTTTTAAAATGAAAAATAAAACACCCAATATGAACGTATGTTCCACGTTATGTGGTAGAATATAAAAAGGTGATTAATATGAAATTAAAAGAAAATGCAACTGCTGAAAAATTAAGAGGTGCTTACTATACCCCTCCTGAGCTCGCTAAGTTTATTGTGGAATGGGGTATGGATAATAATATAAACAAAGTCTTGGAACCGAGTTGTGGCGATGGAGTTTTTTTAGACCAATTAAGACAAAAGAAGGCTGACTTTAATTGTCTAGCCGTAGAATTGTTCCAATCAGAAGCGGAAAAGGCAATTGATTCTGTAAAAGATGATAAGCGTTTTAATATTATAATTAATGATTTTTATGCAGAATATCATGACAACCTAAGAAATTCTGAGTTTGATTTAATTATTGGAAATCCACCATATATTAGATATCAGTATTTAACTAGTGAGCAGAGAGATGAACAAGCTCGAATTTTAACATCTAATGACATGAATTCAAATAGATTAATAAATGCTTGGGTTTCGTTTACTGTAGCTTGTGTACAAATGTTAAATGAAAATGGGAAAATAGGATTTGTAATACCAGCTGAATTGCTGCAGGTAAAGTATGCTGAAAATTTAAGAATGTATTTAATGGAGCATCTGAATAAAATTACAGTTGTGACATTTAAAACTCTTATATTTCCTGGTGTAGAGCAAGAAGTTGTTGTATTACTTGGTGAAAAAGATGAAAGACATGAAGGAGAGCACCTTATAAAAATTCTTGAATTCAATGATATACAGGAATTGTTAATGAAATTTGATGATGAAAACAGACAAGTTCCTTATAAAGAAATAGATTTCACCACAAGTAAGTGGACGAGATATTTTTTAACACAAACCCAAAATGAAGCTATTAACTTAATAAACGAAGACAACAGGTTTTATAACTTTGGTAATATAGCAGAAGTCGATGTGGGTATTACAACAGGTAATAATAAGTTTTTTAGTGTCAACAAAGAAACAATTGATCAGTATCAACTTCAAGATGTAAGTATCCCATTAATTGCAAGAAGTGTAAATATTCCCGGTATTTTATTTAATAAAGAAGATTGGATTAATAACGTTCGATCAGGCGCAAGGACATATTTATTGAACTTTAATCTAAAAGAAGATGATCAGTTAACGGAACTAGAAAAAAGATATATAAGAGAGGGAGAAGAGAGAGGAGAACATAAGGGTTATAAATGTAGGTTGAGAAACAGATGGTACAAAATCCCATCAATATGGGAACCTGATGCTTTTTTCTTAAGGCGTAACCATCTTTATCCAAAATTTGTGTTGAATAATATAAATGCTGTCAGCACTGATACAATGCATAGAATATCTTTTTCTATGTTGGTTGATAGACGAAAAGCAATAATAGCTTACTATAATAGTATTGGACTAGCTTATACTGAACTCGAAGCACGAAGTTACGGGGGCGGCGTCTTAGAAATACTACCAAGAGAATTAGAAGGTGTTGTAATCCCAAACCTTGAAGAAATAGATATTAGTGATGAATTAATTAATGAATTAATCTCAGAGATAGATAAAATTACTAGAAAAAGTACAGATATTGTCGAAGTATTAAATTTAGTAGATAAGCGAATTCTCATTAATATTCTTGGTATGTCTCCAGAGTTGGTTAAGACGTTTAATGAAATTTGGCTTACTCTTAGAAATCGAAGACTTGGACGAGCGTAATTAAAACTTTGTTGAAAAATATATTATTAATTAGAGCCTCGGAGTATATTACTTCGAGGTTTTTCTGTAGTTAACATAATGAAAACCAATAGGAGTGGAAAATGAGAATAAAAAAAAGCACAATTGTGACAGAAGTCGTTTTTGATAATGAAATGAACAATAAGTTTTTATTAAGGAAGGAATGGAATCTTAATAAGAAAAAGGCACTTGTCATCATGAAAAAGGCAGGACAAGCTAATGAAATATTGTTAGATCGCACAACCATGTATGTTATGAATAATCTTTCCAGGTTGGGATATGGTGGTGTGAATATAGTGAATCTTTTCCCCACTGTTAAAGGAAAAGAAACAAAAGAAGCTATCAGAGGCAATTTAAAATGCATCCAAGAAGCATTCGAAAGTTCGGATGATGTAATTATTGCTGTTGGGAAAGGGGTAGAAACAAATATAAAGGCCATTAAACGTCTCAAATCAATTCTAGGTAAACTACTAGATAAGAAAGCTAAGATTTTTGAAATAGAATCGAATTCTGGAAGAAAAGGTTTTCATCCTCTATATCCAGAATTACAGAATCAATGGAAGTTAGTTCCCTATAGTAGAGAGAAGGAATAAGTACATTGTATACAGAGCAATTAATTAATTTATTTAAAAAGAAGTTTGGAGTCAAAATGGAATCAAATAATTTAGGAAATGAGACGGTTTTGCTGTATCATGACGAACTTGATACTGCCCTTTTTCCAAATCATTTGTTAGAATTATTTCCGAATCCTGTTTTGATTCACACATATACTTATAAAGAAGACTCAGAGTGGTTGATTGGTATTGCATTAAAGGCAATAACAAATCAGCCACTCTATTTTATTTGCTTAAAAGATGGGAAGAAAGTTGATGAGCAAATATTCAACACAGATTAACAAGTATTAATGGATGTTCTAAAGTTGATCACTAATGAAATCAGAGTCCATTTTCATGAATGTTACTTTTCATTTTTCTGACAATTTTATAAAAATAATCAAGAGAGAAGTCCGTAATAATATTGGACTTCTCTTTATGAAGTGATTGGAATTGTGCAAAGAGTTCTTTAATGTTTAATCCGTCAATTGATCCAATTCTATTAAGTTTCTCGTTATGAATAACTAACTCTTCAATAGCGCATAAAGTATCTTCATTTAATTTATAAGGTTTTCGTTTTCTGTGTATTGTGGAGCTTACATCAATCATATTTATGTATTCTGATAGATCAGCATCTACATTTAGATTGAGTTCAAGAATTTTTTTCTGATACCTTTTGATAATTTTTTGAACCGTTCCTCGACTAATCCTCAACTGGCGACTAATTTCCCGCTGTGTTAAGCGTTTAATAAACCATAAGTTATAAATTTCTTTTTTTTTGTCTATTGAAATCAAAATATATCCTCCTTCTCAGCATCATTATTTAATTGTAAAGTGGATCAATTTAAAAGTACAATATGGCATTCATCTAATTATATTGATTATAAAAGAACAATATATTATAGGCACCTTTCTAGAATTATGATTTTGAGTATGGTGTTTTTGATTTTATTAAGGAGGGATTTTAGTGATACGTAAAGATTGTGAACCAGTTATACTAGTACCACCCAGTGAGGACATTGAATTATTCCCTTATCGTGTTCAAGGGAATCAGTTATGTAAATTTGATAAAAAAACGGAGGAATATAAATATATCTCTAAAGCAGCTAAAATTAAATCCATAGAACGCTGTTTAGAGACAGGCGAATTAAAAATGAAAATCATTTTTTGGTCAATTGATCGTTATATCACAATGGATATTGAAAGAGCGGATTTAGATGGAAAAAGCATAAAGAAATTCTTGAATCAAGGCATGGATATTATTGGTGATAAAAAGACAAAAGAAGTCTTTTCATTCCTTAGTGAGCATGAGAAGAGCATCCATCCAAGTAATTTCCATACAGGATTAGGATGGGATCGAATAAACGGATTTATGAACTATAAAAGCCATTCACTTATCAATAATAATGGAATTGAATCAAGATATTCGGGTGAAATCAATTTACAACCAAAGGGATCTCTTGAAGGGTATGAAGATTTATTAAAAGAGTACGTTTTAGGACATGCTCCTCTCGAGCTAATGTTTTGCATAGGTCTCTCTGCTTCATTGTTAGGATTTCTTAATCAGTCAGGTGAATCATTATGGGATTGGTCGCTTATGTGTCACATCCATGGGTTCTCATCTACTGGCAAGACTACCGCTAGTATGCTTGCAGTATCACCTTTTGGTAATCCAAACAGTAGTCATCAAGGTCTTATCCGTTCTTTTAATGGAACAAAAAATGCTCTCATCTCCTCGTTAAATGGCAACTTTGGAATGCCAATTGTCTTCGATGAAACAACGATGAATGAAATGGAAAGGAAGGAATTAAGCTCCCTTCTTTATGAATTTTCACAAAATCAAGAGCGAACACGCCTTAATCAAGATTCCACCATGAAGAAAAGTGGCACGTGGTGTACAACGATTATAACCACTGGAGAGCAATCCATTATTAATAGAGCAGAAAAAAATGCTGGGCTTCGGGTTCGTTTGTTTGAATTTGAAGGGATCAACTGGTTTAAAGATGCCAATCATGCAGAAAATGTGAAAAAGGCAGTGAATCAAAACTATGGATTCTTTGGAGAAGCATTTGCAAGACTCCTTAATCGTTATCCATCTAGGGAATTGGAAGAGTTGCTAGAAAGAAATAAAGAAGAATTAAAAAAAGAGATGCCTGTTAGTCATTTAGTTGACCGCATTTCTGGAAAAATGTCTCTTATATTAACAACTGTTGATCTTTTAGAAAAAGGATTTGGATATAAATTATGTCGTAATCAGATTAAGAGTATGCTAATTGATCAAGAGAAAAAATCTTGTGAAGATCGAAATATTGGTGAAAATTTTCATAGACAGTTTATGGACCATGTCATTCAACATAGTAGAAAATATTATCAAAAAGGATCTAGTGGAGGTGTCTCTGAAGTTTGGGGCACAATTGAATACGAAAAAGGTAAAACATACGTATACACTTTGTCCAACGTATTTAAAGAAGCTGTAACTCATTTGGGGTATCCAAATGACAAATCGGTACTACTTGCATTAAAAGAAAAAGGTGTGCTACATCACGAAAATAACAAATTGAAAATTCGGAAAAATATCAAGGGAGCGAGTAATCAATCAAAAAATGGTGTTTATACGATCTGTATTGTTTTTTCTGAGGATATTTTATCTTTAGAAAAGCCATATGAGAATTTTATATGAGAAGCAGCAGGGGGGATTTTCCCCCATTCCCCCGTTTATTTAACTGAATGAATTAATATATTGTTCAAATATATATCATAAAAAAGGATGAGGATAATGGATTTATTTTACGAAGATAAGAATAAAGATTTTGATATTGTTATAGAAATGATGACTCATGTTGTAAGAGAAGCGATTAGTGATATTGACAAAGAATCAAAGAAAAGTGAGGAAGGAAGATGAATAATTCGACAAAAGAAATAATGGATCTAAATACGACATTAGAACGGAAAAAGGCTGCGTTATATGTGAGAGTATCAACAACAGAGCAAGCGGAGGAAGGCTATAGTATTGAAGAACAAATTAGAGTTTTGAAAGAAATGTGTGATCGTGAAGGATATGAAGTTTTCAAAATTTATGATGATAGAGGTATAAGTGGCAAATCAATAAAAGGCAGACCTGCATTACAGCAATTACTTAGAGATGCAAATGAACATGCCTTTGATATGGTTCTTGTTTGGAAAATGAATCGATTTTCAAGGAAAACGTTAGATTTGTTAACTATCGTTGATTTGTTGAAGAAGAAGCATATTTCATTTCGTTCTTTAACAGAGCGTCATGAAACCGAAACGCCATCTGGTGTTATGCAATTCCAAATGATGGCGATTATAGCCGAGTTTGAAAGAGCAAACATAGCAGAGAACGTAAAGATGGGAATGATTGCAAGAGCAAGAGAAGGATCATGGAACGGTGGACAGGTTCTTGGCTACGATGTGGTTGGTCATTTTGATGATAACCGTAAAAGAAAACAATCTAAATTGGTCATCAATGAGGAAGAAGCGTCAATAGTAAGAGAAATATTTCACATGTATACCACAGGTCATGGCTATAAATCTATTGCTAATCATTTGAATAAAAAAGGTTTCACAACTAAAAAGAATAAATCATTTTCAATATCAGCGATAAAAACAATTTTAACAAATCCATTATATGTAGGCATGATTCGTTTTAATGTAAGAAGAGATTGGGAAGAAAAGAGACGCAATAATATTAATCCTCATCCAGTCATAGAGAAAGGCAAACATCAGCCAATCATTACCGAAGAAACATGGGAAAAGACAAAATCTATTATGAAAAGTAAATCGGGAAAACCAAATCGAATCCATAATGGCAAATTCCCTTTAACGGGCATTATGAAATGTCCTGTTTGCGGGTCAGGAATGGTTATAGGAAGAACAACCAATAAGAGAAAAGATGGAACAAAAAGAATATTAGAATATTATGTTTGTGGTGCGTGGGAGAATAAAGGGTCTACTGTATGTCAATCAAATGGAGTGCGTGCTGATTATGCAGACAAATATGTTTTGAATCAGATTTCTAAAGTGGCGAATAATGAGAAGGTTATTAATGCTATTCTTTCTAAACTCAATAATAGTGAAAAGAATGAAATGCCTGAATTAGAGAAACAATATAGACAGTTGAAAATTGATCTATCAAACCTGCAATCAAAGAAACAAAAAGTAATTGGGATTTACGAGGACGGGACAATTACTAAATTAGATTTGCAAAATCGATTGAAAAACATCAATTCTGAACAAGAAAAGCTAGAGGAAAGAATGCGCCTCATTACAGAGAAGTTAGGTGAAAGCCACACGAAACCAATAGATTATAATGTTGTAGCAGCTATAATGAAAGAGTTTCATAAGAGATTAAAAAAACAATTGACCAACGAACAAATGAAACAGTTAATGAGGTTGATGATTGATCAAATCACAATATCTGATAAAAGGGAAATTGAAAGTATTCAAATAACGTTGAATCATCGAGTCTTAAAATATTTTCATAACGAAAAAGGAGTAGCGGAGTCATCCAATGAGGATGATTTTGCTACTCCTTTTTCTATTTGTTTTGATATCTGTCATTTGTGAGAGGAAGTGATGTTTGAAGGTATGTTTCAGAATCATAGGGGGAATGGGGGAATTTTAAACAGTCTAATGATTTTTTGGAATGGACATGTTGTGTCCATGTATTTGGTTATAGTAAAAAACAACCAACATAATTGCAGAAAAGGTGTATGTGTTGAAATTTGAAAGAAACAAAACTAATCGGATGCTGTTCTTGTATGAAAAACTTTTAAACAAAGAAGTGATTAAAAAGCAAGTAGAATCAGATCGTTTTCAAGTGACGCTCAAGACGATACAAAGAGACGTTGCTGATCTGAAATATTATATTGAAAGGTTCCATTATCAATTAGAACTCATCTATGATCGGCGTTTAGGAGGCTATACTCTGTCAATCAACGAGAGTATGCAATTACATAAAGGTGAAATGATGGCTCTTTTTAAAATTTTATTAGAGAGTAGCAGCTTAACATCAAATGAATCAAGAAAATTATTAGAAAAGATTCTCTTCTTAATCCCTAGCCAAGATCAACAAACAACTCAATTTTTCTCAAAGTACTTGCATGAATGTGATACTGAAAAAGATGCAACGTCAGTATTGAACACCTTAAAATTGTTGACTGAGGCAATTGAAAAGAAAAAATGGATACAATTATCAAGCACAGAAAAGGGAAAGATAGTCTTTGCACCAGTAGATATTCTATTACACCAAAACTCTTTCTATCTTACAGGATTTTTGAAAGAAAAAATAACAAAAGAGCGTTTACCAAATGTTTTTCTCATACAGAAGGAGATGAAGATTGATGTATTATCGGAAAAATTTCAGGTCCCTTCTCATTTTAGAGTTGATGGAGAAATGCTAAAGAAAATGATTTAGATATAGAAAGGTGTAAATTCTATGGGGAAAGAATTAACTCAACACAAAATGGTGCAGCTACTTGACTGGTGTTTTGAGAAATCATTGAATGGTTTTTCAACCTCACTTTCTGCAAAGCAGTTAGCGGAGGATTATTTGAAAAAGCATCGATCTAGAGAAGATGCAGTAAACGCTTTAATACGTTGGCAGACCGCAAAAGTCGGTGCAACTGGGTTTTTAACTGGTGTGGGTGGTGTAATGACTCTGCCTGTTGCTGTCCCAACAGATATGGTAACTAATTTATATAATCAAATTCGTATGATTGCGTGTATTGCTTATTTAAGAGGATACGACTTGCAAGACGATAAAGTGAAAACATTTGTATACATTTGTTTAATTGGAAAGAGTGGAATAGAACTAATCGAAAAATTGAGTTTAACTATAGGAGGAAAATTGGTTGTAACTACAATACACAAAGTCCCTAGACAACTACTAGTGAAGATTAATCAAAAAGTTGGTTTTAGACTTGTAACAAAGTTCGGATCAAAAGGTGCTGTAAACTTAATTAAACTTGTCCCAATTGCTGGTGGTGTGATTAATGGTTCGTTTAATGCTAGTGGAAATATGATCATTGCAAAGGTAGCAAAAGAAGTATTTGTTCCTTTTGACACATTACGAGAAAAAGCAGAGGGGGAAGAGACGTGTTAAGGTCAATGTATTCTGGTGTTTCTGGTTTAAAAGCCTTTCAAACAAAACTTGATGTTATAAGTAATAATGTTGCCAATGTAAACACTGTATCTTATAAGAAAGATCAGGTTACTTTTAAAGATATAATGAGCCAAACACTGGAAACTGCTTCATTAAACAAGAATTCTAAACAAGTTGGATTAGGTGTATCTGTAGGTGCAATTCATACTAAACATGCTCCAAACAGTCTTGAAACCACGGGAAGAACACTAGATGTATCTATCCAAGGAGAAGGGTATTTTATAGTTCAAAAAGGAGCGGATGATACAAGAACATTTACAAGAGCAGGTAACTTCTATATTGGAGCTGATGGTGTACTTGTGAATCAAGATGGTGTTCCGATTAAAGGATTAGCTAGAAATAATCAAACAGGTGAAATATTGCCACCATTTAATAACACGATTCTTCTAGAATCTATTATAATTCCAAAGCCATCTGATTGGGATGCTACTTCTGGAGAGGAACGCCCAAATGTTAATATTCAATCAATTGGGAAAGATGGAACGGTTTATTATACGATTGTCGGTGATGAAGGTACATTAAGAGAAGCAGGACCTATTGTTCTAGCAACCTTCAATAATCCAGCAGGACTGGACAAGATCGGTGGAAACCTATATCGTAAAACTGCAAGTTCTGGTGATGAGCAATATGATCCAAATGATGATAGCAAATTGAGATCAGGTACATTAGAAATGTCTAATGTAGATTTATCGGATGAGATGACCGAGATGATTATCTCTCAACGGGGGTTTCAATCAAACGCAAGAACACTGACAACCTCTGATGATGTATTGGCTGAACTTATGCAGCTTAAGAGATGATGTGAAGTAGGACAAAGTCGAATCCAGTGAAAACCTAAAAGTCACAAAAGGCTGCACAGCTTTAGCGTGTGGCTTTTTGCTATTTTTGTTAATGAACTCGAAATATTTCCAATTAATAGATAGAGATAGTAAAATAATACATGTGAATTAAATAAAGGGTGGTGACTTTCCCTGAATAAAATACTTGATGCAAAAGCACTTACAAAAGCCATGGATACAAGAGCAAAACACTATCAGGAACTTCGCGAACAAATGGTCGATTTAAAAAAGGCATTACAAGGTGTCGCAAACCTCGGTGATGACTTCACTGGGAAAGGTGCAGATAACATTAAAAGCTTTTATAAAGAGCTTGCTGGAAATGTAGACATGTTTATTAGCTTCATTGATAAGCAAAAAGCCTTTCATGAAGGTGTTTCTGGGACACTTGATGATACGAGCTTTGGCGGCGATACCTTTGTAGAAGAACACTTTTTAGACAACGCAGTACATATGGGCATCAAGAATGCCAAAAGCATTGTAAAGGATCAGAAAAAAGCACTCAAAACAATTTTTGAAGACATTGATGATCTCATTTCTCTAGAGGTATTTGATAGCCAAACCTTTGATGAAAAGATTGCAGATGCGGAAGACGAGCGAAAAAAGACGGTTAAGGATTTAATAGAGCTTGATCAAAATTTAAAAGATGAATATGCTTTGTCAGAAACGGAACAGCAAGCTACAATGGCATTGTACGCTGAAATGATCAATGCGACAAATGACGGAAAAGCGATTTCGCCTATGAATTTTGACAAAAAAGCGTTTCAAGATAGTGAAATCTACAAGGAAAAAAGCGATATTGAAAAGCAAACTTCTGAATATCTGAAAATCAAAAAAGAACAAGGAGAAGCACGCAAGATAGCAAAGGAACAAGAAGCACTCGCCAACCGTCCTTGGTATGAAAAAGCCCTGGACTATGGAGGAAACATCGTGAATGAACTGACTGGCGTGAACGATGCAAAACGTGCCGCAACAGGCGTTGACCCAATCACAGGTGAAGAGCTCACCGCAGGACAGCGAGTCGCTGCAGGCGGCATGGCAGCAGCGGGTTATATCCCAATCGTCGGTTGGGCAGGACGCATTTTCAAAGGCGGGAAAGCTGTCTATAAAACCACCCAAGCCACATCAGCCGCAGTTAGGGCAGTCGACATCTACAAGACGTCCCAAAAGTCCTTTGATACCTTAAAAACATCTCAAAAAGGTTTATATGGCCTTACCGCCACGAACGGCTTCAGCGAAGCGATTACAGGGAGAGACATGTTTGGAAATAAGATCTCGAAAGAACAGCAGGAAGCGAGTATGAATGCGGCGCTTGGAATGCTTTTGCCGTTTGGGACGAAAGGGTTTCAGGGGAAGATGGGGACTAAGGGTACAAGTGGGATTCAAACTGGTGGTAGGGAAATTTCAATCGATGATTATCTAAAACAACTTGATAGAGCAGAAGAAATGTATGCTAATTTTAGAAAATCTAAAATTGATGTTCAGTTAATTTCTAAAAATACAGGAATGACTAAAGAAAGAGTTCAAAGAATTAAAGAGCATTTATTTATTAAGGAACACATAAAGGAGCATGGTGTCGGACGCTTTGATCCTGATTATGAAATTGCACAGGCATGGGACAGGCTACAAAAAGGAAGTTATAATAAGAATGATATTGCACTATTAAATCATGAAATATTTGAATCAAAGTTCGAGGGGATTTTTAAAACTAATTATAGGACAGCACATGATAAAACAGTAGAGTCTGGTCGTCCTTGGTATCCATTAAAGGAGGAATGAAGATGGCTTCATACGTCTTGTTACTAAAAGAATTTGAAAGTAAAGATGCAGTCATATATAGATTTGGTCCAAATGAAAATAGTATGGGGAAAATTGAATTGAATAAATTGACGAGAAAAGTTTCAGAAATAGAAGCTATACCAGATGAGAATATTCCCTCAAAATTTTATTTTGATAGAGCTGCTCAAAGGTTAGCAGTTTGCCTAATCAGAGAGGGAGGAGTATTCCCAGAAAGAACTGCTTTTGAGTCATAAAAAAGGTTCAATCAAAACTCATATATCAAGAAATAAGAAGATGAGATACATGAGTGACTTACTATACCATGCATATTTTCCCGAGAGTCATGAGTTTCATGTTTCACAGCAGGATGTCATGAACAGTGGAATTAAATATTCCACGAAGTCTAATCATAGATATAGTAATGGTGGAAGAGTGAAATTAGAGATAACAGAAAACTTAAGACCTTCGGATATTCCTAAATGGATTAATTTCAAAGAAGCAATAGGCGCTGATATAAACAATCGTTTTTCCGAGTCTTTTTGTTTCCCTATATTTACGGACAAGATATTTGTATTTGATAGTGAAATTTCACTTTCTATTTATGATCAAGCATTCTATGAAGATATGAAAGAGTTTGATGAGGAAGCTTTAAATTTTGACACTGGAGAGACGATTGATTATTGGATTGAGCAGTACTGGAAAAGTATGATCCCACTCAAAGATTATTTGAGGAAAAGGCCTTATCCAGAGCCAGAGGTATTAATATTTGAACCTGTACCGAAGGAAATCATTAGTTTTTGTGAAGAGTGATAAGCACTTTCTAATTTAAATGTAGTTCTAGAGATCTTCTAACATAAAATAATATTTTAGAACCTTGGTAGAGGTTGGTCTCCACCAAGGTTTTTTAATAACCTCATTTAAAGGCATCACGGTGAGCCTTATCATAAGTGAGAATAAAATAGAAAGGAACTTAAACGTCTCCCTTATCTATTTATTCGTTTGTTTTTGTGTATCCTAGGTAGATAAGTCAACGTTCTGATCAAAAGCATAGCTTTCTATTTTCCTTATAGGATCTTTTGTTGACTTTTTTACACCAGCTGTCGTGAAATCAAATTTAAGTATATCTTGTCTATTTGTCTCCCTTCATTTCGAGAGGGAGACGTAGGTGTGATTTCGATTTCTTACGAAGTAAATCAGAATCATCAAGTTTATTGGTTTACTTGTTATATCGGCTAACTTTTCTACTGTTTTTTCTAGTTGCTGCTGATTAGCAAGTTTGACTTGTTGTTCTTCTAATTTTTCAGCGATGGTAGTCATCAAATCAGGATCTTTCATTAATTTGTCAGTGATATTTGTGATATACCTTTTCCATTTTTTTAATTCAGATTCTAAGTGTTTCTTTTTTCCTCCATTACTAAGTTTGAGCAGAAAAGAAGCATCTGCCTAATTTCTGACCTATCCAACAAAAGTATGTTGACTAAAAAAATTATTTAGAGGTAATTATTGTGTGGTAATATTGATCTATAAAAATGTGGAGGATGAATGTGAATGATAGATAAGAAACTTTTTGAAACAAGATTAAATAGAATAATAAACCTATATGACGATCTAGATAATCTTATAAAAACACTTCCTATAAAGCTTCCTAAAGGCGCTAAAGAACAGGTGAAGGAAATCATTTTTAGCAATAAAGAAATAAACGACGTTATTGCTGGATTTAAAGAAAGAAGACCTCCGAGACTTATTCTAGTAGGTAGAACGGGAGTTGGGAAAAGTAGCTTAATTAATGCGTTATTTGGAAAATACATTGCTAAAACTAGCCCGGTAGAAATTGGAACGAATCAATTGAGTAGATATAACTATCAAATTGATGGGGATATACTTTTTGAAGTTATAGATACAAGGGGGATTGCCGAATCTACTAATATAAAAGAAACTACGGCAGAGGAAGATTTCAAAAATGCAATCGAGGGGTTTGACCCAGATGCTGTTCTTTTTATATCGGATGCCACAGAGCGGGCGAGAATGGATGAAGATGTAGATTATATTAAAAAGCTATATAAAGAAATCGGTACAGAAATCCCATTGGTTACTGTGCTCACTCACGTTGATGACTTAGAACCATCAAGGATAAAAGAACCCGAAAAATACACAAAATCGAAATTAAGAAATATACAAGATAAAAAAGTACAGATGGAAAACTTACTCAAGAACTTAAATGTTGTTTGTTCAACGGTAATACCTGTATCGACTTATATAGAATGGAACAAAGAAGACCCCCATTTATTAAGCATCCAAGAACAACAAGAACTTACAATTGAATTTGATGGAAGGTACAATATTGGAAAATTAATAGATTTTTTGGAAAATAATATAGATTTCCGTGCTTCCATTTATTTAATGATGACAACAAGAATTGATACCGCAATTAGAAAAATATCTAATCTAATTATCAATGGTTTTGCTATCGCAAGCTCAACTATAGCACTTACTCCAATTCCATTTAGTGATATCGCAATACTAGTGCCACTACAATTAATACTAGTAATATTTATTGCATATTTAAGTGGAACCGATATTGATAAGGATGCTGCAAAGGAATTTTTACTTAGTATTGGTGGTGTCGGTGCTCTTGGTTACGGATTGAGAACATTTGCTCAACAAGGAGGAAAGTTCCTTAACCTAGTTATACCAGGGTCGGGTAGTGCAGTGAGCGGCACACTGGCTTTTTCAGGTACTTATGCAATTGGAAAAACAGCACAGTCATATTATATTGATAAAAAAGGGGCAGACGAGTTAGATACAATTATGAAAAAAGCAAATGAGGAAGGTAAAGATAAAGCATTTGAATAAGGGACTGACCCCCGTTTTTGAGACAGTAATCAAAACACCTTTATACAGCCAATTGCCGATAGTTTATCGGTGATTGGTTGTTTAGTTTCGTTTGAATACGAATGTTGTTATAATAATAAATGTATTCTTTGACAGTGCGTTCTACGATGGTGGTCGTAGTGCGATCAATCCTGTTAAGATAGAACGTTTCAGACTTTAGTGAGGAATGAAACGATTCGATGGAGGCATTATCAGCGGGCGTCCCTTTACGGGACATGCTCATGGTAATGCCTTTTATATGAACAGCTTTCTGATACTCGTAAGATGTATACACAGAACCTTGATCGCTATGTAACACGCAATTCTCAGGAAGTGCTGGGAGCTGATTAAGTGTGTTTAAGATAAAGTCTGTGTCCTGCTTATCACCAATTGTAAAAGCAATCACTTCTCCATTATATAAATCCAATATACTGGAAAGGTACAATTGTTTCTGTCCATAAGGCAAATACGTGATGTCCGTGACTAGTTTTTCAAGAGGGCGATCAGACTGAAAATTCCGATCCAGTATATTACCAGCCACGGCATAGGGCTGCCCATTCTTCTTACGCCTAAGTCAAATCCTTTTTCCATCTATAATACGAAGTACGTGAGATGCCTAAATGGACACAGATGTCCTGTACCGTCATCGTTTTGCGCAATTCTTCTACCAGTTTGATTGTCGTTTCCTTATCAACTTCCTTTCCAATTCACTTTTTTAAAACTTCATTCTGTTGACTCAAATAGCGATTTTCTGCCTGTAGTCTCTCTAATTCAGAAGAATACTCGGAGCCCTTTCCATAGGTATATTGTTTTCCAAAAGGTTGTTCGAACTTGTGTGTATCCCCAGCTTTATGCCACCTTACCCATGTCAGTATTCTACGAAGTCAAATCATAGATATAGTAATGGTGGAAGAGTGGAATTAGAGATAACAGAAAACAGAAAACTTATGACCTTCTGATATTTCTAAATGGATTAATTTCAAAGAAGCAATCGGCGCTGATATAATCAATCGTTTTCCGAGTCTTTTTGTTTCCCTATATTTACGGAGAAGATATTTGTATTAAATCATGGAATTTCGCTTTCTATTTATGATCAAGCATTTTATGAAGATATGAAAGAGTTTGATGAGGAATCCTTAAATTTTGACACTGGAGAAACGATAGAATATTGGATTGAGCAGTACTGGAAAAGTATGATCCCACTCAAAGATTATTTGAGGAAAAGACCTTATCCAAAGCCAGAGGTATTAATTTGAACCTGTACCGAAGGAAATCATTAGTTTTTGTGAAAAGTGATAAGCAATTTCTAAATAGTTCTAGAGATCTTCCAACATAAAATAATAATTTAAGAACCTTGGTAGAGGTTGGTCTCCACCAAGGTTTTTTAATAACCTCATTTAAAGGCATCACGGTGAGCCTTATCATAAGTAATAGTGAAATTACGATTTAATCATGAACTCTTAGAGGAAAAGGGGGGGTTCTTAATTGAGTTATGCGGTAAGTGATGACGTTCTAGAGAAGGTAATTCTTGACCTGAAATTTAAAGGGTTATTTTCAGAGTATCTCCCCAGTAACTTTAATTTAAAAAGTGAGACATACAATATATTTAAGGACTTCCCGGTGCCTCCCAGTATTGATTACATAGAACCTTATAAATTTACTATGAGTCGGTCTAAAGATAGTGGGCTTCGAAGAGTAATTCAACTTCCAGAAATAACTGCTTATGTCTCAGCGGTTAACTATATGGAGGAAAACGGAATAATTAAAGAGTTGATTAACTTCTCAGCTGAAAGCGAAAACTCATTTTCTAAAATAATAAGAGAAGATGGTGAAATTCTTAAGCACGAAACAATATATGGAAATGCTGAAGAGGAGGGATTTTTCAATAGAGATATAAAATCAAATTATATACCGAATGTAATTGAAAAGGTTAAGCGAGCTCAAGGGGCGAAGGGAATTTTATACTTAGATATATCTAATTTTTATGGTAGCGTTTATACTCATATCTTTCCTGCTATTTGGTTATGAGGAGGCAATGAACCAATATAAATACTTTTTAAGTGATAGTACCGATACACGGGTTACACATACTTACAAGAAATATGAGGTTTTAGATAAAAAGGTAAGAGGATTAAATTCTAATAGAACTAACGGTTTACTTACGGGTCCTCTACTTTCATTTTTCCTTGCTGAAGCTATATTAACGCGTATCGATAAAGAGATAAAGGGTGCTGGAGTTAGCTTTGTAAGATTTGTAGATGACTTCGAAATTTTTATTTATGAAGAGAGTGATATAGAACGAAGTAAAAGAATAATTTCTGATATACTAGGAAACTATTATCTAACAATTAATAGTGAGAAATCTAAATTTGTAAAATTCCCATATTATGTTGTTGAAAACCTTCAAGATATTTATGAGGAGTATATAAAAGGAAGTACCAATTCTGTTGATTTAATTAAGCTCTTCAATAATTATTTTAATTTAGAGAATAATGGTACTAAGGGTGCTATTAGTTACCTTGTAAAATCCATTGATAGTAAATTTAAGGTGAGTGATCCTGAACTTTATGCCTCTTATTTGTTTAATATCCTAGTTAATGATGGTCGGTCATTGATTAAAGTGTATGAATTGATAATAAAGAAGAAGATCGATTTTAATATCGATCAGGTGGATATGATGAAGAAATTGTTAATCCAATGCATAAGGGATGAAAAGGACTTATAGGTTATTTGGTTGGTATATCTACTGAAAAACATAGGAGTAAATAATCTCGGAAAAGATATCATAAAGAAAATAGTACATAGTAGGAATGATTTAGCAATTATTATAATAATTAACGAGTATGAGGAAGAGATAGACGGAGATATTTTTGAAGAAATCACCTTATCAGCGAATTCATGGATACTGCTATACCAATTGTTTCTTAAGAATTTTATTATTGAAGATGATTTAGTAAGACGTGTTAGCTTAAAAAGGAGCAAAAGTTTCTATAGTAAGCTAAAGTATGAGAAATTCACCTTTTATAAACCGATTAGCGAAGAGGGATAATTACCCTTTTAAAAGAGTACTTATCAATATCTTATTCAGGCGTCTCTTCGTTTACTCAGTATTTTGAAGATACAAAGCAAAAAGAATATTTAAATAGTAAAAGGTATGGGAATTTATTAATTTCCCATACTTTTTTTATGTAAGAAGAAAAGAAGACTCTTTGTAATAAATATCGTATTATATATAATGGAAACTTTGTTCAAAACGATCACATAATCAATCTACAATTACTTAAAGGAGACTTCCATGAGTTTTAAAGATGACTTTAAACGTGAAATGCGTAACATAGTAAAAGACGTAGAAAAAGAAATAAATAAAACATGGAAAATTGAATATAAAGGGCATTCTATAGAAATTACAAACCAAATAAAAGAAGAGCAACTAATCATTGATGGTGTGACAGTTGATAAAAAACAACGAAAAAGTTTATTGACTCATATGATCCCTTATTCAAAATTGTCAGGGATATTGGAGCTTCAAGATGGTACAAAACACAAAGTGTCCGTTAAACTTGGTGGGTATGTACGATTTCGTTGTATGGTGAAAGTAGATCATGAAACGGTTTTAGATGAATCAATGAAGATAGACTTTCTCCCATGGGATCATAAAGAGAAAATCGTTCCCTTTATTCAACGACAAATTCAAGCACATCATAAAATAGTAGATGATCGTTTACCTGATGAAGATTATTTATTTGACGAAAATGAACCACGATTGGCTCCCGGTTTATCTGATTATTATGTAGATGAACGACCTGCCCCTTTTTATGTGAAGAAACTATTGAAGCTTTTTGAAATACAACTGAATCATCCTACAAACGAAACTAGAAAAAAAACATATGAAAAAATCATTTCTAACAATATGGCGAGTCGCAACAGTGAGTTAATTGACCGATTTCAACAAACACAATGGGATGAGTCTCTTGTACAGCAAGAAGCGTTATGGCTTCTTGAGCATGCAGCGCATCGGGAGGTCGTCAAATTTGCAGTCATGATACTGGGATGTACGAACTGTGAAAAATACAAAGAGCTTTTATTCACAATAGGTATGCATGAAGAATTTACTTCTTATGTCGTGTTTGCATTGAAGAATGGCACAATTCAAGGAAACGAACATGTTTGGCGTCTTGCAAAGTCCGTCGATGGATGGGGAAAAATTTCGGCTGTTGAGCAATTGGAAGCTTCGACGCCAGAAATAAAACGTTGGTTACTAACAAAGGGCTGCGAAAATACAATCATGAATGAATACTTAGCCTATACTTGCGCTCTTAATGGTGATCTGGAAACAGCTTTATCAGAAGATGAAATTTCCAAAGAATTATATGATGGAGCGAGTCTCATCATTCAAGCATTATTAGAAGATGAGGTTTCTATCTACGGAATCGATGAGTATTCAAATGCAAGCTCAGTTCTCTGCCGATTTATTCACCATGCTCATAAGCACTGCCAAACAATTGAGGATTTTTATCCAATATTGGAAATAAATGAGTTTTTAAATGATGAACAAGAGATTTGGGAAGACCGATTGAATGATTCATGGAAACAGGACGATTATAAGGCTATCCAGGAAGCTGTTCAACCGTTTATCAATGACAGTAGATGGCCAAAGCTTGCAACCGATTCGTTACAACAGGGTTTTAGCTCCCAAGCACTTGAGATCGCTCTCTTTTATCGTTTAGATGTGACTGAGCATCTATTTGCTTTACTTGAGAAAGATCCGACAAATAGTGAAATATACTTTGCTGTGATGGACACAAATCATCACCAGCATATTAGAGAGCTTTGTACATTTGCAGAAACACATTTATCGTTATCAAACCTCTCAGATGATGAAGTGGCTTGTCTACAATATATTGTGCAAGATTTATATGAACACGAAGGTGTAGGATTGCCATTGATTCAAGCTGCACTTAGATCAGATGATGGAAATTTACAGTATCATGCTTTAAGTGTATTAAACGAATGGTCTCCTTCGTATTCGCAGCAAGCGGCCACAAGAGAATTGATTAAACATATTGCCGTGAAGACAAAGGATAAGGAAGATCGAAAGTTATCCAAATACTTATTAAAGAAATAGGATTCGGTTTACCTTCGCCCTACGAGAATAAAATCTAAATATTAGAAAGCAGGCACACCATGCACACAATCAAAAAAATAGGCAAAACCTTCTCTTACATCACACCAGTATCACTCACCGACCGCCCCATCCTAGGCATGGTCGTAGGCAATAACAAAACATTAATGATCGATGCCGGTAATTCAGAAGATCATGCGAACTATTTTATCCAAAAGACCTTAAAACAAGAGAACGCCACGCCCGATCTCGTTGTCCTCACGCATTGGCATTGGGATCATATTTTTGGTCTGCCGGCGCTTCCTGATTCGGTTTCAATTGCTTCTGCAAGAACCAGAAAGGAAATGGAGAAGCTTCTTCCGTTTTCTTGGTCAGATGAGGCGATTGATGAGCGGGTGAGGGAAGGAACGGAGATTGAGTTTTGCGCGAAGGCCATCAAAGAAGAATATAAGAATCATCGAGAGATTCAGGTGGTTTTACCGGATGTCACATTTGACCGTCGGATGGAGATTGATCTTGGCGGGGTCACTTGTGTTGTGCAGCATGTTGGGGGCGATCATGCTGCTGATTCAGTGATCGTGTATGTGAAAGAAGAGAAAATCCTTTTTCTTGGTGATTGCATTTATCCGAAAATGTATGCAGAAAAAGTACATTTTACGGTAAAAGAAATTGTGCGTCTTTTAGATGAGTTAGATGCTTTTGATGCGGAGACGTATATTCCATCGCACCAAAGACCGTGGACAAAAGAGGAGTTTCGTCAAGAAAGAGACAAGCTTCGGATGATGGCGAAATACACTGATCTTTATGGGGGAGATCAGAAGAGAATCAAGAGTGAATATCAAACACATGTGAACAGAGAACTAAAAGAAGATGAGTTAGAGACGATCGCTTATTTTGTAAATGGTTATGAAGGATTAGCAGAGGGATAAACCTCTGCTTTTTTTATTTTCATGGCTCGTCCTTTTCCCTGAGTTTATATCAAGTTTATATACAGGCGATATACTCGAACCGGTGAGAAAAGGAGGAGAACGATTAATGAAAGTATTCAGATCATTTATTGATAAAATGTCTACAAAAAAAGGAGCTTGGCTGACTGTTATCATTTGGCTTGTTTTCATGATCGGGTTGAGTGCTGGGCCTAAATTGGGCGATCATAAAGTGAGCAATTTTCAATCTTTACCTAGTGATGCTCAGTCCATCGTGACACAAAAGAAGTTAGATCAGTATTTCCCAAATGATAAAGGGACTCCGGGATTATATGTGTTCCATAACCCTAATGGAAAGCTGGTTATTCAAGATGTAAAAACGATCATTCAAGGAATCAAAGAGGCAAAGATTGAGGGGATTGAAGATATTGTCGATGTGTCCGCATTGCCTCCTCAAGCGTTATCCGCTTTTTTATCAGAAGATGAAACGACCATGATTGTGCCAATGAATTTGAAAGCGGGATTAGGCAATGCTGATTATGCAAAGATTAATGATGAGACAACGGATGTCGGTACAAACATAGCGAAAGGGCTAGATGCTGATTTTTATATTACGGGTCCAGCAGGTATAGCGGGGGATACGGTGAAGCTGTTTGAATCTGCCGACTTGAAACTGCTATTAGCTACTGTTGCAATCATTTTGGTTTTATTGATCGTCATTTACCGTTCTCCGCTATTAGCGATCATTCCATTGTTCGCAACGGTCATTGTCTATCAAGTGGTGAATCAAGTTGTGGCTTTACTTGGCGTGGGTGGACTTGAAATCAATAACTCAACCACCTCGATTATGAGTATTTTGTTATTTGCTGCTGTGATTGATTATTCATTGTTTGTTTTCTCGCGTTATCGTGAGGAGTTACAACATCATGAAAATCAATTTGAAGCGATGAAAGTAGCGATGCGTTCAACAGCCAAACCGGTATTATTTGCAGGCGGTACAGTATTTGCGGCGATGATCATATTATTTGTGGCGGATTTCCGTGATTATCAAAACTTTGCGCCAATCTTTGGTGCTGCGATGGTGGTCATTATGATGGCTTCTGTCACACTGATTCCAGCCTTGTTTGCATTATTTGGCCGCAAAGCATTTTGGCCGAAAGTGCCGACATATGGTGAAGCAAAAGAAGCAAAACATGGCATATGGGGACCTCTTGCCAAATTCGTGGTTAGAAAACCAGGATTAATTGGTGGTGCGGTCTTGCTATTTTTACTTGTGACAGGTGCGAATATTTTCAATTTACATTATGAATTTAACTCGGTGAAAAATTTCCCGAAGGATTTACCTTCTCGTGTTGCATTTGAAATCGTCGAGGAAAAATTTAATAAAGGTGATCTAGCCCAGACAACAGTACTTGTGACTGGTCAAAAGCTAACTCAGGAACATTTACAAGAAATCTCCGCCCAATTCTCAGGAAATGAAGAGATAGGATCGGCTCGTCCTTCGGGGGTAACCAAAGATGGAGAGCACGGCAAAATGACGATATCATTAAAAGTGAATCCATACAGTATAGAGGCCATTGAATTTTTAGGAGATTTCCGTACAGATCAAGCCATCTATCGATTATCAGATGGTCAAAAGGTTCAGTTATCTTTTGCTGGCACAACAGCTAAATTAGTGGATGAGCAACAAGTGAATCAATCCGATATTAAAAAGATCGTATTACTGGAAACATTACTCATTCTGATCTTATTACTCGTTTTGACACGCTCCATGAAAATGTCGATTTATATGATGGCGACGATTTTAATCTCATTTGTATCTGCATTAGGCTTAGGTATTTTCTTAGTCGATGTGTTATTTGGATATGATGCGATTTCAACTCGTGCCCCTGTGTATGCCTTTATCTTTCTCGTGGCATTAGGAATTGATTATAACATCATCCTTGTGAGCCGTTTCTTAGAAGAACGCCAAACGTTACACGTCAAAGCTGCATTAGAAGTAGCGATACGAAATACAGGCGGGGTGATTTCTTCAGCGGGGATCATTCTTGCTGCAACATTTGCCGCATTAATGACCATGCCGATTACGGATTTATTTATCTTTGGATTTATTGTCGCTATTGGGATTATCATCGATACATTTTTCGTGCGAGGAATGTTGCTGCCGTCACTCATATTATTCTTTGAAAAAGACAAAGCTAAGGAAATAAAGGAGGAAGGATAATTGCATGTATTGGTTGTGGATGATGATGAAGCCATTTTGCAATTAGTGTCCATCCATTTAGAGCAGGCGGGGTACCAAGTGAAAAAAGCAAGCAATGCTGAGGCAGCGCTTGCTTTTTTGCAACAACAGTCATTTGATCTCATGATTATTGATGTGATGATGCCTGGGATGGATGGCTTTCAGCTGGCGAACATTGTGACGAAACAATATGAACTGCCTGTCATTATGCTGACAGCGAAAGGGCAGATTGAAGATAAGCAACAAGGATTTGAACAAGGGATTGATGATTATATCGTCAAACCATTTGAAACGAAAGAACTGCTATTTCGTGTAAATGCGATTTTACGACGATATCGTAAATCTATAGAAGCTATAACGACTGCGGGAAATGTTCAAATTGATACGAACCGTTGGGAATTAACGATTGCGAATCAGCAATATATCTGGCCCATGCGGGAATTAGAAATTCTGTATTATCTGCTGCAGCGGGCAAACCGCAATGTAAGCCGCTGGGATTTAATTGATG
Source organism: Bacillus sp. FSL W8-0183 (assembly GCF_038006825.1). Lineage (NCBI taxonomy): Bacteria > Bacillati > Bacillota > Bacilli > Caryophanales > Bacillaceae > Bacillus > Bacillus sp. FSL W8-0183. The sequence continues at coordinate 3,872,654 of NZ_JBBOVY010000001.1, read as the reverse complement.
ACATTTGGGGGGATACGTTAGATCAACCCGAATTCACATTAAACACGCATATTAACCGCATACGAGAACGTTTAAAAAGGGCGGAAGCGACGGTTGAAATTGTCACAATACGTGGTTTCGGCTATCAACTTGAGGTAAAAGAATGAAACTACAACAACGTTTTATGCTATATACGTGTTTGATTGTTTTGATTAGTATCTTCATTGGATTTATTTGTTCTAACTTGATTTACAATCATGTTGTCAAAGAGCAAATGAATGATCGATATTTAGCCATTGCCGAGCAGTTATCTAAACAAATCAAAGAACATGAAATTACCTTGCGGGCCTCTTCTGATTTTTTGCAAACCATGAGCGATCTAGGGTACCAAATCGCTTTGGTTAAAGAAGATGGGGAGATGAAGATGTTTGGCGAACCATTTAAAACGAAAAAATGGAATGGCCAAATGCATGCCTTATTTGAAGGCGGTAAAGCGTACAACGGGATCAAATCCTTTAAAAATTCATACTTAATCATGAGTCATTTCGCAAATGATATACAAAATACAGTGGGGACGAAAATAGAAATTGACGGGGAAGAATGGGGCTTATTTTTACGCCCGAATAATATCAGTTTCTTTACAGAGTTCCATCTGATTATTTTTGGATTTATCTTCGCCGTTTTTGTGAGCAGTATCATTGGCATTTTATTCATGTCTCGAAAGGTCACCCAATCTCTTTCAGAATTGACGAGTGCGACGCAAGAGATGGCAAACCATAATTTTCAGTATCCATTAATGATCAATCGAAAAGATGAAATTGGTCAGCTTGCTGATCGTTTTCGGATGATGCAGCAGAAATTAGAGAATACCGATCAAGCAAGGAAGAAATTTGTGAATAACGTCTCGCACGATTTTCAGTCACCACTATTAAATATACGAGGGTATTCTGAATTACTAAATGAGGAGATTTCATCAAGCGAAGGGAAAAAATACAACCACATTATTCAAACAGAAGCAAAGCGATTATCTAACTTAACGAAACAACTTCTCATTTTAACCTCTATTGATCAAGGGACATATCCAACGAATAAACAAATCGTCAGGGTGGATGAGCAGCTTCATCAAGTGGTCCATTCGATGCTATGGCGGATAGAAGAGAAAGGTCTAGAAATTAAGTTGGATCTACAGCCTGTTTCGGTATATGCGGATCGGACTTTGTTGATCAATGTTTGGGAGAATTTAATTGGCAATGCCATTAAGTACAACAAAGAGTTTGGGGAAATCAGTATTCATTGTAATGAAAATCAATCGGAAGCGGTCGTGACAATTAGAGATACGGGGATTGGCATAGAACAACACACATTAGAAAAAATATTTGAACGTTTTTACCGGGTAGATCAGGCACGAAATAAAGAGGGAATGGGTCTTGGATTATCCATTGTGCAAGAAGTACTGTCATATCACAATGCTTCTATTGAAGTAGAAAGCAATGAAAAAGAAGGAACGACTTTTACGACGGTTTTTCCAAAGAAATAGTATTTGAGAAAAGTCTCGTTTGCGTGTGTCAAATGAGACTTTTCTTTTTAATGTTTATGGTAAACCTACAAAGTCTTCTGCATCACGAACTGTGATAGACATCTGTTTTGCATTTACAATAATGACACAATCCCATGTCGGCTTTATTTGCAGTTCATCATTTTCATCAATACGGATCATTCCTTTAAATTCAACCGTTTGTTCTAGAAAAACCATTTTCTTTTCTGTATCATCTTTGACTGCTGTTAAATGGTCAGGATAGTGAATCGTCCAATCATAAAAAGCGGTTTTCTTCATAGTTCCTCCTATTTTCATTCGTACACATCTCCGAATACTTCTTTTGTTTGCCGAATTGTCAGTGATTTATTGGTTGGATCAATTGAAATGACACAATCCCAAGTAGGTTTGATTTGTAGCTCGTTGTTGTCATCCATCCAGATGATGCTATTTAGTTCAATGGATGGCTCTAAAATGACCATTTTCTTTTCATAATGATCGGTAATCGCTGTTAAGTCCGCTTGTAAATGGACGGTCCAGTCAAAAAAAGTGATTCTTTTCATTGTTTCTCCTCTCATCATCGCTTATATTTCCATTATAACTTGAGTGTTTCCTGATACAATTTTTTATCAAGTCTTCCATTACTAGAGAGGTAACTTACAGATGGATAAAATAACTAACCCATACGACACGTTCAAAACCAAAATATCGAAATATCTTATTGAACATAAGCATTGGCAAGCCTTTAAAGATGGAACAACGATTAAACAATTAAAAGCGGGTACATGCATAATCAAGGCTGGCGATCCAGTGAAGCATGCCTATTTCTGCATAACAGGTCTCTTCCGTCTCTTCTATTTGTTACCGGATGGAAGGGAGTACAACGTGGCTTTTACGTTGGAAGATGATTTTGCTACTTCTTATGCAAGTATGATCAATGGGCAGCCTTCTCCTTATTCGATTGAAGCGATGGAGGATTCTATTGTGATTGAAATTCCGTATGATCTACTTCAAATGTTGATGGACAGCAGTCATATGTGGGAGCGGTTTGTTCGGGTGAGTGTAGAAAGGCTGTATACGAGAAAGGAAGAGCGTGAGAGGGAACTGCTATATTTGCCAGCCATTGAGCGATATCAGGCGTTTTTATTGAAATATCCCGGGTTACATCAACGTATCGCTCAATATCATATTGCCTCATATATCGGTATTTCTCCAGTTTCGCTGAGCAGGCTGCTGCATCCTGCTGAACATTAACCTATGTTAATGCGCATTCTCTAGATCTGGCGTACAATCATCACATCATAGAAGAATCGAGGGGCTTGATGATGAAATATATGATGGTTGTTTTATTAGAGTTCTATCCATCTTGGCTTGCTTTACCACGAGAGGAGCGCAGAACCCATGCGGCTTCGCTGCAAGAGTTGATGCAGAAATATGAGGAACATGTGACGGTGCGCTTTTTTGATGCTGAGGCTCTTCCAGGTAAGGATTACACAGATTTTGTGATGTGTGAAACAGATGACCTGAAGTTCTATCATTTTATGTGGGAAGAGATTAGAGATTCTATTCCTTACACAAGTGGTTATGTCAAAATGAAAGAGGTCATCATGGGAATGGAAGATGCTTTTCAAACATATGAAAAAGAATCTCTGAAAATGGATCAGTAATCGAAAACCACCTGATAGCAGGTGGTTTTTTGCACATTCTATTATTTGGTATAATCAGGGGTAAGGTAAGAACGGATAAATTTTTGAACTGAATCGGAGGTACTTATGAAGCAGCTGTATATGAAGCAAAAGGTATTTAGTCTGAGCGGCAGGTTTACGGTAAAGGACCAACAGGAGAATGATGTATATGTGGTCGAAGGCAGCTTTATGAAGGTGCCAAAGACGTTCACCATTTTGAATACAGAACGAGACGTCATCGCTGTAATTACGAAGAAAATGTTTAGCTTTTTACCAAATTTTTTAGTAGAAGTCGGTGGGCAAGAGGTATTGACGATCAAAAAAGAGTTTACGTTCTTCAAAGCAAAATATTCAATTGATGCTGCTGGTATCGAAGTACAAGGAAACTGGTGGGATATGAATTTCCAAGTGCTGCAAAGCGGCGAAGTAATCGGTCAGGTAAAGAAGGAATGGTTTACTTGGGGGGATAGTTACAAGGTGGATATTTTGAAAGAAGAGATGGAGCCTGTGATGATTGCATTGGTTGTTGCGATTGATTGTGTGAAAGCGGATGAAGCGGCGTCTAGGTCTTCGTCGACGACGATGAATAATTAATTGGAGGGTTTAAAGTTGGACAATCTCACCCGCATTTTAAGATTAAGAGATGCAGAGATATGGGAGTATGAATTTCTCGATAATAAAGACATCATCGTCTATTTCTCGATTACAGATTTAAATAGAAAAGCAACGATTCATGATAACCCTCTAGCCACTCAAGAAGAACTGGATGAAAGAGATAATTACATATCAATGGATGTGCACAGCCATCTAGATCTCAAGAAAACGCTAGAAGAAGATATATTTGATGACTTTATCACCAATATCTCAGCTTTAGTAGAGCATATGAATGATTTTCACAATGCGCATGTTTTTATTCATATGCATGTTCATGACAAAATCGATTTAACAGATTTTCAGTTAGAAAAAGATGAAGAGATGCATGGCGATGAAAAAGAACAACTCTATACATTTAAACGTTTATGGATTCAGCAGGCATGTTTTCAATTGGTCGAACAACAATTAAATCGAAAAATCACAGACATGTCTAACAGTAGGTTTTGCCAAGATCTAAAGTGAGGTGAGCAAACGAATGACATTCCCATACAAAGTATTTCAAACAGTCGTCGAATGCGGCAGTTTTACAAAAGCCGGTGAGAAGCTTGGGCTGACGCAGTCTGGGGTGAGTCATAATATGGCGAAGCTTGAGTCAGAGCTTGGGATTGTGCTGCTTCATCGGAATCGAAACGGGCTGTCGCTGACAGATGCAGGTGAGCGATTGATGCCCCATATTCGCCAAATCATTCATCATGCGTCATTGCTTGAGCAGGAGGCGGCGTTGATTCAAGGGATGGAAGTGGGGAGTATCAAGATCGGCACGTTCTCTAGTTTTTCTTCAAAAATGCTTCCGCAGCTCATTCATCGTTTTACGAAAAGTTATCCCAATATCCAATTGGAATTATATGAAGGCGGCTATGAAGAGATTGAAGAGTGGATCGCATCTGGCACAGTTGATCTTGGGTTTTTAACACAGCCATCTAGAGATTTGGAAACTGTTCCACTGTTTCAAGATGAATTGGTGGTGCTCATGCAAGAGAGTCATCGTTTCCATACAAAGAAGGTGATGGAAGTGGCTTCGTTCCAAGATGAACCATTTATTATGCCAAAAGCGGGCTGTGATCGACTCATTAAGAAATTATTAAAAGAAAGAGGCGTAAAACCCCATGTTTTATTTGAGATTGGGGACAACAATACGATTATCTCTATGGTTCAGGAAGGCCTTGGGCTCACGATCATTCCGAAGTTGATTTTGCCGCCTCAGGTGCCTCATGCGAACGTAATTCCACTTGAGACCCGTGTTTATCGCGAAATCAATATGGCGTTTAAATCTTTTAACGCAGCCTCTCCCTCTACTAAAAGATGGATTGAAGCGGTCAAAGATCATTTTAAATAGATTCAGCTTGAACGAGAGTCTCTATTCAAGCTGATCAATTTATAGCGTGATCACCCCACGAATGGTAATAATCGCTGCACCAGCTACTTTAATGATCGGCTTTGCTTCATTCGGAATGACCGTGATACGAAGCAATCCTGGTCTGCCGATTGCATCACCTTGGGCAATGCGCAGATGAGTGGTTTCTTGCTGAGGAATGATCCCTTCCAAATACAGATATCCGGCCAATGCCCCGTTTGCTGCTCCCGTTACAGGATCTTCGGGTATGCCAATGCCAGGTGCAAAATCCCTTGTATAAAGATCACAGTCTTTTGTGGATTGAAACGTATAAAGATGAGTCGTTGTGATATCCTGCTCTTTATTCATTTTTCCTAAAGCTGCTAGGTTTGGTGCTGCTTGATCAATGTCATGCTGGTGTTTCAGCGGAACCAGGAGATGCCAGTTTCCGGTGTTTGCTAATTTTATAGGATAGGATGGATCAATCCTGTCACTGCTTATACCGAGAATATCACTAAGCTCTTCTACATCGATGATAAAATCTCGCGTCTTTGGCGTGACCTGTGTCATCTCGACATCCACAACTTTGCCATTCTCTTCGTGCCATACAACGGGAACATGGCCGATCTTTGTTTCTAACACCACCCCTGATTTTTCTTTAGCCATCCCTAGCTCCGTCGCTAAAAGCCAAGTCAACCCAACCGTCGCATGCCCGCAGAAATTGACCTCTTCCGTTGGAGTGAAATATTTCACTCGATAATCGGCTTTCTCATCATGTGCCGGCAGCAAGAAAACGGACTCGGGTAAGTTCAACTCCTTGGCGATATTCTGCATCTCATCCTCCGTTAACCATTCCCCATCCAACACCACCCCAGCGGCATTACCTCCAAATTTCTCAGTTGTAAACGCATCGACATGATACACCCTAATATCTTTCATCTGACGAATCCTCCTAAACATGTTGTTATGTTCATCATAAGTGTGTAGGATGCATTCGTAAAATGAATCTTTTTGATGTGATGAATTGGAATTGTTCATGCAATACAATATCAAACAACTAGGCACTAAGGGCGGGAAAGTCTTACCGTTACAGGAAAAGGAATGTCAGAGAGTGGTAAGACGGTAAAGATGTTTAAGGGAAAAAATAATGATGGATCAAAAGGGAGGTACGAAGGAACCTGCTTTTTTGTAGTATGCTTGAACAAAACAAAAAGAAGGCGAGGGATTCAGCATAGCTTTAGGAGGATATATCAATATTGGATTGGTATTCTATGATGACATTCATTTAATAACCACTTTTCACAAACTGACTGACTATTTAACAAAAAAAGGAATGTCAATAACGAAAGTAAAGTTTAGTCAAGACGCTAATGGCGATGCATGGATCGAACATGATGTAAAAGAGAATAAAATCAAAAACAATTACTTGGAAGGTTTTTATACAGAATTTGAATTGGAGGGGACATGTCTAAAACATACAACCATGAACATACAAAAAGAAGCTGGTTTTGTTGGGTTCGTGCTGTGTTTAAATTGGACAGAGGTTTTTTCACATGATGTCGTTCGTATTCAACAGGAGATCGTACAGTGTCTTGTAGAACTTTATCATACTCTTCCGTTTGAGTATGCATTCATTGGTCATGAAATGGAAGTCGAGCTTCATCCAGATGATGTTGAAAAGAGTATGCAAGAACATCATGCTTTTCCAGTTGTTCTTATAGGTAAAGGGGATTATTTAGTCATTTTTTATGGTGATACTCTCATTGACGGGCTAACTACTCAAGAGAGAGGGAAGAAATATTTAAAGGTTAAAAGAGAACAGTAGAAAAGCCTCCTGAATGTATCAGGGGCTTTTTCCTTTCATCACCCATAATAATTATTCGCCTGAATAAAAAATTGGGATTGCATGTAGTTATATGTGATTTTCGAGAAGTCGAAGGGCTGTCCGTTTGTGAGATGGAAAACGGTCTCGACGCGGAGGGCAGGATCGTCTTGTTTAAGTCCGAGGTGCTTCGCTTCAGTTTCGTTTAGTTTGCCAACTTGCAGGTACATGTCAGAAAAGCCCACTTTAAGACCAAGGCCTTCACTAATGAATTTAAATACAGAATCGGCTGCAATTTCTGTGTTGAGGTAAGGAATAATGGTTTTCCGGTAATAGGACTCTTCTAAACATAAAGTTTGTCCATTGATGTAACGAATGCGTTTAAGGTAGAAAACATCCTCATCTAGTTCAATGTTTAAATTCAGCGCAGCTTCTTCTGGCGGTTTGACGGTATCTAACGTGAGAACTTCTGATGTCAGTTGAAATTCCTCTAAATCTTTTTTAAACCCTTGGTTGGATAATAGGCTAATATAGCCTTTGCGCCTATGCCTTCTCACAAAGATGCCGCTGCCCCTCACCTGATAGACAATCCCTTTTCTTTCGAGTAAATCTAATGATTTGATAATTGTACTTTTGCTCACAGCAAATTGATTCATGAGCGTCTCAAGCACAGGGAGTTTGTCTCCTTGCTGCAGCTCATGTGTGACAATATATTTTTCAATATCGCTCGCAATTTGTTGATACTTTAACATAGCCATTCCTCTTTGTTTTCACGATTTATTGTCTTTGTATTATAGCACATCCCGATTTCTCTTTGACATGCAAACTCAAATTATATATGTATTGATAAATTGTACCGGTATAATTATAATGTACATATACTAGTAGCGATAAAGGGGGGGTTATATGTCAAAAGTGAGGGATTATCAAAAGCTTGCAGAAGACATCTTAGAAGCAGTTGGCGGAGAAGAAAATGTGGTGAGTGCCGCTAGATGCGCCACGAGGCTGCGTTTGGTGCTGAAGCGTTCTAATCCAAAGGCAAAAGAAGCAGTCAACGCCATGCCTGGCGTCATTACAGTGGTGGAAAACGGTGGTCAGTTTCAGGTTGTGATCGGTCAGCATGTAGGTGAGGTATATGAGCATTTTTCCAACCTTGTTCAGCTCCAAACGTCGGATGATGACCAGCCGAATGAAAACAAAGGAACGATACTGAATCGGGTCATTGCGACCATGTCCGCTGTGTTTGCGCCATTTGTGTATATTTTAGCCGCAGCTGGTATTTTGCAAGGTGCACTTATCTTAATAAATTTGATATTTCCAAGCTTCTCGAAAACAGGCACTTATGAAGTGTTTAGCTTTATTTCTTGGGCACCGTTTACGTTCTTGCCCATTTTTATTGCGATAACTGCAGCCAAGCATTTCAAAACGAATATGTATATTGCGGTTGCTTGTACAGCAGCGCTTGTCAGTCCTTCTTGGACAGAGATTGCTGGACGTGTAGCATCAGGGGAAGGTGTGACCTTTTTAGGGATTGCGTTATCTGAAACGGTTTATACATCATCCGTCTTGCCACCGCTTTTCTTAGTATGGATTCTTTCCTATGTAGAAAAATTCTTAAACAAACGAATTCATGAGGTCGTCAAACCGCTATTTGTCCCATTTTTATGTATGGTCGTCATGGTTCCGTTAACCATTCTATTAATCGGTCCTCTTTCGACAGCAGGTGCAAATGGGATTGCAAACGGATACAATGTTTTAGCTGAAAATGTACCAGCTCTGGCAGGGGCCATTATCGGCGGTTTCTGGCAAGTACTCGTGATTTTCGGTGTTCACTGGGGCATCACGCCAATGGTACTTGCGAACTTTGAACAATATGGACGTGACTCCTTTCAGGCATATCAAACCATCGCTGTTATCGCTCAAGTCGGTGCGGTGCTGGGAGTTATTTTAAAAGCAAGAAATCGGGAAACACGGAAAGTTGGGGTTTCAGCTGGAATTACAGGACTCTTCGGTATTACGGAGCCTGCGATTTACGGTGTCACCTTACGTTTTAAAAAGCCGTTTATTTTTGGGTGTATTTCTGGAGCGGTCGGTGCCGTTGTAGCCAGCTTCTTTACGCCTTATTACTTTGCATATGCAGGGCTGCCTGGCCCGCTGACCATTGTGAACGGAATCAGTGCAGAATATCCAACGTCTATCATTGGTATTTTGATTGGTGTGGCCATTGCGCTCATTTTACCAGTTGTGCTTATTCAAATGTTCGGATATGGAGAAGATACAGTAGAACAGTCAGCTGGTGAAACACCTGTTAAAGATCAAGACGGAGAAACGCCAAATACTTCTATAAACAATGAAGAAATGATCACGGCTCCACTTACAGGAAAGGTGCTTTCGTTATCTGAAGTGCCAGATGCCGTATTTAGCTCTGGGGCGATGGGGAAAGGTTTTGCCATTCATCCGACCGATAACAAACTGTTTGCACCGTTTGACGGCAGTATCGTCATGCTTGCACCAACAAAACATGCGATTGGTCTGCGTTCTGAATTTGGTGTAGAGTTACTTGTTCATGTAGGAATTGATACGGTTTCTCTAGATGGATCGGCATTTACACTCAATATCAAAGAAGGCGACAAGGTGAAAAAGGGTGACTTGTTGATGACATTTGATCAGGAAGCAATTGAAAGCAAAGGATTACAAACAATCACACCTGTTATCCTTACCAATACCCAAGCATACGAAGATGTGATTGTAGAGAAACGTTCGACATGTCAGCCAACTGACGTGATGATGACAATTGTGAAATAGGAGGAATAGATAATGACTTTACCAAAAGATTTCTTATGGGGCGGGGCATTAGCCGCTCATCAATTCGAAGGTGGATGGAATGCAGCTGGCAAAGGGCCGAGTGTTGTAGATGTGATGACAGCAGGTGCTCATGGTGTACCAAGACAGATCACGGAAACGATAGAAGAAGGAACTTTTTATCCAAACCATGAAGCCATTGATTTCTACCATCGTTACAAAGAAGATATCGCCATGTTTGCTGAAATGGGATTAAAATGCTTGCGAACATCGATCGGCTGGAGCCGAATTTTCCCTAAAGGGGATGAAGAAGAGCCGAATGAAGCAGGCTTACAGTTTTATGATGATGTGTTTGATGAACTGGTTAAACATGGAATCGAGCCTGTCATTACGTTGTCTCACTTTGAAATGCCCCTTCATTTGGCAAGAGAATACGGCGGATTCCGAAGCAGAAAAGTCGCTGAATATTTCGCGAAATTCGCGGAAGTATGCTTCAATCGTTACAAGAACAAGGTCACGTACTGGATGACATTTAATGAAATCAATAACAAAATGGACGTCAACAACCCGTTGTTCCTTTGGACAAATTCAGGGGTATCTGTCAAAGAAGGCGAAAATGCCAAAGAAGTCATGTATCAAGCGGGCCATCATGAATTGCTTGCAAGTGCATGGGCAGTGGCAAAAGGAAAAGAGATCAATCCGTCCTTTCAAATTGGAGCGATGGTGTCCCACGTGCCAATTTATCCTTATTCCTCAAACCCAGAGGATGTCATGCTGGCAGAAGAATATATGAGACAGCGCTATTTCTTCCCAGATGTCCAAGTGCGTGGCTACTATCCAAGCTACGCGTTAAAAGAATTTGAACGCGAAGGCTATCACATTCCATTTGAAGAAGGCGATGAAGAAAGTTTAAGAAAAGGAAAAGTAGATTACCTTGGCTTTAGCTACTACATGTCTACAACGGTCAAAAGCGATGCAGTATCTGATCACAACGGAGACATTGTCAATGGAGCACTGCCACATGGTGTAGAAAATCCGTATATCAATTCAAGCGACTGGGGCTGGTCCATTGATCCGACAGGCTTAAGATATACATTGAATCGTTTTTACGATCGCTATCAAATCCCGCTATTCATTGTGGAAAATGGCTTTGGTGCCATTGATCAAGTGGAAGAAGACGGCTCTATTCATGACCCAGAGCGAATTCAATATCTCGCTTCTCATATTCAAGCACTGAAAAAAGCGGTTGAATATGACGGTGTGGACCTCATCGGCTACACACCTTGGGGCATCATTGATATCGTGTCATTCACAACCGGTGAAATGAAAAAACGCTACGGCATGATTTATGTTGACCGCGATAACGAAGGTAATGGTTCAATGAATCGTCTTAAAAAAGATTCGTTTACTTGGTATCAAAACGTCATCGCAACGAATGGTGAAGAAGTGTAATAAAGAAATGACTGGCCCGGATGAGCGTGGGATTCGCTTGTTCGGGTTTTTTTATTTCCTATGCTTCAATGTAGCCTGAATACAAAGAAAAAAGAGAGTGATCACAATAAAATAATTCATTGGATTGTGGAAGACATTGATACTAAATGCTAATTGAAGAAGAATCCAAAAACCGAATATCACTGTAACAGCTGGGATGATTTTTTTATACACATTGATTCTCCTTTCGAGAGTAGTTTGTTTTTAGGTGGCATTGTCTCATATCATTGCAGAGATGAAAAGAGAGAAAGATATTAATAGGTTCTATTGCACTATTTGGTATAATTGGTCTATAAAAACGATAAATGGTAGATAAAGAATAGGAGTTGTTGAAATGAATCAAACTCTGCAAATGGGTGCCAATACCGTACTAAACTCTCCAAAGGGGCAATTATCCATCAGTTATGAAGTGTCATCTGCAATTGATATTTCTTTAACGGCGTTTCTCTTAACAGATTCAAATCTAGTTCAAGGAGATAATGGCATTATTTTTTACAATCAGCCGGAGAGTGCTACGGGTGTCGCGACACTTTTACCAGCAGAGATATCAGATCAGTTGAAAAGACATCAATTGAATTTTGATATGAGCAAAGTGCCTGTCGGAATCACAAAGATGGCTATTACACTAACAGAGGATCGAGGAATCGGCTTTTCTCATGTGAAGAATCTGCAAGCAGAAATTCGAACAGGTGATGAGGTCCTATACCTAACACCAGTAAGCTTTACAAATGAAAAGGGCATTGTCGTAGTAGAGCTATACATAAGAAATAGTGAAACGAAAGCACGATCCATCTGGCGTGGCTTCGATTCTGGATTGGAAGGGCTATGCAAGCTTTATGGGGTGGAGGTTGAACCTGATGAACAGGATGTTTCTACACCTCCTCCAATGGTTTCTGAAAAACAAATTAATGAGCCTGCTCCAATGAACACAGCCGCTAAAGAGAAAGTCGCTGCACCTATTAGCTTAGAGAAAGTTCAAGGTAAAATTAGTCTAGACAAAGGTCATAAACCGATCATCATTGAAAAAACACCAGAGATTACGGCTACAGTATCTTGGGAGTCTGGAACCGATTATGATATTTACGCATTGGTCTATACGAAGTCAGGAAAACAAATAGATGTGGCCATGTTTGGCGCAAAAGGTGTTCCCGCTCTCAAAAGTTACGGTAACGGGGCAGTTGAGCATATGGGAGATGTCGGTAGAGATCGTGAATCAATGAAAACAGAAGTCATTAAACTAAGGTTAAATGATGATATCCTTGCGGTGGTACCCGTTGTTTACTCTGCTCAATCAAATGGAACAGGTTCTTTCTATAGATATAGAGTGTCTATGAGTATCGATAATCATCAAGGAACGTCTGTCACGATTCACGCGAAACATGCAAATGACAATGATCGAATTTATTCTTGTGTTCCAGGTATACTTCAAAACACAAATGATGGCGTGATCATCCGTCCACTAGAGCTTTACAGTAAACCAAACTCTGAGCGTAGACCGAAGTTAAAAATGAAATATTCAAATGAGATCGATGTTTTGATGGATAAAGGACCAATCAATGATTATAAGTAACGTGAACATGTGGCTAGACAGAGTATAATGGACTGTCTGGCCTTTTCTATATCTCTACAATGGATAAACTCGTTTATCCAAATGAGAGGGTAAATTGAATAGAGAGTTCATTCCATTTTTTATGTCATTTAGCCTATTTTTCCGTTTTGGAGGTCACGGTAAAATAGACTTTATGATCAATAATGGAGGGAGTGGCTTAATCTGGGCAAGATACTTGATGCAAAAGCACTAACCAGTGCCATGGATACAAGGGCAAAACACTATCAGGAACTCCGTGAACAAATGATAGATTTAAAAAAGGCATTACAAGGTGTTGCCAACCTCGGTGACGACTTCACTGGAAAAGGTGCCGATAACATTAAAAGCTTCTACAAAGAACTCGCCGGAAATGTGGACATGTTTATTAGCTTCATTGATAAACAAAAAGCCTTTCATGAAGGTGTTTCTGGGACACTCGATGATACAAATTTTGGCGGCGACACCTTTGTAGAAGAACACTTTTTAGACAACGCTGTACATATGGGAATCAAGAATGCCAAAAGCATCGTGAAGGATCAAAAAAAGGCACTCAAAACGATTTTTCAAGATATTGATGACCTCATTTCTCTGGAGGTATTTGATAGTAAAACTTTTGACGAAAAGATTGCAGATGCGGAAGATGAACGGAAGAAAACGGTTAAAGATTTAATAGAACTTGATCAAAATCTAAAAGATGAATATGCTTTGTCAGAGACTGAGGAGAAGGCTACAATGGCATTGTACGCAGAAATGATCAATGCCACAAATGACGGAAAATCCATTTCGCCTATGAATTTTGACAAGAAAGCGTATCAAAATAGCGAAATCTACAAGGCAAAAAGCGATATTGAGAAGCAAACTTCTGAATATCTAAAAATCAAAAAAGATCAAGAAGAAGCCCGCAAGATCGCAAAGGAACAAGAAGCGCTCGCCAACCGTCCGTGGTATGAAAAAGCTCTTGATTACGGAGGAAATATCGTCAATGAACTGACAGGCGTGAACGATGCAAAACGTGCCGCAACAGGTGTCGATCCGATCACAGGTGAAGAACTCACCGCAGGCCAGCGAGTCGCCGCAGGCGGCATGGCAGCAGCAGGATACATCCCAATCGTCGGCTGGGCAGGACGCATTTTTAAAGGCGGTAAAGCCGTCTATAAAACGACTCAAGCCACGTCCGCCGCATTCAGAGCGGTCGACATTTACAAGACATCACAGAAGTCTTTCGATGCGTTGAAAACATCGCAAAAAGGTTTATACGGCATCACCGCAACCAATGGCTTCAGCGAAGCGATCACAGGCCGAGATATGTTTGGAAATAAGATCTCGAAAGAACAGCAGGAAGCGAGTATGAATGCGGCGCTGGGGATGCTTTTGCCATTTGGGGCGAAAGGATTTCATGGGAAGATGGGAGTTAAGGGTACGGTAAAAGGGAATAAACTTAAAGAAGTTAAGGAAATTGACTTTGGAAGGCATATAGTAAAAGGTCAAAATGGCAAGAAGCAACTTATCCCAAATACAAAGTATGTAACCAACGATAACTACAAATATACTACTGATGAACTTGGACGTATTAAAAATGTAAATGCTCCCGAACTTGTATTGAAAAAGGCTGATAGAAATAAATATGCTCAGGCAAATGTAGGAGGAAGAGACAGATTACCGGATGATGATGGTGGACATTTGATAGGAGCTCAATTTAACGGTCCACCTGATATCGACAATCTTGTTCCACAAAATAGCCAGATTAATAGGAGGGGTGGGGTTTGGTATGAAATGGAGACTGAGTGGGCTAATGCATTGAAAGAGGTACCGCCCAAAAAGGTCTCTGTTAATATTGACCCGAACTATTCTAATAAATCAATGCGACCTGATTCATTTATGGTCGAATATGAAATTGAAGGGCAATTCCCAGTTATTCGCGAGATTGCAAACAAACCAGGAGGCTGATATTAATGAGTTTTGAAACAGAATTAAACCGGTTATATAAAGAAATTGCACAACAGGTTAATGATATGATTCCAACTGAATGGGATAACTTCTGGTTTAATGGTGAGGTTAAGGATGAAGAAGGAGGAGTTTTCTTCTTTTTCAAGCCTAAAGGTGAGGAACAGCACATTTATTCACATTATATTCCGAAACTATACAGTGTAGACAAGAGGGCATATAATAATGAGTTACATAGACTATTCCAACTTACTGTTGAACTTCAAAAAGTTTTTATTGATAATGACCAAGAACCATGGTTTTCAGTAACATTAATTTTAGATCATACAGGTAAATTAAACGTACATTTTGATTATACAAACTGGCATGAAAGTGGATTTGGACCAACAGATAGAATTAAGTATTTTGAATATAAATATATAAACCAAAATGAAGCACAGCAAGATTTAATAGAAAGAATGCAGAAATTTGAAGAAGAGTAAGCAGAAAGCACTTGGTTGCCGATAGGCAACAGGTGCTTTTTGACGTTTTTTCTATAGGGAGGAAAACTCATGATTGTATACAATGGACCAGTTGAAAACCCAGGAGAAGAATTTATTAAAAATATTTTCTTTGAAAAAGAAGCGGATTATTGGAAACAAGGAAGTGGAGATTCTTGTTTTGAGGTAGAAGGAGAAGATGAATGGCTTATTTTCTTTTATGATGAGCCATATGGATTCTTTATCATGAGACATCCTGATTATTTAGTCCCTTTGAAAAAGGATGTTGAAATAGAAACAATAGAGCATTTGGTTGGTGGAGAACCAATGAAAGTACCATCATGCAGTTATGTAAGTCGAGAAGAAGCATATAGAATTGTTCACCACTTTTTAAGTACAAAAACTATGCCTGATTTTGTTGAATGGGTTGATTTATATGACATCGATTTTGAATATGATTTTTAAAACTAGAGTGTCCATCTTTATGGGCACTTTTTTATTTGCATTGCAGAGAAAGAGCCGAGAAAAAGCCGACAAAAAGGGGATTTTTTTTCCTGAGTGGATCATCGTATGATAGAGACAAGCAAAACGAACGCATTGAGCACTATTGAGAAGCAAACTTCTGAATATCTAAAAATCAAAAAAGATCAAGAAGAAGCCCGCAAGATCGCAAAGGAACAAGAAGCGCTCGCCAACCGTCCTTGGTATGAAAAAGCTCTTGATTACGGAGGAAATATCGTCAATGAGCTGACAGGCGTGAACGATGCAAAACGTGCCGCAACAGGTGTCGATCCGATCACAGGTGAAGAACTCACCGCAGGCCAACGAGTCGCCGCAGGCGGCATGGCAGCCAGGCTACATTCCAATCGTCGGCTGGGCAGGACGCATTTTCAAAGGCGGGAAAGCCGTCTATAAAACGACTCAAGCCACCTCAGCCGCAGTCAGAGCAGTAGACATTTACAAGACATCACAGAAGTCTTTCGATGCGTTGAAAACATCACAAAAAGGTTTATATGGCCTCACCGCGACCAACGGCTTCAGCGAAGCGATCACAGGCCGAGATATGTTTGGAAATAAGGTCTCGAAAGAACAGCAGGAAGCGAGTATGAATGCAGCGCTTACAATGCTTTTACCGTTTGGATCGAAAGGTTTTCAGGGGAAAATGGGGGTAAAGGGTGCTGGCAAGAGCACTGATATCCCTTCTGTTAGAAATAAAGAATTTAATAAGTGGTTTGATAAATTATCAGTCGATGAATTTGAGAAAGCGTGGAATGTTCCTGCTTTGAGAAGTAAAATTGAGGATAGAATCAGACAACCAGGAGGCTACCACGAGTGGCATCTTGTAGCAAGAACACCTCAATTTAAAAAGTGGGATGTGAGTATGGATCGCATAAAAGAATTGAGGACGCTAACTAAAGATGTTGAATTTGTCAATCCTCCTGGACGGCATGGAGGACGGGGCTCTACTAAAGCACATAATGAAATATTAAAAATTATTGATAATGCTCCTGATTATGAAAGTTTTGTTAGAGAGTTAAATGAATGGGCGAGTAAACGAATGAAAAATGGAGTTCAGGATTTACCGGAAGGGCTAAGGAGGTAATACAATGAAAAATGATGTTTCTTTGTGGTTGGGAAACTTTAGTGATTTTGATGAGGTGGAAAATTACACAAAAGTTATGTATAACGATGATGGTGATAGCATTCCATCTGTTTTTGAGAAAGAATTTAAACTGGGTTACTATGATAGGAGTTTAATTGAAAAGGATTGGATTCCAGAAGCTGAAGATGATTTAAAAGAACTTCTGGTTGATTTCTCATATGATGATCAATTGATAAAACAATTTAATGATATCCAATTAAACTCTAAGTATAATACCATTATTTTAATTTATAATTATAATTATGAGAAAGACGGTTTGGCTGTTAATTCAGTAAATAAAGGTGAGTACACACTACAGTTTATTGGTACAGCAGAATACGTAGATTGATTAATATAAAGCACTTACTTGCTCAGATGGCAATGGATGCTTTTTGACGTTCTTTCTCTAGGGGGAAAAGCTCATGATTGTATACATTGGACCAGTTGAAGAATCAGTTGAAAACCCAGAAGAAGAATTTATTAAAAATATTTTCTTTGAAAAAGAAGCGGATTATTGGAAACAATGAAAAAGAAATTCCCTATAAATTGGAGAGAAAGGAACGCCATCCTTCGGTCCATGGAATAAATGATGTGTACTATAAAATAGCAAAACAAGAGCGTGGTATGTATACAAAAGAATTTAAAGCCTCTACTCATAAGAAGACTGTTTATGATGATAATGTATTTACTGATGAACAAATTTACCAATATGGACAAGAGGCAATGGAAAATGGTACTGAGTATGTAACTAGAGGCGATCAACATGTAATACAAGGTACATCAAATGGTTTAAAATTTGAAGGATGGAAAAATCCAAAAACAGGGGAAATTGAAAGCTTGTACCCAGTATTAGAATGGAAAAATATAGTAATTAGGAGGATCTTGATGTT
Organism: Bacillus sp. FSL W8-0183; assembly: GCF_038006825.1. Classification (NCBI taxonomy): domain Bacteria; kingdom Bacillati; phylum Bacillota; class Bacilli; order Caryophanales; family Bacillaceae; genus Bacillus; species Bacillus sp. FSL W8-0183. The sequence continues at coordinate 3,854,811 of NZ_JBBOVY010000001.1, read as the reverse complement.
AAAAAATATGCAGGCGATTATTCAAGACTTTTTTTCTTTTTTGAAGAATGATTTAGTTGAGGTGTTAGAGTGTTTGTCCCACAGAGAACCTTGGCAAGATCATATGATGGGATATGAACTTCCAGAGCATTCAGAGGATGTTGAATTTAATAATGGAGTAATGATATTTATGGACACAGCATCTTATCATGAAATTGTAATGGATAATCTAGATTTCTATAGTTGCTTGGAGGAAATTTGTATGGAGTATGTTGCTGAAACTCCAGAACAGGAGGCACAAGTTTATTTACTTTTGGACAAGGTAAAGACTACTTTAAATTTGTGAAAATTAAACCTAACTGAGTAAACCTTTAATACGAAGGTTGATTAACTTATATGAGGTATTCAAATGTATTTAAGGAGCAATATTTCGAAGTGTAGGGGAGAGATAAAAATCTTTAAAAACATCTATTTCAATTAATAAAATCAAAATGTGTAATGTTAATTGGATAAAGCTCGGAGGAGACAATAGAGTTTGTCTAATCACAAAAGGAATGTATTAAATTATGTATTTTTCATTAGAGCATTTAAAACATCACAAAATTAAAGTTGATTGGAAAACTATATATGTAGGAATTAGGTTAAATTTGATCTCATACAAAGAAATAAGCAAGTATGCAGTGGAATACTTATCTAATCATACTGAATGTGAAAATTCTTTAATCCTAGAATTAGCTTGGGGTGCTGGCGATCCAGATGAGGATTATAGAAAACTCCAAATGATATTAGTAGAATTATACAATGATTTGGTAGAAGAAGAATCTAGCCAATGGGACATTGAAAAAAGGAAATGGAGATATGGTATAACGTCTCACTTAAAAGAAAAAAATAAGAAGTCACCTGAAGAGTTATTGGATGAATTGTGTGAAGTATACGCTGATTTTGGTTACCCTGAGGATATGGAACCATTTATTCATTATATGCCTCCTTCAGATGGTTATAATCCGTTACTGTATTCAAAAGAAGAGAATATAAATAGATTAGTATCTCTTTTTGATGAGTTTTTACAAAAAGAAAAAGCAGTTGTCCAATTCGAGCAATTTTAATTACTGATTAAAAGGTGAATAATGAAAATAAAACTTGAATTCGAACAAGGTGTGACAAACTACTATAAGTGGTTAGATCAGAAAATAAATGAATTTAAACAGTTAAGTGTATATAGTATAAACGGATATCACTTTTTAAATGATGGTGGAATAGAGGCTTTTCAAAGTTATTGTCAAAATGAATTAATCGAAATTTTTAGCGGGCAATTAACTAATTACCATTTTTATATCTTTCTAAGTAAGAAAGTAAATGATGTACATTCGCGAATAGAGAGATTCCGAAAAGTATGGAAATCAATTGATTCGGAAATAAATACTTCAGGTTTTGAAAAGGGGCCAGAATTACTTTTAGATGAACAAGAAAATCAATTTTATGTCAGTATGGCCAAAGTACCTCAATCTGATTTAGATAAGGCATTGCGAATAATGGATCAGTATCAATCTAGTTTCATGATTGCCAGTAGAAGAGATTCTATGCTCTCAGAGGAATCTATAAAAGATTTGTTTTACACAGGATTGGATCAGAATAGTCATGAAGTAGATTATCAAGCGCTTTTTTTGAAGTATGGTTTGAATGGTGAAATTATCTTTAGATGGGGATCTGTTCTAAATGAGGCCGAATTGGCAATGATTTTAAATCAAGATCATACCCAGAAAATACAGGAGCGAATACAAAGCCATTCATAGTATCTCTAAAAGAGAATAATCCGTAATATTTTAAACAATCCCCACATTTGGGACTTGCCCTTCCGTTTTGTGAGACTGGGAGCAAAACACCGTATGAAACAGCCAGTTGTCGAAACTCTTTCGGTGACTGGTTGTTTCATTTCCCCCTTTTTTAGAGATCAAAAAAAATCATTTGTTTTGTCAGAAGGTATTAACTTTCCTGCAATCAAGAGAACATAAAAGTCAAATACATGGAGACAACTAACTAGAGCATATAGAAAAGCCTACACAACGTTAACCGAAATAGCCTTAAGGGTGATAGCGACTCCTAAACAAGGGAGATTGCTGTTTTTCTGAGATCATGAAATTGAATCGCTCTTGATGAATGTAGATGAAGTGTTTCATCATTTAACGAGACTTCTTGAGCACATCAAATGCTCAAGTGGATACGGTGATTTCATTTTAATAGCAGAGGATTTTCATTTTGGATGATGCATAGAGCGTCAAGAATATTTTTATGAGTTTAGTCTTTGGGGAATGTGAGTTTAGAGGTTTTTTTTCTATCACCATTTCCCTCAAATTTAAGCAATTCACTATCATTACCTTTCACATTCATATAAAATAAGAGCTAGTGAAAATTTGAAGAGATGCTTGATAAATGAAGGGCATGTAAGCTGTGAGCTGCATGAAATGATGAGATGTTTCAAGTACGTGAAGGTTGCAAAGCTGTTTCTCCTCACGCATGAATCTTGTAAGCGTAACCATTATTTGTCACTTCATTGCAATGTGTTGAGGGGTGTGTCAGCATGAGGAATCCGTATTTGAGAACGGCCTCTAGTCTTTATATCAATTATTTTTTATTAGGTATGGTCAATATTATTTTGGCTTCTAATATGCCATTTTTGATCAAACAATTAGATACAAATAGTGCGGGGATAAGTTATATGATATCTGCACTCGGTATTGGCAGGGTGCTCACGTATGGTTTATCGGGCGTACTGTCAGATCGTTTTGGACGAAAGCCAGTCATTTTGGTTTCCGGGGTGCTGATGGCGGTGTTCCTCATCGGAATCCCATTGTCTCCGAATTATCAAATCGCGTTTGCGTTTGCGATTTTGGCAGGGGTGGCGAATTCGGCGATGGATGCAGGGACGTATCCGGCTTTAATGGAAGCTTTTCCTCAAAACTCGGGATCTGCAAATGTGATGGTGAAGGCGTTTATTTCGATTGGGGCGACCATTCTGCCGCTCGCTATTTTCTTTTTAGCAGAGCATGATCTGTTTTATGGATTTGCGTTTTTTGTACCTGCTTTTATCTATTTAGTGAATGTGATGATGCTGTGGACATTGCCATTTCCGAATCATCGCAAGGTGGAGCAAGTTCAGGTGACGGAGCATGATGGGCTTCCGCGCTTCTCATCAGAGCCTACGTTTTGGAGAGAAGGGGTCGCACTGATTGTGATCAGTTTTACATCAAATGGTCTGTACGCCTTGCCGCAAATTTGGCTGCCTACGTACGGTGAGGAAATATTGGGAATGGCTTCTGGCAGTGCTGTGAAGCTGCTTAGTTACTATAGCATGGGCGGTTTGCTGTCTGTCTTATTGCTCGCATTTCTTTTGCGCCGTATTGTTCGTCCGGTCACCGTGCTGCTACTCTATCCGATTATTACATTAGCCTCTATCTGTGTGCTATTGGTCGTGAAGTCTCCAGTCATCGGGACCGTCAATGCATTTGTATTGGGCTTTTCAACAGCGGGTGTCTTTCAGCTGACGTTAACCGTAATGGCTGAGTTCTTCTGGAAAAACAAAGGGACGATGACAGGAATTATCTCAACAGCAGGCGGAGTGTCCGCCATTGTGATTCCAGTTGTCACTGGTTTGATCGAAACCCACTCGACCATTTTGCAAATCTTTATATTTGATGCGGGTGTGGCTGTTGTGGCGATCATCGGCGCAGTGTATATCCTTTATCGATATCGCCGTGTGATGATACACGAATAAAAAAGACGACTTCCAAAGCGGAGGTCGTCTTTTTTATGTTTCGTTTAGAAACGGTCATTTTCAAATAGAATTTGTTTTACTTGTTCAACAGGCATATCCTCACCAGTAAAGAGTTTGTACGCAAGGGCACCTTGCCATAGCATCATGCCAAGACCGTTAATCGTTTTGGCACCAGCTTCTTGTGCTTGAGCAAGAAGTTTTGTTTTTTGCGGGTTGTAGACGACATCTGTCACGATTAAGTCTTTGCGTAATACATCAAGGGTATCGTCAATAATGCTGAGCTCATCTAATGGTTTCATGCCAAGGCTTGTCCCGTTTGCTAAGATCGCACTTTCAGCTACTTCACGACGGAAAGCGTCTTTGTCTTCAAGTGGGAAAATATTCGCTTTGACACCGAATGATTTCATTTCGTTGTTGATGTAATTTACATTTTCTTCTGCTTGAACAAAGTATTGATCATTACGAGCAAAAATACTAATTTCACGAATACCTGATTGTGCAAGCTGAATGGCGATCGGTGTTGCAGCGCCGCCAGATCCAACGAGTGTAACCTTTTGTCCAGCTAATTCAACGCCATGTTCAATTAAGTTTCTTACATAACCAAGACCATCTGTGTTGTAACCAACCAGCTTGCCATCTTTGTTCACAACTGTGTTGCTTGCGCGAGTATATTTTGCAGAATCATCTAGTTCATCTAAGTAATCAAGTACTTTCATTTTGTTCGGCATGGATACGTTAAATCCAGCTGCACCCATTGCTTTCATCCCGTTTACTGCTGCTTCTAGTTCATCATTTCCTACCTCAAAAGCAAGGTAAGCATAGTTGATTCCTGTTAGTGTATAGCCAAGGTTGTGCATCCGTGGTGACAGGCTGTGTCCGATTGGTGTTGCAAGAAGACCGACTAATTTTGTTTTTCCATCAATATTACGTTCATGTATGTTTGTCATGATTGACATCTCCTTTAATTATCTAAACAATTTTTTCATGCGTCGTAAAACAAAGACTGCTAACAATACGCTGATGACCGCAATGATCATATCAAAGAATAAAGTCATTTTAATATCGTACGTGCTGACGAGTCCGCTTGTAATCAGCGGAACAAGGATAAACGCTGAGCTTGCCGCAATGTTGACATATGATGAAGCCGTTGCTTTGTTTGTAGGGAATAATTTCATCATAATACTCATCGCCAACTGGAAAATGCCGGCTGTAAATAATCCTAAGAAAAAGGTACTAACAATGACAATGCCGTACGTTTCGATTTGAAATAGTGAAAGCATGGCAAGGAATGCCCCGATTGGGTAAATAATGGCGACCATAATCGGTGAAATGAATTTATCTAATACGATTGAAAGCAATAGAACAGATACGAGTGCACCGATACTAAAATAAGAAAGAAGCTGTGTCGCTTGTCCTGAGCCAAGCCCAATCAATTTCAACCCGAGCTGTGGAAGCCAAGTTTGCCATACGACAAATAATGCAGTAGACGTGAATCCCATAAGTACAACAGCTAAACCTTCACCAAACATTTTCGGTTCTTCCTTCATTTGCTCTTGAACGGGAAGATCGTTTTGAGAAGCCGTTTGCTTATGATTTGGGAAGGGCATAAAGATTAAGTAAATGCCTACAAGTAAATAAAGAAGCCCTAGACCAAAGAATGCCCAGCCCCAGAAGATGTCATGTGCAATAAGGAATGCCAAGATAAATGGAAGAACAGTCGCACCAATTGATACAGACGCCTTTACTAAAACAGAAGCTGAACTTGCTTTTTTAGGAAATGATTCTGTCAAAGCAGGATATGTTCCTGAATCAAGTAATGAGTTCGCAATCCCTGCGGAAATGGCAAAAATGAAAGCCAATGTATAATTGGTCGTTATTGGAATTCCAATTAAGAATAATAAGTAGAGAAAGTTACCTGTAATAATGACAGGTTTTCGCCCCCAGCTGTCTGCCAGCCGGCCAGAGAAAAAGAGAGCAATTAATTTACCGATCCCGATTGCTGATACAAGCAAGCTGATTTTTGGAATATCTACATGGTAGCGTTCAGATAAGCTTTCCATGTTTGAGGCCACAATAATATTGATCATGCCTAGCATGAAATAGTTTAAGTACATGCCAAGTGATGATTTAATGTATGGATTTTTCATGTTCCCACTCCTATATTTGAAACCCTGTTCGGGCCAAATTCTTGTTACCCTTTGTTATTTCCTTAAACGTAAATAATATTAAGTCCATCACAACACCCCTTGTGTGATTGATGAAAAAATAATGAATATTCATCTGTTCTTCAAATAAGTACATCGTTCTACTAAATAATTAAAAATAATAACAGTTATCATCAGTTGATGGACTTCCTCGATTTGATCAGAATCAAAAGATCCATCTTTAACTGTAGTTGATATGATAAATAACGATATGTTTACAAAAGGTATAACGATATACTAAAAGAAGCAACGAGATAAATATACTCCTGTGTATAAAATGTGTCAAGTTTATGACTTTGCGATTTAAAAAAAGAAAAATGTAATAAAGAAATAGTTGACTTGATCAATAAAAAAAGGAGAATCGCTTTGCAATTCTCCTTTTCATGATCATGTCGAGGTTTCTCGAATATGAAGTTGAGGCTTTAATATCAATCGCTGCAGTTCTTCATCCTGCTCGTTCATTTTATGATACAAAAGGTTGGCTGCTTTGACTCCAATGGATCGTGGAAATGATGAGACCGTGGTGAGCGGCGGGTGATACATCTCCGCTTCAGGGATGTTATCGAACCCAACTACATCAATGTCTTTACCAGGCTTGATGTCACGCGCTGCCAATTCTTGAATCACCCCAAACGCCACTAAATCACTGAAGCAAAAAATAGCAGTAGGTGGTTCGGGAAGGTCAATCACTTGGGCAAGGGCTTCTTTCCCGCCTTCACGGGTAGGCACCATATCAATAATAAGAGATTCATCCATCGTCAGGTCCTCATCATCATGGGCTCTTTTGAACCCTTTCATCCGTTCAATCCAAGTCGAGGAGGATTTGATTCCACCTAAGAAGGCGATGCGGCGATGCCCTTTTTGAAGAAGGTGACGGACCGCCATCCAAGTGCCTTGTTCATAATCAACGCCGACATAATCACAATGGACATCTGCTAATTCACGGTTTGCCAATACTTTTGGTGTGCGAATGTTGTTTAATTGTTTCACCGTTCGTGTCGAACTTTTCGATGCTGGATTTAAGATGATTCCACCCACTCGGTGCTCTACCATTGTGGAGATGAGCCGCTCCTGCTTATCTACACTATCAAAGGTTGTCCCAAGTAAAACGGTATAGCCAAGTGACTCAAGGGTAGTTTGCACACCGATTAAAAATTCAGAAATGAAGGTGTTTGAAATATCCGTGACGATCACACCTACAATATTTGAACTTTTCGACCGCATGTTGGCAGCGACGCGATCGTACACGTATCCCAAATCCTCCATGGATTGCAGCACTTTTTTCCGGGTGGCTTCAGAGATCCTAGGGTTGTTGCGAACAACGAGTGAGGCCGTTGAAGTCGATACACCGGCATGCCGAGCGACTTCTTGTAATGTCACACGCTGTTTGTTCATTTTTTTCATTTGTCTTCACCAACTTCATTGGATTGCCTAACTATGGTTCATCATCAAGATGGATGTCTCCACCAAACGAGCCGAACATTCTTTGTTTCATTATACCTTAATCAAGGGGTGTTGATGAAGTGATGTCATATCAGCTTCAGATAAGGAGGAAACAACATCTTAAAAGATTACCATTGACAGCTTTCTTTTAGAGGCGTAAAATATAAAATTATTCAGAAATAGCAACATTTAAAGTAAATATCGAAGGCTATGATTGCTGTGGGTCACACTATGGCAGGAGCAGCTTCTGGAGAGACCGCATGTATGTGCGGCGCCGAAGGGTTCACAATCTCAGGCAAAAGGACAGAAGAGTACGAAATATTGTATTTGTGATGCATGGATCATACTGTGTATTGCTTTTCTCTATTTTGCTATTCTTTTATGACCGTGAGATTGGAGCGCATCCAATCTCTTTTTTTATGGACTTTTTGATAGTTCATTATTTCAGTATAGGATCGTGTCGTAGGAGGGTGTTGAAATTGGCACAACAAGAGTTAAAGCGAGATTTATCAAACCGTCATGTTCAATTAATTGCCATTGGCGGAACGATTGGAACTGGGCTGTTTTTAGGGTCTGGAAAGGCCATTCAATTGGCTGGACCATCGATCATTTTTGCGTACTTAATTGTCGGAATGGCCATCTTCTTTGTCATGAGGGCACTTGGAGAATTGCTCTTATCTAAGGCGGGCTATCAGTCTTTAACGGATATAGCAGAGGATTATCTTGGATCATGGGCTTCCTTTGTGACAGGATGGACGTATTGGTTTTGCTGGATTATGACAGCGATGGCAGATGTTATTGCGGTCGGGGTGTATGTGCAGTACTGGTTTGATATTCCGCAGTGGATTCCTGCTATTATTTGTTTATTGATTTTGCTAGGATTTAATTTATTAACGGTGAAGCTTTTTGGAGAAATGGAATTTTGGTTTGCACTGATTAAAGTGATTACGATATTACTGTTGATTGGCGTTGGAATTGTCCTGTTAATCATTGGTTTCCAAACAGATGCAGGGCCCGTGACGGTAACGAATCTGTGGTCACACGGAGGATTCTTTCCAAATGGTGTGACAGGCTTCTTATTGTCATTCCAGATGGTGATTTTTGCGTATGTGGGCGTGGAACTTGTCGGTGTGTCAGCAGCAGAAACAGCGAATCCGCAAAAAAACATCCCGTCTGCGATTAATAAAATTCCATTAAGAATTCTATTTTTCTATGTAGGTGCGATTTTTGTATTACTATGCATCAACCCATGGACAGAACTCAGTGCATCAGAAAGTCCTTTTGTGAAAACCTTTGGGCTCATTGGGATACCAGTAGCGGCGGGACTCATCAACTTTGTCGTCCTGACATCTGCGGCGTCTGCTTGTAATAGCGGTATGTTCTCAACGAGCCGAATTTTGTATAATCTCAGTCATCAAAAACAAGGACCGGCATCCTTTGGTCGTCTAAATAAACACGCTGTACCAAGTAATGCCCTGTTTGTGTCGACAATTGTGGTGTCAGTAGGGGCTCTTTTAAGCAAGCTAATTCCTGAACAAGCCTTTGGTATTGTGACAACGATTAGTGCCATTTGTTTCATTTGGGTATGGAGTATTATTTTAATATGTCATTTGAAATATAAGAAGACACGTCCTGAACTGCATAAGGCGTCTACCTTTAAAGCGCCATTTACACCTTTTGTGAATATAGCGGTTCTTGTGCTCTTTGCTGCCATTCTTGTCATCATGCTTTTCGCTGATGCAACACGTCCAGCCCTGTTATTGACACCCGTATGGTTTGGGTTCTTATTTTTGATTTATGCACGACAGAAACGACGTTCAGCATAATGAACGAAAAAAGCACAGCCTTTTTAAATGGCTGTGCTTTTGCTTATTTAACGATTTCGAATCTTCAACATATAGTATGCATTCAGAATGATCAGAACAAGTCCAACGACGATGATGGAGAAGAGCTGAGAGTGATTGGCGCCAAGAGAATAGACAATCAAAATAAACATGGCACCGGTCAATAAAATATTCATCATTTGAAAAGTGTGAAAAAGCCCATCGAGCATCACATGCTTTTCGCCTTCATCAGAAATGGCGAGCAGTTTTTTGCCATAATCTTTATCGGTTGGACTAGGTAGGTGACGATTAGGATAGACGAGCTTTAGGACAGAGGTCGACACATAAGAAAGAATGACGGTGATCAAAAATAAGGCAGCATTTGCGAGAATCAGCCAAGGTGGCTGCTCGGTTACGATGGAAATTCCAATTGCAATAATCGATAAAATGGTACTCACCGTATTAGCTAACGTTACATCAGTAAAGGTTCGATACTGTTTTACCTCGAGTTCATCCTCCTCATCACCAGATACCGAAAGAGAGACTCTTTTCTTCATGCGTGAAATGCCTGAAAAACAATAAATGATGAATAGAACTGTCAAGCCAGTGATGACAAGAGTCGCTTCAAATGCAGCTTGCAGAAGTGTCAGCTCAAATTCGGATGCCAGCAAACAGTAAGCACCGAGAAAACCAAGGAGAGCACCTAAGAGCATTTTGTATACAGTTTTCATGTGAGTTCATCCTCCTCGAATAGAAAAATATGTTCAATGGGTTCTTGAAAAATACGTGAAAGCCTCATAGCAAGTAAGAGAGACGGCATTAATTCATCTCGTTCCATTAAGCTGATCGTCTGGCGGGAAACCTTTGCCCGTTTCGCAAGCTCCGTTTGGTTTAAACCATCACGTGCCCGCAGCTCTTTTAGCCGATTTTTCATTCTGTCACCTCAACTCTGATCAAAATGTTATCTTGATTGTAAAGTATTATATTCATTTTGACAAGTATAGTTGTCAAAATGATAAAAATAATTGTCAGAAAGATCGCCTTTATTCAAAAGGGAATCAATGATACGCTAAAGAAAAGAGAAACGGAAAATAGGTGATGCCCATGTTCATTGATCAATTAAAAAGTGACTTACATCAATCACAGCCGCTATTTATCGGAGAAGAGACAGCGTTCAAAGCGGCAGTCCTTGTCCCTTTGGTGCAAGTAAACGGGGAATGGCATGTTTTATTTGAAGTGCGATCACTGACGATGAGAAAACAGCCTGGCGATATTAGCTTCCCAGGAGGCAAACTCGACGGCGGCGAAACCGCACAAGAAGCTGCACTGCGGGAAACATATGAAGAACTAGGGATTCCGCCCGAATCCGTCAAGGTGTTAGGACAGCTCAGTCCTTATATTGCCTCTCCATCCTTTGTGGTATATCCATTTGTCGGAATCATTGATGAACAGCAGGTCAAACATTCCTTTAATCAAGAAGAAGTAGAGGAGACCTTTACTGTGCCTCTATCATGGCTCAGCCAATACGAACCGTACTTACACCATGTATCGGTGCAGCCAACACCAGGAGAGGACTTTCCTTATGAAAAAATCATGAATGGTGAAAAATACAGCTGGGGGAGTCGTTCGATTGAGGAGTGGTTTTATGATTACGATCGTTACACCATTTGGGGATTAACTGCCCGCATATTAAAACATTTTGTGATGGTTGCAAAAACAAATTCCTAGAGAATTAGCTCTAGGAATTTGTTGTAGAAAGGCGTTCTTTTGCGGTTTCTTTTCCATTCCCTTTTCCAATTAGGATGGGCGCTTTAGCTTGGCTCAATCCATATGAAGGCATGTTCACGTAGATAGATTCATATGATCCGGCTTGAATTTGATACGTTTCATGATAAATTCCGACCGCGTCATTATTTCGTGCTCTTTGGTTAAATCCTTTCCAAGCAGCCAAATGCTTCTCCATCTTGGCGTAAGCAAGGAGATCCTCTGTTGATTTCCAATATTGGATCATGGTGGTGGTGCGTAAACCGAAGTAATTTTCTGTCCCGAGAAAACCAAGTTCTTCTTGATGTGTATAAAGTTCTTTGATCATCCCCGGCATCGCCTTAAATACTGGCAGCCATTGATGGACAGCCCAGCGTTTATTGATTCTCATTCCGATAATGAACACAACAATCGGTTCAGAATTGTCTGTTGTATACCTGCCAGCACGTATATTTTTTTTCACTTGTTCATCCTTCTTTCTTCATCGATTCACAGGTCTCCACGCACCAATCAATTCCAGCCTGCGCCACTTTCTTTCCGTAATCTAATGTATATAGCCAATACTTCGCATCAGCTTCATCTGGATACAGCTCTTGAATGTTTTGTTCAATCGCAACATATGTCTCATAACGGATACGGAGCTGCCTCTCATAATCTTGTAAAAGCACCAATTTTTTCTCAAACGAAAGATATTGACCAAAGAATAACTTTAATAACACTTCATTTCGTTCTGATGGTACTTGATCGAGCGGCTGCGCCAGCCATTGCCTCAACGTGTCCAGCCCTTTTTCAGTCAGATGATACTCCCGCTTGTCTGAGCGCCCAGTTGTAGAAGCGGGTGAAACCTTCGCAAGCCCTTCCTCGACTATTAACTTTAAAGCTGGATAAATTTGTCCATAACTAATTTTCCAAAAGTGATGCAAGCTCCTATCAATTAATTGCTTCACTTCATACCCAGACTTACAATCTGTCGTCAAAATCCCCAAAATCGCATACGTCGTATCATTGTATTTTTTCATTGATCAACACACCTATCTAAAAGATATATCATTTAGATATATAATAAACGATGTATAACTGCAGATACAAGAGGTATGAGAAAAAAATAAATGCTAGAAAGGAGGTGAAGAGATCACTGATTGGTTAATCAATGAGATGAATCCTTCATATAGAGTGAACGATCATAGTTTGGAGGGGACATATGAGTAAATCAAAAATCTGGATCATGACTATTCTGGCGGTACTACTGATTGGTGGAGGCGGTTGGATAGCCTATCAAGCAATCGCAAAAAAGAATTCATTGAATCATGCCTATGCATTTGCGTATAAAACGAAGGATAGAATGAGCTGGTTTGAGATATCTGAGAATAAAGGCAAAGTAACGGGGCATTTGAATGAAAAGTATATAGAAGAAATATGGTGGGATCCCAAAATATATAAAAAACAATATGTAGTGTCCGGGAGTTCAAAGGAAAACGGTTATGAATTTCGAGTCAAACAAGGCAAAGAAACAATCATATACGAAGTTCAAATGTCTGGGAAAGACCTATCTGTAAAAAAACAAGGTGATAAGAAAAGCAGGATATATAAAGCAATCAATCGAAAAAAGCTAGATTCGTATCACAAAAAAATTCAAGATCGACATCAACATCTAGTTGATACATCAGAAACTAGATTTTATGACAATATGAGACACTTCAGGGATAAAGTAGCGAAGGTATATGGTTTTCTATATACGGCAGAGGACAAACAACTATTTTTACAAGTGGAAAGCATGCATATTGAGAATGGATGGCTCGGCTCTTTTCTAATAACAACTGTTTCTGAAGATGGTTGTAAGCCATATAAAGAAATGAAATTAGAAGTCGGAGGCTTTACGGATGGTGGAGGATTTTTAGACATGAGCTATGATCCTATAATTGAACAAGGTGTACTGATAGGTTCGACTGATCGAGATGCAAAATCAATCAAACTGCCAATTAAAAAGACCAACGGTACAATAGAGTTAAGAGCTTTCACGCGTCAGGAATATAAAAAACTCCCTAAACCATATATCATGACAGGCGATTCGGTAGAGTTAAAAGCTGTCACGAAAAAGGAATATGAAAAACAAGCGAAAGCATTTAAAAAGAAAGCAGAAGAAAAGAGAAAATAGGCATCTTAAACCAGATGAGTGAATCAACTTATCTGGTTTTTTATGGATAAACATTTTGTTGATTGATGATAGAAGAAACAAAAGAGTTGCTTTAAGTAAATAAAGAAAAGCATTTTGGGTATATAGACCTTAATAATTTTTAGAAAAATAAATGTTGACGCTTTCATATAATCAATATATACTAAAAACAAATCCAATATAAATAAATTAGACATGTGACTGGTCATGCAGGCAGGATCTAAAAACGATGAATTACTTTAATTTGTCGTTTTAGATCCTTTTTTTATTGCCAAAATATAGGTCTCATGTATGAGAAAAGGAGGAGAAAAAATGGATTACACACAAGTCGCCAAAGATGTTTTACAGCATGTAGGTGGTAAAGAAAACATTGCGCACCTTGAACACTGCTCAACAAGACTTCGCTTCACACTAATTGATCAGAAAAAAGCAGATGTACCAGCATTAGAAAAAATAACAGGTGTCATAGCTGTCAGAATGTCAGGACAATGCCAAGTGGTCATTGGGAATGACGTGATTGAAGTGTATCAAAAGGTAACAAATTTAATGGGCGGCAGCTCATCCGGGCAAGGCGTGCCATCCAATCAGCCAAAAGAAAAAAGAAAAGCAGGCACAGTTCTATTAGATTTCATTGTGGGTGTCTTCCAGCCGCTTGTTCCGGCTATCGCAGGCGGAGGGATTTTAAAATCATTTCTTCTCCTTTTCTCTTTATTAGGCTGGGTGGATGCAAAAGGCCAAACCTATCAAATACTGAATATGGTGGGTGACGCACCACTATACTTCCTGCCATTACTAGTCGCTGTCACAACGGCAAATAAACTAAAGGTAAACCCACTGGTCGCATTATCAGCAGTCGGTGCACTCCTTCTTCCGAACATGACAGCCATGCTTACTGAAGGTGCGCAATTAATGTCATTCGACGTAAAAAATATAGCTTATGCGTATCAAGTGTTTCCAGCAATCCTTTCTGTATTGCTTTACGCTCAAATGGAAAAATTCTTCACACGATTTTCACCAAAACCAATTCGGATTTTCTTTGTCCCAATGATGTCATTAGTCATTACTGTACCAGTTACGTTACTGCTATTAGGACCACTTGGTTTTACAGCAGGACAAGGGTTTTCATCCGTTATTCTTGCGATGTTTAATACAGTAGGCTGGGTAGCTGTCGCAATTTTAGCAGCGGTACTCCCGTTTATGGTTGCATCAGGCATGCACAAAGCAATGGTCCCTTATGCAGTGACAACGATGGGGAACCTCGGGAAAGAAGCACTTTATTTACCAGCATCACTTGCGCATAATATTGCGGAAAGTGGAGCGTGTTTCGCAGTGGCACTACGCACGAAAGACAAGGTACTCAGATCAACAGCCATTTCGGCAGGAATTTCAGCATTTTTTGGCATCACAGAGCCTGCTTTGTATGGTGTGACACTTCAAAATAAACGCGTACTTGGAAGTGTCATGATTGGTTCGTTTGTTGGCGGGATCTTCATTGGATTAGTTGGTATACAAGCCTTTGTACTTGTTGGTCCTGGATTAGCAAGTATGTCGATGTTTATATCAGATGAGCTTCCACGAAATCTAATGTTTGCTGTCATTGGAGCTGTCATTTCCTTCGTTGTTGCTTTTATCGCTGCTTTTGTATTAGGTAAGGATAAAAAAGTAGAAGAAAAGACAACTGATCAAGAAGCATTTGCTGAACAAATTGGAGCAGGGGAAACTTTCAAAAGCCCTGTGATTGGTCAAATGATCTCTCTATCTGAAGTAAAAGATGATATTTTCTCTTCAAAGGTCATGGGAGACGGAATTGCCATTGTTCCTTCAGAAGGAGCGTTATATGCACCAGTAGATGGTGAGGTCACCTTGCTGTTCGAAACAAACCATGCACTTGGTATGAAAACGGACAAAGGGGTGGAAGTATTATTCCACATTGGCATTGATACTGTACAGTTGGAAGGACAGTATTTTTATCCAAAAGTGCAGGCAGGAGATCGTGTACAAGCAGGGGATTTACTCATTGAATTTGATGTAGAAAAAATCATGGAAGCAGGATACGATCCAGTTACGCTTGCTGTCATCACGAATACCGATCAATATGATATTAAGGTACAGCCATTACAAGAGGTCAATCGCCAAGATACATTGATGGTTATCACCCAATTAGGAGGCTAAACATATGACGACAATAAAAGGTTTTCCAAAAGGATTTTTATGGGGCGGCGCCATTGCCGCCAACCAAGCAGAAGGCGCTTGGAATGTAGATGGAAAGGGCCCATCTGTTGCTGATATTGCGATGTACAGGTCTAATTTGAGTGTAGAAGATTATGAAGGGCATCTAGCTGTTACTTCTGAAAATATAGATCGAGCGATGAAAGACCCAGATGATAAAAAGTATCCAAAACGCAGAGGTGTTGATTTCTATCATCACTATAAAGAGGATTTGGCTCTATTTGCTGAAATGGGTTTTAAAACTCTTCGCATCTCTATTGCATGGAGCCGTATCTTCCCAACTGGAGAAGAGAACGAACCAAATGAGAAAGGACTCCAATTTTACGATCGTTTATTTGCAGAAATGAAAAAACACAACATAGAACCGATTGTGACGCTGTCACATTATGAAATGCCGTTAGCACTGAGCGTGAAATATAATGGCTGGGTTGAAAGAAAAGTCGTTGATCTCTTTGTTAAGTTCGCCAATGTATGTTTTGAACGTTATAAACATGATGTGAAATATTGGCTTACCTTTAATGAAATAGATAGTATTCATCGCCACTCTTTTATTACAGCAGGAATTATTCCTGATCGCTGCCCAGAAGGGAAAGAGGAAGAGACGGTTTATCAAGCACTCCATCATCAATTCATTGCCTCTGCACTCGTAACAGCAGATTGTCATCGCATCATACCAGGCAGTCAAGTAGGGTGTATGCTGACAAAATTAACAACGTATCCGCACACTTGTCATCCGAATGATGTGGAGCGGGCATTGAAACAAAACTTAGAAAACTATTTCTATGCAGATGTTCAGGTATTTGGTGAATACCCGCCGCTTATCAAGCGCATGCTTGAGAGAAAAAACATTCATATCCAAATGGAATCAGATGATCTTTCTATTTTAAAAGAAAATACAGTAGATTTTATCTCGTTCAGCTACTATATGTCTTTAACTGAATCAGCTGATGAAGGATTAGAAAAAACGGATGGAAATACCATCCGTGGGGTCAAAAATCCTTACCTTCCATCTACTGATTGGGGATGGCAAATTGATCCGGTTGGTCTGAAAATTTCTTTAATAGAATTATATGATCGTTATCAAAAACCACTGATCATTGTAGAAAACGGCATGGGTGCAAAAGATGTTGTTGAAAGTGATGGATCAATTCACGATGATTATCGTATTAACTATTTCAAAGAGCATTTCCGCCAAATGAGAGAAGCGGTGGAAGAAGGCGTTGACCTCTTCGGATATACGAGCTGGGGCTCAATTGATATTATTAGTGCAGGTACATCACAGATGTCAAAACGATACGGGTTCATTCATGTAGATCAAGATGACGATGGAAACGGTACATTAAAACGTTCTCGTAAAGACTCATTTTATTGGTACAAAAAGGTCATTGAAACAAATGGTGAATCGCTTGATTGAAAAACCACAATCATGAAAACAGGTGATGACGATGTTTAAAATCAAAAAAGTTTTAAACTCGAGTGTGGTTCTGGCTGAAGATCAGAACCAACAGGAGATGGTTCTATTCGGCCGGGGGATTGGTTATGGACAAAAACCAGGTCAAATGATTGAAGAAAAGAAGGCAGATCAAGTGTTTATGTCTGTCGATAACATGAGAGCGAAGGAATTTCTCCAACTATTAGATTCAATGCCACAAGAGTTTATCGATTTAACTCAGCATATTGTTCAATATGCTGTAAAACGCTTAAACTCAAGTCTGAATTCTGGTGTCTATTTTACCTTGATGGACCACTTGAATTTTGCAGTAGAACGGCACAAGAAGAATATTAATATTACAAATCGAGTATACTGGGAAATCAAAAACTACTATACCGAAGAATTTGAAGTAGGTAATTATGCGCTTGAGTTAGTCAACAATACATTGGGCATACAATTACCAAAGGAAGAAGCGGCCAATATCGCCTTCCATTTAATTAATGCGTTAGGTGAAGAGTCCGATTCTAAAGACGGCATGAAGTATGCCAAGATGATCGGAAGTATTGTGAATCTCGTCCGCTATACGTTGAATATGAAAATGGATCAAGAGAATATTCATTACAGCCGATTTATTACACATGTGAAATTCTTTGTTGAAAGATTTTACGCAAATAAATTATTATCAGATCAAGAAAATGAGTTGTTTGAACAAATTGCACACTTGTATCCTCAAGCGATGGATGTAGCTTTCAAAATCAAAGATTATATTAAACAGGTGCATAGTATTGTTATTCCAAATGACGAACTTACGTATCTGGCGGTACATATTCACCGCCTCATTTCTTATCAAGAACTAAAATAAATGTGGACCACTTGCCTCATTACAAGGCAAGTGGTTATTTGTATTGTATCGGTTTATGTTCCGATAGGTCGTTCTGTTGGGCCAAGATGTGTATCATTTAACGAATTGTAAGACACCGTTTGTCCGAAAACAACGATGGCTAAAGCGAAAATGAGTAAACTCACTTTTTTCATCATAATTCCTCCAATTAAGTGTAGTGTGTTCCAATTGATAGGCATCCTTCAAAAAGAGGTATGCTTGGTGAATTGAACCTAGCTCTTCAAAGTGTTTGGCAGCTAGTGCACTTAATTCACGGGCACCTTCAACATCCTTTAATTCTTTCAGAATACTGATGCCATCGAAACAGGTTTGAGCTTTTTGGGATATGTCTTCAGTGAAATATAGGTGATAGAGAAAATTCATTTTTGCTGTATAGATGGGGTTTCTGTCTATTTCTTGTTTTTGTTTGACCAATTCAAAATAATAGAGAGCTTGCGACTTTTCATCAATGGAGAGTAGCTCTTTTAGTAACATAAACATGGAGTGTTCGAAATAACAAGATGAAAGGTAGTCATCATCACTAAGAGCCTTTTCTAGGGCATCAATACATTTTTTTGATTCTCCAACTTCGGCATATAGAATACTGATATTGTGATAAAGCTGTGATGCTAGAAAATGATCGTTTAATTGATTTGAGATGTGTAATGCTTTTGTGTAGTAATTCTCAGCTCTTTTGAAATCGCCAATATCCATGAAGTTGGTGGCTGCGATCACAAAAGCTGCTGCCAGTCTTCTTTCATAGCCATCATGACCTTTGAAAATATCGATGGCATTCTGAATATAATGAAGTGAAATCAGGCTTTGGCGAAGCATCATATATAGGTTTGCGACCTTCGTATGGAATTCTGCTACTTCTATTTCATCAGGGATGTTTTGTAGTTTTTTCTCAGCAATTTTAAACAGTCCGATGGCTGATGCGTAGTCTCTGTTATATGAAGCGTAAAGGGCTTTATATAGGTAAAAATAATATTCAATTAAGTCGTTTGTTTTAGAAGGGTATTCTAGCACTGTCGGTTCATTCAGTTTTTTACCTCTTCGTTCATATAACATGAGCTTAAACTTGCCTTCTAGCAATGAATAGTAGGTCAAGACCTCCTGATTCTCTTCCATCTCTTGAAGGAATTCCTTTAATTCTGTGTAAATTGTCTTTGCATTGTGTACATCATGCTTACGAATGGCAATTCGCCAATCATTTAAACGGTTCCCCACCTGTTCAGCTGAAATGATTTTCATGGAAATTTCACCTCTTTAACATCCTTTCGCCTGTTTCAATAAAAAACGATATCACAATTTTTGGTAAAATATAATCGTTTCTGGGAGGTGATTGACAGGAGGTAATAAAAAGGACCTTATGTCATGAGATGTACGTTATTGTAATGATGATTGATTGTTTATTCAAATGAGTAAAATCTTTTTTTGGAAGTCTAAAAACGTGATAGATACTATTAATTTTAAGTTTATGGTCGAAAATACCATCCGAATATATGAAATAAAGCTATTTTAGCTATGAGAGAAGAACAATGAAAGGTCGATCTAGAAGGGAAAATCAGTTATGATGTTGCTAGATGATTTTGGAAAAGAAACTGGCAGTTACTGAGAAAGGTGAATATCCGAGACAAGTGTTGACCTTTCAGAAAGGATGTTGAAATGAAAAAAAGATTTCAAATGTTAAACTGGCAAATGACAATTGTGATGACGACGCTTTTACTTGTTTTAGTCACTCTTTATATCTCAAAGAGATACTTTTATAGCAAAGAAATTGAGTTGCTGACAGAATCTTGTCAACAAGAAGATGGCAAAATCATACTAGAAACAAATAGTTTGACTATGGATTACTCCTTTGAGTGTAAGAAAAAATAAAACAGGCAGCTTTCTGCCTGTTTGACACCAATTAAAACCCTAAGTTTTGTAACCACTTGTTTAACAAGGCCTCTCGTTTTTCAACGGTAAAGCGATCGTATTTTCCTAAATTTAAATGGGCTGAAATTTCACCGTCATTCATAAACAAAATTCTTTCAGAGCAAAGGGCCACTTTTGGATCATGGGTGACGAGTAGCAGAGTTGTTCCTTCAGAATTGATTTGTGAAAAAATATCCATGACTTCCTTTGTGGTGCTTGAATTAAGAGCACCTGTGGGCTCATCGGCAAAAAGAATGTTTGGTTCATTCATAAGAGCTCGACAGATAGAGGCTCTTTGGAGCTGTCCTCCTGATACTTCTGATAAATATCTATCAGCTAAATGATCAATATCAAGTTTCTCCATTAAATATTTCGCTCGTTCATTGACTTCTTTTCTCGGCATTTTCTTCGCTAAGTAAGCTGCAGCAATGATGTTATCAAACAGATTGAGGTTTTTTAGTAAGTGGCTGTGTTGAAAGACGAATCCCATCTCTGATAAGCGCAAAGCTGTTAACTGTTTGTCTGTCATTTCTGATAGCAGTTGACCTTTATATTTGATTTCCCCTCTGGAGGATGTCTCTATACCGCTAAGTTGATAAAGCAAAGAGGTTTTTCCGCACCCTGAAGGTCCCATAATGGTGACAAATTCTCCACGTTTAATGGTTAAGTGAATATTTCTAAGAATGGTTTGGTTTTGTCCTTTTAATGAATCAATTTGTAAAGACAATTGCTTCGCTTCAATTAATTGTTCCATGTGAAACATCTCCTTATGAAAGAGTATGACGACTGATTTTACTAGAAAAAAAGGACTTCAATAGCCACGAGACGACAGTTAAATTCACCATAAACAGCAGGAGAGGATACACAATCCAAACCCATTTTGGGGCTAACCACTGAAGGCTGGATGCTCCTAATGATGCTCCGCCTGCACTCATCAATGCCGGACCAATAGTATGAACAGCGATTGCTCCAATGAAGGCGCCGATAGAGAGAACGACGATAAAACTTGTTAAGTATTGATAGGTTAAATCTTTTTGAGAAAAACCAATCGTCCTTAACAAGTGAGTACGATTTAAATCTTTCGCTCTTAACATGTGCAGAAACATCATTAACATTAGGCTGGCTGTTCCAAAAGCTGCGATGGTTGAAAATAATGCAATCACTTTTACTAGAGATGCGGTGCTTCCTATTGTTTGATGCACATATTCTTTCATATCTGTCACTTTTGCAGGAGACATATTTGTTTCAAGTGCTGCT
Organism: Bacillus sp. FSL W8-0183; assembly: GCF_038006825.1. Taxonomy (NCBI): domain Bacteria; kingdom Bacillati; phylum Bacillota; class Bacilli; order Caryophanales; family Bacillaceae; genus Bacillus; species Bacillus sp. FSL W8-0183. The sequence goes on along the minus strand of NZ_JBBOVY010000001.1, from coordinate 3,833,935 downwards.
TTTTTCTCTGCCATATCTATTCCTTGTTTTAATTGTATTTGAATGGTTTTCCAAAGGGATGAATGAGGAAAAGGCTGAGATAATGCTTTAGCTGTTTTCCCTCCGTTGGTGACGTCTTGATAAATGCCGGTAACCATTTTTTGAACTTGCTGTCCATTTGTGGCGAGAGTGACTTTTTCGCCTATCTTTTTCTGAAGTGAGTCAGCACTCAACACCGATAAAGCAATCTCTTCCTCCTTCAACGGTTCCCGTCCTTGTAAATAGGTGAGAGGGAATGCTGATAGATCACCTGTTTCTAAATAGAGCGTTTCTAATGTATTCTCCATTGTTTTGGCTTGTAGAGAAGTTGTTTCATAGACGGCAGATGTTTGAATGTCTTGGTCTACGCTAATCATAGACGCTATTTTATTTGTACTTTTCTCTAAATGTTTTCCCTGCCGAATATCAATTCGAAGGTCACTTTTTCCTGAGCCAAGATATGTGACGAAATCGGGTGATTGTAATGTGTACCATAACTGAATCGGCATTAACATTAAAAATGTACAAAGCGCAATAATACAGGTAATTGTTGAATACATCTTTATTCGTGAGAACAGATCTTTCAAACCAAACCAAAAATTGACTGGGAGGAATCTGTTTTTCTGGAGGTGCATAGGAATTTGTTTTTTACGGCTTGGTGAGCTTATGCCGCCTTGAATAGCTTGAGCGGCTGATATTTGACCAAATCTCCTTAGGACAGTATAGCTGAATGAGATGACGATCATTGCCGTCAAAATTGACACCAAAAGCGGGATCACCTGATGAATAAAAGAGAGGCGATTCCCCATATATTGCTGAATATTGGCTGTAAACAAATCACCAAACTTGAGTGTCATCAAATATCCTGCTATACACCCTATACAGGCAAGCACAGCATACTTCCCAACGTATAATTGTTTGATTTTTGATAAAGGGATTCCTAGTACTTTTAAGATTCCAATTTCACGTTCATCCTCTTCTATAGCGGCCGTCATAGCGAGACGAAGAGAAAGGAGGGAAATGCTAATGAGCAGAAAGCAGACAAGAAGGAGAATGGCGATCACCATACCATCTGTTAGGGCATTCAGCATGCGAAGCAGGGGTAATGTGACAGCAGGCCCCTGTTGTGGCAGCTCAGATGATTGATAGAGTGATTGAAAAGCATCTGCTTGACTAGCATCATGCAATAAAAATTCAATTAAGTACTCCTTTTTTTGAAATACTTGATTCAGTGCTACCCAGTCCGCATCATGCAGAAGAAATCTCTTTGAACTGACAAGACTTGGATTCATTTGGGCATCTCGTAAGAACGTTTTGATTTGAAAAGAGAATTGATGAGAGCCTTTTGTAATGAGTAACCTTTCGCCAATCTTTAAATGGTATTTTTGTTGAAAATAAATAGGGACTGCTACTTCTCCTTTATTTACAGTGAGCTTTTCATTTCGTTCGTTTAAAAGAAAATCAAAATAGCGATTTTGCTTTACAAATAAATGATCCATCACACCCGCTTGAGCAGGCTCCTGTCCGAACTTGATGCTGATGTGTTCGATCGGAATCATTGGAACAATTTGATGTGCCTTCACCATCGACTGTTTACTTGAAAATATATCGACCGCTTTTTCATCTAAGCTGCCATCGTGCATTTGGACAAAGTCTGGTGCTTTGGCTGATTGCAGTAGATCAGAAATGGAACCATTCAGCTGGGCTGTCATTTGCGCAGCGCTTGTTGCTAAAAATGATGTCATCATGATGCAAAGGGTTAAGCCGATTGAAATGAGACGGTGGCGGGTTAGGTCTTTCTTGATAAACGTCAATCTCATGAGGCTGATTCTCCTTCATGTCGAAGCATATTTTTTGTAAGGAAGGCAAGTGCAAACATCAAGGCACTCACGATTAACACGGTCACATACATGCTAGCGGAAAAAGTGTTGAACAAGAACCCATACATCATTTGACCGAGCGGTGCAGCACATTGAGAGACCATTGTTAGATTGGCCATGACTTTTCCTAATTGAGCATTGGGTGTTTTCTTTTGCACATGTGAGATGACAACGATCGAAATCATGGTGAGCAGCATGGCAATTGGGAGACACCCTGCTAAAAAGAGAAAATAGGCTGGAAATGTACCAAATTGAAGGGCCATCTTGGATGTTGAAAAAGCAACAGGCAGCAAAATGACTGCGATGACGAGCAGCCAGCGATACAAAGTAGGAATTCGCCAATGTTTCGCTACAAGCCCAACTAGCAGGGCGCCTGCGATGACGGCAAACTCAATGATGCCCATTCCTATTCCATACATGATGTCACTGCTTTTCATTGTGACCCTTAAAATAATGGGACCTCCAACGATAAAAAATGGTGTGAGGATGAAATTTAGTAGCGCTGCAAGCAGCATGGCTCTTTTTAAAAATGACTGGCTTCCGATATAGGAAAAGCCTTGTTTCATATCTTTCAAGAGTACTTTGGTCATCGGTTCTGCGAGTGGGCTAGGTGAGAAAGAGATATTTAACCGCAAAAGCATGCATGCTGATAGAAAAAATACAATGCTGCTAGCGCCTATGATGACCTGGCTCCCAATGAGTCCGTATAAAACGCCGCCAATGATAGGAGCGACAACACCTGAAAGGGCCTGCACGCCATTCACGATGCCATTCGCTTGTTCTAATTTTTCTTCTTTCACTAGCTGAGGAATACTGGACATCACAGCAGGAGCATAAAACGTACTCATGACACCAAGGAGAATCATGACGGCTCCAATCATATAAAGTGAATCATGACCTGAAAATAACCAGAAATAAAAAGCCAGAATCATAATGCCAGTAAGAACATCAAATAAAATCATCAAATTTCTTCTGTTAAACCGGTCAGCAATTGCTCCTGCTAATGGTGAAAGGAGGAGCGGGATATTGGATAAAGCGAAAAGCAGAGCATACAAATCAACACGATGTGTCATATCCAAGACATGTAAAGATAGAACAAAACGAATCAAGGAAGACCCGAAAACGGAAATAATTTGCCCGAGAACGAGATAGATAAAATGGGTGGAGCCATTTTTGGCTGATAACGACATGAAAATCACTCTCCTTTTAGACCGACCGTCAGTCTATAATGTATGCAGGATTGGTATTGAAGTAACCAATCACTGATTATTGTCTTCCGGTTCTCCAGTTAAACGTTGGAGAAGGAAGGAGAAACTTCCCTTTTCTGCATGTAATGAGGCTTCAAGGATTGCGATAAATGCTAGAGCCCGTTGTATGCTTTCCGCTGTGGTCCATTGGAAAAGTCCCTCATCAAAGATAACCTGTGCAGAAGCGAGGAGAAATTCGACAGTTTCTTGCGGGTAATCTGTTTGAAATATCCCTTCTTCTACCCCTTGCTGAATGACTTCTGCTAAAACGGGTGATAGCTCTGTAATGGCTTTGATCAAGCTTTTTTGATGCATCTCTGCATTAGCAGGCTGATGAAATTGTTCAATCATGCCTTCTTTATGGCTGCCCTGTTTAGGAGATTGTGCCATGATGATGCGAAATAATTTATCAACCACTGAGATATCTGGATCAGCGGCAATACGCTTTGCCTCGATGATATCTGCTTTTATGATCCGGTCAATGATTGCATCCATCACTTCTTCTTTGGAAGTAAAGTAATAATAGAATGTGCCTTTTGCAATGCCAACGGCTTTGAGGATGTCAATAATTGTGGTTTGCTGATAGCCTTTGGTTGAAAAAAGCTTCTCTGCTGCATTTAAGATGTCATTTTTGCGTTCCTCAGGATGTTTAACGGTTCTCATAAAGCCATCCTTTCTTTTGACTAGACTGTCGGTCGGTCCCTTGATTTGATTAAACACTTTTTGGCGTATCTTTGTCAACGGCTGTTTTTTGGAGCTTTGCATTTATTGTGCAATGACACTATGATACATTGAATGAAAACCCCTTCAGGAGAGATGCTGAATGCAATTTTTAACCAGTGAATTGGCGCAAGAGATGGTTGAACGTACGATGCATATTTTACATCAAAACATCAATGTCATGAATGCAGATGGTGTCATTATTGGGTCTGGTGAACGAAAAAGGATTGGACAAAAACATGATGGAGCACGTCTAGTGCTGTCAAGCGGAGATAGTGTGGAGATTGATCAGGAGACATCCCGCCGCTTAAAAGGCGTGAGACCTGGAATCAATCTGCCTATTTGCTTTCGGGAACAAGTTGTTGGTGTCATTGGGATTACGGGTGAACCAGAGGGCATTCGTCATCATGCCGAGCTGGTGAAAATGGCAGCTGAGCTCGTTTTAGAGCAATCTTTTCTGCTTGAACGCTTCCAGTGGCGGCAGCGAATAGAGAGTGAAATTGTGAATCAGCTCATCTCCGAGTCTGACATGGGTGATCATCAACTGAATCACCGTGCTGACTGGCTTGGAATGGATTTAGACAAGCGGCGAATGGCTATTGTTTTTCAGCCGATTCCATCGTCTGAGGACACTGTACACAAAATGATGCATGCCATTCAATACGATAAGAATGCGGATGATTTACTAGGCATGACCTTCCGTCATGAATTGATCCTGTTAAGACAGCCGATATGTGACCATCAATTCAAGCATGTGATCGAACAGCTGCAGCAAACAATGGCAGGTGCAGTTGATGGACAAGTGCTAGTGGGTGTAGGAACTGTCGCTGAGGACATGAGTCAATTACCATTGTCCTTTCAGCATGCGAGAGAAGCCCTGCAGTTAGGAAAGGTGCTCCATCCAGAGGAAAGCATATATGTCTTTGAATCTTATCAGCTTGAAAGCTTGTTTATAAAAGCGAGAGCCGCCAAAGAGGGCAAACGGTGGAGTGATTTTTATCATCCGCTGATACAAGAAACGGAACTCGTTCAAACGTTAAAGGTTTACATTGAAGAGGGCGGGGACTTACAAAGAATCGTTGATCGTCTATTTATTCACCGCAATACACTGCGATATCGATTAGATAAAATCCAGGCATTGACCGGAAAAGATCCTCGTCATGTGAAACAGTTGATGGAGCTGTACATAGCACAATTGGACAATCAACTGTCTTAATTGTGCATTTGCACAACTGGATGAAGAAATAAATAAAAGAAGTTCATCTAGATTCACAACTCGATCCCGACGAGTAAACGCTTACAATTAAGAAAAGACAATCAGGAGGGATGGAGTATGGGTGGAGATGTGACAGTAAGTACATTGGGCGCATTGACTGCGCTTGTGATCGCTATTGTTCTTATTTTAAAAAAAGTATCACCTGCTTATGGCATGCTGGCAGGCGCATTTATTGGCGGTTTGGTTGGCGGTGTAGATGTTGTGCAGACCGTGAACGTCATGATGGAAGGCGCAAAGGACATGATTCCGGCTGTTCTTCGAATCATGGCGGCAGGTGTACTGGCAGGGGTTTTAATTGAGTCGGGTGCAGCGTTATCTATTGCGGAGGCCATCGTGAAAAAGCTTGGAGAGGCGAGGGCACTTTTAGCACTCGCACTTGCAACAATGATTTTAACAACGGTGGGTGTTTTTGTAGATGTTGCAGTCATTACAGTAGCACCAATCGCACTTGCCATTGCCAAGCGTGCAAAACTTTCTAAAACGGGTATTTTACTTGCGATGATTGGAGGAGGGAAGGCGGGGAATATCATGTCACCGAATCCGAATGCTATTGCAGCCTCTGATGCCTTTGGTGTCCCGCTTACTTCCCTGATGGCGGCAGGTGTCATACCGGCTATTTTCGGGATAGCCGTCACGTATGTATTAGCCAAAAAGCTTGCGAATAAAGGGACACCTGTTCTGGAAGAGGGAGCTGACCAAGGCGAGGTTCAAGTACCTGGTTTTCTACAAGCGCTTGTAGGCCCGCTTGTGACCATTCTCTTGTTAGCTTTGAGGCCGTTGTTTCAAATAAATATTGATCCAATGATTGCCTTACCAATAGGAGGAATTGTAGGCGCTCTTTTCATGAAAAAAGGGAAGTTTCTCAATGATTATGCGATGTCAGGGCTGCATAAAATGTCAGGTGTAGCGATCATGTTACTAGGGACAGGCACATTAGCTGGAATTGTATCGAATTCTTCCATGAAAGAGGTATTTATTCAGGCGCTTGACGCTTCGGGATTACCTCCTTACTTGCTTGCACCAACGTCTGGAATTTTTATGTCGGCAGCCACAGCTTCGACAACTGCAGGGACGGCAGTTGCAAGTGGTGTATTTAGCGGAACTCTTATTGGTCTTGGTGTATCTGCCCTTTCAGGCGCAGCTATGATTCACGCTGGCGCAACTGTGCTAGACCATATGCCGCACGGAAGCTTTTTCCATGCAACGGCAGGAAGTGTTCAAATGGATATAAAAGAACGGTTGAAATTAATGCCCTTTGAATCGTTAATTGGTTTGACATTAACCGTTGTATCGACCATTATCTTTGGTATTTTCCAGCTGTTCGGCTGAGGACTTAATGAGAAACGAGGGGTTTTTGGATGAAGATTGTGATCGCACCAGATTCATTTAAAGAAAGTTTATCTGCTTATGAGACAGCATGTGCCATTGAACGAGGATTTCGCTCTATTTTGCCAGATGCAGAATATATGAAAATCCCAATGGCAGATGGAGGAGAAGGCACAGTTCAATCGTTAGTGGATACGACAGGCGGAACCATTGTCAAGCAAGTGGTCACAGGCCCGCTTGGCAAACCTGTGGATGCCTTTTTTGGTATGTTGGGAGATGGACAGACAGCTGTCATAGAGATGGCAGCAGCATCAGGATTACATCTTGTCCCGCCAGAAAAACGGAACCCCTTATTCACGACGTCTAGAGGGACAGGAGAATTAATGCTTGCAGCGCTGGATAAAGGTGCGAAGCATTTAATCATTGGGCTTGGCGGAAGCGCAACAAATGATGGTGGCGTTGGCATGATGCAAGGTTTAGGTGCTTCTTTTCTCGATAAAGCAGGTCAAGACCTCACGCCGGGCGGTGGATCACTGAATCAATTAGCTTCTATTGATCTATCTCGACTGGATCCAAGATTGCGATCAGTCCGTCTGGAAGTGGCGTGTGATGTGGATAATCCTTTAACGGGTGAAAGAGGAGCGTCTGCTGTGTTCGGTCCTCAAAAGGGAGCAGATACAGAAATGGTTCAACTGTTGGACAAGAATTTATCTCATTTTGCACAAGTGGCTAAGCAGCATCTTCATGTCTCCTTTGGTGATGCGGCAGGTGCAGGAGCGGCAGGAGGACTGGGTGCGAGTTTATTAGGCTTTTTACAGGCTGATCTGCAAAAGGGAATCGATATTGTACTGAAAGCCGTACATTTTGCTGACGTACTAAAGGACGCTGACCTAGTCATTACAGGGGAAGGGCGGATTGATCAGCAGACCATTTACGGCAAAACGCCAATCGGTGTAGCCAAAGCTGCGAAACAATATGGACTCCCTGTCATTGGCATCGCTGGGTCCCTCTCAAAAGACAGTGCAGTCGTACATGATCATGGCATTGATGCACTTTTTAGTATTGTCCCTGGCGTCACGACTCTGGCTGAAGCCATGCATGATGCCAGTGTGTATGTAGAGAGAACAGCAAGGAATATTGCGGCTGTCATGACATTTGGAAGAGATAAGTAAATGATGAAAAATGTTTCCTTTTCTATCACATTCCTTTCTATAGAAATGTGGTAAAATGGTTCTGAATGAAAAAAAGTTGGAGGAAACACAAATGTCTAATCTACCGAATTGTCCATCGTGCAGTTCAACCTATACATACGAGGATGGCAGCATGCTTATTTGTCCTGAATGTGCGCATGAGTGGTCGCTAGAACAAGAACAAGTGGCAGAGGAGCAGCTTGTTGTCAAAGATGCGAATGGAAATCTATTAAGTGATGGTGACACGGTCACTGTGATTAAAGATTTAAAAGTCAAAGGTTCTTCTTCGGTTTTAAAAATAGGAACGAAGGTCAAAGGGATTCGTTTAGTCGAAGGCGATCATAATATTGATTGTAAAATTCCTAGCTTTGGCGCGATGAAGTTAAAATCGGAGTTTGTGAAGAAAGTATAATGACAAAGAAATGTTCTTCTCATAATTAGAATTTGGTCATGACAAGCTTACTATAAATGCTTGAAGAAGAATGATGTATATGATTGTTGTTAACGTATAAAAAACACCTGAATTGTCAAAGGGATTCAATTCCTTTGCTCATTAGGTGTTTTATATTTTTATAAAGCTTTTATTTTTGAAGATCAGTTATCGATGGGGTGGTAGAAGTGGAATTTGGATATTTCAAAAAAACTGTTATGAAAAAAACGACTAAATGCATCCCTATTATCAATAAAGAAGGTGTCCCCATTGGATTCATAAAAAGATTTTATAAAAATAAAGCTGAGAGAATTTTGGATCATATATTTGATGAGTTTTTTGTGAATGTTGAGGTTATGGATGCAAATTTGAATACTGTTGTAAAAGCTACAGAAAATATATCCTTCAGATCTATGTACCGCTCAAATTGGAGCATAGAATGTAAGGAGAAAGGAAGGTTGATATTCGAAGATCAAACTAAAATCAAAACAAATCCAACGATGCGTTTCATCATCAATGATACTACCTATTATCTAAAGAAAGGTTTCGCAGATAAACGTGTTAGATTGGAAGACTCAAAGCAGACCATCGCTGACATTACATACGATAAAATAATACCACCTGCAACAGTCAGTATTGAAAAAAGACAAGGTGACCTAACTCTACATCTTATCGCTTGCCTCTATTATATCTTTATGTTGAGGGAGTAGCTGAAGTTAATATATTTTATCATACTTAAAGAATTTGAAAATATACTATTTATGATTTAGGTTCTAATTCCTATAAAATTTAGGGGAGTCCCTTTCGTGCAATAAGATCTTATTAAAATGATTACCTTAACCTCACCTTAAAAAAGGCAGATGATTCTCTAAATTTTGCCTAATCCCCTTCACAACTTTTGGGCATTGCTGTACCATATGGAAGTGTTCTTCTATTTTTGACGGATCATGGTGTTTATCAGGAAATAGATGATAGATGATACTTAGACAAAGAAGGAGAGGTAACGTGACGAACGTTTTAGAACTGCAAAATGTATCTAGGCATATTCGCGGGAAAAAGATTGTTCAAGACTTGAGTTTCTCTGTTCAAGCGGGCGAAGTCTTTGGCTTCTTAGGACCGAATGGCGCAGGAAAAACGACAACCATTCGCATGATGGTCGGTCTTTCTCCCATTACATCCGGTGACATTCTGATTAATGGTCATAGTATTCAAACCTCATATCAGCATGCCATCCAAGATGTCGGTGCAATTATTGAAAATCCAGAAATGTATAATCATTTAACGGCAAGACAAAACCTTGTTCATTTTGCCAGAATGAATGGAAAAGTGGATGAAGGTCGAATTGATGAACTACTAGAACTAGTTAGTTTGCAGCATGTGAAACATAAGCGTGTCCGTACGTTTTCATTAGGAATGAAGCAGCGTTTGGGGATTGCTCAGGCATTGATACATAAACCGAAACTGCTAATCTTAGATGAGCCGACCAATGGACTAGATCCAGAGGGAATTCGTATGATACGAGATTACTTGAGGAGGCTGGCAAAGGAAGAAGGGCTTGCTGTCATTGTTTCAAGTCACCTCATGTCAGAAATGGAATTGATGTGTGATCGTTTCGCCATTATCCAAAAAGGAAAGCTGATTGCGATTGAGGATCAGCGTGCAGAGACGAAGCAGGATGATTTGGTCAATTATCGAATGAAAGTAGCATCAAGTGAGCTTGAAGAAGCTCAAAAGCTCATTGAAGCATTTGAGGAAGGCATCACAGTTAGAGAAGAGGAGCAGTACTTATTCTTCTCCATCCTAGAAGAGAAAATGCCACAATTGATTCGTCATTTGAGCGAGGCTTCTATTCATTTGTACGAAATCAAAATAGAAAAACAAACCTTAGAAGATAAGTTCTTAAGCTTAACAGGTAAAAAGGAGGCAGACGTATGATTCGCCTCATTCAAAACGAGTGGATGAAAATCAGTTATCGTGTGGGTACTTGGATTATGGTTGGGCTTCTTGTTTTAGGTATGATTGCGACGTTGATTTTTGCACTCAAAACAAATGACGAAGATCAATCATCTGGAGCTTGGAAAGCCCAACTAGAGATGATGAATACTGAGAACAAGAAGGAACTCAAAGAAATAGAAAATGGTTACTTTAAAAGAAACCTTGAAAAAGAGATCGCTATTAATGATTATCGAATCAAGCATAACTTACCGCCAGCTGATCAGTTTAGCGACAGTGTATGGGACTATGTGAAAACAAACGCCAGTTTACTTCAGCTTGTAGGTGTGTTTGTGATCATTATCGCTTCCACCATTGTCTCGGCTGAATACAAGCATGGTACAATTAAATTATTATTGATTCGCCCACCATCAAGACTAAAAATTTTAATATCTAAATATATTACGGTGCAACTGTATGCTCTTCTACTGGTGGTGGTGCTGTTTATCTTGTCATTTATATTGGGTGCCATTTTCTTCGGACTCAATACTGATTATGTGAGTGTGATCTATCAAAATGGTGAAGTGATTGAACGCTCGCAGTTTGCCAATATGGTTTTTTATTATTTAGCTAATTGCGCAATGTTTGTTGTGCTAGGGACACTTTCGTTCGCTATATCAACGATATTCAGAAGTGAAGCTATCTCCATTGCCATTAGTGTGTTAGCTTATATTGTAGGTGGAACGATTACAGGTATTTTAATGCTCTTCTTTGATTGGACAAAATATTTGTTATTCGCAAATGATCCATCCCAATACTTTATGGAACAGGTTACTGTCATCGAAGGCATGTCCCTAGGATTCTCACTAACGGTCCTAGTCATTTACTGGGCCATCTTCTTGGCGGTTGCTTTAATCGTCTTCCAAAAGCGAGAAGTAAAAACAGGTTAATTTAACTTTTTAGGAGGTTTCTATCAATGATTAAGCGTAAAGGTGAAAAAATTATGGGGATTATCAGTATTGTCCTCAACGTAATTGGTGTTGGTTTTGGGGCATTGATGCTTTCTGTGGACCCAGCAGTTTATGAAGAATTGAATGAAGTGTTAAAAGAGGAAGGCAGCGCCTTGCCAGTTGAAACACTTGAGGCATCGGTTCATGCCTTTGGCGTTCAGTTTATGGTTGTTTCCGCAATTGCGGCTGTCTTAGCCCTTGTTGGTGTGATTGTTTTGAAAACAGACCGCCGTGCCGTGCTTTCTGGTATTCTTTTCTTGGTTTCGGCTGTGACTCTTTTAATTGGAACTGTTGGTCTTGCTTTCGTTCCGATGATCTTGTTGCTAATCGTTGGATTGATGTCACTGATTAGAAAACCGAAAACAGACATTCACACAAGTGAATATCCTTCATAATTCAAAAGAAAAAGACATGCGCTGGTTTGCGCATGTCTTTCTTTTTTATATGATGCCAATCAGTTTGGCGATGATGAGTAAAACGATACTGAACCCCCACATCCAAAAGAAGGAGTAGCGGATATGTTTCCCCATATCGACCCCTGCAAGACCGATGGCAAGCCATACAGCAGGTGCAAGGGGGCTGACAAAGGTGCCGATGATATTTCCAATCATCATGGCGTATGCCGCAGATGTCCCTGACACACCAACCTCTGATGTAATCGATTCGACAATCGGCAAGAGTGCATAATAATAGGCATCCGTACTTGTCAGCATATCAAGTGGAACCCCAAATATCCCCACAATGATATGTAAAAATGGCAGTAAGAAAGCTGGCAAAATGTGAATACTGTCCACTGCAATCGCCTTCAGCATGCCCGTTCCTTCAAGAATTCCTAAAAAAGAACCTGCGGAGAAAATTACAGCTGCCATCATTAGTGCACTTGGAGCATGCGCCTTAATTCTCTCCATTTGTACATTCACATTCGGATAGTTCACCAAAAGTGCTAGTGAAAGACCAATCATAAACATATAACTAGCAGGAATCACGTTCAGCACGAGAAGGACAACAACAGCTAAAAATAGAATGAGGTTGACCCACATTAAGTGATAACGCTTTAAAGACGCATCGCCTGTTTCGCTGATCGATTGAATAGCACGATCCCAATCGGCGCCTTCTAATTGGACAGCAGCTATTTCATTTGCCGCGATTTTCACCCGAATTCGTTTTTCTTCTCTTTTTCCTAAAATGAATGCCATTCCTAATACGAGCACGACCCCGATTAGCTGAATGGGAATAAGCGGTACCCACAGTTCAGATGGGTCCATATTTAGGACACTAGCTGCCCGTCCTGTGGGGCCAGCCCATGGAATCATATTGGTTAATCCAGCACTCGTCCCGATTAACAATAGCAATAAATAAGGACTCATATGTAATTTTTTATAAAGTGGAAGCAGTGCAGGTACAGTTAATAAAAAGGTTGTAGCGCCTGCTCCGTCTAAGTGTGCGATGACTCCAATCAAGGCAGTTCCCATCGCAACTGTGACAACATTCCCTTTTGTCAGCTTGATTAACGTTTTAATTACAGGTTCAAAGAACCCTGTATCTTGTAAAATGCCAAAAAATAAAATGGCGAAGATAAACATGGTCGCCACTGGCAAAACTTTGATAATCCCTTGTTCAAAGAAAGTTTGAATGTCATTGATACCAAATCCTGCGATGAGCGCCCCTATTAAAGGCACCATGACCATGGCGACAATTGGACTTGCTTTCCCCCAAATCAGCAAAACAACAATCGTTAAAATAATCAACAATCCAACAAACGTTAACATAAGCCCCTCCCCCTACAATAAACCGTTTACATTTGTTTGTTTTTTTACCAATGCAATCCCACATTTGCATTGAAAAAAAGAGTATCAAAAATATGAGTATTAGGCAACCGCTTTCATACCTATACAATGGTAAAAAAGGATGGCGGGGCCAATCATGGTGCGGTTTTCAATATGTCAAAAAATTTAGATAAAAAATAATACTTCTATTGATAATCTACTACCGGGAGGAATTATATAGGTATTTAGATTCAACAAAAAGTAAAAAGCGCCCTTTGGATGGACGCTTCTTTCACACTATTTTTTCAAAATAACGTATTCGTAAGGATTCAGTTGTAACTGTTGAGATGTATGCTGTCCAGTCAGCATATTTTCATAGCTTTCCGCTGAATCTAGTGAAATGTTCTGTTGCTGTTCTGTAAAATTCATCATAAACACAAAGTCCTGCGATCCATCTGTTCGTTTCTGGACGCTGACTCCCTCTGGAATTAAAGAGGAGAGGATCGGCTTTATCCCTATTCCTGTGATGAGATCTTCGTAAAAATCATCATAAAACGCTTGCTCATTTTCAGAAGCCATATAGTATGCTTTCCCTTTGCCAAATGGACGGACAGTAAGGGCGGGCTGTCCTTCATAGCAGCCATTCTCAAAATGCCCTAACACAGAGGCTGATTCTGGGTGAATGGATTCGCAATATTGCCCGACATGGTAGGTGCGTCCATTTCCTGTGGTCATTAAAACGTGTTCATCTGGCATCAATGTGTTGATTTCCTCTGCCCAAACACCAAGTACATGGCGGAGAGGGCCAGGGAAACCACCGAGGAAACAGAGGTCGTTTTCATCAACCATGCCGCTCCAGTACGTTGCCACAAAAATGCCGCCCTCTTTGACAAAGGCTTCAATCTTTTCTGCCACACCTGGTTTGATCATGTAGAGCATTGGTCCCACAAGCACTCGATAGGATGAGAAGTCCTTTTCCATCCCGACAATATCAACAGGGATGCCCTTTTTCCAGAAACTACGATAGTGAGTTTGGCAAGCCTCTACATAGCGTTTGTTGGTATTATTTAAGCCTTGCGCATCATCAATTGCCCAATGGTTTTCCCAATCATATATGATGGCGACCTCTGGTTGAACGGATGTACCCGCAATCGGTTGAAGCTGCTCCAGCTGTTTTCCTAAATCAGCGACTTCTTGAAACACACGCGTGTGTTCATGTCCTGAATGATCCACAACAGCGCCGTGGAATTTTTCAGAGGCGCCCCGGCCTTGTCTCCACTGGAAATAAAGGACGGAGTCGGACCCGTGGGCAATCGCCTGCATGGCAGAGAGCTGTGCCATTCCTTTATGCTTCACCTTATTCACTTCATGCCAGTTCACGAGGCTTGGTGTGCTTTCCATCACAAGAAACGGCTGACCACCCTTTAATGAACGATACAAATCGTGAACGAAGGCGACGTTTGACGCTAATTCTGCAGTGGATTCTCTGCCGCTATGCCATGCTGGATAGCTATCCCATGAGATCACGTCGACTTCTTTTGCAAATTGATGATAATCCAGTCCAAGGAATGGACGCATATGCGGATAGTCGCCCATAAAATTGGTGGTTACTGGCACATGAGGTGTTAATTCTCGTAGTGGTTCAATTTCATTTTGATAAAAATTGATCGTTTGCGCTGTGACAAAACGCTTCCAATCTAGGTTCATGCCGTGAATCATGTGCTCCCCGTGAGGTGCAGGTGACTCGATTTGTGACCAATCACTATATGTGTGGCTCCAAAACCCCGTCCACCATGCTTGGTTCAAAGCTTCAAGGTCATGGTTGTATTTGTCTTTCAAATAGTCTCTAAATGCTTCTTGGCAAAGATCACAATGACATTCACCGCCGTATTCATTTGAAATGTGCCACATGATCAGCGCTGGATGGTCCTTGTAGCGTTCAGCAAGCAAACGATTGAGTGTATTCGTTTTTTCTCGATAAACCGGTGAGGTGAAGCAATGATTATGGCGAAGTCCGTGTAAGTTGCGCTGGCGGTTTGCTTCAACGCGTAAGACTTCTGGATATGTTTGCGAGAGCCAAGCAGGTCTTGCTCCGCTTGGCGTGGCGAGAATGGCGTGAGCTCCCTGCGCTGCCAAGCGGTCCATGATATCATCCAGCCAGGCAAAATCATATTCCCCTTCTTTTGGCTCGAGCTTGCTCCAAGCGAAAATGTTGATAGAGAATGTTTGACAGTGTGCAAGCTTCATTAATCGAAAATCTTCGTCAATGATCTCCGGCATATGAAGCCATTGATCAGGATTATAGTCGCCACCATGCAAAAAGCCTTTCACATTTGGGTGAACGAGTGGGTAACGCTTTCCCATTTTGTCACGTCCTATCTGTTTAATTACGGTGTCATTTGTTTAAATACATCAAGAGAAGGCAGGGCTTTTCCGTTGAAATCAAACATGGCCTGATTTTCCCAAGCATTCCCGACTGTGCCGGTTGTTTGAATATAAGCGAGCCCGTATTGACTAGACCATGGAGCACCTTTTGCTGGAATCCAAAGCGGCTCCCAATAAAAGAACCCTTTCCCGCGATTGTTTTTTACTTGTGAAATTTTTTCTGATAGATCTCGTATAAAAGATGCCTGCCCTTGTGGTGATGCTGGATAACCGGCCGTATTGACTGAATCTTGGTTAAATGAGTTATCGAGGTTGTCACCATTTGCTGTCGTAAAGCCGTAGGCGGTTTCTACCACGATGACATCTTTGTTATAGCGGGCGCTAATATCATTCATGTTGTTAGTAAGACCGCTAAATCCCCCGTCCCAATACGGGTAGTAAGATAAACCGATCGTATCGAACGAAACGCCTCGTTTGGTGATTTCATCAAACCACCAGCGAGATGCACCATTGTCCCCTCCATGTGCAAGATGAAGCATGACTTTGATGTTTGAATCGACAGAGCGGACAGCATTTGTCCCCGCTTTTAGCAAAGCAGCGAGTCGGTCAAATTCACCGCCGCCTTCACCCCAGCTCTTTCCGTTCGGCCAAAGCATACCTGAATTTAATTCATTCCCGACCTGTACCATATTTGGTAGGGCATTTTGTGCTTTCATCGCTTTAAGTACATCGCTTGTGTAAGTGCCAACAGCTTTTTCTAAATCGCTTTGGGAGAGATTGGTCCAAGCTTTCGGTTTGAACTGTTTACCGGGATCGGTCCAGAAATCACTGTAGTGAAAATCAAGCAGCACTTTCATATTTTGTGCTTTTGCACGTTTCGAGAGAGAAATGGCGGTATTTAAATCGTTTGTCCCCCCGTTATAGGCACGGCCTTGGTTGTCGTATGGATGGTTCCAGAGTCTGATGCGCACATAGTTGACACCTTTCTCTTTTAATAGCTTGAGCGGATCAACCTGCTGCCAGTTTTGGTTGTAGTATTTGCCGCCGCTTCGCTCCACTTCTGCGAGCATGGAGATATCGGCTCCTTTGATGAAATCACCTTGCAATCCATTGATCGGTTTCACCGAAATCGTATCAGCCTTTGCTTCAGGCAGAATACCTAACCCCATCAGAAAGAAAACGACAACAGTGACAAGCAACCATTTCTTCATCAAATCTCCCCTTATCCTTTTGTCCCGCCTTGTGTGAGGCCGGATACAAATTGTTTTTGTAAAACAAGAAACAATAAAGCAACTGGAATCGCAATGAGTAAAGCCCCTGCTGCAAAGGTCGTGTAGCTAGCACCCATTTTGTCTGATACAAGATTGTATAGACCGATTGGGAGCGTATACATTTCGGGTGAGCGGACAATGACACTGGAGATAATGAAATCACCGAGCGGTCCTGTAAATGAGTTGATGGCAACAACGGCTAAAATCGGCTTGGCAAGCGGCATAATAATTTGGATGAAAATCCGGAAATGCCCTGCGCCATCCATTCTGGCTGATTCATCGAGATCCTTTGGAATCGCATCAAGATAGCCTTTCATTAAATACGTATTCATCGGAATTTGTCCGCCTGCATAAATCAAAATCAATGCGAGGTGGCTGTTAATGAGTCCAAGCATTTGAGCCAATACAAATATGGCAATCAGCGCTGAAAATTGAGGAATCATTTGCAACAGCAAAAAGAGCATTAGCCCATTTTTGCGTCCTTTGAATCGGAACCTAGAAAAGGCATAGCCTGTAAAGCTGACAAGGATCAACGTTAAGAGCATAGTCGCAATACTGATTTTCATTGAGTTCCAATACCATTTTGCATAAAGTGCTCCCTGACCGAAGAAGAGTTCTGTAAAGTGGCTGAACGTTGGATTCTTCGGAAACATGCTTGTGCTCATCAGGCTGTTCCCAGGATTAAAGGAAGCGCCGATCGTCCAAAGGAGTGGATATAGAATACAAACGGAGGCAATGAAAAGGATGAAATAAGTGATACTCAGGCGAATGAGCTTATTTTGTTTTGATCCCATATCACATCATGTCCTCCTCTTTGAATGAATTCGTTCTCTTAAACTGCCAAAGTGCAATGGCAATGACGAAGATTGATAGTAAGATCGTAACAGCGGCAGCGAGTGCATATTGAGAAGACTGCATCGTCAGTTTGTAAATCCAAGACACCAAGATGTCTGTGCCCCCCGCTGTAGATCCAGCAACAGGTGGCCCCCCGCCATTAAATAAATAGATGATATTAAAGTTGTTAAAGTTAAACGTATATTGCGTGATTAATATAGGTGCAATTGAATAGAGGACAAGCGGTAATGTAATGGAACGGAATTTCTGAAAGAAATTTGCCCCATCAATGGTTGCAGCCTCGTATAAATCTTCAGGAATGGCCTGCAAAACGCCAGTTGTCATAATGAACACAAAAGGAAAACCAAGCCAAGTCTGCATCGCAATAAGAGCGATTTTGCTCCAAAATGGATCTGTCAGCCATGGTTTTGGATCAATTCCAATCGATGCAAAAAGGGTATTGTTGATCGCACCAAACGTGTCGTTAAACAATCCAGCAAACACCAAAATGGTCACAAATCCTGGAACAGCCCACGGCAGAATCAAAATCGTTCTGAAAAACCGTTTTCCTTTTAAATCTTTTTGATTGAGCAGAACCGCTAGGAAAATGCCGACAGCACATTGAAGGGTCGATGCAGCCAACGTCCATACGACCGTCCAGCCTAGTACATCAATGAATGTGTCTCTCCAAATATCGATTGAAAAGATATTTTGAAAGTTTTTGATGCCTACCCAATCAATGAGATTGGCAGGAGGCGAGTGGTATAAATCATAGTTTGTAAAGGCCAGCGCAAAGCTGAACATAATAGGAAAGACAACAGAGAATAGAAGTAAAAAGAAAGCAGGAGTGCTCATTAAGTAAGGAAAGCCTTGGTCGATGAGCTGATGGTATTGAGCACGGATGGAATGAAGCGGAACCCCTTGATCACGTTTCTTTCCGTTCATAAATGCATCTCGTATCATGAGTACATAAAAACCGATGCCAAATCCAGCTGTTAAAAGTGCAATAATTCCTTTTGCTAAAAGGAAAACAGAGTTGTCACGAGGCAGCATCGTACCAAGTGTGAACAGCCCCCAGAAGCCAATATTGAATAAATCATAAAACACAAGTAGAAAAGAAACGCCAAACAGGAAAAAGAGTGCCCCTTTGCCATACTGTTTGTTGTATATTTGCCCCATCCCGGGTATAAGAGAGAACATTAGCGCCCGTCTCCGGTGTGTCTTTGATTCCACTATGTGTGTGCGGTCTAGTTCAAGGTTACCCGTCACGTTTAACACCTACTTCATATGAAATTAGATCAAGTGCAGGCAGCATGACAGATGAACAGCTACCTGCGCTTGGTGTTTATTTGGAGTGATTCGCTTTAATTTGCGAGTCGATTTGTTTGACCGCATCATCAAATGCCTTTTTCACATCGGTACGGCCAGTCGCAATCAGCCCTAATGCGCTGTCAATCGGCTTCCACACCTCTGCCATCTCTGGATTGTTCGGTGTCAGCGTGGCATATTTCGTTTGCTTTGAAACAGCATCCGCATTAGCATTTTCAGTAATGACTGGGTCTTTCATCAGCTTTTTCACTGGTGGAATTTCCTCTGTTACTTCAAAGCGCTTTTTCGAATTTTTTTCGTTCGTGATAAACTCAACAAATTTCTCGGCAAGTTCTTTATTTTTAGAATAAGAGGAGACGTTGTAGCTCTTTACACCTAAGAACGAGCTCATATGTTTTCCGTTAGGGAGTGTTGGCAGTTCCGTCACGCCATAGTCGATACCCGCTTCTTTATAAGGACCAAATGACCATGGACCAGAAATCACAGCCGCTGCCTTTTTCTCAGTGAATAAGGAATTGAGGACATTGATTCCTTGCTCACCAATGATGCCTTTCGGGAAAAGTCCTTCGCTAAAGAATGTCTGAATGTATTTTCCACCTTCGATGGCACCATCGTTATTAAGACCAATATCATTGACGTCATAAGAACCATCGTTTTTCTGTTTGAAAATATAGCCACCTGAACCGCCTAATACACTTTCTGCGTAATAAATTTCATCCCACTTCGCAACAAAACCGTATTTCCCGTCCTTTGTCAGCTTTTTCGAAAGGTCATACCAGCCATCGAGTGTCGTTGGTGCCTTTTTGACAAGGTCTTTGTTATAGAAAAGCACAGTGGTTTCAACGGATTTTGGCAGGCCATACAGCTTACCATCTATCGTTTGTGATTGAATCGATTCGTCTGTGAAGGAATTGATCACTTTTTCATCTGGTTTGATTTCTTGTAACAATCCCTCTGTGACAGCTGATCCAATTTGGTCGTGAGGCATGGTGATGACATCTGGACCAGTGCCGGCTGCGCCATCAAGACGAAGCGCTTCAATTTGGTCGGCATATGCTTTTTCGACTACTTTGACTTTCACGTCGTTTTGTTTTTCAAATTCTTTGACGGCGTCTTGAATCCCATCAGACTTTTTGACATCCTCCCACACTAGCAAGGTCTTTGTACCTGTAGATGCCGGCTGTGTACCGCTTGAATTGTCATCTCCTGGTCCGCATGCTGACAGCAGCAGCACAGCAGTACCAACGACTGCCGATAATGTCGCCCATTTTCCCTTTTTCATTCGTAATCCCCTCTCGTTCTTTTTTCACAGATGATAAGAAAACGCTTTCTTAATGTGAGAATATCAACTTGAGTAAAAAAAGTAAACACATTTTATTAAATTTATTAAGTAAAATTTTTTACTGAAATAAAGAGAAAAGAAGCCCACCATATACGGCAGGCCTTCCAGCTGTTTATATCGTGCTTTTCCGAAAGACAGGTTCTGAGGCAATCAGCACGGTTTTTGGTAATGTTCTGCCATCAACAAGTCTTTCTAAAAGTAAATCGACAGCTGTTTCGCAAAGTAAAGAGGTATGGATGTGATAAGTTGTGAGCGGTGGTGACACATATTGAGAGACGTGAATATCGTTGATACTAAAGACACTCACTCGATTTGGTAAAGAAAAACCGCGTTCATTTAATGCTTGTAAACAGCCTATCGCAAGAGGATCACTTGCGACACAAAAAGCGGTTGGCAGGTGATCGCCGAGCTCGTCGATCGCCTTCATCATCAATGAATAGCCTTCATCTACAGAGAAGTGGTGACCGATATAGACCAATTGTTCATCCAGTTTATTGTGTGCTGTCATGTACTGGCGGAAGGTCGTTTCACGAATATCTGGAATCCGCCTATTTGTATTGAGATCAAGATCTGTCCCGCCGATAAATCCGATGGATATGTGCTGTTTTTCGATAAAAGAATCGATAATCTTTTCTACAATTCGTTTCAGGTTTGGTTTCACAGAATCAAAGCGGTCTTCATCTGGTGATGTATCAATAAAGACGATATGTTTTGTGATCGCATATAATTGATCAAGCTCAGTTTTTTTAAATCGACCGATGGCGATGATGCCTTCTGTAGAAGGATCAATCGATTGAAGACCATCAGATGGATTGTAAGCGGTAACATTTAAGCTTCTGGTATTGGTGAGTTCCTCAATGCCTAGACGAATGGATTTAAAATAAATATCTTCAAGCTCTTCTTTTTCGGTCATCCAATAGAGAAAGGCAATTTTTTTTAGTGAATGTTTGAATGTCTTTTTTTGATAGGACAAAGCTTCTGCTGCCGCGTATACTCTCTCACGTGTTTGATCCGTAACCGATAGGTTGGGATCTTGGTTCAGTACGCGAGACACGGTGGCGATGGATAATCCGGCTTTTTCCGCAATGTCCTTTATTTTAGCTGCCAAGTCAGCACCTCCTATAGAAAATATCTCCTTTCAGTATAGAGTCTTTAAAAAAATTAGTAAATATTTTTATTAAATTGATTGGTTTAGGCTGTTCTTTACGAGTTGGAAAGGAATTAGTAAGATATATGTATTGAAGATGTAGGATTAAGATTTCTGATAGGAGAGGGACAGATGTATTATGATGCACTGAAGACATTTGTGACAGTGGTAGAAGAGAAAAACTTTACAAAAGCAGCTCAGAAGCTACGGATTTCTCAACCGAGTGTCAGTCTTCACATTAAGAACTTGGAGCAGGAATTTCAGACGGTTCTGCTCAATCGTTCGCCAAAGCAATTAACGGTGACGCCAACTGGGGATATGCTGTACCATCGATCAAAACAAATCATTCGTTTATATGAACAGGCGAAGCAGGATATTTATGAGCATCATCATCTGGCACGAGGGAAGCTCACGATTGGAGCGAGTTTTACCATTGGGGAGTATGTGCTGCCGCAAATTTTGGCGCAATTTCATCAGCTCTATCCGCATGTTGATATTGAAGTAGTCATTGATAATACAGAGGCGATCGCTAGACATGTTCGGTTGTTCCATGTCGACATCGGACTGATTGAAGGACAAACCAATGACAAAGAACTCTCTGTAGAAACGTTCCTAGAGGATGAACTGTATATCGTTGCCCCATTAGACCATCCGTTTGCAAAGAAAAAGGATGTCACCATTGATCAATTACAAAATGAAACATGGATCACAAGAGAAGAAGGATCTGGGACAGGAGAATACTTACAGCACGTCCTGAAATCAAATGGACTGAAAGCGCGGACCTTTGTGACATTTAGCAGCAATCAAGCGATTAAAGAAGCTGTCATTCATGGAATGGGGCTGTCTGTTTTATCTAAATATGTGCTCCAGCGGGGCAGCATTGGCGGGGAATTGGCTGTCATTTCTTTGAGGGGAATGGACTTTAAACGGACATTTTCCTATGTCGAATCCCCGATGACAGGTGGGAATAAAAATAAGGAATTGCTTGTTGAGTTGTTGAGAAAAGAGAAAAAAGACGCTTCTCCGCAGTAGGAGAAACGTCTTTTTTTATAATCCTTTGATGTTGATTTCATCGACTGGGAGGAAAATCTCACCTGTATCTGTGTACTTCATGGTGACTTGATCGCCTTCTTTTAAATAAATAATAAGAGGCTCTTTTTCAGATGACATGGTGTAGTTTTTCCCATCGTCTAGTAAGAAGGTGACGGTTGTATAATCACCGGTCTTTTCCTTATACACCCTCTTCACTTTGCCTGTTGACTCTTTCTTTTCTTGCTTTGATGAACTATTGACGGTACCGCCGCCTTTTTGAAGAGCTGTTTTATAGGCTCTTAGTGCTTCGTTTGGTGTAGAAGCGTATGCGGCGATTTCAGGATTGGCTGCCGAAACAATAAAGTAGTTTTGCAGGAACCCGTTTGAATCGAGAACAGGTGTAAGCCAGCTAGCTTCCCCGTAGAAATTATAAAGAATCGGCATGCGGCCCTTCCATTTCTTCTCGATAAATCGTTTCTCAATAATTTGCAAAGCTCCCTGTGAATCCATGTAGGATTCTTCAAGATTACCCGTATAATACGTGGCTTTTCCTGTTCGGGCATTTGTTAGTGCATACCCGAGCATGGAATCAACGCCCTCTTTTGGACTGGTGAAATCTGTGAAGTAATACATATCCCCTTTTGAATCAAACACCGGACTTACATTGGCTTCCGTTCCCTCGTCTGAAGGCAGCTTCACATCTGATTTTCCAAACATACTGTTCCAGAAACCATGTACATAGTTGCCGAAGTAACTATTCTGCAGACTGACAGCCTCTGGTGACACAGCGCCATCAATAAAGGCTGGTACTTTGTCTAAGGAATATTTCTTCGTTTCACCTGTTTTGGCATCCACAACAACTACACCGGAAGCTTTAAACCCGTTTCGTGCAGAGATGAAATCTCCAAATGTTTGGATGTAATAAGGCTTGCCATCATCATTGATCTCCAGCTGCGTGTCTCCATAGAAAATCAAATCTGGGTACTGAAGACGGATATGCCGCTCAATTTCCTTATTGAAATAGGAAGAAGGCGTATAGACCATCTCGGTTTTCACAAACTTTGGATTGGCAGATGAGTCGGTCGCACTTAGTGTAAAGTAACCCGGTGTGCTGCCAGAACGAATCCATTTAAAGAAATCGGAGAACTCGACGGGAGCGATATACACATACTCTCCATTGACCTTCTGAATTTGCAAGCTGCCAAGCTCGTAGTAACTCGTGTTTGGCACCTGTCCGAACGATTTCTTCATCTTATTGCGAGCAAATTGCGGTGGTACACTCGCAGGTGTTTCTGTCTCATCGAACGCTTTGATTTCGACTTTTTGCTCCATTTTAGACACGTCGAATTTCTCATTTGCATTAAATAGAAAAGCGGTTGCCATATAAACACCGAGCAGCAATAATATGAGAAATAATACGCCCTTGATCTTCCGCTCCAATCCCACTGATAAAAAGGCACCTGCTGCTGTCACAACAAGTCCAATGAGCCACAGTGATGATGGGTTGCGGTCTAAATTGGTGATGTAGTAGAAGCCGAAAATCCCGATGATAAACAGCAGTGCCAGTCCCGCAATCCACATAAGCGGCACCTGTTGTTCAGTCCCTTTCTTTCTAACGATTAACCTGAGTGGTGTGAGCAAAAGGGTCAGGACAAGACCGATCACAACCGAAAATAACAACATATATCCCACAAACAGATCTCCTTTCAAATCAATCACTCTTTTAGTATATACGAGTGAGACGGGGAAAAGATTCACGGGATGGCAGGTTCATTTAAATGCCGATCGAGTCGATGGCGGATTGAACATCTTCTTTCAGCTCAAAAAATGTGAGTCTTTTTTCGATTTTTTCGATTAAGGCGTCAATGGCTTCACCTGACATATGGGTTTGGATGTTCCTTTGATGTTTGTACACGTTAATCAGAAGGTCATCAATCAGATCTACTATTTTTTTGGCTTCTTGGCGATCCTCTGCAAATTCATTTTGAAGTTGATGCCGGATGGCTCTGATCAGCGCTGTTTTCTGTTCTTCTTTGATCTTTGCCTTCAAAGCAGCCAGCTCTGCTGGTGTCATGTCTTCCGTGTTAAAGTTTGCTTGAGAGAAGATGGAGCTAGATGTATGCGTATCTGTGACTCTCTGCAAAAAACGATCTGCGTCTGTTGGTTGTTTCTTTGAAAATTCCATTTGTCGTACTCCTTAAGAAATTCCCATATTCTTGGCAAGGGTTGTATCTGCATCGTGGTATTGTTTTCCTAGCTGGCTCATATCATCTGATATTGAGTCCATCCACCGTTTCATATCCATCGCATGATCAATCGCGGCATCATACTTTTTGACCGAATAGAACTCATTTTCAAGACCCTCTGTTTTTAAGTGGCGAATCACAGCATCCACATCTGAAGCCGTCAGCTGGTCATACGAACCAAAACCGACAATTTGTTTGTATCTTGAACGAACGCGTTCCACCGATTGATCCACTTTGTCATCGAGTTTCTCAATTTTGCGAATGATTTGCTGCATATGGTGCTCGGCATATGTAGAGAATTTACGACCTGTGTTCATGAGAACATGCGACTTGATTAAAATCGCTACCACACTTTGCGGATGAACATTTGATTGACTCAATTGATGTAACATGGCGGCAGTGAGAGAAGGGTTTTTTCTCAACATATCATCAATGGTTTGAACGGAGCCATCTGACGAAAAGGAATACCGGTCTAAGCCATGGCTGCCGGCGAGGGCTTCAAGAAATAAATTCGCATCAAGTGAAGGATTCACACTCATTGCCCGATTGAGGAGATTTTTCATAAATTGGACGGCCTTTGAGGAGTCCTCAGTGTAATCGACGCCTTCAGGTAAAGCGGCATCATACATCACTTTCACACGACCGATTTCTGTCGTATGACGATTTAAGAGAGAAAGCCCGTCATTGAGATTGATATATTCTGTTAATCTACTACGGTAATCACCTTTTAATGCTTTGGCTTGCAGACCATCCGATAGATTTGGGTAAATATTCGGATTCTCAAAGGTGACCCCGCCTTGAATAAAATCATTTTTGACAAGAACATAAGAAGCATTTGACCCGCCAAGTGAATGCCCTGTCACATACATCTTCGCATTCGGCATTTTCTTATGGATCTCTTTCGCATACCGGTCCGCTTGCACCATTTGATTCTCTGCGCCGTGTTCAAAGGGGATATTTTTAATCAAATACTTCGTATCTGAAATCAACCAATCTTGTACAATCTCATTTGTATAGGTCGTTGTCCCTGTCGTCACTTTCGTCGTGACTTCCTTTGACGTCTCTGACTGGCTAAAAGGAGGCAGCTTTGTCAAAATGGTAGAAAGAAGATCATCTGACTCTTTTTTTCCATGTTTTTTAATGGTATCTTTATATTGGCCTGCCCCAATCGGTTCTGACCCGCGGTAGGCGATGACGGCGTTTTTGATTTTTGTGAGGTCTTTTCCTTTGTTTGAGTTACGATAATCTTCTCTCGAGACAAGGGTTAGTGCATTAAGGCCTTTTTTGGTTTCTATATGGTCGACGACATACATGGTTTTACCGCTTTTTAAGCGTATATCTTTCTGGTGGGCATAATTGGCAATATCATAAGACTCTGACGATATATCATTATAATCTTTATCGCTAAGTTGATTAATTGAGCTTTTTGTGGTCAATTTTTACACTCCTGTAATATTTATCATATATATTATATTATAGAAAGATATAAATATCTATAATAATTGTAGTATTTAAGTAATATCTAAAGAAGAATATTATAACTTTTAAGAGGTGGAAGATATTTCATATGGGAAATAAAATTTCGATTATAATTGTCTTGATAATTATTACTATCATTTCAGTTACACTGATTCTTTTAAATGGTAAGCAATCTCAAACAAATGAATCTGGAGGAAAGGCTATCTTGGAAGAAAAAGAGAAAAATGAACAACAGAAGGCAGAAGAGTTCGCAGAGGAAATGAAGCCGAATATAGAAAAGCGTTTACGTAAAATGGATATTCATAATTTTATCGAAACCATATCTTTTAAAAAGGGAGTAACCATTAATCCAATGGGATATATAAGAATTAGAGGATACGTGAATGGTGAACCAGAAAGATTTGAGTTCTCTGCATCATTAGAATATAGATCTAAAGAGGTGGGTTCTATGAGCATTTCATCTGATTTATCAGACCGTTTCGAGAACTGGGATGATTTTGATCCGCAAGTGAAAGAAGATTTTTTGAATAGTCTCTCTAAAAAGGAACGTGAACAGTATCTAAAGGACATTGGAGAAAAAGAGTAAAACAGGTACATGCCTACCTGTTTTTATTTTGTCAATTTCATTAGTCGATGGATTAAAAATCCATTAAGGAGTTTTGCTTTTTATGAGAAATACAATGAAATTTTCTATTATAATTGTGGCCGTCATCATCTCAGTAACTGTTTTTATTGTAGAGTACATTAATAAGAGTCTGTCAGATGAAGTAGTGGAAGAGAAAAGCGATCAGGAAAAAGCAGAAGATTTTGCAAAGAAGATGAAACCTAAGGTTGAAGAGCACTTACACAAAAGAGATATTCATCACTTTATCAAAACCATAACGTTTGAAAAAGAATTGACCATCAATCCTATGGGGGATATTATAATCGATGGCTATATAAATAATGAACCGGAGAAGTTCGGATTTTCAGCTTCTTTACAATATAGAGCTAAAAAAATAGGTTCAATGAGTTATGATCCTGAGTTGTCATATCGTTTTAAAGATTGGGACAAATTTAAAGATGAACCAGAATTAAAGGAAAACTATCTTAAACGACTCTCTGAAAAAGAACGAGAGCAATATCTAAAGGATATTGGAGAAAAAGAGTGAACAGGTGTCTACCTACCTGTTTTATTTTTTTAGTATCATTAATTAAGAAGTTTTGATTGTAAGGAGTGTTGCGTTGTATGAAAAACACAATAAAACTTGTATCTGTTTTGGTCGTTATCATCATTGTTTCAGTGACTTCGTTAATCACTCAGCACAATAAGCAAAGTAAATCAAATGATGTGGTAAAAGAAAAGAGCGATCAAGAAAAAGCAGAAGAGCTCGCAGAAAAAATGAAGCCTAAAATAGAAGAATGTTTACGCAAAGAAGACATCCATCACTTTATTAAGACCATAACGTTTAAGAAGAGAGTAACTATTGATCCAATGGGCTACATCGTAATTAGAGGATATATAAATGATGAGCCAGAAAAGTACGAGTTCTCCGCTTCATTAAAGTATAGAACAAAAGAAATCGGTTCAATGAGTTATTCATACGAGTTATCAATTCGTTTTAGGGACTGGGAAAAATATAAAGATGAACCGGAATTAAAAGAGAATTTTTTAAAAAATCTCTCTAAAAAAGAACGCGAACAATATCTGAAAGACATTGGAGAAAAAGAGTAGAACAGGTACTAGCCGACCTGTTTTTTATTTTTCATTATTAAGAAGGTGGAAAAGGTAGACATGAAAAACACAATAAAGCTTTTATCTGTATTGTTTGTAGTCATCCTTGTCGCAGTGACTTCGTTAATCGTTCAGGTTAACAAGCATATTCAATCTAATAATGCGGTCAAGGAAAAGAGTGATCAAGCAAAAGCAGAAGAACTTGCAGAGAAGATGAAACCCAAGATTGAAGAGCACTTACACAAAAGAGATATTCATAACTTTATCAAAACCATCACGTTTGAAAAAGATGTGACCATTAACCCAATGGGAGATATTACGATTGATGGTTATGTAAATGATGAACCGGAAAAGTACGGTTTCTCAGCTTCTTTACAATATAGAGCTAAAAAAATCGGTTCAATGAGTTATGACCCTGAATTATCAGACCGCTTTATAGATTGGGAAGAATATAAAGATGAGCCGGAAGTGAAAGAAAATTACCTTAAAAGTTTTACTAAGGAGGAACGTGATCAGTATCTGAGAGACATTGGAGAAAAAGAGTAAAACAGGTACTAGCCGACCTGTTTATGTTTTGTCAAATTCAATAGTCAGCTGATTAAAGCTCATGAAGGAGTTTTGCTTTTTATGAAAAATATCATGAAATTTTCTATCATAATTGTGGTTGCCGTCATCTCCGTAACTGTGTTTGTTGTAGAGTACATTCATCAGAGTTTTTCAGATGAAGTAGTGCAAGAGAAAAGCAATCAAGAAAAGGCCGAAGAATTCGCAGAAAAGATGAAACCAAAAATTGAAGAATATTTACATGAAAAAGATATTCACAATTTTATTAAAACCATCACATTTAAAAAAAATGTATCTATAAGCCCTATGGGTTATGTCACAGTTGATGGATATATAAATAACGATGCAGAAAAATATCATTTTTCTGCATCATTAATATACAAATCTAATGAAATAGGTTCGATGAGTCATTCTCCTGATTTATCATATCGCTTTAAAGACTGGGATAAATATAAAGATGAGCCTGAAATAAAGGAAAACTATCTTAAACGACTCTCTGAAAAAGAACGTGAACAGTATCTTAAGGATATTGGGGATAAATAACAAAAAGTTAATGAATTACCTTTTTTATTTTTCATTATTAAGAAGGAGGCAACGGTAGACATGAAAAACACAATAAAACTTGTATCTGTTTTGGTCGTTATCATCATTGTTTCAGTGACTTCGTTAATCACTCAGCACAATAAGCAAAGTAAATCAAATGATGTGGTAAAAGAAAAGAGCGATCAAGAAAAAGCAGAAGAGCTCGCAGAAAAAATGAAGCCTAAAATAGAAGAATGTTTACGCAAAGAAGACATCCATCACTTTATTAAGACCATAACGTTTAAGAAGAGAGTAACTATTGATCCAATGGGCTACATCGTAATTAGAGGATATATAAATGGTGAACCGGAGAAGTACGAGTTCTCCGCTTCATTAAAGTATAGAACAAAAGAAATCGGTTCAATGAGTTATTCAGCAGAACTAGGTGATCGTTTTGAGAACTGGGATGATTTTGATCCTCAAGTGAAAGAAGACTATCTAAATAGTTTATCTAAAAAAGAACGCGAACAATATTTGAAAGACATTGGAGAAAAAGAGTAGAACAGGTACTACCCTATCTGTTTTTATTTTGTCAAATTCATTGGTAGACTGATTATAAGTATATTAAGGAGTTTTTGCTTTTCATGAGAAATACATTGAAATTTTCTATCATAATTGTGGTCGCCGTCATCTCCGTAACTGTGTTTGTTGTAAAGTATATTCATCAGAGTTTTTCAGATGAAGTAGTGCAAGAGAAAAGTGATCAAGAAAAGGCTGAAGAATTCGCAGAAAAGATGAAACCAAAAATTGAAGAACGTTTACATGAAGAAGATATTCACAATTTTATCAGAACCATAACGTTTGATAAGGGAGTGAACGTTAATCCAATGGGTTATATAATAATTAGAGGGTATATTAATGGTAACTCAGAAAAGTATGACTTCTCTGCATCATTAGAATATCGATCTAAGGAAGTAGGTACCATGACTTTTTCTCCTGAATTATCTTATCGATTTAAAGACTGGGATAAATTCAAAGATGAACCTCAACTAAAGGAAAACTATCTTAAAAGACTCTCTGAAAAAGAACGTGAACAGTATCTTAAAGATATTGGAGAAAAATAATAAAATAGGTAATCACCTACCTGTTTTTTTATTTTTCATTATTAAGAAGGTGGCAACGGTAGACATGAAAAACACAATAAAACTTGTATCTGTTTTGGTCGTTATCATCATTGTTTCAGTGACTTCGTTAATCACTCAGCACAATAAGCAAAGTAAATCAAATGATGTGGTAAAAGAAAAGAGCGATCAAGAAAAAGCAGAAGAGCTCGCAGAAAAAATGAAGCCTAAAATAGAAGAATGTTTACGCAAAGAAGACATCCATCACTTTATTAAGACCATAACGTTTAAGAAGAGAGTAACTATTGATCCAATGGGCTACATCGTAATTAGAGGATATATAAATGATGAGCCGGAGAAGTATGGTTTCTCAGCTTCTTTACAATATAGAGCTAAAAAGATCGGTTCAATGAGTTATGACCCTGAATTATCAGACCGCTTTATAGATTGGGAAGAATATAAAGATGAGCCGGAAGTGAAAGAAAATTATCTTAAAAGTTTTACTAAGGAGGAACGTGAACAGTATCTGAGAGACATTGGAGAAAAAGAGTGAAAAATATCCGTTAGCCGTATGTTCTTTAACAAACGATGACCAAAGTAATATGCTATCATTCCCCTAACAACAATTACAAACAAGGGAGAGCTTTCAAACATGGCAAATAAAAAGAAATTGATCTTGGATGTAGACACTGGAATTGATGATGCGATTGGTATTTTGCTTGCAGTGAAAAGTAAGCGGTTTGATATGTTGGGGATCACAACGGTGTGCGGGAATGTGTCTGTTGAAGCGGCGACGTTGAATACGTGTAAAGTGCTTGAGTTGGTTGAGGCAGAGGAAATCCCTGTCATCAAAGGTGCAGTAACGCCTCTTTTGAGAGCCCCTCATTATGAACATCGGGTGCATGGGGAGGATGGAATTGGCGGCGCTTTAAAAGATGTCGAGCCTAAGAAGACCGCAGATGAAGGTTTTGCGCCTGATTTTATCATTGACCAAGTGCTGAAGTATTCGAAGCAGGTTACGCTTGTGTTGACAGGACCGTTAACGAATTTAGCCCTTGCGGTAAAAAAATGCCCTGAGCTGATTCATCACGTGAAAGAAGTCATTTTTATGGGGGGTGTCGTGCAGGGACAGGGGAATGTCACACCGGTTGCGGAATTTAATACATATGCAGATCCAGAAGCGGCGAAATTGGTGCTGGAGGCTGGTTTCCCTTCATTGACTCAAGTAGGGCTGGATGTCACGAGACAGGTCTTGTTAACGGATGAGAGAATTAATACCATTCAAAATGAAACGTTAGCTAGTTATATCAGAGAGAGCACAAGCATTTACCGCCAGCGCTATTTTGAGCGGAATGGGATGTGGGCATGTGCCATGCATGATCCGCTTGCTGTAAGTCTTGCAATTGATAAACAACTTGTGAATACACAGGTTTTTCATGTAGAAGTGGAGACGAAGAGTGAGTTCTGCGATGGTCAAATGATATGTGATTTTCAGCATCAATGGGGAAAAGATCGCAATCTTCAAGTGTGTATGGATGTAGATGCTGAAGGGTTTTTTGATTTAATGATCAAAGTCTTGAATTCTTAAAAAAGAAGTCTGTGCAAACAGGCTTCTTTTTTATAAGATGGGAACATGAGGAAATGTATGCGCTCACATAAATGAGGAAGGAGTGAAGTCAATTGGCTTCTGTCAGTTTAAGTAGTATGGATAAGATAAGGGCAGCAAGCAGAGGATTGCCGCCAAAACTGAAAGCAATTGCTGAGCACATTACGAGTGAGCCCCGCGACATCATCCATTTGTCAATTGTCGAGCTTGCCAAAAAGACAGCGAGCTCAGAGGCAACGATTTTTCGTCTTTGTAAAAGGCTTGGATTTGAGGGGTATCAAGATTTGAAGATTGCTATTGCCCAGGAAATAGACCAAACGAAGCCTGATTATGTAGATGAAGAGATGAGTCTTGACGATGATACTACCGTTTTTATGCAAAAGGTATTTCAGGCGAACATCACTGCATTAAAGGATAGTTTTCAATTGTTGAATCCAGAAGATGTAGAAAAAGCCGTACAATTAATCCATGAAGCAGAGCGCTTAGAGTTTTATGGCAGTGGTGGGTCTGGACTCATCGCCACAGATGCTTTTCACAAATTTATGAGAACAGGCATCAACTGTATTGTTCATACAGATTCTCACTTTCAAGCGATGTCGGCAGGTCTGCTTGATCAAAAGAGCACAGTGCTTGGTATATCTCATTCTGGTCGAAATAAGGATTTACTGGATGCGATGAAAACAGCTAAGGAAAAAGGAGCGAAAACCATTGGCATTACAAGCTATCAGCGTTCTCCATTGAGTCAGCTTGCAGATGTCACGCTGTATACATCAACGCAAGAAACGGCTTTCCGAACGGAAGCGATGTCTGCTAGGCTTGCCCAGCTTACTGTGATTGATGTGCTATATTTTGCGCTTGCACATTTAAGGCAGCAGGAAACATTAACAAACTTAAAGCAAATGAGAGAAACCATTTCTCAAAAAAGAGTGTAATGGTTTCAAAAATAAATTTTTCTATTAGTGAAAAATGCTGTTGTGGTAACGATTCTAAGGTTTTAAATGAAAATTATTTTCTTTTTGGTCGTTGAATGTCGAAAAAAATATTCCTATAATGGGATTTATCAGGTACACCGGCACCACGACACTTTATTTCAAATCAATGATTGGGCGTGATACAGATGAAGGGAAACCAGGCGGTAATTGGTTTGGATATTGGAACAACAAGTACAAAGGCGGTTCTATTTGGACCACAGGGGAAAGTCATATCAAAGCATTCTGTTCCTTATGACCTCATTCACCCCCAGCCAGCATGGGTTGAGCAGAACCCTGAACATATTTTAGATGCTGTGATTGCGAGTGTAAGAGGCGCATTGACGAAAGCAGCATTTGATGCAAAAAACCTCATAGGTGTGGGAATTAGTACGGCGATGCATTCCTTAATCGTCATGGATGAGAATGGAAAAGCATTAACAAACAGTATCATTTGGGCTGATAACAGAAGTGCAGAACAAGCGAAACGAATCATAACGGACTTAGATGGCTTTCAAATTTATAAAAGAACCGGAACACCGATCCATCCAATGTCACCGCTTTCAAAAATACGATGGATCAAGGAAATGACACCTGACGTCTTCAATCAGGCAGCAAAATTCATTTCCATCAAAGAGTATGTTCTTTATCATTTCTTTGGTCAGTATGTGGTCGATCATTCAATCGCGTCAGCAACAGGACTGTTCCGATTGGAAACGCTTCAATGGGACGAGGAGGCACTACGTATTGCAGGAATTCAGGTGAATCAGCTGTCTGAACTTGTTCCAACGATGCATCAGCTACGTGGGCTTCAGCCAGAAATTGCGCTGCGAATGGGCATTGAAGAAGATACACCATTTGTTGTGGGTGCAAATGACGGTGTACTAGCGAATCTTGGTGTTGGTGCGATTGGCAAAGGTGAGGTAGCAGTCACGATTGGGACAAGTGGTGCAGTACGTACAGTCGTAGATCAGCCAATTACAGATGAGCAATCAAGAACATTTTGCTATGCATTGACGGACAAGCATTGGGTCGTCGGAGGACCGACCAATAACGGCGGAATTATGCTGAGATGGCTCAAGGATGAATTTGGGTCTTCCGAGGTGGAGGTAGCAAAGCGTCTAGGTGTAGACCCTTACGATCTAATGATTGATATTGCAGAAAAGGTTCCAGCTGGCTCAGAAGGACTGCTGTTTCTACCATTTTTAACAGGTGAGCGAGCACCTTATTGGAATCCAAACGCAAGAGGCACGTTCTTCGGGATCGGTCTTCAGCATAAGCGCGAGCACTTTATTAGAGCCGTGTTAGAAGGCGTCATTATGAGTGTTTTCTCGATCGGTGTGGCACTAAGAGATTTAACAGGTCCAGCGAAGGATGTCAGGGCTTCTGGTGGATTTGCGAGATCCCCGCTATGGCGGCAGATTTTGGCGGATACAATGGGCAGAGAAGTGCTTGTTCCAGAGAGCTACGAGGCTTCAGCACTTGGGGCGGCTGTCCTTGCACTTCATAGTTTAGGTCATATGGAAGAGATAGAAGAGGTACAGGAATGGATCCGTATTTCTGCCCGCCATGAACCAAATATGAAGAACAACGAAACATATATAGAGCTGTTTTATTTATATGAGCGTCTCTATGACAAACTGAAGGATGAATTTGATGTCATTAGTGCGTTGCAATTAAAACAAAATCGTTAAACATCGGGGAAAAGGTGGGAGAACATGCTTTTATTCATTGTGATTGCGGCGATTGTCCTTTTACTCATTCTCATTACAGTCGCTAAGTTGAATCCGTTTGTGAGTTTGATCATTACCTCTATGCTAGTAGGCTTTGCTACAGGAATGGATTTACAGGAAATCATTCAATCGATTAAAACGGGATTAGGGAACACGTTATCGTTACTGGCGATTGTACTAGCGCTTGGGACCATGCTTGGGAAAATGATGGCTGAGTCAGGGGGCGCTGAGCGGATAGCTCAAACACTCATAAGTCGTTTTGGGACGAAGAATGTGCATTGGGCGATGATGTTTGTAGCCTTTATCGTGGGGATACCTGTCTTTTTCCAGGTCGGATTCGTTCTTCTCATTCCTTTACTCTTTACCATTGCGATTGAAACGGGCATTTCGCTCGTGACGATTGGGATTTCATTAATCGCAGGATTGTCTGTTGTGCATGGGCTAGTTCCGCCTCATCCAGCTGCCATGGCAGCAGTAGGCATCTATCATGCCAACGTGGGAAAAACGATTTTCTTTTCAATCATCGTCGGTTTGCCAACAGCTATTATCGCTGGACCGCTGTATGGTAAGTGGATTGGAAAACGGATACATAAACCAGTTCCAAAGATGCTCAGAAAGCAATTCACGGAACGACATGCTGATCGGAAGCTTCCTGGTTTTGCGAATACGATGTTTACCATTTTGGTGCCGGTCATTCTTATGCTGCTTGCCACGTTGGCGGATATTATTTTGCCAGAGGATAGTATGTGGTATCAGATGTTCAAGTACATTGGAGATCCCATAACAGCTTTATTGATTGCAACAGTGTATTCTTTCTTTAGCCTTGGCTTTATACAAGGGATGAGCCGTGACCGAGTGCTGTCATTCAGTAACGATTGTTTGGGACCGATCGCTTCCATTCTGCTTGTGATTGGTGCAGGCGGAGCGTTCAATAATGTACTGATCGATTCAGGCGTTGGGGATTATATTGCTGATTTAGCCAAACACTCCCCAATCTCACCGATTTTACTTAGCTGGCTGATTGCTGCGGTTATTCGTGTGGCAACAGGATCAGCTACAGTATCCATGATGACAGCGGCCGGAATTGTAGCCCCAATCGCTGCATCCATGCCGGATGTGAGCAGAGAGTTGCTTGTTTTAGCAACAGGAGCGGGTTCATTGATTTTGTCTCATGTCAATGACTCTGGTTTTTGGCTGATCAAAGAGTATTTTGGTATGTCCATTAAAGAGACGTTCTTGACTTGGACGGCTATGGAGACCATCATTTCCGTTAGCGCCATTGCATTTATTATGATTATTAATATGTTTATATAACGGGACAACAGCTCAATTCTTCGGAATTGGGCTGTTTTTGGCTTGTTGTTATGCCGCTTTTGACAATTTAGGATAAAATAATGATATTGAGCTATGGGAGGCGGACACGATCGAACCTTTAAAACATGTATATAATGAACCATTTATTCAACATTTAGCAGAAAAACTTGCGCAAGCGTCAACTGTATTTGATGCTGATCACTTTCAGCAGCTCGTGTTTCAAGAGGATTGGGAGCAGCTGGAGTTAAAAGGACGAATGAGAAGAGTGACTGAATCGATGCACGCCTGTCTGCCTGAAGATTATGAGAAGGCAATCGATGTACTGCGTCAGACAGCACCGCATTTTACAGGGCTCAGTGCGCTCGTATTTCCAGACTACGTCGAGACATATGGTGTTGACCATTGGGATATCTCGATCAAAGCACTTGAATTCTTTACACCGTTTTCCACTGCTGAATTTGCCGTTCGACCTTTTCTCATTCAAGATCAAGAGAAAATGCTGGCGCAGATGCTTGTGTGGTCACAGGATCAAAATGAACATATTCGCCGTCTCGCTAGTGAAGGATGCAGGCCTCGTTTGCCGTGGGGATTATCCGTCCCTGCGCTGAAAAAGGACCCTTCTGTCACGCTGCCCATTTTAGAAAATTTGAAGTCAGATTCGGCCAAGTATGTGCAAAAAAGTGTAGCGAATCATTTAAATGATATTTCTGCAATTCAGCCAGACCTCATGAAGCAAATGGTCAAAAGCTGGTATGGAACCAATGAACATACAAACTGGATTGTCAAACATGCATCCCGTACGTTATTGAAAAAAGGCGATCCAGATATCATGGCTTTATTTGGCTATGGAGATGATCCGTCTATCCAAGTAACGGATTTGAAGGTGACGCAAGACCCCGTTCGTATTGGAGAGAAGCTGACCTTTCATTTTATTCTTCAAACTGATAAGCCATTAAAGCTGCGCGTAGAGTATGCCATTGATTACGTGAAAGCTCGTGGTACACGCAATCAAAAGGTATTTAAAATCACAGAATTTGAAACAGAATCGGCGCTGCATAGAGAATTTGTCCGGTCACAGTCGTTTCAAAATATGACAACGAGAAAGCACTATGAGGGCATTCATACATTAACCATCATCATCAACGGCATCCCAAAAGCGTCTGTCGATTTCGAAGTCACAGCAGCTGCTCATGAAAAAACCCGCCACTGAGGCGGGTTTCAGCGTGTAGACAAACCCTCGCATTCGGTGTCAGTCCTGCGTGCTGGTGCTCACGAATGTCACATTCGCTCCGCGCCAGTACTCGTCCTTCCTAGACTGCAAAGGTTTTCTATCACGCTGAAAAGAAGACAAAGGGCTAAAATAAAGTACATTTTAGCCCTTTATCAACAATCTGATACCCGCCACTGAGGCGGGTTTTGCTTGCGTTTCTAAGCTTTCTTTTTCATTAAGAATGAAGCAATGATGGCGGCTGCTAAGAAACCGATACTGATAATCGAGCTAGGTAAGTTCTCTGGTCTGAATAGGAACAGAACAAAACTGACACTGAGTACAAGACCAGCAAATAAAGTGAAATACGGAAATAACCAAACTTTGAAATACGGCTCCTGCGGATATCTTGGACGCAGTTTCAAATGAGCCAGACAGATGCTGATCCAAATAAGAGAAACCGCAAAACCAGGGATAGCCAGCATATAGCTGAAAATTTGATCTGGGTACAAGTAAGCAAAGAATGTTCCGATTAAAAGAAATAGAACAGTCACCCATAAACTTAAAATAGGTACACCTCTTTTGTTGACCTGTGCCAGCTTTTTTGGACCGCCGTCTGATTTAGATAGAGAATGAATCATTCTCGTCGTGCCGTAAATACCAGAGTTGGCGGCAGATAGAACGGCTGTAATTAAGACGAAATTAATGAAGTGAGAGGCACCTTGCATGCCAGCTGCTGAAAAGACTTGGACAAAAGGACTGTTATTCGGATCAATTTGATTCCAAGGAATGAGTCCACAAATAATCAAAATCGGCAGTGTGTAAAACAAGATGATGCGCCACATCATACTTTTGACAACACCAGGTAATACCTTTTCTGCATCCTTTGTTTCTGTAATGGTCAGCCCGATCAATTCAGAGCCTCCATACGAGAAGATCACCACTAATAATGAGGCAAAGACAGCACCCCATCCGTTCGGGACAAAGTTTTGGTAATTGGTGAGAACAGGCGTGCTTTGTTCGCTCGGAATGATTCCAAATAATAGTGCAGCACCGAGAATAATAAACACAATAATAACGAAAATCTTCATTCCAGCGAACCAAAACTCAATTTCACCAAAGTATTTTACATTATTTAAATTAATTCCGATGACTAAGAGCGAGCAAAGTAAACATAAAGACCATAATGGTACGTTCGGCAACCAATATTGAAGCAAACTGCCCGCTGCAATGATTTCAATGACACATACAGTGAGCCACATAAAACAGTAAACCCATCCGACAACAAATGAAAAACGTTGACCAAGCGCAATCTGTATGAGGTCGCGAAGGTTATTCCCCGGGTAGACGATGGCCATTTCAGCTAAAGCCGCCATGACAATGAGAAGAAGCAATCCAGCAAATACATAGGAAAAGATAACTCCAGGACCTGCTAAGCCGATTGTATCGGCACTTCCTTTAAAGATTCCTGTACCAATGACCCCGCCCATCGCAATCATGCGAATATGACGCGGCGATAAAAGCTTTTTTAATTCGTGTTGTTCCTGATTCGCGCTCATGACGTTCTCCTTTTTTAAAATGCTTATGTTCCATTTTCTTTTTTCGAGCGGTCAGTGTCAATATAAAAAAAGAGATTTTTCAGACAAAATAGGCGGTTGATTCTATCAAATGAGCCGTTTTCTTCCATAAATCTTTTCCATGACCCATCCCCAAAATCTAAAACTTCGTGAAAAAATGAACATTTGCCTTCATTCTGACATAAACAATTTTCAGTTTTTGTCGATATATCTTTTGTGTTACTAAAGTCCTAATAAAGAATTGTTTATAACTGTAAAATATTTCAAAAATGTATGAAAGAATGAAAGGAGTTATTGAAGATGTTTATGAGAAAAGCAAGTGATTCATCGTCGGAAGCCCTTCTTAGTGAAAGCAGTCAATTAGTTGAACGAATTGAGAAGGGAGATTTTTCAGCCAGAATTGATACTGCTGCATTCTCTTCTAGTCAAACAATAGAAGCAGTTGCTCAAATAAATGAAGCGTTGCAAAAGATGCAAGAAGTGCAAGAAGATATTCATATGCGTATGAATTTAGTGACAAAAGCGATTCAAGTGGGTCTATGGGATATGACGGTTGTAGCAGGAGATCCTGTGAATCCAAAAAACGAATTCACATGGACAGACGATTTCCGCAAAATGCTAGGTTTTCAGAATGAAAACGATTTTCCGAATGTCTTAGACAGCTGGGCATCTCGAATTCATCCAGATGAGCAGGAATACACCTTGAATGCATTCTCTACGCATTTATTGGATCATTCTGGCCGTACACCGTATGATATCGAATATCGTCTGAAGTTGAAAAATGGCGAGTATCGCTGGTTCAAAGCAACTGGAACGACGATTCGAGATCGAAATGGGGTACCTCTTCGTGTGGCAGGGGCTCTTTTTGATATTCATGATCAGAAATTGAAAGAAGAAGAGCTGCAAGCATTCGTGACAAGATATGACTTGATCAACCGTGCGCTTGTGGAAGCGCCTTGGGATATGGTTGTAGAGGCTGGCGATCCTGTCAATCCAAACAATGAATTCTGGTGGTCTCCGCAGTTTAGAAAAACGCTTGGTTTTATAGATGAAAAGGATTTCCCGAACGTGTTGAGCAGCTGGAGTGATCGTTTGCATCCTGAAGATAAAGAATCAGCTCTCCAAGCTTTTGCGGATCACTTAAATGACCATTCTGGCCGTACACCATTTGACATTGATTATAGATTGCAGAGTAAAAATGGCGAGTACCGCTGGTATCATGCGGGCGGTGAAACCATTCGTGATGAGAAGGGTGTCCCTTTACGTGTCGCAGGAACGATTCGTGATATTACGTTAGAAAAAAATAAAGAAAAAACAGCCCATGAAATGGCTTCCCAAGTAGAGCAGCTTTCAAGTTCTATTAGTGAGATGGTATCTGGCATCAGTTCTGTGACAAACCAAGCACAGGAGCTTGCTGTCGCCCAAGAGCAGTCAACGTCTGCTGCTAATCTGGCGAAA
Organism: Bacillus sp. FSL W8-0183; assembly: GCF_038006825.1. NCBI lineage: Bacteria > Bacillati > Bacillota > Bacilli > Caryophanales > Bacillaceae > Bacillus > Bacillus sp. FSL W8-0183. The sequence continues at coordinate 3,794,291 of NZ_JBBOVY010000001.1, read as the reverse complement.
AACAGTGCAGATGAGACGAAGAACATTTCAGACTTGATCAAAGAAGTGGCAAACCAAACGAATCTGCTTGGTTTGAATGCCGCAATTGAAGCAGCAAGAGCAGGCGAGCAGGGACGCGGTTTCTCAGTCGTTGCCGATGAAGTACGTAAGCTAGCGCTTCATAGTGCCAATGCGACAGAAAATATCGAATCTAGTTTAACTGAAATGAAAACACAAATCGATCAAATTCTTGAAAATATCTCCAATATGACAGCTCTTACGCAAACACAGGCTGCTTTAACAGAGCAAGTGAACGCTTCAGTTGATGAAGTGAATCATATGTCTCAGCGTCTGGTGGCATATTCAAAGAGTATCTAATGTCAAAAAACCGCCTTTTCATCAGTGAAGTGCACCCCAAATATTAGACACAGTCTAACATTTGGAGGTGCTTTTCTTTTGGCTAAATTTACAATTGAAGATAAAATCAAAGCGGTAAAACGATACCTCATTGACCGCGAACCCCTGCTTGGAATTGCAAAACAGATTGGCGTGCACAAAAGCATACTTCAATATTGGGTCAGAAAGTATCAATATCATGGCGAAAAAGCTTTTTCAAAGTCATATACAAATTATCCAGTCCAATATAAACTAGACGTACTTGATTATATGAATGAACATGGGACGTCTATCTTGGAAACAGCTGCACTCTTTAACCTGCCTTCTGATACAACGCTTTGGAACTGGAAGCGCATCTTGGAAACACAAGGAGTAGACGCCCTTCAATCTAAGAAAAAGGGGCGTCCGTCTATGAAAAAGAAAACTGGAAAACAAGAAATAACGAAAGGATCAATGGAAGCGTTACAGGCAGAAGTAGAACATTTGCGCATGGAAAATGAGTATTTAAAAAAGTTGAATGCCTTAGTTCAAAACAAGGAACAATCACCAAACAAGACAAAGCGCAAGTAGTCTATGATTTAAGGCATCAATATCCGGTGAAATCACTTCTTAAGCTCGCATGTATTCCACGCAGTACCTACTATTACTTGATCAAGCATTTAGATCGTCCTGATCAGGATGTCGAACTGAAAAAGATGATTCAAACCATTTATCAGGAACATCAAGGACGTTATGGATATCGCCGGATTCGTGATGAACTAATCAACCGAGGACAAAAGGTGAATCACAAAAAAGTCCAGCGCATCATGAAAGTTCTAGGGCTAAAATGCATGGTCCGAGTGAAGAAATATCGTTCATACAGAGGCACAGTGAACAAAATAGCGCCTAATATTTTGGCTCGTCATTTTCAAGCTGATAGACCAAATGAGAAATGGGTCACAGATATAACGGAGTTCAAGTTATTTGGTCAGAAGCTCTATCTTTCGCCCATATTAGATCTATTTAATGGTGAAATCATTACCTATACAGTCGGTTCAAGACCTGTTTACTCACTCGTCTCAACGATGCTTCATCAGGCGTTCAACCGTTTAGATGAAGAGGAGAAACCAATGATACATTCTGATCAAGGATGGCATTACCAAATGAAGCAATATAGACACGCCTTAAAAAAGCGTGGGATTACACAGAGTATGTCCCGAAAAGGTAACTGTTACGATAACGCAGTTATCGAGAACTTTTTTGGTATCTTAAAGTCTGAATTTCTATACCTAAAAAAATTTGAGAACATCGAACACTTCAAGCAAGAACTTGAACAATATATTGATTACTACAATCACACACGTATAAAGACAAAACTAAAAGGCATGAGTCCGATACAATATCGAACTCATGCCTCGAAAGCTGTCTCATAAAAAAACGCGTCTAAATTTAGGGGGTCACTTCACAGAAGGCGGTTTTTTTATTTAGGCATGATCCGCTGGGAAAACAATACCGGCGTCTTTCCTAGCGGTTTCAAGAACCTTCATAACAGAAAGACTGTCATCAAGCCATTCATAACACTTTTCGACATTTCCTGTTTCAATGATATGCTGAAATGCTTCTGCTTCATAAAACAGGCGGTTTGAATTGGTTTGTGCATTGAGTGAAGTGACTTGGTCTCCTATATGCAGCAACACTTCCTCACAGCCATTCGCACCATTTTTCACATGCAGGAACCCTTTTTCCCCTTGAATCAAAGCGAAATTCATACTGCTTGTATCTTTGCTGCCAACACTTGTGGCGATGAAATCATTGTAAGTAAAAGTTAAAACACCAGATGTGTCGATGCCGTTTGGATGGCGGTTGGCCTGGTAACGAACGTCTTTCGGTGAACCAAATAGATTCATAATGAAATGAACATTGTAAATGTTAATATCCATGAGGGCACCGCCAGAAAACTCTGGGTTAAAGACATTCGGCGTTTCCCCGGCGAGCAGCTGATTATATTTACTTGAATATTGACTGTAGTTGCATTGAACGAGTTTGATTCTGCCTAATTGATGAAGGTGTTTTTTGATTAAATGATAGTTGGGCATATGAACGGTCGTAATGGCTTCAAATAGGAAGAGCTGCTTTTCCTTTGCGAGAGCGATTAAGGCTTCTAGCTCTTTCACATTAGAGGTAAAAGGCTTTTCGCAAATCACATGTTTTCCGTGTTTCAATGCAGCCGTGGCATGCTCGCTATGTAAACGATTGGGTGATGCGATATATACCGCTTCTATGTGGGGATCTTCTAACATAGCGGTTAAATCCGTATAAGTCGTTTGCACCCCAAATTGATCTGCGAGTTTCTTTGCCGTCGCTTCCTTTCTTGAATAGACAGCGTGGCAAGAAGCACCTTCAAGCTGTTCAATTGCCTGGAGGAAACCTTCCACAATCACACCTGTTCCAATGGTTGCTATTCTCATTCTATTCATAACCCCTTTCATACGATTGATGTCACGTCAAGCTGTCTCTAGTATACCTGATGTTTTCATACAACGTGTACTTAACAGCTAGGCGCAGAGGGGTGCCAGTAAAAAATACCGGCACATCTTTGGCAGTCTCTACAATTAACTAATGTTAGCTAATGTTTGTTTCGTTAACAGTTGAATGGCCGCCTTCCTCTTTTTTAACTCTTGAATGGATTTTTGAATATCTTCTACTTTTTGTTCGAGCAGCTGTTCCGCTTCTGTTTTTGACTGTTTCTCGAATAGTGACGTGATAATTTCTCGAATTTCTTTGAGTGAGAAATCTAGCTTTCTTGCTTCAGTGATAAAGGATAGCATGAGTACATATTTTTTATCATATAAACGATAGCCGTTATGTGCTCTCTTAGGCTCGGGGAGCACACCCTCATTTTCATAAAAACGAATGGTTTCAATATGCACACCAGACATTTTTGACAATTTTCCTCTCGTAAATGTAATCATTCCCTGCACCTCCTTTCTTTGCTATCCATCATACAATTAGATTTGCTAGTTTCAAAATATTCTCCGATGAACATTTGTACCTTTTCATACTGTTAAAATGACAGGTCTGTTCTATTCACAGCGGATTCCATAGAATAGGTTATAATAGATGAGGATGAAGTGATTTTTTGTTACAGATAGGAACAAGTAGACAGCGTGAGAAAAAAACGATAGGCTAAAATAGGTATATAGTATGATGAATAGCATGTGATTATGTAGATGATCACTCAAAATAGTGACAGCACGTTTTGCTGAGAAAAGGGGAGCAGTGAATGTATAAATTAGTCGCAATTGATATGGATGGTACGTTATTAAATGATCAGCATATGGTGCCGGATGAGGTGTTTGAAGCCATTCAACAGGCGAAGGCAGAAGGCGTTAAAATTGTTTTATGTACAGGCCGGCCGATTGGCGGGGTGCACCGCTATTTAAAAGAGCTGCAGCTTGATCAAGAGGGGGATTATGTCATCGCCTATAACGGAGCGCTTGTACAAAACAGCCATACAAATGAAGTCGTATCAGAATTAACTTTATCCTATGATGATTTGACTTCTTTATATGAACTGAGCCGTCAGCTGGATACACCTATGCATTATTTCGATTCGGCTCATCTATACACACCAAATCGGGATATTAGTGAATACACGGTACTTGAATCGTATTTAACGAAATTGCCGCTTAAGTATTTACCTGTCGAAGAGGCAGACCCATCCATGAGACTTCCGAAGATGATGTATATTGATCAGCCGGAACGTTTGGAAAAGACGATACAAGCCATTCCATCTGAAGTGAAGGATCAGTACATGATGGTAAAAAGCACAGATTTCTTCCTAGAAATTCTTCATCCTGATGTGAGCAAAGGGAATGCCGTGAAGCTTCTAGCGCATGAACTGGGGATTTCTCGTGAAGAAGTGATGGCGATTGGTGACAATGGGAACGACGTGTCGATGCTAGAATTTGCGGGCTGTGGCGTTGCGATGGGAAATGCCATTGAAGATGTCAAAGCAGTTGCGGATGTTGTGACAAAATCCAATAACGAAGCAGGAGTCGCACATGTCCTGCATGAGCGAGTCATCGGAAAATAAAGAAAGAGCGGTCTACCAATGAGGTAGCCGCTTTTTTATATGTGTGAGAAAAAGTAAACAAGCATACGTCTGCTGTTCAAATTTGTTTTTTCGAGCATCGCCTTTACATGATCATGCACCGTATGAGGCGAGATAAATAACGTACTGGCAATTTCCTTTGTGGATTGTCCTTTTATTAAGCAGTCAAGGACGTTCATTTCTCTTTCTGTCAGCCGATATGTTTTCGCTATATAAGGAAGGATTTCACTTGTTTGAGCTCGCTTAATATGAATCATGACAGCCTCTTCCTCCCCGGCTGCCTGTGCTAAACGAAATGCTTGAAGAGAGAGAAAACGCCCTGTCGGCATTCTGGTGATGCTGACCGCTGTTTGGTCACCGCCGCCGTATAAAAGCTTAGCACCTAATGCTCTAAACGGACGGGGCATGATGGCACCGTCATGAATTTGCTCAAAGGTTTGGAAGGTGTGGAGCCAATGAAGTCCGGTTTCATTTCCATAAAGAAGATGGTAATCGTGTGAAAGAATGAGGAAGCCTTGGTGTTCCGCCGTTTCATCTTCTTCAGTTTCTCTTCTTTTAAAAAGTTCATCTCTCAGCTTGGCTGCGAGTGCTGGTGTTTGGCGACTAACCGCTTGTATATCTTGTTCATGAAAAGGTTCCTTCTCCTTTTTTCGATAAAGGCTGGCAATTCCCCAGCATTCACCTTGAATCACAAGGGCTGCCCGCAATTCATCTGCCCATCCGTTAGGTAACAAAATGTGCTGGTATCGACGACTGTTGATGTATTCTCCGCTTTGGACGAGACTGGCAGCGTGGACAGGACCTTTCGCTAGATCTTCATGCTGGTGCACATCTTTTTTTAAATATTCATTTTGAAACAGCTCGTTATGTATGGCTTCAATCGGTTCATCTGTAAAAGAACCCGTCGAGAGGAGAGTAGCTGGATCAATGGTTGTGATACAGGCAGCATCAAAATCACAGATAGCAGCAAGTTCATCTCGAATGCTTTTTCTCAGCTGCTGAAAATGAGCGGCTGGATTGTTCATTTGATCTCCTCCTCAATATCCCTACTTTTAGGGATCGTTTTTTCTCATCTATCTTCTTACAATGAAGATAACATACCGTTAGTGTAAAGGAAACGAAGCAAAGCGGAAACTGGAGGAGAAGACATATGAGTGTAAATCAACATTGGCATGATCCTGTTGCTGAATCCTATGCAGCGACAATTGCACATAAAGTACCGGGCTATCATCTTTTGCATGAGCTGACAGTGGATAGAGTAGAAATCGAATTAATGGGAGCGGCTTCTCGCATGTTAACAGTCGGAGCAGGTGGGGGCGAAGAGATCATCAACATGCTTCAAAGAAATAAAGACTGGCATATCACAGGGGTTGATCCATCTCCAACCATGCTTGATATGGCCAAGCGCAGAGTGGCACAGCTTCATATGCAAGATCGCGTCACATGGTATGAGATGGCCTTAGACAAAGTGCCGGTTGAAAAGTCGTACGATGCAGCAGTAAGTTTGCTTGTCATTCATTTTGTAAAAGATCAGCTGACCTTTTTACAGGAGATCGCCCGCCGGCTTCAACCAGGTGCTCCTCTCGTGTTGGCATTTATTCAAGGAGACCCGGAAACGCCGACATTTCAGCTGGAGCTTCATATGCTTTCTCTATTCATGAAGCGTCAAGGTTTGGGAAAGGAAGTGTTTACGTCCTTCCGAGAAAGGCTGGGTGTCACAACATATCCCGTGTCTGAAGAAAAGATGACAGCACAATTAACCGAAGCAGGATTTCAAGACATCAGACCTTATTTTCAAGCGGGCATGATCAAAGGGATTGTTTGTAAAAGAGGCGATAGAAAGGCGGTTGGAAAATGAGGTCAAAAGTGATGGTGATAGGCGGTTATGGACATGTGGGGCAGCAAATATGTCTTCAATTAAGTGACGTGTATCCTGGGCAAGTCTTTGCGGCTGGCCGAAGTTATGAGAAGGCTGAACAATTTGCACGCCAAACGAATGGGCGTGTACGTCCATTTCAGATAGACGTAAGACAACCAATGGATACGGACTGGATGGATGAAACGAAACTCGTGATCATGTGTCTGGATCAAGATGACACGTCATTTGCTGAAACATGCTTACGATCAGGTATTGATTATCTCGATATTTCGGCAAAAGGAGCCTATATTGAGAAGCTAGCAAAGGTCCATCAACAGCAATTGAACGCAACGGCTGTGCTGAGTGTAGGCCTTGCACCTGGTCTCACCAATTTGCTTGCAGCGAAGGCGGCATCTATTCTGACCTCTGTGGAGCAAATTGATATTAGTATCATGCTTGGGCTAGGTGACCAGCATGGAAAAGCAGCTATTGAATGGACGCTTGATCATGTGCATACGGATTATGAGCTGACGAAGAATCATCAGCGAAAGAAAGTCAAAAGTTTTACTGGAGGGAAACGCATTGATTTTGGCAAAACGCTTGGAAAGCGGCAAGCCTATCAGTTCCCTTTCTCTGACCAGCAAACATTGCCTTCGACGCTCCATGTGCCTTCTGTGACAACAAGGCTCTGTTTTGATTCTGGCGTAGCGACACGTGCATTTGCTCTCACAAGGAAACTCGGAATGACGTCCCTTCTCACGATGCCGAAAATCAAGGAACGAGCCATTTCACTGATTCAATCTGCTCAAATGGGTACAGATCAATATGCAGTGAAAGTAGAAGCGGTAGGAATGAAGGGTAACGAAATTCATCAAGCAGCGCTTGGAATAAAAGGTCGCGATGAGTCTCAAGCAACGGCTCAAGTCGCCAGTGCTGTGGCACTGCATGTATTGAGTAGGCAGTTTCAGGCAGGTGTTTTTCATATCGAAGAATTATTTTCATTAGCGTATGAGAATGGTGATTTTGCGTTGGTGGATCAAAAAACGAAGGAAAAGCACCCATTAGCATTGAGAGCCAGCCTTTTAACGGCATAAAAGAAAACGACAAAAGATACGCATCAGCTCAAAAGAACAGGTCAGTCATGTGGGCGCTTTATTCATGATCCATTTCAAAACAAGGTGTCTATGATCCGAAAACAACCGCTTGCTCTCCATGAAATGGCCGAGAGGTGGAAGAGATTTAAATCAAGGATTGTAGTCGGAACTGATATAATGGTTACATTGGGCAAATAAATCTCAAGTGGGTGTTTACAAGTGTTAGATACAGAAAAAGATGTAGTGAAGAATTATATAGATTCACCCCAAAAATTGAAAAATTTATATAAACGAGTATTGTTTGTTGTCAGTCTATCGCAAATATTTGGAGGGGCTGGAATAGCTGCAGGAATTACGGTAGGTGCCATTTTAGCACAACAAATGCTTGGAACTGAAGCCTATGCAGGAGTCCCAATCGCTTTATTTACTTTGGGGTCAGCTGGGTCAGCTTTCATTGTAGGAAAGCTTTCACAACGTTATGGACGACGCATCGGTTTATCGACAGGTTTTGTTGTTGGAGGGCTCGGAGCAATTGGCGTTGTGCTGGCAGCTATGATGAATAGTGTCATTTTATTATTTGCATCGCTCTTCATTTACGGAGCAGGAACATCCACGAACTTACAAGCGCGTTATGCTGGGACGGACTTAGCAAATTCTAAACAGCGTGCAACTGCAATTAGTACAACAATGGTCATGACAACATTTGGAGCAGTAGCAGGTCCGAATTTAGTTGAAGTGATGGGTAAATTTGCAGTGTCCATTGGTGTTCCAGCACTTGCCGGTCCTTTTATTTTATCAGCAGTAGCATTTATTGTAGCTGGTCTTGTCCTTTTTATTCTGCTGCGTCCTGATCCATTAGACATTGCCCGAAGAATAGCAACTTACAAAGCAGAACATGGGCATGGAAATAAACCAGATGCTGCTGATAAAAAAACAGATAAAAAAGGGCTTACAGTAGGTGCCACAGTGATGATCTTAACTCAAATTGTCATGGTGGCACTCATGACAATGACCCCGGTGCATATGCAGCATCATGGTCATGGATTAGCCGAAGTGGGCATTGTGATTGGTTTTCATATAGGAGCCATGTATCTTCCTTCACCTATCACGGGTGTACTTGTAGATAAACTAGGACGAACAGCTATGAGCATAGCGTCGGGCATCACATTGTTACTTGCTGGTTTATTAGCAGCATTCGCACCAAGTGATTCAATGATTCTATTAATCATTGCTTTGTCTTTACTTGGATTGGGATGGAACTTTGGTTTAATTAGTGGTACTGCTCAAATAGTGGATTCTACAGAACCATCAAACCGGGCAAAAACCCAAGGAACACTCGATGTTTTTGTTGCGTTAGCAGGTGCTTCTGGCGGTGCCCTTTCAGGAATGGTCATGGCGAATACGAGTTATGCTACATTATCTTTAAGCGGAGGAATTTTATCGTTAATTCTCATCCCTGTCATCGTTTGGTCTTTTAAAAGTAAAACATAATGCAGCTCCGTGCTCATCCATCACAAAAAAAGACATGCCTCCAATCATAGGAAAGCATGTCTTTTTTGAATCTCTCTTCACAGGATGCTAGTCTTCTTATGATGCCGAGGACACATCTCCTTTTTTCTTGATACTGGCTTTAATGAGCTCAGTCAATGTGTCAGAGCCTTTTGTGGAAAGATGAACACCATCTGGCTGAAAATAGGATGGCTGTCCGGTAGCGGCTGAATGCCAATCGACTAAGCTCACATTGTGGTGTTGATTGGCCACACGCTCAATGACTGCATTCACATCATTTTCCCAAGATCTTGGAACGCGAGTGTTCACAAGAAAAATATGTGCCTTCGAGAAATGTTGAATGAATGAGGTCAAAGTCCCCTCTGTAAAATAACCATTTGTGCCAAGCTCAATAATAACAGCGGCATCAGCCTTGTTAAAAGAAGCATATTGAGGGGCGATGCGGATGGCTTCGTTCATTTGCCTTCCGACCCTTGCGTCAATGGTGATGGGTTCATAGGCCTTTTCTAAATTTGAAGCAATGTCTAACATGACGGAATCACCAATGGCAAGAACTTGGTGAAATTGTTTAGGATCCGCTGCTTTTTTCTTATGTTTGTCTTTCTTTTTCTTCACTTTTGATTCTGTCTGACCGCCTGCCTTTTGGGGCGCTGTCTTAATTTGTGTGACTTCTTGCGCATGCGGGGATGTATGAGACGAGCTAGACATGCCAATGGTAAATAAAATCAAAAGGACTGCGGCAATCCCAAGAAACACTTTATTGGACATAGACCATTGCTTGATTCCTGTTTTCCAAATCGACCAAGAGGCAAAATAGTGTCTAAACCCGAGTTTACGAATCGGCTGTTCGATCAAACGATAGGAAGCCTCTGATATGAGTAGAATTGCGATGAGCTGCAATGTGACACGTCCCATGGAAGGCTGTCCAATCTCAATGACCGGTGTGGTCAGCACGATAATTGGATAATGCCATAAGTAGATGCCATAAGACCGCTTTCCGAGCCAAACGAGTGGTTGAAATGACAGCCATTTCCCAATAAGACTGGCAGGATGGCAGACACACGCAATTAAGATCGCTGCATTCAAACAGAATAAAAGCATACCGCCTTGGTAGAGAAAGCCGTCAAATTCGTCGACTGCATAAACACATAAGAGGAAAATGACCATCGAACCGAATCCGGCTATTTGTAACATACGTCTGCCGATAGGAAGTAATTTTCTGCTGGAAAGTCTGTGCATGGGCCAGACAAATGCAAGACTGCACCCGATGAGGAGTGCAAACGCACGTGTGTCTGTTCCATAATAGATCCTGCTCGGGTCAGTATCCGGTGAATAGAGAATGGCCATCCATAAAGCAGATACAAGTGCCAGACCAAAGGTGATCATAGGAAGATGGGATCTATTTTTCACCCATTTCAGTCCAGCAATCAACAGTACCGGCCAAATGAGATAAAATTGCTCTTCAATCGCCAAAGACCATAAATTTTTTAGTGGAGATACAGCATTGAAGCTGTCAAAGTAAGAGAGCTGATGAAAAATGTACCACCAGTTACTCACATAAAAAAAGGACGATAAGGCATCGCCACGAATGGACATTAATGCATTTGAACCAGCAATGGCGCACCAGCTGACGATTAAAAAAATCATGACGTAGGCAGCTGGAAGCAGCCTTCTGATGCGGCCCATCCAAAAAGGCAGAAGCTCTTGATAGCCCAAATCCTGCTTATGCAGCAAGATGGTTGTAATCAAGTAACCAGAAATCACAAAAAACAAATCAACGCCAAGAAACCCGCCGCTCGCAGGTCCAATATGTAAGTGATAAGCAATGACCGCCAATACGGCAACAGCTCTCAGCCCATCTAATCCTAATATGTAACGTAAACGGTTTTCCTTGCTGTTCATGAAAAAGAATCCCCCATCAATGTCAAACGCGTCTTTTTTGTTGTCACTCCAAAAGAACAACGATTCTTTTATTTTATATAAGATTAGACGAATCAGCATTACATTTTGTTGGCGAATTTCTGTCTTTTTTAAAATTTTTTTATATGAAGAAACATTCTAAGGCTTGAGGGATTCTTATTTTTATACTCAAACCGAAAATCCCTGTCATAATAAAAGAAGAAGGAAAGGGGATGTGTTGAATGAAAACGATTGAAAATGATCTGTTATTGGTTCAAATCAATGAGAGAGGTGCCGAGGTGAGAGAGGTGCTTCATAAAGAAAGTGGACGTCAATATATGTGGTCTGGTGACCCTGCTTATTGGGGCAGGGTGTCGCCCGTCTTATTTCCGATTGTAGGACGGTTGAAGGATGATCAATACAAGATAGACGATCAAACGTATCAACTCTCGCAGCATGGATTTTTGCGTGATGTTGATTTTGAACTATTTGAAGAAGCAAAAGATCAGGTGATTTTTCAATATCAATCAAATGGCCGTCACACGTCACAATATCCGTATGAATTTACAGCGCGCATCAGTTATGCACTGTCGGAAAATGGACTAACGATTTCCTGGGAAATTGTTCATGAAGGAGATGGCACGATGTATTTCTCGATTGGCGGGCATCCGGCATTTCATGTCCCGCTTGTTGAAGGCGAGCAGACAGATGATTATTCACTCACATTGATACCTTCCACCGAACATGATCCAGTTCAATATGAACTTCATGATTCACTTGTGAGAGAGAAGGAGAAAGGTGTTGAGTTTGAACCGATTCAACTTCGCCCAGAACTTTTTCAGAACGATGCAATGATCTTTAGTCATATTGATCAAGTATCATTGACTTCTCAAGCAGGTCACGGCGTTGAGGTCGATCTCAGTGGTTTTCCGTTCGTTGGTATTTGGTCTCCATATGATCAAGAAAAGGGAACAATGGCTCCTTTTGTTTGTATTGAGCCTTGGTATGGGATCGCTGATATGGAAGGGACAAACGGGCAGTATAAGGAGAAATTCGGCATTCAAACCTTAGAGAAGCAAGAGACCTTTCACGCAGCTTACACCATTTTCTTTAAATGAACATTTGTGCATGATGAAGTGAACAATTTGTTATGATAGAGGAAAAAAGGAGGCGTACGAATGGATCGGGAGAAACAGCAATTAAGTATTGAAGCAGCAAGGCTCTATTACTTATCTGATTACAGTCAGCAGGAAATCGCCAAGCAGCTTGACCTGTCGAGGCCAACGGTGTCTCGTCTGCTTCAGTATGCGAAGGAAAAAGGGTACGTCCAAATTACAGTGATGGACCCATTTGAGGATTTAAATGAGCTGTCCTTATTGCTGAAAGAAAAATATGATCTGCTCGAGGCTCATGTGGTATTTTCGCCAAAGGACGATTATCCAACGATTACTGATTACTTGAGCCGGTTTGGTGCAGATTATCTTCAGAATACGGTGAAAGACGGTGATATCGTTGGAGTGAGCTGGGGCACCACGATGTATCAAATTGCTCAAAAGATGCAACCTAAACAGGTAAAAGGGGTAGAAGTGGTTCAGCTGAAAGGCGGAATCAGCCATTCACATGTGAATACATATTCTGCGGAAACGATCCAGCTGTTTGCATCAGCTTTTCAAACGGCACCACGCTATTTGCCACTGCCTGTTGTGTTCGATAGTGCCGCCGTTAAAGAGATGGTCGAACAGGACAGACATATTCAGCGCATTATTGAAATGGGCAAACAGGCAAATATCGCTGTGTTTACTGTTGGGACGGTAAGAGATGAGGCGCTTTTGTTTAGGCTTGGTTATTTCCGTGAAGAAGAAAAGGCGCTGCTCAAGACATCCAGTGTTGGAGATATCTGTTCGCGTTTTTATGATCAAGAAGGACGCATTTGCAGTGAAGCGATTAACAATCGCACAATCGGTGTGGAGCTGGATGATTTGAGAACAAAAGAGCGTTCCATTCTTGTTGCTGGTGGACATCGAAAGGTTGCCTCTATCCATGGGGCGCTGAGAGGAAAATATGCGAACGTATTGGTGATCGATCAGCACACAGCAAGAGCTCTTTTAAATGTCACAAAATAGATGAACAAAATTTCATAACTATATTTACAATTGTTCAATAGTCATTTAAGATGAAAGTATCATATTTAAAAGGAAGTGTGAATCATGACAATAGCAAAGCTCATTGATCATACAGCACTAAAACCAGATACATCTAAAGCTGCGATCATGCAGTTACTAGAAGAAGCAAAGACATATCAATTTGCTTCCGTTTGTGTGAACCCAACTTGGGTATCTCTTGCGGCGAAAGAACTAGAAGGAACAGGCGTTGATGTATGTACAGTCATCGGTTTCCCGTTAGGTGCAAACACAACAGCAGTGAAAGCATTTGAAACAAAGGATGCCATTGAAAACGGTGCAACTGAAGTGGACATGGTCATCAATATTGCGGCATTGAAAGATGGCGAATATGATGCAGTTGAACAAGATATTCGTGCTGTTGTAGACGCAGCAAAAGGCAAAGCCTTAGTGAAAGTCATCATTGAAACTTGTTTACTCACAGATGAAGAGAAAGTACGAGCTTGTGAACTTTCTGTAAAAGCTGGCGCTGATTTCGTCAAAACATCGACTGGATTTAGTACAGGCGGTGCAACAGCTGAGGACATCGCATTAATGCGTAAAACAGTTGGACCTGACATCGGTGTCAAAGCATCAGGCGGCGTGAGAACAAAAGAAGACGTAGAAGCGATGACAGCTGCAGGCGCAACCCGTATTGGTGCCAGTGCAGGCGTTTCCATTATTAAAGGGGATCAATCAGCTCCTTCTAAAGACTATTAATTCATACGATCCTATGGTAGGATAACATTCATGACTCATTAGATGATGAAAAAGTCATATGCGGAAGGATCTCATTTCTGGGATTTTCTTCCGCAATTTGTTTGCGAAATAGGGTTTGTTCCATACAAGCACATTAATGTAAACGAATTCATTCAAGGAGGAAAAACATGAAATACGTCATTGGTATTATCGGTTTGCTGGTGATTCTCGCCATTGCATGGCTGGCAAGTAACGGGAAAAAGCGAGTGAAATTCCGTCCAGTCATTGTCATGATTGTACTGCAATTTATTTTAGGTTATATTCTGCTCAATACAGGTGTTGGGAACTTCCTAGTCGGGGGCTTTGCAAAAGGATTCCAAATGCTTCTAGGCTATGCTGGTGAAGGGATCAACTTCGTATTTGGCGGTTTAATGAATGATAATGCGTCAACTTTCTTTATCAATGTCTTGCTGCCGATCGTCTTCATTTCTGCCTTGATTGGTATCCTGCAGCATTGGCGTATCCTTCCGCTGATCGTACGCGGAATTGGGTATTTGCTTAGTAAAGTCAATGGAATGGGGAAACTAGAATCTTACAACGCCGTAGCGTCAGCGATTTTAGGTCAATCCGAAGTGTTCATTTCCATTAAGAAACAGCTTGGATTATTACCTCAACAGCGTCTTTATACATTGTGTGCATCTGCGATGTCGACTGTATCAATGTCCATTGTCGGTGCGTATATGCAAATGATTAAACCGGAGTACGTTGTTACAGCACTTGTGCTGAACCTATTTGGTGGATTTATTATTGCGTCTATCATCAATCCATATGAAGTGTCTAAAGACGAAGACATGCTTGAAGTCGTAGAAGAAGAAAGACAATCTTTCTTCGAAATGCTCGGCGAATACATTATGGATGGTTTCAAAGTAGCCATTGTTGTGGCTGCGATGTTGATTGGATTCGTTGCATTAATTGCGATGATTAATGGTATTTTCACAGCTGCCATCGGTGTTTCTTTCCAAGATGTACTTGGATATGTGTTTGCACCATTTGCGTTTATTGTTGGTGTACCATGGAGCGAAGCAGTACAAGCGGGAAGTATTATGGCGACCAAGATGGTGTCTAACGAATTTGTGGCGATGCAAATTCTTTCTGGCGATGCCTTCCATTTCACTGCTCGTACAGAAGCGATCATTTCTGTATTCCTTGTGTCATTTGCGAACTTCTCGTCTATCGGTATCATTGCTGGAGCAGTGAAAGGCTTAAATGAAAAACAAGGAAACGTTGTCGCACGCTTTGGATTAAAGCTGTTATTCGGTGCAACACTCGTCAGCTTCTTAACAGCAGGCGTTGTCGGTTTGATTTACTAAACTAAAAAAGGAATGGTGAAAACAATGAGAATGGTAGATATCATTGCGAAAAAACGTGACGGAAAAGAATTATCTTCAGAGGAAATTTCTTTCTTTGTCAAAGGTTATACGGACGGAACAATTCCTGACTACCAAGCAAGTGCCTTGGCGATGGCGATTTTCTTCCAAGATATGACGGATCAAGAACGTGCAGATTTAACACTCGCTATGGCAAACTCAGGGGACACAATTGACCTGTCTGCTATCGAAGGTATTAAAGTAGACAAGCATTCAACAGGTGGTGTAGGCGATACAACAACGCTTGTACTCGCTCCTCTTGTTGCAGCACTTGATGTACCTGTTGCAAAAATGTCTGGGCGTGGTCTTGGACATACGGGTGGAACAGTCGACAAGTTAGAGGCAGTCAAAGGCTTCCACGTTGAAATTACAAAAGACGAGTTCATCGAACTGGTGAACCGTCATAAAGTAGCGGTCATTGGACAATCAGGCAACCTGACACCTGCTGATAAAAAACTGTATGCCCTTCGTGATGTAACAGGAACTGTTAACTCAATCCCGCTCATTGCAAGCTCGATTATGAGTAAGAAAATCGCTGCTGGCGCAGATGCAATCGTATTAGATGTGAAAACAGGTGCAGGTGCTTTCATGAAAACACCTGAAGACTCTGAGAAGCTTGCAAAAGCAATGGTTCGTATCGGAAATAATGTTGGCAGACAAACGATGGCTGTCATCTCAGACATGTCTCAGCCGCTAGGATTAGCGATTGGAAATTCCCTTGAAGTGAAAGAGGCGATTGACACGCTTAAAGGCGAAGGCCCTGAAGACTTAAACGAGCTTGTGCTCACATTAGGAAGTCAAATGGTCGTTCTTGCGAAAAAAGCAGAGACACTTGATGAAGCAAGAGAAAAGCTAATTGAAGTCATGAAAAACGGCAAAGCACTTGAGAAATTCAAGGAATTTTTAGAAAACCAAGGTGGAGACGGCTCGATTGTAGATCAACCGGAAAAATTGCCACAAGCACCTTATCAAATCGAAGTGCCGGCAAAAGAATCAGGTGTGATCGCTGAAATCGTCGCAGACGAAATCGGTGTTGCAGCGATGATTCTTGGAGCAGGACGTGCAACAAAAGAAGACGATATCGATCTATCTGTTGGCATCATGCTCAACAAAAAAGTAGGCGATCGTGTAGAAAAAGGTGAATCTCTCGTGACGCTGCATGCAAATCGTGAAGATGTTGCGAATGTCATGGAGAAAATTTATGACAACATCCGCATCGCTGACCATGCTGATGCTCCGACTTTGATTCATACAGTGATTACAGAATAAAGAGAAGAAGACAAAAGTGATGAATCGCTTTTGTCTTTTTTTATGTAAATTTTAGGTAGCGCTTCTTCTAGATATGATAAGTTAGATGAGTGGGAGGGGATAAACCATGAGAATGCTCAAACTCATTCTCTTTATTTTTGTAGTCTTGATGATCATTGGATTTATCAGCTACTATGTGGGACCAACATCGACACCAAGTTCTTAAGACGAGCAAAAGCTCGTCTTTTTTAATTGAAATAAAAAATTTCACTTTATGAAACAAACCTCTTGCAATCATGAAACAATGGGTGTATATTAGTTGACGAGTCAATGATTGATATATCAACTAATTGATCTGAATAGAAAAGAGGGGATGGCATTGACTGCATTTTGCTCTGAAGAAGCAGAGGTATTATATCGTTTGCAGTGCGTGAACCGTATGATGGGTGTGAAGTTCGAAGCATGCACGGGCATCAGCCAATCAAGACTGGAGTTGCTATCACTGTTATTCCAAGCCGACGAAATCAGCCAATCCGATTTGCAGAAAAAAGTAAATATTGATAGTGCGGCTGTGACGCGTCACTTAAAACAGTTAGAAACAAAAGGAATGGTCACGCGAAGAAGAAAGCCGGAAGATAATCGCGTCACGCTTGTTCGTCTGACAGATGAAGGCAGAACAAGAATCGAAGCTTCTAAAAAAGAAAAAGAACGATTTATCTCAGAAATGCTTGAAAACGTAAGTGATGAAGAACGAAAGCTTCTCACTGATGTGCTCATCCGTATACAACAAAACATCGAGAAGATTCAAACAACCTAAAGGAGTGTTACACATGGCTACAACATTAAAAACAAACGATTTTATGGATATTATGAAAGGGCGCCGCTCCATTCGTAACTATGATCCAGCAGTGAAAATTAGCAAAGAAGAAATGACGGAGATTTTAGAAGAGGCAACAACAGCACCATCATCAGTGAATGCACAGCCTTGGCGCTTCATGGTCATTGACAGCCCAGAAGGAAAAGAAAAGCTTGCACCACTCGCAAAATTCAACCAAACACAAGTAGCTACATCATCAGCTGTCATCGCTGTGTTTGCAGATATGAAAAACAATGAATACTTAGAAGAAATTTATTCAAAAGCAGTAGAAAATGGCTACATGCCGCATGAAGTAAAAGAAAGACAAATTGCTGCATTAACTGCACATTTTGAAGCTCTTCCAGAGCAAGTGAATCGTGAAACGATCTTAATTGACGGTGGACTTGTGTCAATGCAGCTGATGCTTGCTGCTCGTGCGCATGGCTATGATACAAACCCAATTGGCGGATATGACAAAGAAGTCATCGCTGAAACATTCGGCTGGGATAAAGAGCGCTATGTACCAGTTATGCTTCTATCCATTGGGAAAGCAGCTGACGAAGGTTATGCTTCTTACCGTTTACCGATCGATCGCATCACAGAGTGGAAATAATTTTTTAAAAAAGGGAGACGATCATATGATTATTATTCATGCAGGGATGACCATTCATCCAGAGAAAGAAAACGTATTTCTAGAAGAAATCAACGGTTTAATGAAAGCTTCACAGGAAGAAGCAGGCAATGTGTCCTACAAGCTTTTCAAGGATACAGAGAAAGAAAACACCTTTTTAATGGTAGAAGTGTGGAAAGATGAAGCAGCGGTTCAAAGCCATAATGCAAGTGCACATTTCCAAGCTTTCGTCGCAAAGGCAAAAGAATTTTTAGCCGCTCCACTTGATGTTATTGCATATCAAGGAGAGCAACTTTCATAGAAAAACAACAAGAACCCTAGGCATTTATAGCCTAGGGTTCTTTTATTTTCGACAATTCGTTCCACCTATTTCAATCTCGTATTGTGCATTTTCCACAAAGTTTCTGAAAATAAAATGTTTTTCGACTTAAGTATATTGGAATATGCTAGAATTAGATATTATTTATTACCAAATTAGGGAGGAACCAATATGAAAAAAGGGAAATGGACGAGCATCGCACTAACAGCTGTCCTCAGTTTAGGCACATTGACAGCTTTCAGCACCCCTCTATCTGCCCACACCTCAGAAAAGTCAACATCCTCAGATGGTGGTCATTATTCAGGTATTCCATTCGACGCAAGTGTTGTCAATGAAGACCGCCTCATCAAAGCCTTGAAAAAACAAGGAAAGATCAAAAAGAATGCCAATGAGGCAGAAACCCAAAAAGCATTAAAGAACTACCTAAAGAAAAAAGAAGAAGCAGCGATGAAACAAAGCGCAAGTACCTTAACAGAAGAACCTGAATTCCTAAAAGAATACAAACAAAATGTACATAATAAACTAGCCAAAAAGAAAAAGTTAAAGAAGCATAAAGGAAAAGAAGGCAATCAAGTAAAGCCGGTGAAAAAGGAAAAATATAAAGGCGACGTCCGTAATGATAAAGTTTTGGTCTTATTAGTAGATTTTAAAGATTATAAGCATAATAGTATTAAAAAAGAAGAGACTGATATGTACTATGACAAGTATGATCAGCAGCATTACCAAGATATGCTTTTCGGAAAAAATGGCTACATCGGTCCAGATGGTAAAAGAAAAGTATCTATGAAGCAGTATTACGAAAAGCAGTCCGGTGGAAGCTACACGATTAGTGGAACAGTAGCTGGATGGTATACAGCCAAGCATGAAGCAGCATATTATGGTGGGAACGTACCAGACGAATCAGGCAGTGACGGCAGACCGCGCGAATTGGTGAAAGAAGCCCTCGAAGCAGCGGCAAAGGATCCAAACATTGACCTTGGTGAATATGATCAATGGGACCGCTATGATATGGATGGAGACGGTGTTTATAATGAGCCGGACGGTATCATTGACCACCTCATGATTGTACACGCTGGCGTAGGTGAAGAAGCTGGCGGCGGACAGCTTGGCTCTGACGCGATTTGGTCGCATCGCTGGTCACTTGGTGATGTATTTGAGATTCCAAATACTGAATCAGAAGTGGGTCAAGGCGGAAAGTTAGGCGCTCTAGATTATACAATTGAGCCTGAAGATGGCGCAGCAGGCGTGTTCACACATGAATTTGGACATGATCTTGGTCTGCCTGATGAATACGATACACAATACACAGGCAGAGGAGAGCCCGTTTCTTATTGGTCTATCATGTCAAGCGGAAGCTGGGCAGGTAAAGTACCTGGTACGGAACCAACAGGTTTTAGTCCATATGCAAAAGAAATGCTTCAAAACTTGCATGGCGGCAACTGGCTTTCTGGAAAAACCATTGATGGTAAGACATTAACAAAAAGCAAAACAGTTTTAATCGATGAAGCAGCAACAAAAGGAACCAACCATGATGCGGTTCGAGTCGATTTGCCAGATAAAGAGATTGTGGTCACTCAGCCTGCACAAGGGCAATATTCATACTTCAGCGGAACAGGTGACAATTTGAATGCTACCATGACGACATCAGGGATTGATTTGTCGAAGGGAAGCAAAGCCGAGCTTACGTTTAAAGCATGGTACGATATCGAAGAAGATTATGACTATGCGTATGTAGAAGTTCGTGAAACTGGGACAGACAAATGGACAACCATTGCTGGTAATATTACGAATGATCGAAATGAGGCAGGAGCGAATGAAGGCAATGGCATCGATGGAAAATCGGATGGCTGGGTAGATGCATCCTTTGACCTTTCTGCTTATGCAGGGAAGAAGATCGATCTGCAATTCCGCTATACAACTGATGCAGGATATTCACTGCCAGGTTTATTTGTAGATGATCTAAAGATTACAGCAGATGGAGCAAAAGTGTGGTCAGATGATGCCGAGGGAACGTCCACGTTCACTTTTAATGGATTCTCTCAATCTAATGGAAAACAATATGCCGCTCAGTATTATTTACTAGAATGGCGCTCTTATGCTGATGTCGATAAAGGCTTAAAGCATATCAAACGAGGAGCAAGTCTGATGAGCTATAATAACGGTTTGGTCGTGTGGTACGTCGATCAATCGTACAGTGATAACTGGGTTGGAAAACATCCAGGGAACGGCTTCCTTGGAGTCGTAGATGCAGATCAACAAGTGTTGAAATGGAGTGACGGCTCTATTGCAGCGACAGGTTTCCAAGTACATGATGCAGCATTCTCTTTGAATCCAAGCACGAAGCTGAATATTGATTATACAGCGACAACAGGCTTAACCTTAGAGGATCGCTATATCCGCCCAACGCGTACATTTAGTGATAAAAAGAACTATGTGAATCCAAATAACCCGGATGCAGGACGTGATGTGCCAACATACGGCCTATCCTTTAAAGTCGTCGGACAAAGTAAGGACCGTTCTGTTGGAAAGGTATTAATTTCTAAAAGCAACTAAACAAAAAGCCGGATTCTATCCATGAATCCGGCTTTTTGATACGTTAAGACATGGATTTTTAGCGTATGACTCGTCTTTGATCGAATGTTTGTTCTTTTTTATTTTGATATCCGAATGAAACCATTATATAATAGAGATTGGAAGGTTTTTCTTTCATTCAATGTTCTTTTTAGTTGTTAAAAAACCAAGAAAGGATGAGCGTTACCAATGAGTTGTGTCACTGCCAAGCAATTAAAGGTGATTCGAGGGACGATGCAGACTTTTTGCAGCCATTTAGAGTATGATGGCCACGGTAAGCTTCATATTAATACCATCATGGCTTTTATTAAAAAGGAATTTGGTGTAAGAAAAATGAAAGACATTCCACAAAGTCGTTTTCATGAGGCGTTAGAGCTAATCCAAGACTTTGATTTATACACGGACAAAATACAAATACGAGACCGTCTATCAGAAAGGAATTCACTAAATTGAATATTTTAGCAATGATTTTAGTAGGAATTGTCGCTTTAGAGCACATTGTCATCATGTTACTAGAAATGTTTTTTATGGAATCAAAAATGGCGAAAAGATCTTTCAATCTGCCTGAACACTTACAAAAGGATCCAAATGTGAAAGTGATGTTTGCTAATCAAGGGCTATACAATGGCTTTCTAGCTGCTGGACTCATTTGGGGGCTCATTCTTGGTTCGAATACCGTAGGATATATGATTCAGCTATTTTTCGTTCTTTGTGTGTTCATCGCAGCAGTATTTGGCGGTGTGACGTCTAATAAATCGATTATCATCAAACAAGGGTTACCAGCTTTTCTTGCATTAATTGCACTTATCCTGGCTATATAATCCTATCAGCGTGATAGAAAACCTTTGCAGTTTAGGAAGGACGAGCATCGGAGCGAATTTGACATTGGTAAGCACTGAAGCACAGGACTGACACCGAATGCGAGGGTTTGTCTACACGGTAAAGCCGCCCTAGAGGGCGGCTTTTATCTTTTACGCATTCCCATCAAACGAATAATGGACGTAAGACAAAGGGCAACAGCGACAGCCAATATGATTTTTCCATACATGACGCCCGTAAGATTCATTAAAAAGACAGCCAATATGATACAGAGCGTGATGATAATCATCACAATCGAATAGGTTTTCATCTCTTTTTCCACTCCTTTTAAATTCCCTCTAGCGCAAGAGGCCTGTCAATTGTTTCTCATATTATATCATTTCATCACAATTTTACATGAAATTCCCTGTCAATAGAATGTGACAGAATGATTAGATTTGAAGTGAGGCTATATTTTTTAAAAAATCGGGTATAACATAAAGAGTTGTATCCAAGTCTGATTGCTTGATATTTAATTGTGCAAAATATAAAATAGCCACATGATAAATAGAAAGGATGATAAAGTTGAGCAAGAACGTTTTATTAGTATCAACAAGCAGCTCAGAAATGAACGGACACCCAACAGGCTTATGGCTAGAAGAATTGGCCGAGCCATTTCATATTTTTAAAGAAAATGGACTCAACGTGCAAATTGTTTCAATAAAAGGTGGAACAGTACCGATCGATAAAAATTCAATTCCTGAAGGAGTTCCAGCACAATATCAAGATGTGTATGAATTACTTCAAGACACAAAGGCACTGACCGATGTAAACCCAGCTGAGTATGATGGCATTTTCTTTGCTGGAGGACATGGCCCAATGATCGACTTTGCGTCCAATCAATTGGTTGCCGATGCGATCTTAGCGATTTCAGACAAAAATGGAGCCGTTGGGGCAGTTTGCCATGGCGTTTCTGCCTTTGTTGATGTGAAGGATCGTGATGGAAAATCATTTATCGACGGCAAGAAAATAACAGGATTCACAAATGAGGAAGAGGATGCTGTTCAATTGACATCTAAAGTTCCTTTTTTATTGGAAACAAAACTTCGCGAGCAAGGGGCAGCATTTGAAAAAGGCGATGCATTTGCGCCATTCGCCGTTGTAGACGGACAAATCATTACTGGACAAAATCCAGGATCAAGTGCAGAAACAGCACGCTTATTTGTCAAAACCATTGCATAAATCATCAAATAAACCAGTCGTGACGATACGGCTGGTTTTTTGTTATAAAAATTTCCTGAAAAGTCCAAAACAAGTATTAGAAAAATGGTAAAATAATCACAGGGTAAAAAACCCAAATTAGGGAAAAGGGGATGTTCCTGTGAGAGCATTTTATGTCAAAATCACCGCCGCCTTACTGTCTATTTTATTGGTCACAACAGGTTTATTTTCACCAGCAATCAAAGCAGAAGATGCACCAAAATCAAGTGAAAAAGTATCGCCACTGACTGAAAAAGCCATTCAGCAAGTGCAAGAGTCGTTTGAAAAGCAGGATAAAGGGACTGCGGTTCAACAGAAGGAAGTAAAAAAATCATTTAAAGTAGATAAGAAAAAGGGAATAAGTATTAAACGAAAAGCGGCTGCAGATGGAAAGATGCGCACGTCTGCTGTTCGCTCTATTGATGGACTAGCCATTAATCAATCGGCAGTTTTAAACGAGGAAGATCCAGTTGATTTATGGTTCTTAAGTACATCGTCCCCTCAGGCGCTCATCAGCCGGATTACCTCTCCAAATGCTGATTATTTCGTTCAGTTATTTGTTATTGATTATGAAGAAGGACAAGCTTATCCAACGGATCTGATTCAACCGGCAGGCAGTCTGCTTGCGTTAAGCAATTTACCAGCGGGGGATTATGCGTTTGGTATTACTAGCGGTGGAGACTTTGGAGACTCATATACATTACAGGTGAATGCAAAAAACCCACCAAATTTCACAGGTGCTGAATCCCTGTCATCAACATTGCAATACTTTGTTGCTTCGTATGCCAATGGGGATGTTTTCGCAAATGGTACAAAAGTGTATAACAAACAATCTAAGACCGCTGATTATAAATGGGAGCGTGTATTTTATTTCTCATATGATGGAAAATATCAACAGAGAACGCATTCTGTTGACAGTGTAAAAGTGAAAAGTATTTCGGCACCAGTATCGTACTCTGCTCCATACGCGAGTTCCTCTGAGGCCATTCTTGTCTACTTAGATGTGGAGACATTATTTATGTATCATGAATCATCGTTTGCTAGTGGGCAGTACTACCATAGCAGCTTTGTTGATACTCTCGGAAAGACAACGCCAAGGCGTTTAGACATTGATGACCTGACAAATTACGGCGATCATATTTTGGCTGTTGATTTAAAGACAGGAAAGCCAATTGATTTCTTCAGTGTCCTTAATTTCTACTATGCAGCAGGGATCGAGAAGCTGCCAAACATCAATACATTGAATTAAGATCGGCGGTTGACATCAAATCGCCACATGTGTAGAGTAAAGATAATTAAATGACAAAAGTCCACTAGGGGAGTCATGTATGACTGAGACAAGAGGAAATCTTGGACCCTTTGAACCTGATCTAGTTTGTACTAGCGGAGGGAAGTGGAGCTGGACCTTGTCTTATTCATGATTGAATCGATAAGAAGGCCGCTCCATTCGGGGTGGCTTTTTCATTTATTCAACTGAAAAAGAGGAGGCTTTTTTTATGACATTTTCAACCCAATTAAGGCAAGAAGCAGAACCATTATTTGAAGCGATTTATCAGCATCCGTTTGTGAGAGGACTCGCAGCAGGAGAACTCGAAAAGGAACAGATCATTCATTATGTCAAACAGGATGCAGAATATTTAAATGCCTTTATTAAAATTTATGCGGCAGCCATCAGCAGATGTACAGACAGAGAGGACATTACCTTTTTCCATCAACAAATGGCTTTTGTCCTTGATAGTGAGACACATCCTCATCAAAACCTTTGCCGAGTGGCAGGTGTCGCTTATGATGAACTGCAAGGTGCGTCTTTGGCGCCAAGTGCCCATCACTATATTCATCATATGCTGCAAGTCGCCGAGGAAGGGACGCTAGGAGAAATCATTGCGGTTTTGCTCCCTTGCCCTTGGACCTATTGGGAAATAGGCAAACGAATGCTTAAAGATGTTGAGCCCGACCCTGCCCATCCATTCTATGAGTGGATCACGTTTTATGGCGGGTTAACGGACTCTGTTACAGTGGAGCTTTGCAAACGGCTTGATCAGTGGGCGGAAGGAGCAAGTGAGAAGGAAAAGGAGAAAATGAAACAGCACTTCATCTTAAGCTGTCAGCTTGAGTATAAATTCTGGGACATGGCCTTTACTGTCGAAGAGTGGCCTGTCCAAATGGAGGTGCATTCTTCATGACATGGAAGATGAAAGAAGTCGTTCTTGCTGTCATTTTATCAGTGGCATGCGGAGTTATCTATTTAGGGTGGTCGACTCTTTATTTACCGATTACAGCCCTTGTCGGTCCAGCAGGAGGCAACATCATGTTCGGAATTTGGGTCATTGCCAGTCCAATCGTTGCTTACATTATCCAAAAGCCTGGCGCTGCCCTCATCGCAGAAACAGCTGCCGCTGCCGTGGAATTACTGACAGGCAGCCACTTCGGTCTTTCTGCGCTTTTGATTGGTGTATGCCAAGGACTTGGAGCAGAAATCGCCTTCGCTCTATTTGGCTATAAGCGATATCGCATGTGGACACTCATGTTGTCTGGTGCCTTTGCAGCAGTAGGGGCAATGGCATATAGCCTCATTGCCAATGGATTCGGCTATTACACGCCTCAAGTGTTACTCATGACACTTGTCACTCAAGTCATTAGCGGCATGTTACTCGGTGGTTGCTTGGCAAAGGTTGTGGTGGATGCTTTATCTAAAACGGGTGTGCTGAATCAATATGCCATCATGAAAGAAAAACGAAGTAAGGGTGACCAGCATGGATTCATTTCTCGCGTGCAGTAATCTCACTGTCCGTTTTTATGAACAGCCGAATCCCGTTCTTCATCAAGTATCTCTTTCTATTCAAAAGGGGGAAAAGGTGCTGATATTAGGACCAAGTGGAAGCGGGAAATCTACGCTGATTTCTGTGCTTGCTGGCATTATTCCAGAGCATATGGAAGCTGAAGTACAGGGAGAAGTGATGCGGCAAAGGCATACTGGTGTCATGTTTCAAGACCCAGATTCGCAGTTTTGTATGCACCGAGTCAATGAAGAAATTGCGTTTAGCTTAGAGAATCGATCTGTCCCTCGAGAACAAATGGATGACATGATTCAGCATCTCATGAAAAAGGTACAGCTGGATGTCGACCCAAATACAGATATTCATACCTTATCTGGCGGAATGAAGCAGCGGTTGGCGCTTGCATGTTTACTAGCATTAGAGCCAGATGTCCTGTTCTTTGATGAACCGACTGCACAGCTTGACCCAGCAGGAAGAATGGAGATATTTCAATTGCTTCAGCAGCTTTCGGCTGAACAGAATCAGACGATGATTTTTGTGGAGCATGTGTTAGACGGTGTCATCGAGTGGATGGATCGGGTGATCTTATTAGATCATCAAGGCCGTATCATAGCAGATGGAACGCCAAAAGACGTGATGAACACATTTGAGGGAGAAATGAAAGAAGCCGGCATTTGGCGTCCGAAAATATTTCCCGAGAAATGGTCCACTATCGTACAAGATCCGTTTCATCCACTGAGTCAAACACTCTTGCAAACCTTTGAGGCGAGAAAAGAACGTCATGAGACATCAACAAATCGAGAGGTCATTATTCGCACAGATCATCTACAATTAAGCTACGGGAAAAAAAGCATTATAGATGACCTGCACCTTAATATAAAAGCAGGAGATTGGGTTGCGATCATCGGTGAAAATGGAAGCGGAAAAAGTACGTTTCTTAAACATGTCATCCGTTTAGAACCAATAAAGAAAGGTCACATTTTCTTAAAAGGAAAACACCTGAAAAAGTGGTCTGACCGAACATTATATGAAAAAGCAGGCTTTGTATTTCAAAATCCAGAACTTCAATTTATACAGGACACAGTGTTTGATGAAATCGCATTTGGTGGGAGACAGCGAAATTGGCCAGAGCCTGTTGTGCAAGAAAAAACGAATCAGCTATTAGCAGAGTTCGGCCTAGAGAAGCATAGAGACGTGCATCCTTTCACCTTAAGCTTAGGACAAAAAAGAAGATTAAGTGTTGCCACGATGCTTCTTTTTGATCAGGATGTACTCATTTTAGATGAGCCGACCTTCGGGCAGGATGAGAAAACGGCGAGGGAGTTAATCCGGCGTTTAAAAGAACGTCAACGACAAGGCACCACTATTATCATGGTCACACATGATATGGAACTCGTTGATGAGTGGGCTGATCAGGTGCTTGTTTTTCATCAAGGGGAGCATGTTTATGATGGTACGCCTTTTGATTTATTTTCTCATCAGGAACTTGTCACTTCCTGTGAGCTGAGAGTGCCGTTACATTATCGCTATATGGCTGAAAGAAAGGAAGTGATGACGATTGCAAAGTAATCACTCCTTTCTATCCACTGTAAATCCAGTCATGAAATTACTTGCCCATCTCCTTGCGATGTGCTGTCTGATGGCGATTTCTGATCCTAAAACGACGTTCATCATCTGGCTGTTTGCACTTGGAATTGGACTTGTCCTAGGCGGCTGGAATTTGAAATACCTCATCACCAGACTTGTACCTTATCTGCTCTTTTTCATTCTCGTGTTTTGGATGATCGCGGCCTTTGGCAAGGGAGATCATACAGTTTGGAAGTGGGCATGGTTTCATATCACAGAGGAGAGTTTAAGAAATGGGCTGACCATTTCTTTTAGAATGCTCGGGTTTGTGACATTTGGTCTCCTTTTTACATCAACAACTGATTTGACGGCCTTTATGATGAGCTTAATCCATCAATGCCGAATGTCACCCAAATGGGCATATGGGATGCTGGCAGGCTTCCGGTTTATCCCGTTGTTTCAAAGTGAATTGAAGCAAATGAAGGCTGCACATAAAATTAGAGGTTACAAGCAAAAAAACAGTTGGAAAGCCTTTATACGTTATGCACTCCCTCTTTTCACGCAAGGCGTACGGAAATCTGAACGACTAGCCATTGCGATGGAAGCAAGAGGCTTCACAGGGACGAGGGAGAGAACGTATTATCATGTCATCAGCACTTCATGGATCGACTGCATGTATCTTTTTTTCATCGTCATTAGTGTGTTGATATGCATCTTCTTCTTTTAAAAACAGCCACATTCTCTTGATAGAATGTGGCTGTTTTATATGTCTTAGGTCATTTGGTTGATATTAGTACACATTGCAGGCTGTAATAGATCATATAAAGAACCGATAAAGAGAGTGTACTGAGAAAAAGAGAGGATGAACGTGAGCGAATGTCACAGAGAATTGATAACATAATAGACGCTTTACCAATCGTTGGACTAGCTATGAGAGAGCAGCTAACCTTTTCTGTATTAGGGAAAGAGAAGGTTCTTTATTATCAGCAGCACGGGAACATTGACTTAGGGTTTAAAGCTGGGGATGTTGTAGCTCCCGGGTTCCAAAACTTTTCAATGTTGAAAAATGGGAGAGAGCCATCGTTTATCCAGATTCCTAAAGAGGTGTACGGAATTCCTATGGACATCGTCGCCGTCCCGATTAAAGATGACAATGGTCAAGTGATCGCTGCCTTCTGTGTAGCATATGACCAAACGAATCAACAACGATTAGAACACATTATGACGGAAAGTAACGATGCTTCCGAAAAACTAGTCGCGATGGTACAGCAAGTGGCTGCACATTCAGAGGAACTACAAGCGACAAGTGAACAAATTCTACAAAATACAAAAACCACTGTCGAAAATTCCTCTAAAATCAACCAAGTGTCTAATCTCATCAAAGGTATCTCTGATCAAACGAACTTACTTGGACTCAATGCATCCATTGAGGCTGCAAGAGTAGGTGAAGCAGGAGCAGGCTTTGGGGTGGTTGCTACAGAAGTGAGAAAGCTGTCTACTCACGCGAAGCAAGCAACGACTGATATTGAAACAGCGCTAAAAGATGTGCAAGGCTCTATCAAAGGAATGGAAGAAGAAATAGCACAAATCGTGGCTTCTTCTGAACATCAAGCAGAACTCGTTGGCACTTTCACAAAAATTATTGAGGGGCTGCACGAAACGAACGAAACGATGAAATCATTGGCAACAGACTTAGTGAATTATCAAGTGAAATAAATAAACGAATCACCAAACCTCCAGCCGTATCGGAGGTTTTTTAACGTGTTGAAGTGAGTTTTTTGTCATGATATTGACGGGTTTTTCACTGACAGGGAAGTTACACTTCTGTATGATAGAAAAAGAGAGACCTGTTTTGATCATTAGACCTATTCATAAGGAGGAAGACCATCTTGACACAATCAGCAAAGCTACAAGAAGTACTTGCGCCTTACCGTCCATTGCTAGATCAAACCGAAAAACCACTGATTCAATTACAGATAAAACAAGGAAAAACAGGACCATATGATAGCAAAATAGCAGGTGATCCTTATTTCCCAAAAAACGACGAATATCCTGTTGATGGAGAAGGCCATCCTATGAAGCTGCTGGCACAAATCAATTTCGGTCAGCTGCCAAAGCTGAAAGATTACCCAGAAACAGGACTTTTGCAAGTGTTTATTTCTGTACATGATGATCTTTATGGGATGAATATTGACCAAAAAACAGAGCAAAAAGATTTTCGGATCAAATTTATTGAGGAACCTTTCTTAGCTGAAGAAGACTTATTGACTGATTTTTCATTCGTGAAAATTCCTGACGATTTTTATTTTCCAGTTACGAAGGAAGGTGCGATTACAGGTGAATTATCAAGCGAAACGATCAGTGTAGGAGATTTCCGCTTTGAAAAAGTCACAGGAAAGCAAAGCTGGGATCTATTCGAAGATGCTGTTGGTATTGATGGTGATGAAGCGGATCAATTGCTAGATGAATTTTATGAGACAGCAAGTGGTTTTGGCCATAAAGTTGGCGGATACCCAGGTTTTACACAAGAAGACCCGCGTACCTATGTAGACCAAGAACATACTGTGCTATTATTGCAAATTGACTCAGATGATGAAGTGGACATGTTGTGGGGAGATTGCGGCATTGCCAACTTTTTTATCAAACCAGAAGACCTCAAACGAAAACATTTCGAAAATGTCGTCTATAACTGGGATTGCTCCTAATTTTGTAAAAAACACTCTTTTTGAAGAGTGTTTTTTGTCTATTTTTAGCCTTTTTGCCCCTAAATCGTCATTTCTGAGAGGTAATATGTCATTCTTTCTAGTTGACCGTATCAAAAAAAAATGTAAAATCATCTTAAAGTCCTCTTTTTTGAAAATAATAATAACATGACATATCAATCAACAATGAAATGCTCGAAAAAGCGGAATGTACTGGGGGGGATCAATTGATCATTTCGAAAGTAATCAACAATAATGTGGTCAGTGCGTATGATGACGAGCAGCATGAGCTGGTCATTATGGGCAGAGGGATTGCGTTTCAAAAGAAAAGCGGAGACCCGATTGACGAAGAACGTATCGAAAAAGTATTTTCCATTCAAAATAAAGATATATCAGAAAAATTCAAAACCCTGCTTTATGATATTCCGATCGAGTATATGCAAGTGTGTGAGGCAATTATCGATCACGCAAGAACGACCCTTAACAAAAATTTAAATGACAGCATCTATGTCACGTTAACGGATCATATTACCTTTGCTATTGAACGTCATCAAAAAGGAATGGACATTAAAAATGCCTTACTTTGGGAAATCAAACGGCTGTACAAAGAGGAATTCATGTGTGGTGTAGAAGCGATTCGGATCATACAGGACAAGCTCAACATCCATCTTCCCGAGGATGAAGCAGGCTTTATTGCGATGCATATTGTCAATGCAGAACTGAATGAGGAAATGCCGAATGTCATTCAAATTACAAAACTGATTCAAGATATTTTGAACATCGTAAAGTATCATTTCCAAATTGATTTGGACGAAGAATCATTAAATTATTTCCGTTTTGTCACGCATTTGAAGTTTTTTGGACAGCGTCTGTTTAACGAAACACAAATGGAAAATCAAAATGAGTTTCTGTATGAAGTGGTAAAGGAAAAAAATACAGCCGCTTTTCAATGTGCGGAGAAAATTAATGACTATGTTCAAAAAGAATACAACCG
Organism: Bacillus sp. FSL W8-0183; assembly: GCF_038006825.1. NCBI lineage: Bacteria > Bacillati > Bacillota > Bacilli > Caryophanales > Bacillaceae > Bacillus > Bacillus sp. FSL W8-0183. Next base: position 3,763,456 of record NZ_JBBOVY010000001.1, on the reverse strand, counting down.
AAGTCTCATAGAAGATGAGATGTTGTACTTAACTTTGCACATCGATCGAGTCATAAAAAGAAAATAAATCAAAAAGAAAGCGTTGACATATCAAAATTAACATGCTAATTTATAACTATAAACTCAATAACCCACAATCTTTTAGGATTGTTACTGGTCAAGCAGGCAAAACCTAAATCATTGTCCCTATCTTTGATAAGGCATGATTTAGGTTTTTTTGTATCTAAAGGCTTATAAAAATTGAATAACGATCAATCGCTATGAAGGATTGTTACTGGTTAAGCAGGCAAAACCTAAATATCGATTAATGTCTGAATCGCTATTTTTCGGGCATTAATGGATGTTTAGGTTTTTTCTATATCAAGATGAAATCAACGATTGGAGGGTAACACAATGAACCACAAACAAACAGCAAAAGAAGTTCTAGAGCTTGTCGGCGGTGAAAAGAATGTAAAGCAAGTCACGCATTGTATGACAAGGCTCCGCTTCAACCTATACGATGAAAGCAAAGCGGATAAAGAGAAGCTGCAATCAACAGACGGCGTCATGGGCGTGAATCAAAGCGGCGGTCAATACCATGTCATTATTGGCAACGACGTATCAAACGTCTATCAAGCAATGATTGCTGATTCTGGGCTATCAGCCGATGTGAAATCAGGCGGTTCAGAAGAAGCTTCAAAACAAAATGTGATTTCTAAACTTTTCGATTTTATCTCTGGTGTCTTCACACCGATTCTTCCAGCCATCGCTGGAGCTGGTATGATCAAAGGGATCTTGGCATTAATGCTGACATTCCAATGGATCTCAGATAAAAGCAGCACATATGCGATTTTAACAGCTATCGGAGACGGAGCCTTTTACTTCTTACCGATTCTGCTCGCTGTAAGCGTAGCCAAAAAAATTGGCACAAATCAGTATATCGCCGCTGCCATTGCAGCAGCCGCACTGCACCCGCAGCTCACTGCTTTACTAGGTGCAGGAAATACAGAATTTCTAGGCTTGCCAGTGGTTGCCGTTGTGTACTCTTCATCGGTGATTCCAATTCTACTCACGATCTGGCTCGGCTCATATGTTGAAAGATTCGCGGAAAAATATAGCCCAAAATCATTGAAGATTATCCTTGTTCCAACGGTCACACTTCTTGTCGTAGTACCAATTATGCTTATCGCAGTAGGACCGCTTGGTGGGATTATCGGAAATGGCCTTTCAGGTGGAATTGATTTATTGTTCAAACATGCAGGTATTTTGGCCGGACTCTTAATCGGTGGCTTTATGTCACCATTGATCATTACGGGCATGCACTATGCACTACTTCCAATCATGATCAACAACATTACATTAAACGGTTTTGACTTCATTCTTCCAATGATGTTTGTAGCGAATATGGCACAAGCAGGCGCAGCATTCGGTGTCTTCTTAAGATCAAAAAACAAAACATTCAAATCATTGGCGATGTCTACAAGTATCACTGCGTTAATGGGTATTACTGAACCTGCTATGTATGGTGTGAACATGCGATTGAAAAAACCGTTCCTTGCAGCCCTCATTGGTGCAGCAGCAGGCGGCGTGTTCATGTCTATCTTCAAAGTAAAGTCATATGTGATATCAGGATCAGCAGGTCTTCCAGGTCTCCCAACGTTCATTGGACCGACATTTGTTTACTCCATCATTGGATTAGTGATCGGCTTTGTTGTAGCAACCATCATGACACTTGTTCTAGGGTTCAAAGATGTACCAGTGAAAGATGATACAAAAGCAGACAAACCAGAAGAAAAGAAAGACACAGTAGCGCTTCAAAATGAAGTGGTACAAAGCCCGCTTGAAGGTCAACTAAAGCCGCTCAATCAAGTAAATGATGCAACATTCTCTAATGAAATCATGGGTAAAGGAACAGCCATTGTCCCAACAGTTGGACGTGTAGTAGCACCGTTCAACGGCAAGGTTGAAACCATTTTCCAAACGAAACATGCCATTGGTTTAAAGAGTGATCAAGGCACAGAGCTTCTCATCCATGTGGGGATTGATACAGTAAAACTTGGCGGTAAACATTTCACAAGTCATGTAGAGTCAGGTGATCTCGTTCAAGCAGGAGATCTGCTAGTTGAATTTGATATCAAGGGCATTCAGCAAGAAGGCTATGATGTAACAACGCCAATTATCGTCACCAACACAAATGATTTTGCACAAGTTGATGCGAAAACAGATGGGGCGATTACAGTAAAAGAGACATTGCTTACAGTCAGTGTAGAAGAAAATGAGGAGGGCATTCAACATGACCAATTTAGAAAAAACATTTCCTAAAGGTTTCTTATGGGGCGGCGCAGTAGCCGCCAACCAAATTGAAGGCGCTTATAACAAAGATGGAAAAGGCTTATCGACAGCGGATGTATCACCACACGGTATTATGCACCCATTCGATGAATCAATGAAGGACCTTAACTTATATCATGATGCGATCGACTTCTATCATCGCTACAAAGAAGATATTGCCCTGTTTGCAGAAATGGGATTCAAGTGCTTCAGACTATCTATTTCTTGGCCACGTATTTTCCCAAATGGAGACGATGCGGAACCGAATGAAGCGGGCCTCGCTTTCTATGAAAAAGTATTTGATGAACTGCATAAGCATGGAATTGAGCCAGTTGTCACGATCTCTCACTATGAAATGCCACTTGCACTTGTGAAAAACTACGGCGGATGGAGAAACCGTAAGCTTGTGGGTCTTTATGAAACATACGCTAAAACATTGTTCACTCGCTTTAAAGATAAAGTGAAATATTGGATGACCTTCAATGAAATTAACGTCGTCTTACATGCTCCTTTCACAGGGGGTGGCCTTGTATTTGAAGAAGGCGAAGACGAGAAAAGCATTCAATATCAAGCAGCGCATCACCAATTTGTTGCAAGTGCTCTAGCTGTTAAAGCAGGACACGAAATCATTCCAGATGCGAAAATCGGTTGTATGATTGCAGCGATGACCACATATCCGTACAGCTCAAGACCTGAAGATATGTTTGCTGCGATTGATCAAGATCGTAAAACATTGTTCTTCTCAGATGTACAGGCAAGAGGCTATTACCCTGGATACATGAAACGTTATTTCCTGGAAAATAACATCAACATTGAATTCCAAGACGGTGACGAAGACATTCTAAGAAACCATACAGTCGACTATATTGGCTTCAGCTATTATATGAGTTTTGTGACAAGTACAGATCCAGAGGTTCTTGGACAAGTGACTGGTGGTAACCTATTTGAAGGCGTGAAAAACCCTTATCTAGAAGCAAGTGATTGGGGCTGGCAAATTGATCCAAAAGGACTTCGTACAACACTAAACCAACTATATGACCGCTACCAAAAACCATTGTTTATCGTAGAAAATGGATTGGGTGCTGTGGATCAAGTAGAAGAAGACGGCTCCATCCAAGACGATTACCGAATTGATTACCTCAGAAGTCATTTGCTTGAGGCAAGAGAAGCGATCGCAGACGGTGTTGATCTGATCGGCTATACAAGCTGGGGCCCAATTGATCTTGTCAGTGCATCAACAGCTGAAATGAAAAAACGCTACGGCTTCATTTATGTCGACCGTGACAATGAAGGCAACGGTACATTAGATCGAAAGAAAAAGAAAAGCTTTGATTGGTATAAACAAGTGATCGCGACAAATGGAAAGCATTTAGACGCATAAATAGAGAAAATATTGTTTGGTTTCTTTGAGAACTCATGGTGTCATAAAACGATGAAAACAATTTGAATCGAGGCATTATCATTCTTTAGGTGTCACTTTGGAATGATAATGCTTTTTGTTTTATGAAAAGACAAAATTTTACAAAAAATAAACCACACTTTAAATTTTTGCGTGGTTCAAATAAATCATATGATCTTTCGAATATATTTATTTATGCTTTTGAAGAAGAGCTTTGATCTTCAAAAAGTGGTTTTAATTCGATAATATCAAGTAATACTGATTCTTCAAGTCTTTCTTTTATATATCTAAAATCTTGATTATTTTGAGATATAATATCTTTTATGGATTTGATACCATTGATTTTACTTAAAAAAGTAAACCATTCATAAGCATCGCGTGAATCAACAAGGTATTCAATGCTATTATTAATAGTGATATATAATAAGTTATCCTCTTGTAAAGGCATTAAAACATCTATGTTTTCTTTTAGTATTGGAATGTGTAATATATTAATCGTGAGAGCTGCGTCTTGGTTTAAGTTAAAAGTGAAATCGCAATAACAATCAATCTGCTTTTTATAGTCATCGTATCAACCTTTTTTCAAATTCTAATTCATCTTTGACATTTATTCCGTAATTTCCTATAGAGGGAATTGTCGGCTTAAGCATTCTTGCTTTATCAATTGCACCGATATAGATGTTTTTGAAAGAATATCCCTTTCTTTGATAAAACCTAATGGCATTTAAGTTATCATTACTAGTGATTAAATTAATAGATTGTATATTTTGTGTTTTTAGATGTTGTTCTAACTCAAAAAGCAATTTACTGCCAACCCCATGGTACTTTTCTAGAGCCTCTAAAGTCAGGATTTCCGCCTCTTCTTTGAATATTTTGTAAACTAATATTCCTACTATAGTATCTCCACGTTTAGCCAACATAATGTTTTCATTTAAAACATTATAAGTTGTCCCTTTAGACACCATAGTCGTTCCACCCCAATGTTCATTGAAAAAACATGTTAACCATGAAAAGTCTTTTGAACTTGGCTGAGTTACTGTCAATTCTTCTGAAAGAGACCATTTTTTTGAAAGCTGGATATGAGCTATTTCGTTGTCATTCGCTTGATCCTTAGAAAAATTGATTGAGATACCTAGTTTTTCGGCGTTTATTTGAGCAAGTTTTTGTGCGTAGTTTGAAAAATCTTCAGGGTCAATACCAAAATAAAAAAAACTTTCAGGTGGATTCTTTTTGTACCACAATTTGCTACTGATGACATATTCGTTTTGTTTTGTTTCAGTTATGTTGATATCATCATATAATAGTGCTCTTCCTTCAATAAACTCTACGACAAATTCATCTAATTTGTTTTGAGTAAATAAACGGTTTTTTTCTTGAAAATATCCTATTGCACTTAATTTACTGTGAATCCAATTAATTAAATCATCCTCGTTTAGTTCATGATCTCTTGCTAGTGCCATTAGCATTGCAATGTAATTAACGATTGTTTTGCTTCTCTTAGTTGAAATGTTTTTATAGATGTTTTCTAGAATATCATCATTCAGTTTATTCATTTTACATATACAACTTCCTTTTCAATTAATTGTTTACTCAATGCTTGGAGGTCTTTGATACAAGTTTGAACATCTGTATCATATTCTTCAGCAATTTCCGTTACTATTGAAATAAACTCTCTTTGTCCGTCAATTCGTTCATAAAAATCAGCTGCGACTTGATTTAGGGACATGCCCGGTTCGATAATGATACCTTTTAAGTACTTTCTTGTTCATTATCAGGATTTTTTACGAAAATTGTATTATTCTTCATTGTGATTCCCTTCATTCTTTTTTCTATAACAAGGTACCAAGATTGTAGCTTTGGCTCGTTTGTGTCAGGGGATGATTTAAGATTTTATTATCTTCAATGGATATATGTATAGTTGATTTTCTTTGACAAAATCATTATATAAATAACATTCGTCATGAGTCAGCAAAGATTATACACTCCTTTCATAAAGTGTTAGGGTATGAAAAACTAGTTATTAATGTCCTCCAGCAACAACTACATTACGAATCTCAACAAGACATGGAGTTTTATTTTTTTGATGTAACATTCCTCCTGTATATGTATTAAATTCCTATTTTATATCCTAACAAAAGTGATAATAGCATGCCGTTTATATTTTTTTCAATATTTAAATAATGATTTTTTAACAAATTTTATGTTTATAAAGTAATAGTGATGAGTAGATTGATGTTGCAAATAGATTGATAGTTTGTAAAAAAGAAATTGGAGAAAATACAAAAGATGGCTAGAATCATCGGTTATTTTAATCTAGGAAGGCGTTTATGGTTTTAGAGAGCTGTATATCCACTAAATTGAATTCTAAATGGTATAGGATAATCTTTTAGGCTTGCCTGAGGGAACAATGGCAAAAGCAGTATTGTACGCTGCTAAAGAATCAGCTGGATTTTCAGCACATTTTGATGCGTATTGCAATTTCATTTTTCAACTTAAAGGGAAAAAGAAATGGAAGTTGGCTGAAAATTTTAATACAGTGAATCCACTTCAACATTATGAATTAATTGAGGCTCCTCATTTGCCAGATCCATTAAAGTCGTATTGGAATGGTGATTTTCCTGATGAAAATTTATCTAATGGATGGGAATTGATTTTGGATACGGTATCATTTTTATTTCTTCCAAGAGGTTGTTGGCATTCAACTAGTTCTTCTGAAGAAACCATTGCATTAAACTTTACCTTCGGTCAGCCAGTTTGGCTAGATCTAATTTTAAGGAATCGATTGATTCAAAAAGACGAATGGAGAGAACTCGTTAATATTGATCTTTTGGATGAAAATGAACGAAAAAAGGTAGAAGAAAAATTAAAATCAATGATAAATAATTTGCCAAACGATTTCAAGGGGATTTCAGTAGGGGATATACTGGCAAGAAAGATGACTTAGATGTATATCAATCTACACAACTTGTTGTAAGACAACTTATGAGTATAAAAGATGGTTTTTAAGAAGATAACTTATATTCATTATCTTCTTAACTCTACTATAGAAGTATGACGATTAAACTTAATATAATGTTGATAGAGATGACAAAAAATAAAGAACCGCCCAAAAAGCGGTTCTTTATTATGACGGTAAGCTTTTTCTGCAGATCTCCGCCTATTTCCACACTTGATCCGCAATCTCAATCACATGACGCAGCTTTTCCCATTGCTGTTCTTCTGTTAACAAATTGCCTTCCTCTGTTGAGGCGAATCCACATTGTGGGCTCAAACAGATTTGGTTGATGTCCACATATTGTGCCGCTTCCTCGATTCTTCTTTTGATCTGATCAACGGGTTCAAGTTCCCCATACTTTGAAGTGACAAGACCTAGTACGATTTGAAGGTTTGGATTTTTCACATAACGAAGGGGTTCGAATCCGCCAGAACGGTCATCGTCGAATTCTAAGAAGAGACCATCCAAATCGAGACCCGCAAAAATCGTTTCTGCTGCTGCTTCATATCCGCCTTCAGCTGCCCACGTCGATTTAAAGTTACCACGGCAAATGTGCATGGTGATCACTAAATCATCTGGTCGATCGGCAACCGCTTCATTGATTGTTTTCGCAAACGATTCACGCAGTTCATCTTCCTCGCGGCCAAAAGCTTTGATTTGTTCATGTCCTTTTTCAGAAAAGAACACAGCCCAAGCTGTATCATCTAGCTGTAAGTAACGGCAGCCTGCATCATAAAAAGCACGGATGGCTTTTTTATAAGCTTGTGCCACGTCATGGTGAAAATCATCTAAGCTGTCGTACACACCTTCTTCAAGCTTTCCACGGAAAAAGAGCATATTCGGACTTGGAATCGTCATTTTAGCCGTATGATCACCCGCGATGCTGTGAAGGAAGCGATAATCCTCCAGCATTGGATGATCAGTAAAATCAATCTTACCTGTTACTTTGATGCCTCTCGCTTTTGTCGTCGTATTGTGGAATTGAATGCCTTGGTCTGCTTCAAATCCTTCGACCCCATCTAGCCCTTCTAGAAAGTCAAAATGCCACCATGCACGTCTGAATTCTCCATCTGTGACAACCTCTAATCCAATTTCCTTTTGCTTCTCTACAATACGAGTAATTTCTTCGTTTTCAATTTGTCTGAGCTGTTCTGCTGTCAGTGTACCGTCTGCTTTTTGCTTGCGGGCTTCTTTGATGCGTTCAGAACGAAGTAAACTCCCTACTTGATCTGCGCGAAATGGCGGCTTTGTTGTTTTCTTACCAATGGTTTGTACTTGTGTCATGCTGAATCCCTTCTTTCTTCAGGTTATAAATCAAATAAAAAAGCTCTTCCTTGGATAAGGAAGAGCATCATATACTGTGAGATCTCTGCCTTATCTTCAAACAAGCATCAGCTTGCTTAAGGAATTAGCACCATTCTGTTCCTAGGAACAGCGGTTGCCGGGTTTCACAGGGCCAGTCCCTCCACCACTCTTAATAAGGTTACCTTTGATTTAATTTTCTTAATAAACACAATTATTCAATCTTTTTGAGAAAAAGTCAATGGTTTTTCCTATTTATTTTCCTACATAAACAAATCAGCGACGAGAACACCAGCTAATCCAACAAGTGATAGAACAGTCACCATTAATGTCCAAGTTTTAAAAGTTTGAGCCATCGACAAATTAAAGTATTCTTTGTAAATCCAGAAACCCGCATCATTCACGTGAGAGAATGTAATACTGCCGGCGCCTGTTGCAATCACCATTAATTCTGGGCTGACTCCCGTCAAACCAATCAGCGGTGCAGAAATGCCAGCTGCTGTGAGACCCGCGACAGTCGCTGACCCTAAAGAGACACGAAGGACAGCTGCAATCAGCCAAGTGAGGAGCAGAGGAGACAGTGTGCTTCCTTGCATAATCCCTGCAATGTATTGATCAACACCGCTGTCAATGAGCACCTGTTTAAAGGCGCCGCCGCCTGCAATGATCAATAGAATCATCGCAATGGAGCCAATTGAATCCGTAATCGACTTCATGACGTCCTGCATGCTCTTTCCTCTGCCAAGACCAAATGTGTAGATGGCAAGCAGCACAGAGATTAATAGGGCAATTGCCGGCTCACCTAAAAATTCAGCCGCCGGTAGCAGCGGGGAGGACGGGAAGAAAATTTCTAAACATGCTCTGAATGTCATGAGCAATACAGGTAAAATAGCGGTGAAAATACTAATGCCGAAGCTTGGCATTTCCTCTTCTGTAAATTCCTTTGGATTAAACAAGTCCTTTGGAATGTGTGCATGCAGTTGATCTTTCTTAAATAGTTTCGTAAACAAAAGTCCGCCTACTAAAACAGCAGGAATGGCTAAAATAATTCCAACCAATAAGGTTTGTCCCATGTTGGCTTGAAATACATTGGCAATGGCTGTCGGCCCTGGGTGAGGAGGGAGGAAGCCATGTGTTGTAATGAGTGCAGCGACGAGCGGCATTCCCACATACAACACAGGAAGTCTTGCGGCTTGAGCAATGGTAAAGACTAATGGAATAAGAATAATGAATCCGGTTTCATAAAAAAGAGCAATTCCGATAACAAATCCAGTCAGCATCGTCGCCCATTGGATTTTCCCGATACCAAAGCGGTCGATGAGTGTCATGGCAATACGCTGAGCACCGCCAGAATCAGCCATCAATTTACCAAGCATCGCTCCAAAGCCAAGAACCAACGCCAGATGGCCGAGTGTACTTCCAAGCCCTTTTTCGACTGAAGCAATCGCTTCAAGTGGTGACATGCCTTCTAAAACGGCAACGATTAAAGAGACGATAATCAACGAAATGAAAGCGTTTAACTTAAAGACAACCATGAGTAAAAGTAATAACAAAACGCCAAGTCCGATAAAAACTAACGACATGATCTTTCCTCCTTTGTGCTGCATAAGGGAGCGTGAACGCCCCCTCTGCTTTATCCTTCAAGTATGTCTACTGCTTCTTTTAACGTATCCTTTGAGCCAACATTTCCCGGGAAAATCACATAAGACATAAATGGGAATTTGCTTTCTTCTCCTGTTTGCCAAACGGGAATACCTGGTCTGATTTGACCTGCGACGGTCGCACGTTTGACGCTGAGTCCTCTTGTTCCAATATCGCTTGAGGTGATTCCACCTTTGGCAATGAGGTACTTAGGGCGAATGGAGAGGCGCTGAACAATGCTTGTCACAGCATCACTAATCTGAACAGACAGTTTCAATTCTTCCTCTTGACGATCGTCCCCAAGATCAAGCCGTTCTCTCCTTGTATAAACAGCAACCGATTGCCCGGTTGTTAAAAGCCGTTCAGTTTGTTGAATCACGCGGTCAATTTCCTCTTGAAATGCTTCAGGTTCTAACACGAGGTGTGTATCAAATTCAATAAATGCAATGTCTTTATTTTGCTGCAGCGCTCGCAATTGTTCGGTTGTTTTTTTGACATGGGAACCGACCATGATGAGGCCACCGTGCGTGCTTTCTTCCTGTATTAAGTCTTGTCTAGTTAATAGTGCTTGATCCTCAACACCGCCAAGCACTTTTGTGAGAGCTGCCGCACTTCTAAATAGAAAGTGCTGACCTGCTTTGATGGCATCTATGAGGGCAATGACAAAGACTTTGACATCGTCATAGTCCACTGCATTTACAACCACTTTTTGAAAATCCTTCACGGTCATCAGCTGATCCTTGATTTGTTCAATACGTAAAGCCCGGATATCTTCTAAAGAAATATAAGTAGTGTTTTCCTTAGTGAACGATCCGTTTGATTTCTCTTCGATCCATTCTCCGAGGTGAGAAGATTGAAATCCGAATGTACGATCCAATGCAAATTCTGTGTCACCAGCAGGAATTAATTCGTGACCTTCCTGTACGTAGTGAATATTGCCAATCGTAAAGCGGCCGCCTTCTTTAAAAAAGGGAAGAAGGATTTCCCCGTCAAATTGGCGGGAGCTTTGCTGTTCAATGGTCGTTCTGAGAATGTCAGTCTCTAGCGGGAAGTGTCCACGCAGGGTGGAGTCCCCCCGGCTGACAATGATGAAATCTTGATCAAGCCGTTCAGCCGTTTTCACAATCGTTGATGCGATCGTTTCATGAAGAACCGCCGTTTCTTTCTCTGTCATACTGCGAGAGTTGGTTAAGATAAAGAACATACGGCTGTCTTCAAGAAAACCAGCTTCAATGCTTTTCTCTGACCAATCGGTGAAAACAGAGACGCCGTGTACGGTTTGAATGCCTGTTGGGTCATCGTCTAATACAATCACTTTATGGTGGAAATGGTTTAGTGCTTGTTCGTATGCTGATTGAATGCGGTCTGAATCCGCTTTCGGAATGGCATTTAGTAACTCAATGCTTTGTTTCATAGAACCTCATCCTTTCTTCACTTCAACATGAGCCATTTTTTCGTAATATTGAACGATCCCACCGTGATCAAGTCCAGACTTTCCGTCCGCTTTGAGGGCGTGGAAGATTTCCAGCAGCTGACTAGAAAGCGGGAGAGGAACGCCGATATCGTGGGCAGTTTCCATGACATTGGTTAAATCCTTTAAGTTGATGTCAATACGTCCGCCAGGCTCAAAGTTTCGTTCTAAAATGAGAGGAACCTTCGCATCGAGTACAGCACTTCCTGCCAGTCCACCTCGGATGGCTTCATACATTTTATCAATCGCAATGCCAGACTTAGCGGCAAGGACGAGTGCCTCGGACATGGCAGCGATATTTAAGTTGACGATGATTTGATTCGCTAGCTTAGCGGTTGTCCCGCTTCCATTTGATCCAACTAATACGACATCTGTGCCCATGGCATAGAGGACATCCTTTACTTGCTCAAAAATCTCTTTTTCTCCGCCCGCCATAATCGCAAGTGTCCCGTCTATCGCCTTTGGCTCTCCGCCACTGACAGGAGCATCGATAAATTCGACCTGATGCTGTTTTGCCAGTGCCGCTAATGCTCTAGAAGTAACAGGTGAAATAGAGCTCATATCTATAATGATCGTGCCAGGTTTTGCTGTAGCCAATATGCCTTGTTCACCTGCTACAACTGCTTCTACATGCTCACCTTTTGGAAGCATCGTGATTATGATATCGCTTTCATATGCTGCCTCAGCAGCTGATGCAGCGGCATTTGCGCCCACTTCTTTTAATGCTAGAACAGCTTCTGTATGAATATCGAAAACAGTCACAGTATGACCGGCTTTTAATAGATTGAGTGCCATAGGTTTCCCCATAATGCCTAATCCAATGAATCCAATTTGCTTTGCCATTTTGTCCGCCTCCTATTTAGAAACCCCTTACAAAAAGCGCTTTCTTTTCATTTTGTTAGTATATATACTATCGATTTAAATTAATAGTAGGAAATAAACTATTGTCCATTTAATGTACATGACGAAATAGGAATGTGTCAACGGAAAATATGAGAAAAGTCACAAAAAAAAGACCGGAAACAGCTCCGGTCTATGGTCGATTATGTTTTATTTTTAGCTACAGCTAATCGAGAACGTTTGACGTTGTCGATTGCATTTGATCCTAATTCTAAAACAGCTGTGACGTACAAAACATCAATAATCACAAGCTGATTAATACGAGAAATCATTGAGTCAGAACGATAGGTTGTTTCTCTCGATGAACTGAGCAGATGAAAGTCGGATTTCTTGGCGAGCTCTGATTTCGGATAGCTCGTAATCGAGGCGACCGTTGCACCTTTTTCCTTTGCAAATTGCACGGCATCAAGGATTTCTCTACTTTCTCCTGAATGTGAGATCGCGACGATAAAATCATGTTCCGTTGCATGTGTTGCAATCATATTCATCATATGAGGATCACTGCATAGACTCACTTCAAAGCCGAGCTGGAGAAACTTATGATAGGCATCTCCGGCAATAAAACTGGAGGCACCTGCTCCAAAGAAGACGGTTTTATGAGCCTGTTTCATTTGCTCAATAAATTGTGTCACAGCTTGGTCTTCTAAAATATGTTTCATATCCTGAATAGAGTTGGTGGTTAACTCTATGACCTTATGTTTAATATCTGCGACACTATCAGATGCTTCGATCTCACCGTATATGGATTGAGGTGTATTGGTCGCAATATCCTGCGCGACATGGACACGAAACACTTGATAGGACTCATAGCCAATTTTTCGCAGAAAACGAAAGATCGTCGTTTCACTTGTGTTGCATTCAGCAGCGAGTGCACTAATCGAATGAAGCACAACTTTCTGAGGGTTTTGTAAAATGTAATTGGCAATCTTTTTCTGGGTAGGGGACAAACTATGAAATGTTGTCCGGATATGACTAAAAATATTCTCTTCTATGATAAACACCACACTTCATCTAACATTCTATCTTAAGCATACAGGAACTTATGAAAACGGTAAACAAACCTCACATGAAAAATAAAGAATAATATGGAAGAAAACACTTCTTTTGGTTCTTTTGTCATGGTATACTCAATTGGTAATAGACAAAAATGGGGGTTTTTACTATGACAATGAAAAAAGGCCTAACGATCAGCCTGCTCATTTTTTCGCTGATTGTTTCATTGTTTGCGCCAGTTGGATCTGCGGATGCCAAACAAGTGAAAAAAGCAAAAGTAAGTACACACTATTATAAAAAGAAAAAAACGTTTAAATATGCACAGGTGAAAAACCTTAGTAAAGCGCATATGAAAACCATCAATCGTGATTTAAAAGATGATATTGCATTCTCTTATTCTACGTACTTGTTCTTAAAGGACGAAGCGAAAAAAGAAGGCATTGGGAAGATCACATACGAGAGATCGTTTAAAACGAAATTTAACAATGGGAAGAAACTAAGTATCCTAAACTATGATTACATGAATGACGGTAGTATGCACGGGGATACGATGGTTACGAGCATGAACTATGTGTTAACAAAGAAAAAAACAAAGCAACTGTACTTTACAGATGTGGTAAAAACAAAGAAAAAGCGTACAAAAGTAAGGGATTATATCTATAACTACACAAAGAAGCATAAAAGTAAATTCTATGCGAATCTGAAAAAAAGCGATATTCAAATCGGCTACGACACGCAGTACTACTTCACGAAAAAGGGAATCGCTGTTGTCTTCCAGCCATATGAAATTTCACCGTACTATGTAGGAATTCCTATGATTCAAGTACCTGCGAAGGTGTATAAATAAACAAGAGAAACGGCCATGAATTTGGTCGTTTTTTTATACTTAAAAAGAGCCCCTGGTGACGAGGCTCTTCTTTTTACATTTATACTTGTTTGGGTGCATCGTTTAGTGGGTGACGGCGTTTGCCGTTGTAGTGGCGGCGCATACGAAAGATTTCAAACTCCGAAAGCTCTGCGCTTTTTCGTTTTTGGGTGCGGTTATCTTTTTTGAAAGAGAATAGTAAGTAGCAGCAAAGTGAAGCGATAATCAATAAAATCATCATATGACATTCCTCCAATTCATCCTATTCTTTAAGTGTAGACAGGGTGAGTGATGTTTATAACTGAAAATAGTTAGCAAATAGCGTTTAGTTCTAAAGGTTTATTCTTGCTGCTTTTTTAGGTCTAAAATACTGGTTGTTTTTAACTATTATATTTCCAGTTATTGCACTCGTCAAGAAGAATTTTTCTGGGGTTGTCTCTATTAGTACGATTAAGTGTCATAAAAGTTTCAGAAAATTGTAAACTTTTATTAAAAAACCGTTCCCGAACAGGAACGGTTGTAAACATGTTTATGCTTTTTCTTCAAATAAACGTGCAATTTCCACGATCACTTCTGACGCTTTCAGCATGTTCTCTACAGAGATGAATTCATATTTACCGTGGAAGTTTTCCCCGCCAGTAAAGATGTTTGGCGTTGGAAGTCCTTTATATGAAAGCTGTGAGCCATCTGTACCGCCGCGGATTGGTTCAATGACAGGTGTCACTGAGCGGTTTTCCATGGCTTCATGAGCGATGTCTACGATATGTTTGACTGGCTCAATTTTTTCTCTCATATTGTAATATTGATCTTGAATGCTAAGGGTGATGCTGTTTTCACCGTAGACCGCTTTTAAGTCGTGTGCGATTTTTTCAAACAGTGCTTTGCGCTTGTTGAATTTCTCTTTATCAAAATCACGAATAATATATTGCAGCTCTGCTTCTTCTACTTCTCCTACAAACCTCGTGAGGTGGAAAAAGCCTTCGTATCCTTCTGTGTATTCTGGAGATTCATCTGAAGGAAGTTTGTTGTGAAAGAGCATGCCGATCTTTGCAGCACTGACCATTTTGTCTTTTGCTGTCCCTGGATGGACGTTGTTTCCTTTAATTGATACTTTTGCACCTGCGGCGTTGAAGCTTTCATATTGAAGCTCTCCTAGCGGGCCGCCGTCAATCGTATAAGCATAAGAAGCGCCAAAGGCATCAACATCGAATTTGTGAGGTCCTCTGCCGATCTCTTCATCTGGTGTGAAGGCGACACGAATTTTTCCATGCTTGATTTCTGGATGCTCAATCAGGTAATGCATGGCGGTCATAATTTCTGCGATACCTGCTTTGTTATCTGCACCAAGCAGGGTCGTGCCATCAGTCGTGATGAGCGTATGTCCTTGGTATTTTTGTAAATTTGGAAACTGTGCTGGAGATAATACGATATGTAGATCTTCGTTTAACGTGATGTCCCCGCCTTGATAGTTCTCATGAATCTGCGGTTTCACGTTCTTGCCAGTGAAGTCAGTGGCTGTGTCGATATGAGCTAGGAAGCCAATGGTTGGCACTTCTTTGTCTGTGTTAGATGGGATCGTGCCCATGACATAACCGTTTTCATCCATTGTCACTTCTTGAATGCCGATGGATTTCATCTCTTCAACAAGCTGCCTTGCTAGGTTCAGCTGTCCTTCAGTGGATGGGCAGCTCTCTATGTCTGCATCAGACTGTGTATCCACTTTTACATAACTTGTGAATCGCTGGATCATTTCCTCTTTCATTAATACGTCACTCCTTTTGTAGAATATGTTCATTTTATCATGTCTTGAATGCGCTTCATAACAAGAAAGGCTTTCTCTGACAATTAGAGAGGAAAAAGACCTACTTTTATTTTGCGATGTGCTGAATGGTTCTTTAGGGTGATTTTTTTGGGTGTCTTTTTATTTATAATGAGGACATATAAAATCATCCATTTGTACGTTAATTTGGGAGAAAGGGGTGCGAAAGTTGGATTCTAGTCAAACACTTGCACTCGCTCAAAAGTTCCAGGAAGCTGCTGATGGCATTCGGCAGTCGAAGCAGCTGCTTGAGAATCGGCTGAAGGCAGTTGGATCAGGCTGGCAAGGGGAAGCAAGAGATAAATTTGATCAAAGCTTTGAGGAAACAGTGGCACGCTATGATCAATTTGAAAAGGACTTGCTTGAAACAAGTCAGGAACTGCGGGATGCTGCTGTCAAAATCGAGGAACGTAAAGCTGAAATCGCCAGAATGGAAGAGCTTGAGCGAAAAAGGCGAGAAGAACGGAGAGAAAGAAACCGAGAAGGGAGATGATGTGATGGCGCGTGACATTGTAGTAGATCCAGATCAGCTGACAGGGCTGGCGAATGATTTTGTAGGAGAGCTTTCGGCCATCGAAACAAAGCACCACGATTTACATAGTGAACTGGATGGCCTCATCCTAGGCTGTGATCCCCGTTATCGAAGCTGTTTTTCTGGAGTAGGAGATGCATGGGGTTCTGGACAAGCCTTAATGAGCAAATTGAGCAGTGACGACATTGCCATTCGTCATGCAACGGATAAAATGGTCGAAGCTGATGATATTTTAAGGAAAATGTACAGTCTGTATGATCAATATGGTACACTCACGAGCCTAGCTGGTATTGTGATGATGCAGGCAAAATACTATGGACTTGGCATGACGACCTTTATTAAAGAAAATGGCCGCTATGCTGCGCAGCATTCAAAGCTCCTTCTTGATGTGACCGGACGGGTAGAAGGAACGAGATTTGACCGGTTGGCAAGGATTTGGCTGAGTAAAAAAGAATTATTAAAACGATCCAATTGGTCGATGGCTGACCTGGTCCATAAGAAATTCACGAAATTTTATCCTAGCGATACAGTTGCGTTCACGAACAGTGTACGTGATTTCACAAAAGGAAGTATCAATTGGAAGGACACAGCTGGCATCAAGTCTGTTCTGAAAAATGGTGCAAGGTTTGCGAAAGGAAATGCCATCATTGCAACGGTCGTCACGGGTGCAACAGAAACGGTTGGCTGCGGTCTGAAAATTGCGGAGAACTATGCGGAATTTGGGGATCAGCCAGAAGTTCTCAAGCGTGAAAATGCAAAGGCTGTTGGAAATGCAGTGAATAATACGGTCTTTATTGCAGGCGGATCTGTTGCAGGTGCCGTTGTGGGCGGCGCTCTTGGAAGTTTTGCAGGACCGATTGGAACAGTCGTTGGCGGTGCGATAGGATCAGCAGTAGGTGGCTTTATTGGTGAAAAAGTCGCCAAGCTTACTTCTGGTTTTGCAGAACAGGTCGCAGTGAAATTAAAAGACCCAATTCATGCGGTTGTCGATAAAGGAAAAAAAGCATTTGAACTGGCAGGTCAAGGTGTTAAAGCAGTCAATGACACCATTGATCAAGCAAATCAGGTGATACATAAAGGAATAGAAAAAACAAAAGAAACCGCAGATTCGCTGTTGAAAGGTGCAGGTGATTTCTTGAAGGGCGCATTTTCTTTTGGATAAGGAGAGATCAAGTTGGATCAGCTAAGTCTAAGTATCGAGGAACTCATCTTTAGTTTTTACAGTGAAGGCTATTTTGAGCAAGGGATGTCTTTAAAGGAAGCCTATTATCCAGATGTAGAGGATGAACGTCTTGGATTTTTATTTGAAATTGCATGTCGCTCTTTGCTGGCAAAAGACGTGCTGGAATTTCGAAATAGACAATACCGTTATAAAGAAAAATACCGGCATTTCATTCAAGCCATGAACGATGCATCACATACCGTGAAAGCTTCAAGGTTTGGTGCATTAGATGAAGAGGTCAGTACGTCCTTTCATACGACTCAGGCAGGTGTGTATTCACACCATACGCTTTATGATCAACAAGTGCATCAGATTCACAAACTAAAAGACGATCAGCAGACTGTGGAGCAAGTGACAACCTTTTTGAACATACACATGAGTGAACACCTCACACCAGTCATCAATTTGCAGGCAGAAGAATTTGAACTGCTGTTAGAACAAGCCAGTCAAGGGAATGATGATTGGCCTTCTTTTCTAAATAAAGCAGAGAACCAAGAGCTTGTGCGGGCATTTGTTTCTGATGTAAGGGTCAGAAAAGGAAAAATGGATTCTTTGATGAAGGTCACTTATGATAAAAATAATACGCCGGATGTAGTGTCTATGATATTTGTTATTCCGGGGCAGAAGCATTCTTGGCTAGTGTCGGGCATGAAGGAAAATGAATTTCGGATAGAGACGGCTCATAGGGACGGATTACGTTCTATATTCTAATGGAGAAAAGGAGAATGGCGCTTGAATCCAAGTGAAGTAATAGAAGTGAGGAGCAGACCCTTTCTAAGAGTATGGGCATTCTTAGCAACGGGCGGATTTGGCATCATCGGTATTTGGTTATTTTCAGAAGCTCTTACATTTGAATCGAATTATACGTTGTTTTTATTTTTAGGCGGATTATTAGGCATTGTCTATGGGTGGATCTCTTTTTTGATGATTCTTCCGGCTTTTACGAAGAGGGGAAATGTGATTTTTCGCATTCAGCGAGGAGAGAATGGCGCTGTTTTATACCGGCAACAAACAATCCCTTTTCAAGACATTCAATCTATTGATATGCGCAGGCATCGTTACAGTATCAGGGGATTTCTGTTCATGGATGTGCTCATTCGGAAAATTGATGGGAAATTGATCAAGATTCCGGCGTACAGTATTTTAGATGAAGAAGTATTTGAGCAAACGGTGAAACAAAACATTTATCCATATTTACATGAGACCGCCCAAGAGAATTGGAAACAGCAGCATGGTCATGGTGAAAAGCAGAATCAATAGATGTTTTTGCCATCATTCCATGAGGTGAGACGCCACTTTTTTTAAGAAATCGTGTAAGATGTCAGTAAAGACTGAACAATCAAGAGGTGATGAGAGATGGACAAAGAAATGGTAATTGACCTCGTCACAGAACAAATGGCACGAATTCGAAAAGAAAAAGACTATACACAGGACCGCATGGCTGAGGTGCTTGGGCTATCCAAACGGCATTTGCAGCAGGTAGAAAAGAATCGTCTTCGCCTCAACTGGACGCAATCTGCGGCCGTATGTGCATTATTCAGGGATAGTGACATTTTAAAAGGGACACTTGGGGATGATCCGCTTGAGATTTTGGAAGTCGTCGCCCACGATGAATTGCATTTATCTGTTGAACGTACGATTGGCGGAAAGGTTTGGTGGCGGACGTCTGTGAGAAAAGGTACGTTTCGTCTTCAGCAGAATGTGCTAAGTCAGCATTACCGCATCTTAGATGATGAGAATTATCGCTATTATAGTTCCTTTAATAAAGAAGAAGCGAAGCGGCGGTTAGAGGAATTAAGTGAGCTGTCGTAAGCAGAAAAAGAGAGGTCCCTCTATGACAGGGACCTCTCTTTTTTGTGTTGTTTATACTTTCAGAGTGTTTTTCGCCCGAATAAAGGCAACAAGCTGTTTGATTTCTTCATCTGTTAGTGGAACGCCGTCTACATGGATGGTTCCTTCTTTTGCTTCCGTCAGCTCAATTTTGATATCAGAGATTTTGCGTTGTATCTCTGGCTCGTCCGTTCTACCAAGTAAAAAATCAATGGACGTATCATACAAATCAGCCAGCAGTTTCACTGCTTCAAGCGAAGGTCGTCGGTACCCAGATTCGTAACCGGCATAGGTGCTTTTGGCGATACCTAGGCGATCTGCCGTATGCTGGAGAGACCATTTTTTCTTTTTTCTAAGGGTGGTTAAACGATCGAGTATCATACATGAACGCTCCTTTATATACAACAACAGTATATCATATTTTGACAAAGAGTGTACGCGTTATGCGTAATAATTTCTTGATTAATTCGCGTTATGTGACTATAATGGCAATGAAGGTACGCGTAAAGCGTATATTATAGAATAGCACAAGCTGGCTTATAATATGTGTGACAAACGAAGTAATTTTACTGAAAGAGGTGGACCTGTTGAAGAAATTATTGCTTTTAACCACTGGTGGGACGATTGCATCTGTAGAAAGTGAAAATGGTTTAGCTCCAGGTGTTAAAGCTGAGGACCTTTTAAGCTATTTAAACGAAATTAATGCAGACTACACAATGGACACAAAGTCCCTAATGAGTATAGATAGTACCAATATGCAGCCTGAATACTGGGTTGATATCGCAACAGCCATTTATGAAAATTATGATCAATATGACGGATTTGTCGTCACGCATGGTACGGACACAATGGCCTATACATCAGCAGCACTATCGTATATGCTGCAAAATCCTGATAAGCCAATTGTCATTACAGGGTCACAAATCCCGATTACGTTTAAGAAAACAGATGCGAAGAAAAACATTACAGATGCGATTCGTTTTGCATGTGACGGTGTTGGCGGCGTATACGTCGTGTTTGATGGCAGAGTCATTCAAGGAACTCGCGCAATCAAACTAAGAACGAAAAGCTACGATGCATTTGAAAGTATTAACTACCCATATATTGCATCGATTGAAAATCATCAAATTGAATACAATAGCAAAGTAAAAAGATCATCAATGAAACCGCTTAAATTAGATGCATCCTTGAACACAGACGTTTGTTTACTAAAACTGCATCCAGGACTGAAGCCTGAGTTTTTAGATTCAATCAAAGGTTTGTACAAAGGAGTCGTCATTGAAAGCTACGGCAGCGGCGGAATTCCTTTCGAAGGAAGAAACCTTTTAGAAAAAATCAACGAATTGCTGGAAGAAGGCATTTCTGTTGTGATCACCACTCAGTGTCTCGAAGAAGGAGAAGACATGAGTGTGTATGAAGTAGGACGTAAAATCAATCAAGAACTGGTTGCTCGTTCAAGAAACATGAACACAGAAGCTATCGTGCCAAAGCTCATGTGGGCATTAGGTAAAACAACAGATCCACGAGAAGTGAAAAAGATTATGGAAACGCCAATCGCAGAAGATTTAGTGATTTAACTATTCTATAGAAAGCAGGTCATACGAGATGGTTCAAGCAACTTATCGTTACGAGAAGGATTTTCTAGGTGAAAAAGAAATTCCCGCAGACGTGTATTATGGTGTTCAAACGCTTCGTGCAAAAGAGAATTTCCCGATTACAGGATATCGCATGCATGAAGAGCTCATTCGAGCATTTGCCATTGTCAAAAAAGCAGCAGCTCAAGCCAACATGGAAGTCGGACGTTTATATGAAGGAATTGGAAATGCGATCGTTCAAGCTTCAGATGAAGTCATTGAAGGCAAATTCCATGAATATTTCATCGTAGACCCGATTCAAGGCGGCGCAGGAACGTCTATGAATATGAATGCCAATGAGGTCATTGGAAACAGAGCCCTCGAGATCATGGGACATCAAAAGGGCGAATACATTCATTTAAGTCCAAACACACATGTGAACATGTCACAATCGACAAATGATTCGTTCCCAACGGCGATCCATATTGCAGTGCTCAAGCAGTTAGACATTTTACTTGAGACGATGCAGGCCATGCATGACGTATTTCAAAAGAAAGCAAAAGAATTCGATCATGTCATCAAAATGGGGCGTACTCATTTACAAGATGCTGTTCCGATCCGTTTAGGACAAGAGTTTGAAGCATACAGCCGTGTGCTGAGCCGTGATATTAAACGAATCAACCAATCAAAACAGCATTTATATGAAGTGAATATGGGTGCGACCGCTGTTGGGACAGGCCTCAATGCAGATCCTCGCTACATTGAAATCGTCGTAAAGAAGCTTGCTGATATTTCTGGACTGCCACTAGTAGGCGCAGAGCACCTCGTAGATGCGACGCAAAATACAGATGCATACACAGAAGTATCTGCTGCCTTAAAAGTATGCATGATGAACATGTCTAAAATTGCGAATGACCTTCGCTTAATGGCATCTGGCCCACGTGCAGGTCTTGCTGAGATTGCATTGCCAGCCCGTCAGCCGGGATCATCCATTATGCCTGGGAAAGTCAATCCAGTCATGGCAGAGCTCATTAACCAAATCGCATTCCAGGTCATTGGGAACGACCACACCATCTGTCTTGCTTCTGAAGCAGGCCAGCTTGAGTTAAATGTGATGGAGCCTGTTCTGGTCTTTAACTTGCTTCAATCTATTAGTATAATGAATAACGGATTCCGCTCATTCACAGATCATTGTTTAGCGGACATCGAAGCAAATGAAAAACGTTTGAAAGAATATGTCGAAAAAAGTGCAGGTGTCATTACTGCGGTAAACCCTCACTTAGGCTATGAAGCCGCGGCTAGAATCGCAAGGGAAGCCATTTTAACAGGACAATCGATCAGAGATCTTTGCCTGCAAAATGATGTGTTAACAGAAGAAGAACTTGATATTATTTTGAATCCTTACGAGATGACAAAGCCTGGCATTGCGGGTGCAGAGCTCCTAGAGCGATAATAATATCAAAAATTTTATTTTATTAATATGTGGAATTGCCTGTGAAATAGAGAAAAACAGGCAATTCACTTTCTTTCGAATTGACACACTTTTTTCACAATATTTTGAAAACGCTTAACGCACGCACAAAGGGAGGAAACAAAATGAAAACACCACGTCTACCGTCTATTTTAGAAGTCGTGTCTGTACTTGGCTTATTTTTAGCAATTGTTTTATCATTCACTCTTTACTTCAAACTAGATATTCAACTCGCATTGTTTATCTCATGGTTTATGGTCATTGCTTTAGGGATTCGTTTAGGGCATTCATACAAAGACCTTCAAAATGCGATTACAAAAGGGATATCGAATGGTTTAGAGGCTGTTTTAATCTTAATTGCAGTAGGTGCACTTGTTGGTACATGGATTGCTGGCGGTGTTGTACCCACGTTAATTTATTACGGACTGGAATTTATTCATCCTAATATCTTCTTATTAGCTACACTGATTATCTGTTCTATTATGTCTGTTGCTACTGGTACGTCTTGGGGTACAGTTGGAACGGCAGGTATTGCGATGATTGCGATTGGTGAAGGATTGGGTATCCCATTACCGATCGTAGCTGGGGCTGTTTTATCTGGCGCTTATTTTGGTGATAAATTATCTCCTTTATCTGATAGTACTGTGCTCGCTTCCTCTCTTTCAAAAGTGGACGTGCTGGCGCATGTAAGAGCCATGATGGTCTTATCCATACCAGCCTTTGTGATTACAGCGATTATGTTTACGGTTACAGGTTTTATGTATGGCGGACGCAACATTGATCAAGGTAAAGTAGAATTTTTGAAAAATGCCCTTCAAGATACATTCACAATCAACATTTGGATGATCATCCCAGCAGTAGTGGTTGTATTACTGCTCGTATTTAAGAAACCTTCAATGCCTGTTATCGCTATTGGTGCCCTTCTTGGTGCAGTCTGGGCGATGGCATTCCAAGGAATGAACCCAGCTGATGCGCTTGGTACAGCTTATAACGGCTTCTCTATTAATTCAGATGTAGATTTCTTAAATACACTGTTGAACCGTGGCGGTATTGTGAATATGTTAGGATCTCTAGTGGTCATTATTCTTGGACTTGGTTTTGGTGGAGTTCTTGAATACTTAGGCGTGTTAAAAGTGATCGTCTCAACATTCGAGAAAAAATTGCACAATGCAGGAAATGTGACACTGTCTACACTTGTAGTAGCATTCTTTGCGAATATCTTTGGTTGTGCAATGTATGTCTCATTAATTCTTACACCAAAAATCATGGAAAAAAGCTATGACAAATTAAAATTAGACAGACGTGTGTTATCTAGAAACTCTGAGGTTGGTGGAACACTTACGTCTGGTATGGTTCCGTGGTCAGATAACGGAATTTACATGGCAGGGATTCTAGGCGTCTCGACATTCTCTTATTTACCATTTATGTGGTTGAGCTTTGTTGCCATTGGTCTTGCCATTATCTACGGATATACAGGGAAATTCATTTGGTACGTGAAAAATCAACAAGACTCAGAAGAATCGGCATCATAAGCCGCTGCAAAAGCCGCCCCTCCCCGGGCGGCTTTTGTTTGTCCTAGGACCGTAAGACTATGTGTGTTTCCAGAAGGGTGGTTGTGTATTTTGACCCCCTATAAAAGAGGGCTTAAGGTGTGGTATGAAGCAGATTGAAAGCATATTTATACCATAA
Organism: Bacillus sp. FSL W8-0183; assembly: GCF_038006825.1. Classification (NCBI taxonomy): domain Bacteria; kingdom Bacillati; phylum Bacillota; class Bacilli; order Caryophanales; family Bacillaceae; genus Bacillus; species Bacillus sp. FSL W8-0183. The sequence goes on along the minus strand of NZ_JBBOVY010000001.1, from coordinate 3,739,443 downwards.
AAAGGGCACAAATCCCTATTCAAACATGAGTCTTTGAACCTTATAATAACAATATTGGAAAAAGTGCGATTCACCATTACGCTCGTTTAGAGGGACTCTAAGCAGCGTTTTTATTTTTGACAGGAGGAGGAACCCATATGAGCTTATCGGATATGCTGTCTGCCCTTAACGGTGGCATTTCAAATAAAAAGGCAGAGATCGAAGAGAAAATTGCTCGACTCAAAAAAGCAAAAAGTAAGGTTGAACGTGAACAAGATGCGGCAGAAACAGATCTAAAACAAATCAAGCAGCCAAAGCTTGGGGCCTCTTGGAAAGGTGAGCGGAGCCAAGATTTCAAATCAGAGCGAAATGAAGCGCATGATGCGCTGCAAACGATCGTAAGCGATAAATACCCACGCTACGTGAGCCGAATCGAATTCAAAATCAGTACACTAGAAGCAGAGCAGGCTGCCTTATCCTTTGCCAGCTCTTTAGCTGGAGATGCCGCACGTTTGGCTGAAAAAGGAGAAGACGCAGTAGAAGACGCAAAACGCTTGATCTCAAAAGCATGGAGCAGCTTGTAAGCGAGCTTCATGCTGAACAAACCTGGAGGATATCATAATGGGACAAATTAAGTTAAACTACCAAACAGTGATGGATAAACTAGATGAAGTCTCCCAAGCAGTTGAAGCTTTAACAATGAAAAAAGCAGCAGATAAAGCTGGTGAAAACAGCCTTGAATTTGTAACCAAATGGACGGCACGTGAAGCAGAGGTGGGCGAAATGGTCTCAAGCTTTAAAGAAGCCTTGATCAAAAACGTTCAGGATACACGCTCAAATGTGAAGACACTAAAAGAACAGGATGAAGCGATTGCGGCAAAATCATAAGCCCCAATCGTTTTATTGATAGCGTAGCTGAGTACGATGTAAAATATAGTCGTAAAGACTCATATATAATTCGGGATTTATGACCTTAGATTATTCCGTTTTTCTTCCAAACACCATGTTAAAAGGACACCTTTTCCCTATTTAAGCCTAAGGCTTTTCACCTTATACTATACTTAATGAAAGCGAACGATAGAAATGTCAGGACTGGAAAAAGCAGATGATCTGCTCGGTTTCAAAAACGCTGACGCCGTGCTTTCTTATGAGGTCTAATAGAGGTGGATGACATGAGTTTATCCGAGATGCTGCACCATCTGCATATGGGGATTGAAAACAAACGTGCAGAATTTGACGAAATGATCTCTCGGTTAAAGACAGCCAAAAGTAATATTCGAACAGAACAAGATCTTGCGCAGTCTGACATAAAGGAAATCAAGAAGCCTGCTCTAGATTCGTCATGGAAAGGTGAGAGAGGAACGGACTTTCACCGTCATCGGAAAGAAGCCTATCACGTGCTGCACGACATTGTGAACAATGAGTATGAAACCTATATGACGGAGATAGACCAAAAAATTATGCATTTTGAGTTAAAAAAAATGGAACTCGCTGTCGCTAGTAATTTTGCAGGAAGAGCCCAAGATGTGATGGAAAAGGGCGAGGATTTTGCAAAGGATGTCAAACATTTAATTGAACGGGGCTGGAAAGCTCTTTAATAAAATAAACGAAACAGCCGGCTGAACAAGCGGCTGTTTTTTTGGTTTAGTCACATCCACCGCTACCACCAGAATCACCACCGCAGGAGGCATCAGAAGCGTGATGTGTATACGAATCAGTATAGTTACTGGTTGTTGAACTGTGATGTGCAGAATGCTTAGAAGATGAACGCTTATCTTTTGGTGTAAACATGTGGGCGGCAATGACGCCTAAAGAAGCTAGTATGATGATGATAACAAACATGATGTATCCCTCCTCTTGTTTCATATTCATACGTTTGAGCCATAACAAAGTTCCCGGTCGGAAAGAAAAACTGGGCAAAGAGTTCTATTTTCGTTTATGATGATAGGCAAAAGTAATTGACCAAGGGAGGGGAGTCTATGTTATCTCTACGTCAGGAGGAGCTGTTGAGGCGGTTAATGCAGGCAGAGCAGGAGCTGACAGGTGAAGAAATTGCACGCCTGATAGGCGTCACATCACGAACAGTTCGAACAGATATGAAAGCGCTTAAATCAATATTAGAAGCACATGGGGCAACACTTCATATGAAACGTGGAGCAGGGTATACATTGACTGTCGAAGATTATGGAGCATTTCGTACTTTTTTGAAAAACTCAATGAGAGAAAGAAATGAAAAAAAGAATCAAGTTATTCCAAATCAGCCGGAGGATCGTATCTCTTATTTATTGAGAAGGCTTTTATTGTCCGAAGACTATATGAAATTAGATGAATTGGCCGAGGAATTATTTGTGAGTGAATCTACTGTGAAAAATGACCTGAAAGCAGTCAAGCATATTTTCTCTTTACATGGACTCTCTGTTGCACACCGTCCTAAATATGGACTGAGGCTGACTGGAGATGAAATGAAATTAAGGTATTGTCTAGCTGAGCATGTGTTTCAGCAGGAGCATCCGAATCCTGCCCTTTTACCTGAAGAAACATATCAATTGATTCAAGATATGGTGCGTTCACGTACAAAGGCAAGCGGCCTTCATGTGTCAGAGATCGGTTTAAGCAACTTAGTGACACATATCGCCATTGCGTGCAAACGAATTGAAGAGAAAAAATTGGTGATGATGCCGGAAGGAGAACTCAAAGACATTCAAACACAGCCCGCTTTTCAAGTGGCGAGGCAAATGGCAGAAGATATGCGTCACGTACTCGGTATAGATTTTCCATTATCTGAAATGGCCTATATTGCGATTCATTTAATGGGGGCAAAAATGATGGCGTATGGAGAAACGGGCCACACGCTATTTCACATGCTTGATGAAGAGCATTTCCGTTTAACTCATCAATTACTTGGTTATGTCGAAGAGCACATGTCACTTGATATTCAGACAGACAAGGAATTGATTGTGGGACTAAGTCTTCACCTGAGATCAGCGATTCATCGGTTCCGATATGATATGAACATCCGTAACCCCTATTTATCAGACATAAAAAGGCATTATCCGATTGCTTTTGAAGCAGGTGTCTATATGGGAAGATGGCTGAAGGAAAAAGAGAATGTAGAGATTCATGAAGATGAAATCGGATATTTGGCGCTGCATATTGGTGCTGCCATAGAGCGGATAAAAACTCAGACTGTGAGAAAAAAATGCTTGATTGTGTGCGCAACGGGTGTCGCGAGCAGTCAGCTTCTTCTCCATAAGCTGAAGGCCGCCTTTAGCGAAAGGCTAGAGATTGCTGGAACTGCAAGTGTCAGTGACCTTTTGTCGTATGACTTGAGAAGTATCGATTTGATCATTAGTACCATCCCGCTTCAGAACACATTACCTGTGCCAGTGATTGATGTACATACGATCCTCAGTGAAGACGATATGTCGAGGCTGAAACGATTTGTACATGGGTCACAAGAAATGGGGGTCTTGCGATATATCAGTCCGAAGATGACTTTTTTTCAGCAAGATCTACAAACAAGGGAAGAGGTTCTTCAATTTTTCGTGAATGTATTGCAGGAACAAAACCGAATCCCGGATGATTTTGAACAGCTATTGCTGGAAAGAGAGGAAGTGTCACCTACGTCGTTCGGTCATTTGGTCGCGATCCCTCACCCAATCAAACCGGCAACAGAGGATACGTTTTGTGCGATCTGTACGTTGAGAAAACCAGTGCTGTGGGGCGACGATCGGGTACAGGTCGTCTGTTTGTTAAGTATACAGAAGACGTATCAGAAAGAATTGCAGTCACTTTATCAATTTCTTGTGCGTTTGACAGAGCAGAAGGAAGTGGTGGAGCAAATCATCAAAGCGGCTTCATTTGAAGAACTGACGGCGGCGCTGCACGTGTTGGAACAGCCAGATGAAAAAAAAGGACACCCATTTCCGCATCTGTGAGGAAAAAGATTAGATGTTAATGAAAGCGCTTTTAAAATAACATCAAAAAGGAGGATGATCACGAGTTTTTGTAAAGGGGGAGACGGATCATGAGCTTTAAAGAGAGAGCGGCCGACGTCATGGGACATGTCGCTTATCGTATTACAAATCAGAAATATATTATGGCGATTAAGCAAGCATTTGTCACATTAATGCCAATCATCATTACAGGGGCTTTTGCTGTACTGGTCGCAAATATGATCATGAGCCCGGAAACGGGGCTTGCCCATTTTGAGATATTCAGGTTTTTAGCAGAGCTTCAGCCAATTATGAAGGCAATCAATTATGCCACGCTGAACTTTTTAACGATCGGGGCTGTGTTCCTCATCGGGATTGAGCTTGGGAAAATCAATGGACATAAATCATTATTCCCAGGGTTAATGGCATTGATTTCATTTATATCCGTTATTCCGACGACACTTCTTCTTGAAGTCGATGGATCGATGCGTGAGGTTGTCGATGTGCTAGCGAGGCAATTCTCCGATCCAAAAAGCTTATTTTTGGGTATGATCATTGCCATCGTCTCTGTAGAGATCTTTTGTAAGCTTACCGAGGTGAAGTGGCTGCAAATTAAGATGCCAGATTCTGTTCCATCGAATGTGGCGACGTCTTTTTCTTCACTTTTCCCATCAATTATTACGATTACGATCATTAGTTCATTCGGGTTTGCGTTTCACCGTGTGACAGGCATTTATTTGCATGAAGCGGTGTATAACGTCGTGCAGCGTCCGCTTGAAAGTGTTGTGCAGGGACTGCCTGGTATTTTAACGTTAATGTTTGTGGCTCAATTTTTCTGGGTGATCGGTATACATGGCAACCAAATGATTAAACCGATTCGCGAGCCGCTGTTATTAGGATCAATTGCAGTGAATATGACAGCATTTCAAGAGGGCAAAGAGATTCCAAATATTATCACGATGCCATTTTGGGATGTGTATATGAGCATTGGTGGTTCGGGTGTGACGATTGGTCTGTTGATTGCCATTTTTATAGCAGGAAGAAGGGAAGAGATGCGGAGCATTGCCAAGCTTTCATCAGGACCTGGACTGTTTAACATCAATGAACCAGTTATTTTCGGATTACCTGTCATGTTGAACCCTGTGATGGCGATTCCGTTTATCGTTACACCACTCGTGACAGGTACGATTGGTTATATCGCAACCGCTACAGGTTTTGCCGGGAAAGCGGTGGTGATGGTGCCATGGACGACACCTCCGATTGTGAATGCTTGGCTGTCTACCGCTGGCAGTATGGGGGCTGTCATCACACAGCTCATCTGTATTGTTGTCGCTGTTTTCATCTATTTACCTTTTGTCCTCTTATCCAACCGGAAGCCAGAAGCAGCACCTGATTCAGAATAGAAGGAGGGCTCATGAATGAACATGCAATTTAGATGGTATGGCAAAGAAGATCCTGTCTCCCTTTCATATATTCGGCAAATTCCCGGCATGAAAGGGATTGTCAGTGCAGTCTATGATGTGCCGGCTGGTGATCTGTGGCCGGAGGAAAGTATTGCTCATTTAAAAGCGGAAATCGAACGTCACGATCTTGCTTTTGAAGTCGTAGAAAGTCTCCCGGTCCATGAAGATATTAAGCTGGGAAAGCCTAGCCGGGATGTTTATATCGAGCATTATCAAGAAAATATCCGGAGATTAGCAAGGCATGGTGTGAAGGTCATTTGTTATAACTTCATGCCAGTCCTTGATTGGACACGAACACAGCTCGATTTCCCACTAGCTGATCAATCGACGACCCTTGTTTATTTTCAGCATCAGCTTGAACAGATGGATATAGAAAAAGATCGACTTTCCTTACCAGGATGGGATACGTCTTATACGCAGGAAGAAATGAGAAAGTTGATGGCTGCATACAGGGCATTGGGTGCGGAAGGGTTGTTTGAGAACCTAGACTATTTCTTGGGAAATATCCTTCCAGTTGCAGCGGAAGAGAACATGAACATGGCACTGCATCCAGATGACCCTCCTTGGAACATATTTGGTCTGCCCCGCATTGTCAGTTGTGAAGAACAAATAGATCGTATCCTTCAGCTCGATGAACGCTCACAGCATGGACTGACCTTTTGTTCCGGTTCCCTAGGCTGTAATGCGAAAAATGATGTTCCTTCACTTGCGAGAAAGTATGCCAAAAAAGGGCGTATACACTTTGCTCATTTACGCAATGTCAATTTGTATGAAAACGGTGATTTTGAAGAGTCGGCACACCTGTCGTCAGCAGGCAGCCTCGATATGGGAGCGATTGTGAACGCATTGTTTAAGGAAGGATTTGCTGGCTATGTCCGGCCAGATCATGGACGAATGATCTTTGGTGAGACGGGCAGACCTGGCTATGGATTATACGACCGAGCACTTGGAGCTATGTATTTACAAGGGATGTGGGAAGGACTTCAAATTCACACGAAGAAAGGTCAGGTGGCAACATGAACAAAATTGATATACCCAATGACTTTATTCTAGGTGCTGCGGCTTCTGCTTGGCAGACGGAGGGTTGGAAAGGGAAGAAACCGCATCAGGATTCGTATATAGACCTTTGGTATAAGGAGGGGTATCACGTATGGCACGAAGGGTACGGACCAGCAGGAGCAACGAATTTTTACGAGCGCTATCCTGAAGATGTAGCCCTTATGAAGGAAATTGGGTTATCTCATTACCGGACATCGATCAATTGGTCGAGGTTTCTCATAGATTACGAGAATGGAATTGTAGATGAGACCTATGCTCGTTATATTGATGATTTCATCAATGAATTACTTGAAGCAGGTGTAGAGCCGATGTTTTGCTTAGAGCATTATGAGCTTCCTGCCGTTTTGCTTGAAAAGTACGGCGGCTGGTCATCTAAACATGTTGTCGAGCTGTTTGTTCTCTATGCAGAAAAGGTGTTTGAACGCTATGGAGACCGGGTCAAACATTGGTTTACCTTTAATGAACCAATTGTTGTTCAGACTCGTGTGTATCTAGATGCTATTCGTTATCCTTTCGAGCAAAATACGAAGAAATGGATGCAGTGGAACTATCATAAAGCCTTGGCGACAGCAAAAGTGGTGAAGCTTTTTCAGGAAATGGGCTTGAAGGAATCAGCCCGTGCAAAAATCGGGGTCATTCTCAATCCAGAAGTGACGTATGCGAGATCGACTGCTCCGCATGATCAAGAAGCGGCCCGCATGTATGATTTGTTTTTTAATCGAGTGTTCTTAGATCCCTCCATTAAAGGCGAGTATCCAGAAGAACTGCTTGATGTGTTGAAAAAGCATGACATTCTTTTCGATGCAACGGAAGAAGAGCTTCAGCTCATTAAAGATCATACAGTCGATGTGGTCGGTCTTAATTTATACTATCCGCATCGCGTTAAGGCACCTAGCAAGGCTTGGAACGAAAACACACCGTTTCATCCATCTTATTATTACGATCTATTTGAGCTCCCAGGGAGAAAAATGAATCCATTCAGAGGCTGGGAAATCTATTCGAATATCGTCTATGATATGGGCATGAGAATAAAAGAAGAATACGGCAATATCGAGTGGTTTGTGGCTGAAAACGGTATGGGGGTCGAGCAGGAAGAGCGGTTTAAAAACGAAGACGGCATCATTGATGATCAGTACCGAATTTCATTTATCAGCCAGCATTTGAAAAAAGCCCTCCAAGCGAAAAAAGAAGGTTCAAACTGCAAGGGATATATGCTCTGGGCTTTTACGGATAATGTCTCGCCGATGAATGCATTCAAGAATCGCTACGGATTAGTAGAGATCCAACTGGAGAATGAACGGAATCGTCAGATGAAAGCGTCAGGGTACTGGTTCAAAACATTAATCCAAACGAGGAAATTAAGGGATGAACCAGATGTCATTTATCAATAGGAGTGATGGGATATGAAGCGAATCATTCTCGCTTGTGCAGCAGGAATGTCGACGTCGATTGTGGTATCTAAAATGAAGGCAGCCGCAGAAGGAAAAGGGCTGGATTATGAAATTTATGCGATACCTGAAGGGGCGATTGCGGACGAATTAGAAGAGCATGGGGACGATGTAAAGGTCATTTTGCTAGGACCGCAAGTTAGCTTTATGAGAAAGGCAGCAGAAAAAACAGCGGCACCTTATCATATACCTGTCGATGTGGTAAATGTAAGATTATATGGAACAGCGAATGGAGAAAAAATTCTAGAACATGCACTGAAACTAGCAAATGAATCTTGAGCAATCGGAGGAGAAGCAGATGACGGTATTAGAGGAAATGCAGGGAGCAGCCTTTCAAATCATTGCCCATGCAGGTGAGGCACGAAGCCATTATGTAGAAGCCATTCGTCTAGCAAGAGCGGATGACTTTGAAGCAGCGCAGCAGTTGATTGAAAAAGGGGAGGAAGCGTTTCGAAGCATCCATGGCCTGCACTTGTCGCTGATACAAAAAGAGGCGGCAGGGGAACAGCTTCCCTTTTCTTTACTGCTCATACATGCAGAAGACCAAATGCTCACAACAGAGACCATCCATCTGCTTGCCATTGAAATGATCGAAATGTGTAAAAAAATGAATACCCTGTCAAAATAGATATCAGTTATTAACCAATTTCTGTTATAATCATTCGGTAGATAAAGAGAAAGCAGGATTGGTGAATGAAAAAAACATGTATGTGGCTTGCAGTTGGTTTAGTCATGCTGCTCATTTCGGGCTGTATGGGTACGAAACAGCAAACAGAAACAAACCAGCAAGCCATCAAAGAGGTAAAGGGTCAAGTACAAACGAAAGAAACAACAGAAACGCAGCAAATTGAAGCGGCAGAGATAGACAAACAAAACTGGATTCAGCAAAAGGAACCCGTTGCGCTTCCAATCTTGATGTATCACAGTATTTCCAGCGGTAATTCGTTACGTGTGCCAAAAAGCGAATTTGCGGCTCATATGAAATGGCTGAAAGACAACGGCTATGTCACGCTGTCGCCGAAAGAGGCATATCAAGTTCTCGCGACCAATTCGACACCAAGTGAAAAGTATGTTCTTATCACATTTGACGATGGATACACGGATAACTACACAAAGGCATTTCCGATTTTAAAGGAATATGGTATGAAAGCCACGATTTTTATGATCGAGCAGTCCATTGGCCGTCCGCATCATTTAACCGATGCCCAAATGGATGATATGATGGCGCATGGTATTTCAATAGAGAGTCACACCATTCATCATTTAGAACTCAATCGTTTAACACAGAAGCAGCAGGAAGAAGAATTAAAAGGATCGAAGGTATTCTTTGACCAGCGTTTTTCTCAACAAACGATCATGGTCAGCTATCCGGTCGGTCGCTATAACGAAGACACACTGAAGCTGGCGAAGGAAGCAGGATATGAAATGGCTGTAACCACTGAACCAGGACATGCGAAAAAGGAACAAGGCATGATGTCCTTACACCGCCTGCGCATTTCACCGGGACTTTCACCCGAAAGCTTTGGCAGGCTGATAGAGGGAAATTGATCAATATTAGATCACAGATGTTTCACATGAAACATTTTACGACATGTTTCGTGGAGATGCTTTGTGGATCGACAACATCATAGGGCTTGAGTACACATCTAGATATATTCTTAGACGTGATCGTCACACATAATGTTTTTTAAATGATGTGAAAAGGGAGAGAGCAAAGATGTCAAATTTTCTTGGAATTGATCATGTCCAGTTAGCTGCCCCAAAGGGGAGTGAAGAGAAGGCACGTTTGTTTTTTGGGGAGATTCTAGGAATGAAGGAAATACCTAAGCCTGTTCACCTAGCAAAACGTGGTGGTGTTTGGTTTCAGTGTGGCAATCAACAGCTTCACATTGGCATTGAAGATCAATTTCAAGCAGCGAAAAAAGCTCATCCAGCTTTTCAAGTAAAAAAATTATCAAATTTAAAAGAGACATTAATGAAACATCATATTCTTATAAAGGAAGATCAGCCGTTAGATGGAGCCAATCGGTTTTATGTAGATGATCCATTTGGAAATCGAATTGAATTTTTAGAGAGACTGTAGAAAATAAATCTTGTGAGAAACAATAAGGATGTCGAGAAAATCTCGACATCCTTATTTTATGAAAGTAGGTTATTGATAAACAGGATAACCTGTTATCTTTATATCTTTTCCGAGTGGTTCAAGAGAGAGTTGATCCAGTTCAATTGCATCACTCATGAGGCGTATGCCTTCGCCTCCGAAAAAAGAAGGAGAGAGTCGTCCGCCAATGAGCTTGGGCGCCATGTAGATGACGAGTTTATCGACAAGCTGCTGTTCTAAAAATGAGGCATTGATTTGTCCGCCGCCTTCAATCATTAGGGAGGAGATATTTCTTTCTCCAAGCACTTGAAGTACTTCTTGTAAGGGCACCCGGGTATCGCTATCCGTCATGATGACGCTGACGCCAGCTGCTTCTAAAGCAGCTCGTTTTTCTTCATCGGCTTGTTTTGTTGTAAAGATCCATGTTGGCGCCATTTGATCTGTGACCACCTTTGCTGTCAGCGGGATAGACAGCTTAGAGTCTAAGACAATTCGAATTGGATGATGACCGTTTGGAATCCGTGCTGTTAATGAAGGATCGTCGTGAATGACGGTTTGCGCACCGACCAAGATGGCATCGTTGATACTGCGAATGTGATGTGCATCATAACGGGACGTCTCTGATGTAATCCACTTGCTGTCAGACGTAGCAGATGCAATTTTTCCGTCTAACGTAATGCCCGCTTTGAGCGTCACGAAAGGTGTTTTTTTCGTAATAAAGTGATTAAATACTTCATTCATTAGAATGGATTCCTGTTCAAGTACGCCCGTGATAACTTGTATGCCAGCGTCTTGTAAAATGGCAATCCCGCGGCCAGCGACCAGCGGATTCGGATCAAGTGCCGCCACGACAACAGTTTCGACGCCAGCTTTCACAAGTGCTTCAGCGCATGGGCCTGTGCGGCCATGGTGGGAACAAGGCTCTAGTGTCACATAGATCGTGGCACCTTTTGCCTTATCTCCAGCCATTTTGAGCGCATGGATTTCTGCATGTGGTTCGCCGGCCTTCATATGCGCCCCGACCCCAACAATTTCATTTTCTCGCACAATCACAGCCCCGACGAGCGGATTGGGAGATGTCTGACCTTTCATTGCTTCGGCATTTTCAAGGGCTAGTTTCATATATCGCTCATGATGTGGCAATCGTACGCACCTCTTGATCCGCCTTCATATGACCTGAGCGGTTAATTTTTGTCTGCAAGTATTTTTCATTGAACTCAGAGACATCACCCCAAAGTGGAATCCGTCCAGAAAGAGAAAGGCCTGCATGACTGATAGCATCGGTCTTTTTCGGATTATTGGTAATAAGTCTGACTGGCTTTGTACGCAATGTTTGAAGAACAGCAATCGCTTCTTCATATTGACGTGTATCATCTTCAAAGCCTAGTGCTTCGTTCGCTTCTACTGTATCGTAGCCGTTTTCTTGCAAGATGTAGGCCATGGCTTTACTGAAAAGACCGATCCCGCGTCCTTCATGGTTGGCTAAATAAAACAGTGCGCCTGCTCCATTGTCCTCAATCATCCGCATAGACTGTTTCAATTGGAACCCGCAATCGCAGCGTTTGCTTCCGAAAATATCGCCGGTGTGGCAGATGGAATGCATGCGGATCAGCGCTTCATCAGCATGTTCGAAATCTCCGTAAACAAGGACACTTGATTGCTGGTGATCTGCAAGCTCACGGGAGGAAAGGCTTTCGATTAAAGCTTCATCTGATAATGGTTCTTTCCCGTCATCTTTTAACCATGAATACCAGTTAAACATGACCGTTCTACCGTCTAAATTCACTGGCAGTTTAATAGGTCCAGTGATATATATAAATCCGTCTTCTTGCTGTACTCGTTTGATTTTATCTTTTAAAATGGCTGTTTTAACCTCTGTGTGTTTGTCCATATTCTGCACCTTCTTTTTTGTCTGTTTCTTCAATCTGTAAACGAACGAGAACGCCAAATGGATCAATAAATTCGTTACTTTTTCCTGTCGTGTTCATGTGAACGCCTGCTTTTGTCAGACGTTCGACGACGGATGTTCTATCATCTTCTTTTGGGAAAACCAGTGTATAGCTTCTAATTCCTGAAAAACGTGGATCAATGGCTCCTTTTCTCCCGCGTCCCCATGCATTAAAGGCAAGGTGATGATGATAGACGCCACCAGCAACGAATAAGCTGGCTGGGGGAGCCATTCGGATATGAAAACCGAGCGTGTTCACATAAAAGGAATCGGCTTCTTCTGGGTTGAGATGGAAATGCAAGTGTCCCATGACTGTACCAGCCGGGAGTCCTTCCCAGGTAGAATCAGCGGCTTCTTGCAGGAGACCATCTCCATCAAGCGGAGCATTTCCGCCACCTTTCAGCTCTCCATGCTCACCTACCCATATGTCCTGAGGACGATCAGCATAAATCTCAACGCCGATGCCATCTGGATCACTTAAATAAATGGCTTCACTGAAAAAGTGATCGCTTGCTCCAATTAAAGGATAGCCTTTTTTGATCACATGCGCCAGCCATGTGCCCAGGTTTTTTCTGGTAGGTAATAAAACCGCAAAATGATAAAGTCCTGGCTCATGATCCGGCTTCTCTTTCAGCTGCACATCTTCTTTCAGCACAAGGATTGGTTCCTTTGCGTTGCTGCCAAGCGTGACAGTAGAATCCGTCTGTTCTAATAAAGTAAAACCTAAAATGTCTGTATAAAAAGGCAAAGAACGCTCAAAGCTGGACACATGTAATTCTGTTACACCTAATCTTACCTGCTCTATTGTATTCAAAGCTCGGTCATCTCCTTCATGTTATATGCATCTGCATGTTCAATGGTTTATTGAAAATTGATAAAATGATTACCTTGTTACTTTTAGTAACTAAACTATATAATAGTTAGTGACTTATTTCAAGTAATTAATTATGTTATAATGAAAAAAAGTAGAGAAAAGCAGGAGGGAGTAAAGTATGGCTCAAGTAGATGGCTGCCCAATTACAGATGCCATGGAGATTTTAGGGAAGAAGTGGGTGATTCTGATCATCAATCAGCTTTTGACAGGGCCAAAACGTTTTTGTCAGCTAGAAAATGAAATGAACATCAGCGGACGGTTATTATCAGAAAGGCTGAAAGATTTAGAAGCTGAAGGCCTTGTTGAGAAAAAAGTATATCCCGACATTCCCGTGCGGATTGAATATGAACTAACAGAACAAGGAAAGAAAATTGAACCAGTCATACGGGAAATGTATGCTTGGTCTTTAGAGCGCAAAAATAGTGAAAAGGGTGAACATGTCCCTTCTTAATCGATTTCGATCAGTGTCCCTGATCGATTTTTTTTGTGATTTTCCAGAAATCTAAGTCAATAGTATGAAAAATGATGTTGACAATAATTTCATTCATCATATAATATCAAGGAGAAGAGGGTTCTTTTCCCTGTAATGGAATGGGGAGGTTATGCCATGGTATCATGAATGGGACAGATTACCTAAACCGTGTATCACTACATCATGTAGCAACAGACATCTTTGACTTGTCAAAAGCAAAGATTTATTTTTTGGTCTCTATTGATAATGATTATCATAATCATTTATGAGTGTGATTCATACGCTGATAAAGGTTATTTTTTTTATTGTCCATTGAGAATAATTATCAATATCAATTAGGAGGGTATATATGAAATCACTTCGTTCAGCATCACACGTCTTATTATTCTTTAGCTTTGTTCTATTGTTTGCTCTAGCCCCGGTTAGCTCTGCCTCAGCAGCAGGTTTAGCAGATGGTCAATATTCAGCACAATATGTGGTATGGAAAGCAGACAGTGATTCAACGTCAACAGCAAATACGTATTTTGAAAAACCAGCTAAGCTTGTTGTGAAGGACGGAAAAATCAAAGCGCAAGTCACGTTAACGAACAGCTCTTGGATTACAAGCTTTAAAACATTGGATCAAGGTGTCTACAAAGATGCGAAGGTGATCAGTACAAACACAGCTGCTAATAAGAGAACGGTAGAGTTCAATGTCAACAGCCTGACAGATGTTGTACCAGCAAAAGTGAGTGTGACTGTACCGGTCATTGGATATACAGGCAATTACGATATTCGCGTCAAGTTTGATGCAGCAACTGTTCAATAAAAAGGGAGGAAATTCATTTGATGAAAAAATGGATCAGGATGCCAGCCTTCATGGCTGCATTGCTGCTGGCACTTATACTGCCTTTTTCAAATGCACAGGCTGCCTCATTAAATGATGGTACATACTCCGTCAATTACACTGTGATGAAGGCCGAAGGAACTGCAGTTTCGATGGCAAATGATTACTGGCTGAAGCCGGCAAAAGTGATCGTGAAAAATGGCAAGCTAACGGTTCAAATGACCATTAAAAACAGCAGCTGGGTAACGGAATTTAAAGTGCCGGGAAATGGCGGCTATGTCGATACGACGGTTCTATCAACGAATAAGAAAGCCAATACAAGGCTTGTTCAATTCCAAGCACAGAGTTTGTCTAAACCAATCAAGTCAAAAATCCATGTCACAGTCAAATCGGCTGATTATGATCATGACTATACCATCCAACTGAAATTCGATGAAAGCAGCATCAAGTCACTTTCTTCTGACAGTTCAAAAGAAACAGCAGGTGCAGCAAAACATCAAGAATCATCAAAAGAAACAACCAAAGCAACTGATTCATCCACCAAAACAAAACAAGAAGAAAATCCTCAAACTGGTGATACAAGCCAGATGGGATGGCTCCTTGTGCTTGTCTTATGTTCAGGTGGGTTTTTAGCGAGAAAGTGGATCATCAAGCATTAACGGAAGGAAGTGTCATCTTTTGAAACGTCTTTTTCATCTACAGACAGCTATTCTGCTCGTTTTATTCAGTTTGTTGACTGCGTTTCAGCTGCCTCAAGGAACGGCTCAGGCGGCATCATTGGTTGATGGTGAATATACGGCCGGATTCACCATTTTAAAAAATGGCAGCACTGAAGCATCCATGATGGATACGTATACAGAAAAGCCAGCTAAGCTCGTCATCGAAAATGGCAAGACGACTGCCTATTTGACGCTGAAGCAAAGCAAAGAAATCACAGATTTCAAGGTCGAACAAAATGGCTCTCTCGTCACCACTGAAACGGTCAGTGAAGATGAGACAGCGAATACGCGTGTGATCAAATTTGATGTAGCCGATGTATCAGCCAAATTAAATGGCTGGGTCAAAATTTACTGGGACTTAGGCGGCTTTATTTATGATGAGGCGTATGACGTACAGATCGCTTTCGACGAGAGCAGTCTCACACTTGTCACGCCTGCGAAGCCAGACGATAGTGAAACAACACCAGATGATCAAAACGGTACGACGCCAGGCGACAGTGAAACAACACCAGATGATCAAAGTGGTACGACACCAGGTGACAGCGAAACAAAGCCGGATGATCAAAACGGCGCAACACCAGACGATCAGACGGAAACGCCAGACAATAACAACGGCACAACACCAGTTGATTCACCGCAGAACCAATTAAAAGATGGTGTGTATCGTATCAACTACAGTGTGCTGAAGGGCGATGAGGATGTGGCATCTCGAATGAGCCAATACTTCTCACATCCAGCATCATTAACCGTTAAAAATGGAACGCAAACCGTTTCCTTTACGGTGAAGGACCATACGTCAGTTGATTCTTTGAAAATAGAGAAAAACGGTTCTTATCAAGAAGTGAAAAACGTGAGCACAGATCAAGCAAAGAACACAAGAGTGGTTTCATTTGAAGTGTCTGATCTGAAAAAAGCAGTTAACGGAAAAGTACACATTGTGGTAGCAGCCGCTCACTATGATCAAACGTACGATATTCGTTTTCAATTTGATTCAAAAAGTATCGTTCCACTGAAGGACGGTCAAATAGAGGAAGAAACACCGGCTACACCAGAAACACCAAAACCAAATAAACCAGCACCAGACACAACGAACGGCGGAACGAATCAAGAGACAGTTCAGCTAAAAGACGGGGTGTACAAGCTTCCTTTTTCAATGAAGAAAGCGGACAAAGATGAGCTTTCTCGCATGAACGATTACGTCGTGAGCCCTGCGACATTGGTGGTGAAAAATGGCCGCCATTTCGTTTCATACACTGTGAAGAACAGCTCAGCCATCACGTCGTTCCAAGTAGGAACCGGCGGTAAATTTGAAGAGACGCTAGTTGCAAAGACTGATCAAAAAGCAGATACACGAGTGATTCAATATGAAGCAAAAAGTGTAAGCAGTGATCAGGCAGCACGCGTGAAAATTGACATTCCAGCTGCCAATTATCATGAGCAGTACGATGTCAAACTTGTCTATGATACGAAAGGCATTTCACTTGGTGAAGGAAGCGGAATTGCGACGGTAATCGGAGACGATGAGAGCATCGGCTTTGTGAAAAATCCAAATGATCACGATTCTCAACCAAGCCAGCTTGCGAATCTCGCCCCTGAGGAAACGGGTGCAGAGCAGATGACCTTTACGCCATCAGATGACCAAACCAAGTCTGAGACAGGTCAGCTGAACCCAAAAACAGGAGATACTTCACTTCTTTGGGTGTACATTCTTTTATTCGGCGGATCACTATTCGTGCTCGTCAGAAAGTATCAAACTCGTACAAGATAAAGAATCTATGTTAAGTGAGGTGCGCCATTCATCTCGGCGCATCCACTTCCTTTTTTTCGAAAGGAGGCTTCTGTTTTTTGAAGCATCGAATGTTATGTACCCTGATCACGGCTCTAAGTGTGTGCGTCTTCTTAGCAGGCTGCTCACAATCAGCTGAAAGCTCAGCGAAAGGCAAAAAAAGCGCAGCATCAAATGCCCGCATTGTGGCAACGACTGTAGCTGCTGCTGAGATCATGGATGCGCTAGAGGTGGATCTTGTCGGGGTGCCAACAAGTCAAAAATCCTTGCCGGCTCGATACAAAGGACTCCCAGCAGTCGGTAACCCAATGAGCCCGGACATGGAAATCATTCAATCACTTCAACCGACAGATGTCCTGTCTGTCACGACCCTTCAATATGATTTAGAAACGCCTTTTCAACAAGCTTCTGTCCCTGCGACATACCTCAACCTTGAGAGCCTGGACAAGATGGAGAACGCCATCACAAAGCTTGGAGAAAAATATGATAGAAAGACGCAAGCGAAACGCATTGTGGATGATTTTGAACAAAAAAAGAAAGACATACAAGAGAGAACGAAGGGAAAGACGAAGCCATCCGTTCTCATTTTGCTTGGTGTACCAGGCAGTTATTTAGTGGCAACAGAGAATTCGTATATCGGTGATCTTGTGCGTATTGCAGGAGGAAAGAACATCGTAAAAGGTGAGAAAATGGAGTATTTGGCATCCAATACGGAGTATTTACAAAAAGCCAATCCAGATATCATTCTCCGAGCCGCACATGGGATGCCGGATGAAGTCGTCAAAATGTTTGATCAAGAATTTAAAACAAATGACATCTGGAAACATTTCCATGCGGTCAAACAAGACCGGGTGTACGACCTCGAAGAAAGCTTATTCGGGACAACAGGCAACTTAAAGGCAAGAGAGGCATTAGATGAATTGACTCGTATGTTGTATCCGTCATAAGCGGCGAATCTTAATGATAAAAGGACGTTCAAGATGAAAAAAACAGGGATTTTATTTCTGATAGTCAGTCTCTTACTAGCCGGCGTATTTATTTATTCCGCCATTACGGGGAGCATTCATGTTACACCAATTGAATTATTGGAAGGGCTTATGACCGGTCAACATGCACAGGTAGAAATCATTAAAGATTTAAGAATCCCCCGCATGCTCATAGCGATGTTTACAGGGGCGGCTTTATCTGTCTCCGGTGTCCTCTTGCAGTCTGTGATGAGGAATCCATTAGCAGATGCCGGTGTTATTGGTATTTCATCGGGAGCTAGCTTCTTTTCTTTAATGGCGATTACAGCGCTTCCTCAATTTTATTTCTACTCTCCTTTATTTTCAGTTTTAGGCGGGGCAATTGCCTGCTTCCTCGTATACGTGTTGTCTTGGAAAGGCGGCTTAAGCCCGATTCGAATGATTTTGGTGGGGATCGCCATCAATGCCATGTTTACAGGGATGGCAGAAGCGTTTGTGACCATTTGCAGCTATTTCAATATCACCATTAATCAGTCGGGACAGTCGAATCTGACGATGAAAACGTGGGGAGATGTCCGTTTAATCGGTGTCTATGGCGTCATTGGGCTTGTGGTTGCGCTTTTCTTTAGCAGATGGTGTAACTTGCTTGCCCTTCAAGATAAGACGGCGAAAAACTTAGGATTGCGTGTGACCAGAATGCGCCTTTTGATTTCAATCACGGCGGTGTTATTAGCAGCGGTGACTGCTGCGGTAGCGGGCGTGATTGCCTTTGTCGGTTTGCTCATTCCCCATATCTCTAGAAGGCTCGTCGGCTCGGACCATCGGGTACTGATTCCATTTTCTGCGTTAAGCGGGGCCTTGCTCATTTTGACGGCTGATACGCTCGGCAGAACGCTTGTGGCACCAAATGAAATCCCTGCTTCTACAATCATGGCTGTCATTGGCGGGCCGTTTCTGATCTTTTTATTAAGAAGGGGGGATCGTCTGCATGGACATTCGTGAGGTGTCGTTTTCCTATGATCGGCAGAGGGACATTGTTCAATCGGTCACTACGCACATCGAAAAAGGGAAAATTACGACCATTATCGGTCCAAATGGCTCGGGCAAATCCACGTTACTTTCTTTGATGGCACATAACCATTGTCCACATAAAGGACAGATTCACTTAGATGGACAAGAGCTGAATGCGTTCAAGCCAAGGGAACTCGCGAGAAAGCTGGCAGTCGTTCATCAGCAAAATGAAGCGCCGCTCGATTTAACGATCGAACGAGTCGTGGCATTTGGGAGAACGCCGTACCAGACGATGCGCGGCAGTGACAAGGAAGAAGATGAGAAAGCAATCGAGTGGGCGCTGTCCTGTACAAAGCTGACGGATAAGCGAAAGGTGCCACTCGCCTCATTGTCAGGCGGAGAACGGCAGCGTGTATGGATTGCGATGGCTTTAGCGCAAAAAACACCGATCCTTTTCTTAGATGAACCGACGACTTATTTGGATATGTATTATCAATTTGACATTCTGGAGCTCATTCGAGAGCTCAATGTCGAGCATGGATTAACCATCGTGATGGTCCTGCACGATATGAATCAGGCGATTCGCTATAGTGATGTCATCATCGCCATGAAAGATGGACAAATTATCCGCGAAGGACGGCCAAATGATGTGTTAACAGAAGAGATGGTGCGGCACATTTATCATGTGTCCGTCACAATTAAGCAGGATGCAGAAACAGGGATGTATATCGTGCCTGTAGGCATATAAGTTGTGCAAAAAGCAGGTGAGACAGTGTGAAACGAGGGAAAAGAATCGGGCAGCGAATGCTGACGATCGTCTGTTTAGGTGTTTTTCTATATAGCGGTACTGCCATTGGCTTGGAGCTCTTTGGCAATTATCAAAATCGTCAGGTGCTTGCAAAGGCTCAGACACTTTACACACACGAGGATGGAATGAAACAGCGAAAACCTGGAGAAATCCGTCAGTCATTTGATGATTTGCGAAAGGTGAATGAAGACATTGTCGGTTGGATTGACATGAAGGACACGATGATTCAGTATCCAATTGTTCAGTCAAACGATAATGCATTCTATTTAACTCGTAATTATGTAAAGGATGACACACGGGCAGGCAGTATCTTTATGGATTATCGTAATGACGTCTTGCATGAAAGTCCCAATACAGTGTTATACGGTCACCGGATGAGGGATGGGTCTATGTTTGCTGGTCTCACAAACTATTTGAAAAAAGATTTCTTCCAAGATCATCGCACATTTCAGTACGATACACTGTACCAAAGCTATGAAGCAGAGATTTTTGCTGTGTATGAGACGACAGTCGATTTCGATTATATTCAGACTGATTTTCAGGATCTTGGTGAATATGCGCACTACTTGCAGGCTGTGCGTAAGAAGTCCATCTATCAAACGAAAACAGACGTATCCACAGATGACTTGATTCTCACATTATCGACCTGTGATCACGTGCTGGCACCTAAAAACAAGCGTCTCGTGGTACAGGCGAAGCTAAAGAAAGTTTACTAGAAAAGGAGAGACAGACGGTTGAAATGTTTACATGTGATTTGGGCAGGACTCGTCGTCGTGCTTCTCCTCGGCGGATGCAGCCAGGCGGCGCCTGTCGAGAATGGGAGCAAGCAAGGTGCGCTCAACATTCAGGATTTTGCCGGCAGAACATTATCGTTTCATGAATCACCTGAACGGATCGTCTCGTTGTCAACTGGCGACATGAGCATCATTTATGCTCTAGGTGGTCAGGTGGTCGGCCGGCCAACTGCCGAATTGCCAGACAATCTACAAAAGGCAAAGTCCGTACAATCAATTGGCACAACCCATCAATTTGATGTCGAGCTGATCACGAGTTTAAAGCCCGATGTGGTGCTTGGGAATGAATCATTAAACAGCAAGGATATCTCTACTATAGAAGGAATTGGTTCACAGCTTCTTTTGACAAGTGCCAACTCAGTGAAGGACATCCAGCATCAAGTTACTTTATTTGGTGATTTACTTGGAAAGCAGCAAAAGGCCAAAGCACTCAATGCTCAAATCGATCAGCGGATCAAGCAAGTGAAGCAGCCTGAGAAAAAAGTAAAGACACTCGTTGTATATGGTGCGCCCGGCACATATATGGCGGCACTTCCACAATCTTTAAGCGGTGATCTGCTGCGGATCGCTGGTGGGGCGAATATTGCTGAAAATGAACCAGCACTCGAAAAGTTTCCGCAATATGCACAAATCAATGCAGAAAAGGTAATCGAGGCCGATCCGGATCTCATTTTGCTGATGACACACAGCAATCCTGAAGATGTCAAAGCAGGCTTTATGAGTGAAATGAAGCAAAATGCGGCGTGGCACGATGTATCAGCTGTCAAAAATGGACACGTTGAGATTCTGCCAAGTGACCTATTTGGGACAAATCCAGGCGCAGAAGTCATCAGAGCGATCGATGAATTAGAGAAGAAATTGAAGCGATTGTCATCATGAAGATGAATGCAGAACTAGATTTTCAAAAAAGGCAGTCAAGACGAAAATGGCTGTTACCAGGATTGTTTCTCTCTTTATGTGTGGGCGTCTGTCTAGGACTTGCGGTAGGTTCTGTCCAATTATCGCTGACGGATTTAATGGCTGTGTTCACGGGATCAGGTCTGCCTGTTCATGAAAAAATTGTCATGGATTTACGGCTTCCCCGTGTGCTCATTGGTTTTCTCGTTGGGGCCTGTCTCGCGGCATCAGGGGCGATTTTACAAGGAGTTGTCCGAAATCCACTTGCTGACCCTGGGATCATTGGTGTGACTGCGGGCGGCGGGTTAGCTGCTGTACTCAGCATGATTGTTCTTCCGCAATTCACGTATTTGCTTCCGGCAGCCGCTTTTCTGGGCGCCTTATTAGCAGCTCTTGTCGTGTATATGCTGTCATTTGATCAAGGGGTTTCACCGCTTAAATTGATCTTGGCAGGTGTTGCCGTCAATGCCCTGCTTGGTGCGGTGATGAATGGGTTTATGGTGCTATATAGTGAGCGTGTGCAGGCTGTTTTGCCTTTTCTATCAGGGGGATTAAACGGGCGGAGCTGGCATCATCTTAGCTTTGTGTCGCCATATGCGCTGGCTGGATTATGTCTTTGTTTTTTCGCCATTAAACCGTCCAATCTCCTTTTACTTGGCGATGAATCGGCTCAGCTATTGGGTCTTCGAGTAGAGCGGACTCGATTTTTTCTCATTGCGCTGGCCGCTCTTTTAGCTGGAGCGGCTGTCAGTGTCAGTGGTTTAATCGGATTTGTCGGGCTTGTTGTGCCCCATTTTATCCGTCTTTTAATCGGAGATGATTACCGGTATTTGCTGCCGATTTCAATGCTTGGAGGGGGCGTGCTTGTGGTCTTTGCCGATACAGCGGCACGGGTCTGGTTTACACCGGTTGAATTGCCTGTAGGGATCTTGCTTGCCTGCATCGGTGCACCTTTCTTCCTCTATTTATTAAAAAAGAAAGGGAGGGGTTAAGATGGATGTCATTGCAATGGATGACGTGAGTCTCAGTCAAGGCGGCTTTCGGCTGTCTTCCATTTCAGCAGCTGTTCCTAAAGGGAGTGTAACCGGAATCATTGGCCCGAATGGGTCAGGTAAGTCGACTTTTATCAAAGCGGCCGCACGACTGACCTCAATCGAAAGCGGCATGATTTACATTCACGACATCCCGCAAAAAGAGATGACGGCACAGGAGATCGCCAAGGAGGTGGCGGTTCTCATGCAAACAAGAACCGCCATTCCATCGATGACAGTACGTGAGCTGGTCGCACTTGGACGCAGTCCGCATCGTTCCATCTGGAAAAAAAGCAGTACGTCAGATCATGAAGCGATTGAGTGGGCGCTTGAGGTGACGAATAGCCGCATTAATGAAAACAGAATGCTTCATACATTGTCAGGCGGAGAAAGACAAAAGGCATATATTGCAATGGCACTGGCTCAGAAGACAGAGACCATCATTCTCGATGAGCCAACCACTTATTTAGACATTGCGCATCAGCTTGAATTACTGGAGCTGCTCAAACAGCTGAATCAAACACATGGCATCACCATTTTAATGGTTCTCCATGACTTGCAGCAGGCCGCAAAATATTGTGACCGTCTCATTGCTATGAAGCGAGGTCAGGTGCATCAAATTGGCTCACCAAAAGAAGTGTTAACAGAAGACTTTTTCAAGGAGGTTTTTGGGATTCAGGCAGAGGTTCACTTAGACGGTGAGCATCCGCTCATTATCCCAATCGCCTCCATTCAACAACAAAAGGGAGATGAACCAAACATGATTATTGTAAACAACCAAGTAAGAGTAGAAAAAGGCAGTGCCGACCACCTTGTTAAACGGTTTAACAAGCAGGGACAAGTAGAATTTATGGAAGGCTTTTTAGGAATGGAAGTATGGGTCACTCAGCAGACAACTGATTACGATGAAGTGACCATTCACACCCGCTGGAATCGAAAAGAAGACTTTGTGAATTGGACAAAATCTCAGGCATTTGGTGATGCGCATGCTCATGGAAAGGCGAAACCTGAAGGCCTGTTAAAAAACAAAATTACGTACTATGAAGTGCAAGTCACAAGACCCGCTTTACAGAAAAAAGCCTAAATATTCAAAAGCGCTGCAGCGAAGAAGCAGCGCTATTTTTTTTGTGATTGTCTCTTTCCGTCACATATTTTTGACAAAGTATTCAAACAACTGACACAATCCTATCCAAATTTTAGGTAAAATTTACTTTATTTTTGAAGCGCATGGGTGTAAAGTACAGGTATAAATAACTAACCGAATGAAAATCAAGAGTAAAATTTCACCGAGTGAACTATATTAAATGGACTTTCACTTGTGAATCATTGAACAAATAGTGAACTTTTTGTGAAATGGTGAGCATAAATATCTCGAATCATTCGGCATGCGAAAGTAAGGGAGGATGTAAGGCTGTGAGTGAGCTGTTTTTAGCAAGATTTCAATTTGCCTCAACGACATTATTTCATTTTATTTTTGTTCCTATGTCTATAGGTTTGGTATTTATCGTTGCATTGATGCAAACCCTTTATGTGGTGAAGAAAAAAGACATCTATAAAAAGATGGCAAAATTTTGGGGTCACCTTTTCTTAATTAACTTTGCAGTAGGTGTGGTGACAGGGATTCTGCAAGAATTCCAGTTTGGGATGAACTGGTCAGATTATTCAAGGTTTGTCGGTGATGTCTTTGGTGCACCGCTTGCCATTGAAGCGCTATTGGCCTTTTTCCTTGAATCGACCTTTATTGGTCTTTGGATATTCGGCTGGGACCGTCTACCGAAAAAAATTCATTTGTTATGTATTTGGCTCGTTTCTCTTGGTACGATCTTTTCGGCGTTTTGGATTTTACTCGCCAACTCATTTATGCAGGAGCCAGTTGGATTTGTGATTAAAAATGGCCGTGCAGAAATGAATGACTTTGGGGCGCTCGTGACAAATCCGCAACTTTGGGTAGAGTTCCCGCACGTTCTGTTTGGTGCATTGGCAACCGGTGCTTTCTTTATCGCGGGTGTTAGTGCCTATAAAATGATCAAAAAACAAGAAGTGACCTTTTTCAAAAAATCTTTCCAGATTGCCATGGTGCTTGCTTTCATTTCTGGCTTAGGTGTGGCGTTCTCTGGACATGATCAAGCGAAGCATTTAATGGAATCACAGCCGATGAAGATGGCAGCAAGTGAAGCCCTTTGGAAGGATAGTGGAGATCCAGCGGCTTGGACACTATTTGCCAACATTGACACAGATAAAAAAGAAAACTCTGCGGAGATCAATATTCCGTTTGCTTTAAGTTACTTGGCTTATTCGAAGTTTAGTGGAGATGTGCCAGGCATGCTGACCCTTCAAAAAGAATATGAAGCAAAGTTTGGTCCTGGAGATTACATTCCTCCAGTCAAAACAACCTTCTGGAGCTTTAGAATCATGGTGGGTGCCGGCATGTTGATGATTTTTGCTAGTATGATTGGTTTGTATTTGAGCTTTAGAAAAAAACTAGAATCAAACAAATGGTATTTACGCTTCATGGTATGGATGATTGCGTTCCCGTTTATTGCAAACTCAGCGGGCTGGATCATGACGGAAATTGGGCGTCAGCCGTGGACAGTCTTTGGTATGATGACAACCGCACAATCCATTTCACCAAACGTATCGTACGGCATGTTGCTATTCTCAGTCATTAGCTTTACGACCATTTATCTGATTCTTGCCATCGTGCTCGCCTACTTATTCATTCGAGAAATTAAAAAAGGTGCACATTCTGAAGAGAATACAGATCAAAAGGATGAAACGGACCTGTCTACAGATCCATTTGATGGAGGCGCATATCATGGCATATCTTAACGAGATTTGGTTTATTCTTGTCGCAGTATTGTTTGTTGGATTTTTCTTCTTAGAAGGATTTGATTTTGGTGTCGGGATGTCCATGCAACTGCTTGGAAAAGATGCACATGAGCGCCGCATTTTAATCAATACGATTGGCCCTTTCTGGGATGCGAATGAGGTCTGGCTGATTACAGCTGGCGGGGCTATTTTCGCCGCTTTTCCTCACTGGTACGCTACGATGTTCAGCGGATACTATATTCCATTTACGATTCTCCTATTAGCGCTCATTGGGCGGGGGGTCGCCTTTGAATTTAGAGGGAAGGTCGAGAAGGCTTCATGGATCAAAACGTGGGACTGGATCATCTTCTTTGGCAGTCTGCTTCCGCCATTTTTACTCGGAGTGCTATTCACAAGTATGTTACGAGGAATGCCAATTGATCAAGATATGAATATGTACGCTGGATTTACAGACTTCGTCAATCTTTATTCAGTGATCGGCGGGGTAGCTGTGACGGTGCTTTGCCTCCTGCATGGATTGATTTTCGTCACACTCCGCACTGAGGGTGATTTAAGAAATCGTGCAAGAAAGCTCGGTCAGCGTGTTTTATTGATTGCACTACCAGTTCTTGTTGTATTTGTTGGTGTGTCTATTCTTGAAACGGACATTTATACCGTGCGTCCGATCATCACAATCCCTTTAACTGTACTCATTGTGGTTTGTTATGTAGCGGCTCTATTCTTTATGAGAAAAGAGCGTGATGGATGGACATTTTTATTCACAGGTGCAGGTATTATGGTGACGGTGACCATGCTTTTCACAGCATTATTCCCGCGTGTCATGATTAGTTCGATCAACCATGCATTCGACCTCACCATTCAAAACGCTGCATCAGGATCTTATTCACTGACGGTCATGACGATTGTTGCCATTTCTTTGCTACCTTTTGTGCTTGGGTATCAAATCTGGAGCTACTATGTCTTCCGTAAACGTGTAAGCGGTAAGGAGCCAATGACCTACTAATGGATAAACGTTTGCTTCAACTAAAAGGAATGAGGGGGCTTCTTGCCCTCTTAGGTATTGTGTCAATCATCCAAGGAGCAAGTATTATTTTTCAAGCACAGTGGCTGGCACATGCCATAACAACGCTGTTTGACGGGAAGAGCCTCATGCAGGCAACACCTTATGTCTTGCTGTTTCTTGCTGCCTTTCTGGTGCGGCACGGTCTCACCTTGATGCGGGAGAAGGTCATGTTCACCTATTCTTCCCGAATTGGAGCAGACGTGAGAAAGCAGCTGTTGGACCAGCTGTTCCGTTTAGGGCCAGCTTTCACGAAGAAAAAAGGAACAGGAAAGCTTGTGACATTGGCGATGGAGGGCATTGCCCAATATCGTCAGTATTTACAGCTGTTTTTGCCGAAAATGGTGAACATGGCAGTTATTCCGGTGATGGTGCTTGTCTATGTTTGGACATTAGATGAAACATCTGCTGTCATTCTCATTGTCACGCTGCCGATTTTAATTGTTTTTATGATTTTGCTAGGACTTGTCGCTCAGCGTAAAGCGGCCAAACAATGGAGATCGTATGAGAAATTATCCAATCATTTTACTGATTCTCTCCGTGGCCTTGAAACGCTTCGTTACTTAGGGATTAGCAAAAAGCATTCTCGCAATATTGGAGAGGTCTCAAAGCGTTATCGAAAGGCGACGATGAGCACACTGAAAGTCGCCTTTCTTTCATCTTTTGCTCTCGATTTCTTTTCTATGCTGTCCATTGCGACTGTCGCTGTATTTCTCGGCTTGCGCTTAATTGAGGGAGATCTTTTGTTATTGCCCGCTTTGACCGCACTGATGCTTGCGCCAGAATATTTCTTGCCAGTCCGTGAAGTGGGAAATGATTATCATGCGACGTTAAACGGTAAAGAAGCGAATGAGGCGATTCAAGTGATTTTAGAGGAAAAGGGCTTCCGAGAGCAGGAGACACAATCCGTGCAGCTGAACGAGTGGAATGAGCAATCTGAGCTCACACTGCAAGATGTCAGTGTGTTGCATGATGAACATGCTCCTTATTCGATTCAGGATGTGGACCTCACTGTGAAAGGAAAGAAAAAGATTGGGATCATCGGTGCCAGTGGTTCGGGGAAATCGACGTTAACGGATGTTCTCGGCGGTTTTGTTGAACCGTCTGCAGGTGAAATGATCCTAAACGGAAAGCCGCTTGCTCATTTACAGCTGGCGGCATGGCAAAAAGAAGTTGTTTATATGCCGCAGCATCCTTATTTATTTCACATGACACTGAGAGAAAACATTCGTTTTTATGAACCGAATGCAACAGATGAAGACGTTGAAAGAGCGGTGCAAGAGGCAGGTTTGTCTCAGCTCGTAGCTGAACTCCCCAATGGACTGGATGAGGTCATTGGCGAACAGGGCAGAGGACTGAGCGGTGGACAAGCGCAGCGGATTGCCCTCGCTCGTACAGTGCTCGGCCAGCGATCCATTATGCTGTTAGATGAACCAACGGCTCATCTGGATATTGAGACAGAGTATGAATTGAAGAAAACAATGCTTCCATTGTTTGAAAATAAACTTGTGTTTTTAGCCACACACAGACTTCATTGGATGACGGATATGGATGAAATCATTGTGATGGATCATGGGACAATTGCAGAGATGGGGACTCATGAATCATTAATGGAAAGAAAAGGTGTGTACTATCAATTGGTACAGGAACAAATGGGGGCGGTCACACATGGTCAGTAAAGGCTGGTTTATACCTTATATCAAGGAGAATCAAAAGCTGTTTGCCTTGGTGCTTTTTTTAGGGGCGATTGCGGTGTTTTCTGCTTCTATGCTCATGTATACGTCAGGGTTCCTCATTTCAAAAGCTGCCACAAGACCTGAGAATATCTTGATGGTCTATGTCCCAATCGTGGCAGTACGTACCTTTGGTATTTCACGCTCAGCGGCTCGTTATGCAGAGAGACTGGCGAGTCATCAGCTCATTTTGACGATGATTGAAAAAATGCGGGTACGTCTTTATGATATGGCTGAACGAAGTGCCAAACAGACTAAGCTTGGAACAGGTGAAATGCTTGGGCTGTTATCAGAAGATGTGGAGAGATTACAGGATGCGTATTTAAAAACAATCTTTCCATCCATCGGTGCGCTGCTTTTATATGCCGCTTCGATTGGAGCACTTGGGCTTTTCTCATGGCCTTTTGCCGGGTTGATGCTGCTTTATATGGCGCTGCTCGTATTTGTATTCCCATACATCACAGTACTTGTGAACCGGGTGCGACAAATTGAAATGAAAAAGGGCAGAAATGAACTGTACAGCCATTTAACAGATGCTGTCATGGGCGTGAGTGACTGGTTGTTTAGCGGCAGACAGAACGATTTTGTTGAGGGGTATGAACGAAAAGAAGCAAAGCTATTAGCACTCGAAGCGGCAAAGCACCGGTTTATCCGTCTGCGCCAATTTTTAGCACAGCTAGTCATTGGAGGAGCAGTCGTCCTTGTCGTGTATTGGAGCGGCTCAGTCGTTCAGGCTGGTTCTATGCCACACACGCTCATCGCAGCCTTTGTGCTTGTGCTGTTTCCATTAACAGAAGCCTTTCTTCCGCTGTCAGATGCAGCAGGCGATATTCCTGTTTATCAGCATGCCGTCAGCAGATTAAATCATTATGAAGAGCAGTCGTATGAAGGATTAGTGGAGAGGAAGGCAGCAGACGAGACACCCGTCTCTGATGGCGTTGAAGCGGTCTGTTTTGATCAAGTCACCTTCGGATATGAAGTAGATCAACATGTACTAAAGCATTTTTCGTTTTCCATGAAGCAAGGTGAATCGCTCGCTCTTTTAGGAAAAAGCGGTGCAGGCAAATCGACCATTTTAAAATTGTTAGAAGGGGCAGTCGTGCCAAATCAAGGGGTTGTCAGCATTCAGGGGAAACCGGTACAAAGCATTCAAGAGGAGATATCCTCTTATGTGTCTGTGCTCAATCAACAGCCCTATTTATTCGATACGTCTGTTTTAAACAACATTCGCTTAGGTTCTCCAGAAGCGACAGAAGAGCAAGTAAAAGAAGCCGCGCGGCAAGTGCAGCTGCACGATTACATTGAGTCTTTGCCAGAAGGTTATCACACAGGTGTACAAGAGACAGGGGGTCGTTTCTCTGGTGGAGAAAGACAGCGTATGGCTCTAGCACGGATTTTGCTGCAAAACACACCGATTGTTGTATTAGATGAGCCAACCGTCGGGCTTGATCCACGCACAGAGCGTGAATTGCTTGAAACAATCTTCCGTGTGTTAAAAGGAAAAACAGTCATTTGGATCACCCATCATCTCACTGGCTGTGAGGCATGTGACCGTATGATGTTTATTGAAGGTGGACGTATTGAGATGGAAGGGCAGCATCATGATTTGCTGAAAGAAAATGTGCGTTATCAAAAGCTGTATGAAATGGATCGTCCATTTTCGAACGTGTAAAAAATGTATGACAAGAACGTTCGGACAGAAGATTTCTGCCCGAACGTTTTTTTGAGTTTAAGGATTTACTTTTCCTACACCCGCATTTGATACAACTTCTGATTTCACATTGTTCACGTTAAGCAAAGAGTAGTTATAAGGAGGGTTGTACGTACCTGTTGAAGACGTTGGCAGACTGCCTGTGCTATTAATATATGAGTTGTTGATGACATGCCATGTACCGACTTGACGGCTGTCCCAGCTGCCAATGGCATTGTTTGTATTTTCAAATACGTTGTGCTCAATTCTCATTTTTGCGCCCATACGAGAGTTAATCGCAGTTGTATGGATGCCTTTGTAGTAGTTGTTATACACATGACCTTCTCCGTAGCGCATAGACGGTACACGAGAGTTCAAGTTTTCAAAGCGGTTGTTGTGGAATGTGATTTTTCTGTTGTAGTTATCGTTATCGGAGCTGCCCATCAGCATTGTTTTCCAGCTGTCATGGACATAGTTCCATGAGAACGTAATGTAATCGGAGTCATTTTTCACATCGAATAACCCATCATAGTCATCTTTCCCAGAGTTCAAAGTGTTGTAGAGTTCATTATGGTCGACCCATACGTTTTTAGAGCCACCTTCGATTCCGATGGCATCTTTATCACCGATTTTGCTGTGATGGATTTTGAGGTTGCGGATGATGACGTTATTAGCACGCCATACTTTAATACCAATCCCATTAAATTCGCCGTTTGTCCCTTTACCGACGATGGAGACATTGTTTGTATCTTTCACATCAATTTTATTGGCTGATGTATTAGAAGGAGTAATCGTTCCGTCTACCACGATTTTCAATTTTTCATTTGTTCCTTTGCTTTTGAGGGCAGCTAATAGTTCATTTCCGGTTTTCACCGTCACCGTTTTACCGCCTTCACCGCCTGTTGTACCGCCATTTAATGTGGAGAATCCTTGCTGATTAAAATTGGCCATAATCGAAGGGCTTTCTGGATATTTCGTTGCTGCTTTTGCCTCCCCATTTGGCGCAAATAATGAAGTCACGAGACCAACCGCTAACACACCAGCTAACATTGGAACTTTTTTCTTCAACATGAACATCTCCATTCTCTATTTTGTTTTAATGTAAACGTTTCCAAAATAAGCTGCGATTCAACCGCTCCTCCTTCCTTCGCCAGCATCGCCTCTTTCGGAATGTAGGAAGAGCATAGCACGCAAAAAGGTATCATCGGCTAAGAATTGGAACGAAGTATTCCACGATTTTCAAGGAAACTAAGGCAATGATTATTTCAATTTATCTACATGAGACAAGGATCATTGACGATAGGTATTGGGGTAACCTAGTGATTATGAAAAGGACGTTCTTCTTTTCAAGGAAAATCAAGATGATTACGAAAGCGTCATTTTGTTAGAGACAAAGACATGTCATAATCATTACATAAGAAAAAAATGGATATCAAATAGATCCATGCGCTAAACAGTAGGTAGAAAAGGCTCCAATTTAAAAAAAGAAGGTCTATTTTAAACGATGCGATCACCGGTGTCGTCTAATCAATAAGAGATAGAAAGGAAGGAGGGACGTGTTTGGAGCAGACCGAGGAGACTTTATGGATCAAGCGGGCAAAACAGGGGGATGATGCCGCATTTACCGCCCTTTATCGGCATCATTATTCGTTTCTTTACCGTTATTTGATGAAATTGACCCTTCAACAAGAGCTGACAGAGGAGATCATGCAAGAAACGATGCTCAAAGCGTACATGAAACTTTCTTCTTTTAGAGGAGATTCATTATTTTCAACATGGCTCATGTCCATTGCATCTAGACAATTTTTAGATCATCAAAAGAAAAGAAAACGTGAACAAACGAGAGAAGGAAAGGCGAATCAAGAAGCCATCCGCCGGTTCAAATGGGATGTTCAGCAAAAAGGCCATACTTGGCATGACATGTGGGATGCTCTAAATGAGTTAAAGGCTCAGGAGAGAGCACCGATCCTTCTCCATTACTATTATGGCTTTACTTACCCTGAAATCGCTTCGATGCTCGGGGTGAGAGAAGGTACGGTGAAATCGAGGGTTCATCATGGGATCAAGAAAATTCGAAAGGAGTGGGACTGATGAAAGAAGATCGTTTCGCCGATCGTTTAAAAGAGGGGCTGCAGGAGCTCGATGAACAAATCGAAGTAGAAAAGCCGAGTGAACAAGCTTTGATGTTGATGCTAAAGCAGGCAAAGGAAAAAGAGAAAAAACGTTTTAAACAAGAAGTGCTGGCGTACATCATCGTCAGTCTGACCATCATGACACTTTTTGCAGCTGCCATTACTCATTTGCCCATCATCTTCATTCTTCTCCAAGTGGTGAGCGTGCCACTCTGTGTGGTTGTCGGCATCAAGGAATACCAACATATTAAAGGAGGGTCCTCCTTATGAGTCAGACGGAAATGATCATCTTATTGTGCGCATTACCGTTACTGTTTGCACAGGGATTTCTCTTATTTATGGATGCCAAGAAAAGAGGGCGTTATAAATGGTTCTGGGGCATCATTGGATTAATCAACTTCCCATCTTCTTCTATTTTATATTGGCTGTGTGTTGTCTTACCTGATCGTAAAAGAGGAGGAAAGCTCAGGAAAGATTGAAAGACGTTGTAAAACTTTTGACCTTTTTTTTGAATGATCATCATCTAGAAAAAATGAAAATTTCATGAATGTGTCAAAGAAAGCGGGATGTTGAACGTCCAGTTCGTCATTTCTAGCACGATAGTCATTCTTTGAGCGGGTCATTTTCATGACGGAAGGTGATTCTGCTTGATCTATCTCATTTCGGCATCGTTTTCATCTGTTATCAATATTGATCAGTTTTTACAAATGGTGTTAAATTAATCTCAATATGCGTTAGAAAATCTAACAACCAAAGAGTGAGATATTGACAAGGAGGCAGATGAGACATGTTGACCTTAGATCGAGCAGCACAAACAGCACAAAGCTACATCCACCGTGTGCTAGAGGATGTAGAAAAACGGAATCCAGGCGAGGCGGAATTCCAGCAAGCCGTGAAAGAAATTCTGGAATCCCTCGTCCCGGTTTTTGCAAAACACCCAGAGTATGAAAAACAGGGGATCTTAGAACGCTTAATTGAGCCTGAGCGGCTTGTGATGTTTCGTGTACCGTGGGTAGACGATGAAGGCAAAGTACAGGTGAACAGAGGATTCAGGGTTCAATTTAATAGTGCCATCGGTCCTTATAAGGGGGGCATTCGTTTCCACCCATCGGTCAATGCAAGCATCATCAAGTTTTTAGGATTTGAACAAATCTTTAAAAACGCACTGACAGGTTTGCCGATCGGCGGAGGAAAAGGTGGATCAGATTTTGACCCTAAAGGGAAATCTGATGGAGAAATCATGCGCTTTGTTCAAAGCTTTATGAGTGAACTCAGTCGTTATATTGGACCTGATCAAGATGTACCGGCAGGAGATATTGGGGTAGGCGCACGCGAAATCGGCTATATGTTCGGCCAGTACAAAAAAATGCGTGGTGCGTATGAAGCAGGTGTCCTGACAGGAAAGAGCCCTGGCTTCGGAGGCAGTTTAGCAAGAAAAGAAGCGACCGGCTATGGACTGGTGTACTTTATGGAAGAAATGTTAAAAGCCCACGGAATGCAATTTGAAGGACGATCTGTTGTTGTGTCTGGGTCAGGAAATGTATCGATTTATGCGATGGAAAAAGTATTGGAATTGGGCGGAAAGGTTGTGGCTTGTAGTGATTCAAGCGGAGCCATTTACGACCCTCAAGGCATTTCACTTGAGACAGTGAAGCAGCTGAAGGAAGTCGATAACCAGAGAATTAGTGCCTACATAGACATTCACCCGCATGCTGAATTGATTGAAGATTGCGAACAAATTTGGTCTCTCCCTTGTGACATTGCGCTGCCATGTGCGACCCAAAATGAAATTTCAGAGTCGCAAGCACAGCAGCTAGTGGCAAACGGTGTCATCGCTGTAGGAGAAGGGGCCAATATGCCGTCCACACTTGAGGCCGTCAAAGTATTTGAACAACATGATATTTTGTTTGCACCAGCAAAAGCAGCAAATGCAGGGGGAGTGGGTGTTTCGGCGTTAGAAATGGCGCAAAACAGTGCGAGAATGTCTTGGACTTTTGAAGAAGTAGATGGTCAGTTGAAACAAATGATGCAGTCGATTTATCGTCAGTGTACTGAGACAGCTGAAGAATACGGATACGCTGGAAACTTAATGGTAGGCGCAAATATTGCAGGATTTCGCAAAGTGGCAGATGCCATGATCGCACAAGGCGTCATTTAACTCCTGCTCTCCCGCACCTGTTTATTTCATGACAAGATCGGGAATCGTCTTGTAAGAATGACAATAAGGAGGCGCGGGAGAAAATGAAAAAGTGGCTGAAACAAATTGTCAAATGGGCACCAGTGATTTATCCAGTGGTGAGGAAAATATATAAAGAACGAAAAGCATCCAAAAGTCGTAACGTATCAGCCGGGTAATCCGGCTTTTTTTTATGAAATGAATGAAACAAAAAAATATGCTCTGTGAATGATCCATATCACTTCTCTCTCCGTTAAGTACATAACAAACGGAAAGAGGAGGCAAAACAGATGAAAATGAAAAAAGCATTTTTAACGATCCCGCTTAGTGCAGCATTATTATTACCAACTGCTCAAATGGCAAGTGCACACGAAGGACATATGCATAGGGATGCAAAAAAGTCGTCATCATCACAAGAGGTGTCAAATAAAGCAACGGATCTTCGCGCAGCGCTTGATCAGCTCTTCTCAGAGCATGCTTATTTAGCAGTGATCACGATGCAAAAGGGAATTGACGGCAGTAAAGATTTTGATCAAGCAGCCGCAGCGTTAAATGAAAACACGAATGATCTATCAGATGCGATCGCCTCTGTGTATGGAAAAAAAGCAGGGAAACAATTCAAAGAGATTTGGTCAAGCCATATCGGCTACTTCGTTGATTATGTACAAGCGACAGCGAAAAAAGATGAAGCAGGTAAAAAGAAAGCGGTCAAAGAGCTTGATCAATACCGCATGAAACAAGCTGATATGCTTGATAAA
This sequence comes from Bacillus sp. FSL W8-0183, assembly GCF_038006825.1. Lineage (NCBI taxonomy): Bacteria > Bacillati > Bacillota > Bacilli > Caryophanales > Bacillaceae > Bacillus > Bacillus sp. FSL W8-0183. The sequence continues at coordinate 3,704,949 of NZ_JBBOVY010000001.1, read as the reverse complement.
GCAACAGGTGGAAGATTGAAAGCAAGTGAACTTGAAGAAGGGTTAAAGATGCACGTCAATGAACTGCTAAAAGCTTTTGACAGTTACACAGAAAAGGATTTTGATACAACCTATGAAACGGTCAGAAAATCCATTCATCATATGTTTGAAGTAGGTAAAGGTGTATCATGGGCGATTACAGATCAATTTCCTGGGAAATTTGATCAAAAATCAGTCGATACTCCAGCGGCAGATCTTCGTGAGGATTTAAACTACTTGTTCTCAGAGCATTTGGCACTCGCGGTAGTGGCTATGCAAAAAGGGAATGATGGCAGCAAGGACTTTGACCAAGCGGCAGCAGCCTTAAATGAAAATACAAATGATTTATCAGATGCGATCGCTTCTGTGTATGGAAAAGATGCAGGAAAACAATTTAAAACGATCTGGTCAAGTCATATCGGATATTTAGTTGATTATGTTAAAGCGGATGCATCAGGAGACGAGCAAGCAAAAGAAAAGGCTGTCAAAGATTTAGATGCTTACCGTATGAAACAAGCAAAATTTTTAGATCAAGCGACAGATGGCCGATTGAAGGCGGCTGACTTAGAAGCTGGGTTGAAAACCCATATTGATGAGCTCATCAAAACGTACACGTCTTATCATCATGGTGAATATGATCAGCTGTACCCGACTGTCAGAGAAGCATACGGCCATATGTTTATGGTTGGTCAAGATGTCGCATCAGCTATTGTCGATCAGCATCCTGACATGTTCAAATCCAACATGCCAAATGAGATGCCGAAAACAGGTATGGGAGGCACAGCCGGTCCATTAGGTATGTCATATGAAGCATTTGCTGGGATGATGGCAAGTCTCATCTTAGCCGGAGGTGCAGTGGGGGCGTTCTTCCTCATTCGCCGTAAACCATCAAATTAAGCAGGCATCAAGACAAGAGGGAACGTGCACAATCGTGCCGTTCCTTTCTTCAAAAGGAGGTCGACTTGCGTGAAAAGATGGCTGTTTGGTATTCTGACGCTTTTCATCATCACGGGCTGCGCATCCCAATCAATAGATGAAAAGTCATCCTCTGAAACTGCATCATCTTCTGAGCCAATGACAGCAAAACAAGCCAAGAATCAATCTCATTCACACGACACGTTAAAAGATGAGCCATCGGGTATTGTGCCAGCTGACATCTCCATTCCAGCGATTGATGTCCAAGCAAAAGTGGAGAAAACGACTTTATCAAAGGATGGCAGTATGGGTGTTCCACAAAATACAGATCACACAGCTTGGTTTGAAGATGGTCCGAAGCCTGGTGATAAAGGGAATGCTGTCATAAATGGTCATGTTGATAATAAATGGGGTCCAGCTGTTTTTTATCGACTAAAGGAGCTAAAAAAGGGAGACAAAGTCATTGTGACATCCTCGTCAGGGGAAAAGCGAACCTTTGAGGTTCTCAAGGTGAAAAGCTATCCGCGCGAAGAGAAACCAAATGCTTTTTTCGGGTACGCCTTTACACGGAATCTCAATTTCATCACATGTACGGGAACTTTTGATCATGCAGCCGGTACACATGAAAAAAGATTGGTTGTCTTTACACAACTGATTTCCTCATAAGAAAAAGGCGGATACACGGAGGTGTGACGCCTTTTTTTCATGATTTCCACAACAGCATCTTAGAAGAAGATTCATAGGTCATTAGATATGGTTGGTTGTATAAATAGGGGCGTTTGTCATATAAATGAGTTGGCAATTTTTATTTCTTTTCAGTAGAATATGAGTAATGAAGAGAACTGTAAGCGTATACAACCTGTCCAAACAAGGCAGATTCTCCACCCTAAATGAAGGAGGCCGACCTAATGCTGAGTAAAAGACTGGCGCACATTTTAAGTCAGCTGATGGCAGCTGAGACTCCTCTCACGAGCGCTGCGCTTTCTGTCAGTTTACAAGTGACAAGCCGCACCATCCGAACAGACATCAAGGAACTGAATGAGCGTCTAGCCCCTTATCAAGCAGCTGTATCAGCTGTTAGAGGCGCTGGCTATGAGCTGTTGATCAACGATGAGAATGCCTTTCGCCGTTTTATGAAGGAAGAAGTCGAACAGGAAGAACCGCTTGCTGTTCTTCCAGAAGAACGAGTTCGATTTATTTTGAAAAAGCTGCTTCTAGCGGAATCATATGTGAAGCTGGAAGACTTACAGGAGCAGCTGTTTATTAGTAAATCGACGATGAGTAATGACATGAAATGGGTCAAACGTAAGCTCGAACCCTTTGATCTGAAGCTGGAAGCAAAGCCGAATAAAGGCTGCCGGATCAAAGGATCTGAGATGAAAATCCGTTATTGCATGTCAGAATATTTATTCAATGAACGGCGTTCCTATCAAACAATGCTGAACACGGCGGTTACGATTTTGCCAAAACATGAGCTGGAATTGATTCAGAGAACCATGATTGATTATATCAACGAGGAAAAAATGAATCTATCAGACATTTGCATGAATAATTTAATTGTTCATATTGCTATTGCCTGTAAACGGATTAGACACGGAAACTATGTATCTGTGCTGCCTGAAGAAATCAACGAAATCCCAAGGGCAAAAGAATACAAGGTAGCCAAAAAAATGGTTGAGCGTCTTGAAGGGCTGCTGGATGTCTCATTTCCACAAGAGGAAATCGTTTATATCGCCATTCATTTGCTAGGAACAGCCAAAATGGTACAGTCTTTTTCAACGGGCGGTCAAAAACAAATTGTGGATGATGACACGAGCCGTCTTGTTCAGCTGATGCTGAAAGCCATTGATCAAAAATTGCAGCTGGATTTAGCGGGAGATGCGGAATTGCTGATTGGCCTCAGTTTGCACTTAAAGCCAGCGATCAATCGGTGTAAGTATGGAATGAATTTAAGAAATCCAATGCTTGATGAGATCAAAGCGGGCTATCCAATTGCCTTTGAAGCAGGGATTGTGGCGAGCAGGGTCATTGAAGAAGAGACAGGTTTGTCCATTCATGAAAATGAGATCGGCTATATGGCACTTCATTTTGGTGCGGCCTTAGAGCGCAGGAAAATGGAGATACCACCGAAGCGATGCCTGATTGTCTGTGCGTCTGGTGCAGGGAGTGCAAGGCTACTTCAAGATCGTTTGCGGTCACAATTTGGGTCGAAGCTGACCATTTTAGGAACAGCAGAGCTTTATTCCCTTCCGCATGTCTCTTTACATGCATTGGATTTAATTATTTCGACCATTCCCATTCATATGGATTTACCGATTCCGGTCATTCAAGTGAACACGATTTTAGGAGGCAGTGATTTTTTAAAAATAGAAGATGCTTTGACAAGTGAAACAAGAGTGACATTAGCCACGCAATATATGAAAAAGGAATTAGTCTTTACAAAACGCGCCTTTCAAACAAAGGAAGAGGTCATACACTTTCTCACGCAAAAGGTCATTGACATGGGCTTAGCGCCAGCAGAACTTACACAATCTGTGATGGAAAGAGAAGCGTCTGCACCGACTTCATTTGGGCATTATACAGCGATTCCGCATCCGATGACCCCGCTGACAGAAGAGACGTTTTGGGCGATCTGTACATTAGAAAAACCGATTATTTGGGGAGAGAAAAAAGTTCAATTTGTGTGCTTGCTTTGTGTCGAAAAAGAGAATGCCAAAGACTTAAAAGGCATGTACCGTCTGCTTGGAGAGCTTGTCCATCATGTGAAATTTATTCAGCACCTCATCACCTGTGACACCTTTGAAGACATGCTGGATGTCATGGATAAAAAAGCGCCTTCGTACAAGAACTAATGGTGTGATATTAACTTTTTCCGCTTCCTAAAGGAAAAAGTATGGGTGTTTATGAAAGCGGTTTCATAATATGATGAATGTGTAAAGAAAAGCTTCATACTTCAAAAAGGGGGCGTTTACAATGAACATTTTATTAGTTTGTGCAGCAGGTATGTCAACAAGCTTACTTGTCACAAAAATGGAGAAAAGTGCACAAGAACAAGGAAAAGACTATCGTATTTGGGCAGTATCTGGAGATGCTGCAAAAAATCATATTGATCAAGCCGATGTGCTTTTATTAGGACCTCAAGTTCGTTATTTATTACCGCAAATGAAAAAACTCGGAGAAGACAAAGGAATTCCAGTAGACGTGATTAATACCGTGCATTATGGCGTATGTAATGGTGCTGAGGTTTTAAAATCTGCTGAACAGTTAGTGAACGGATAAAGGGGGCGGAAGGGATGAATGGATTCAACCGATTTCTAGAAGAGAAGGTTATGCCGTTTGCAGGGAAGATTGCCGCTCAAAGACATTTACAAGCATTGCGTGACGGAATTGTTTTAACCATGCCTCTCATTATCGTCGGTTCACTGTTTCTTATTTTAGCCAACCTTCCGATTCCAGGATACAGCAATTTTATGGCAAGTGTCTTCGGAGCCGAATGGGCCACGAAACTATCCTATCCTGTGAATGCCACCTTTGACATTATGGCACTTGTTGCGACCTTTGGGATCGCGTACAGGTTAGCTGAAAAGTATGCAGTCGATGCACTGTCATCTGGTGCAATTGCTGTCGCAGCTTTCCTCCTAGCCACACCTTATCAAGTACCGTTCACACCTGAAGGATCAACAGAAGCTATCCTAGTGAATGGCGGTATTCCCGTCACACTGATGGGCAGTAAAGGGCTATTCGTTGCCATGATTATTGCCATGCTTTCCACCGAAATTTACCGCTTTATTGTACAGCGGAATATCGTCATCAAAATGCCTGATGGTGTACCGCCAGCAGTTAGTAAATCGTTTATCGCACTTATTCCAGGTTTTGTGGTCATCACGCTGATCTGGGTCGCTAGGCTTCTGATTGAGATGACACCTTTTGAGAGTATTCATAATATCATTACGGTCTTAATCGGCACACCACTATCCATTCTTGGTGGAAGCTTAGGCGGAAGTATCGTTGCCATCGGTGTGCAAATGCTCCTCTGGGCATGTGGTATTCACGGAGCCACCATTGTCGGCGGAGTCATGGGTCCGATTTGGCTCGGTGCGATGGATGAAAACCGTCTTGCCTTCCAAGCAGGAGAAGTGCTGCCGAATATTTTCACAGCGCAGTTCTTTGAAATCTTTATCAATGTCGGCGGAAGCGGCGCGACGCTTGCTTTGGTACTGACCATGATCTTGCGTGCGAGAAGTAAACAAATGAAACAGCTTGGCCGTCTTGCGATTGGGCCAGCCATCTTTAACATCAACGAACCGATCATTTTTGGAATGCCGATTGTGATGAACCCAATGCTTCTCATTCCGTTTATCCTTACCCCAATTATGATGATCATCACCACATATATCGGAATGAGCACAGGACTTGTAGCAAAACCGGCAGGGATCGCTGTCCCGTGGACAATGCCGCCAATCATTTCAGGCTATCTCGCAACAGGCGGGAAAATCTCTGGCGCGGTCATGCAGCTGATTAACCTTGCCTTGTCATTTGCGCTATACTATCCATTCTTTAGAATGTGGGATAAGCAGAAATTGAAAGAAGAAAATGAGCTTGAAGCAAAAGCATCAACAGATGAAAATGTCGTCAGCATGTAATAGAGGGAACAAGGGGGATGCGGCCGATGGAAATGGAACAAATTGTGTTTCAACTCATCTTGCACGGTGGTAATGGCAGAAGCTCGGCCATGGAGGCCATTACATGTGCAAAGCAAGGCAATTTTGATGAGGCGAAGCAAAAATTGCAGGAAGCACAAGACGCGTTAAATGAGGCGCATCACGCACAGACAGAGCTGATCCAAGGAGAAATCAGAGGAGAGAAAACCGACGTCAGTCTCTTGATGATTCATGCACAGGATCATCTGATGAACGCAATGACCGTCAAGGAGCTTGCAGCTGAAATCATTGAGCTCCATGAAAAAATGAAGCAATTCGGAGGTGTCAATTCATGAAAGACGGAATTAAAATTGTCACAATAGGCGGTGGATCAAGCTATACGCCTGAGCTCGTCGAAGGGTTTATTAAACGATATCAAGAATTGCCTGTAAAGGAATTATGGCTTGTGGATATTGAAGCGGGTCAGGAAAAGTTGAACATCGTGGGTGCCCTTGCAAAACGTATGGTTGAAAAAGCAGGTTTGCCGATTGAAGTGCACCTCACTCTTGACCGCCGGGCAGCTCTGAAAGATGCGGACTTTGTCACGACACAATTTCGTGTAGGACTGCTCGAAGCCAGAGCCAAGGATGAGAGAATCCCGCTTAAATATGGCGTCATTGGACAGGAAACGAATGGTCCAGGCGGGTTATTTAAAGGTCTACGCACCATTCCAGTCATTCTAGACATCGTGAAGGATATGGAAGAGCTTTGTCCAGATGCCTGGCTGGTGAACTTTACAAATCCAGCGGGCATGGTCACAGAGGCGGTGTTACGCTACACGAATCTGAAAAAAGTGGTCGGTCTATGCAATGTGCCGATTGGAATCAAAATGGGCATTGCAAAAGCGCTGGATGTCGATGTCGAACGCATTGAAGTACAATTTGCAGGCCTCAATCACATGGTCTATGGCTTAGATGTGTATTTAGACGGGGTCAGCATTATGGATCAAGTGCTCGATGAATTAGGAAATCCAAACAGCCAGTGGTCCATGAGGAATATTGAAGCGAAAAACTGGGAGCCTTCTTTCGTCAAAGGCTTAGGGGTCATTCCATGTCCGTATCATCGTTATTACTATAAAACGAAAGATATGCTGGAGGAAGAACAAAAAGCGGCTCAAGAAAAAGGAACAAGAGCAGAGGTTGTGCAGCAAGTCGAGCATGAACTATTTGAGTTATATAAAGACCCAGATTTATCGATTAAACCGCCGCAGCTCGAAAAAAGAGGCGGGGCTTATTACAGCGATGCAGCATGTAATTTGATCAGCTCCATCTATAATGATAAACATGACATTCAACCGGTAAATACAGTGAACAGAGGAGCGATTGCCAGCATTCCGGCCGAATCAGCGGTTGAAGTGAACTGTATTATTACAAAGGACGGACCGAAACCAATCGCGACAGGTGATCTGCCTGTGGCTGTGAGAGGACTCGTTCAACAAATCAAGTCCTTCGAGCGTGTGGCAGCTGAAGCAGCTGTGACAGGAGATTACGAGACGGCTCTTGTCGCCATGACCATCAATCCACTCGTTCCATCTGACGAAATTGCAAAGCAAATCTTAGATGAAATGCTTGAAGCGCACCGCGAATATTTACCGCAGTTCTTCAAATCAGTGAATGCGTAAAATAAAATGGCCCCTTTATGGGGTCGTTTTTTATGATTTTTTCATATGGAAACCGGAGAAAGCAGTGTATGATAGAAAAAACAACATGTACTGCTTCAAAGAAAGGACGGTTAGAATATGGTGGCAATTGGGTTAATGCTTTACGGCTTTATCGTTCAACCTCTACTTAGTTACGGCACAGTGGTTTTGTTTTTGTATGGAATCATTGCTTCATTTATTGGTCTGATTCGGCGTAGACAGGATGTGTGGATGTATGTTCTCCGCCTGCTCGTATGTTTTACTATTCCAGTAACCAATCTGTTAATGTATTTCGCAACCATCGGTGGAGATGAAAGAGACTTTGATTTCCAGCCGATGCCGCCAGTTTATCATCTTGTTTTTATCCTAGAAATCATCATCGTCTTTTTACCAGAGATCTTTTTACTGATCGAGAGAAAGCGGAGTATCAAAGGGAAACAGTGGATATATGCAGGGGCCATTGTGGGGATATCGGTCTTGTTTTGGTGCACGATTTGATTGAAGGCTGACTGACATCTAAGTCTTTTTCGCCTTTTTGTTGCGTAACCTCTTTCGCCTCACTTTTACAAAAGTAATCGAAAGAACAAAGATAGAAATTCCGAGAAACTTAAATAGAAAACGGGTGAAGAACGGTGAATCATCGAAACCTGTAGCGATGATGATCGATCCGATGCAAATCCCAAAGAACGCTAGTAAATAAGTAAAAAACATATCATCACTCCTTAAGCGTGGAATAGATCCATATTTTCCATTATGAGGTAGCGAAGGAGATAAAGAAACAAAAAAAGAACCCTTCATCAAATGAAAGGTTCTTTCGCTTGCTTATGCCTGCTTGACGACCGAATCGACTTCTACTGTCCAGCCGAAGATATCTGGCTGAGTTCCTTTTTGGATTCCAGTAATCGCTTCGTACAATTTCTTCGATACTTCGCCTGTTTGACCATTTTGAATGACGTATGGCTGATCGTGATAAATTAATTCACCGACAGGAGAAATGACGGCTGCCGTTCCTGTCCCGAAGATTTCTTCAAGTTCACCTGACTGATGTGCTTCGATTAACTCATCAATTGAAATTTTACGTTCTGTCACAGGGATTTCCCAATGCTTTAACAGCTCAAGCACAGAATTCCGTGTGATCCCTTCTAAAATGCTGCCGTTCAGTTCAGGCGTCACGATTTCTCCGTTGATTTTAAAGAAGATATTCATACTACCGACTTCTTCAATATACTTTTTCTCGATGCCATCAAGCCACAGGACTTGTGAAAATCCTTTCGTTTCAGCAACTTGCTGTGCTTTCAGGCTTGATGCATAGTTTCCAGCTGTTTTGGCATTTCCTGTTCCGCCTTTAACAGCGCGGACAAATTCGTTTTCCACCGCAATTTTGACCGGATGAATGCCTTCTTTATAATAAGAACCTACTGGAGATAAAATGATGATCAGCTTATAGGTGCTTGACGGTGCAACACCTAAATAGGGCTCAGTAGAAATAATGAATGGACGAATATACAAAGAAGTGCCCTCTGCATCAGGTACCCAATCCTTATCAATGCGAATGAGTTCATTTAAGCCTTCTAAAACCGTTTCTGTATCAATTTGCGGGATACATAGGCGGTCATTTGATCTGTTTAAGCGTTCCATATTTTTTTCGGGACGGAATAAGAGAATCTTTTGATCCTCAGACACATACGCCTTCAAGCCTTCAAAAACAGATTGGCCATAATGATAAACCATAGAAGCTGGATCCATTGGAATCGCCTGATAAGGGATAATTCTCGGATCATACCAGCCTTTATCAATTGAATAATCCATCACAAACATGTGGTCTGTGAAGATTTTTCCGAATTCAAGTTGATCAGATTGAGGTTTTGGTTTTTTTGTTGAACTAAGTTCAACGCGGATGGGTTGTTTTGGCATCGTAAATCTCCTTGCTGTTTGATTATTTGAAAATTCTAATAATATGAAATAATTATGATTCTATTCTATACCTTCACAAAATATTAGCAATAGGTTTTCTGGAATTCAGACAAGAAAAATCTGTTAAAGCGCTTTCCTCCTCTCTGTCATGGTTTTACTGAAGTTTCTCCTTAGAAATAAAATCCAATTTCATTATTAACTGATTAATCTGACAATTTAAAAACGATTTGTTTTCCTGTAAGATATTCTTTCAACCATACACCTTTTGACTAGTACATTGCAAGGGGCATTGCCATATTTTAATCCTCTTTTTTTTAACCGATAAAGGTAGAAGAGAGTGGAAGGGAGCAAACAACGAGATGAAACGAATGATATCAGGCGCCTTATTGATTTTATTGATGACCGCCATTAGTTTTGGCTGTCAAGCGATGACGGAGGAGGCTGGTGCGAAGCAAGGTACTGCCTATTACGTCGCAGCAAATGGGAACGACAAACATCCAGGGACAAAGCAAAAGCCTTTCCGTACGCTGAAAAAAGCGGCAAGTATCGCGAAAGCTGGGACAACAGTTTATATGAGAGGCGGTACATACAAAGAGAGATTGATTGTCCGCCATTCTGGAACAAAGAAAGCACCAGTTGTTTTTCAAGCGTATGGAAAAGAGAAGCCTGTCATTAGCGGAGCATCTCTTAAAGGAAATCAAGCAGACGGTGGTCTTGTGAAGATTGATCAAAAAAGCTATATCACCCTGAAAGGTTTGACAGTCGGTCATATTAAAACGAATCAAGAAGATGTGACACCCATCGGTATATTCATCACAGGAAGCGGCAAAGGCGTAAAACTGCTTAACAACCGTGTGTACGACATTCAGACGACACATCAAAATGGGAATGCTCATGGCATTGCGGTCTATGGAACGAAAGCACCTGCAGCCATTGAAGACATCGAAATCAAAGGAAACACTGTGGAAAAGTTAAAGCTAGGTTTTAGTGAAGCCCTTGTGCTAAACGGAAACGTGAAAAAATTCCGCGTGACACATAATACAGTCCGGCATACGGACAATATCGGGATTGATTTAATTGGTTTTGAGAATGTCGCACCTTCTAAAAAGTATGATCAAGTGCGAAATGGTGTCGTATCTAGAAACAAAGTTTATGAGATTACGAGTGTTGGGAATCCAGCGTACGGCAAGGACATCTCCGCAGGAGGAATCTATGTGGATGGCGGGAAAGACATCGTGATTGATCATAACATCAGCCATCATAATGACCTTGGGATTGAGGTCACAAGTGAACATAAAGGGAAGATGGCCGAACGCATTCGCATTGAGCACAATCAAGTATATTTAAATCGTTATACAGGCATCTCCATTGGCGGCTATGACAAGAAGCGGGGTGGAACCACAAACACGACCATCTCCCATAACATTTTGTACAAAAATGACACAGCCGGCTTAGAAGGCGGTCAATTGCTCATGCAATATCAATCGGTGAACAATCGAATCACGAATAATATCATGACAGCCAGTGCTTCGCATTACTTAGTCGTGAATCTTTACGAAGTGAACAAGAAGAATACATTCCAAAAGAATGTCTACGATGACCGCAAAGGTGCAAAAGCCTCACAGTGGGTATGGCGCGGGAAATGGCTGGAAGGCTACAAAACGTATCGCTCGAAAAGCGGTCAAGATAAAGGATCAGCACACCTCAATCCCCAATTTGTGAATGAGAAAAAATATGATTTCCGTCTTAAGGCATCATCACCTGCTAAGAAAATCATCGGCAGTTAAACAAGGCATTCGGTGCAAATGATCATTTTAGAAATTTTCAAAAAAATCATTGACATTGATGAGACATCACATTAAAGTAAAGAAGACATTTCAACTAAAACAAATTTCATAACGGATCTCTTATCAAGAGAGGCAGAGGGACTGGCCCTATGACGCCCAGCAACCGTTTCTATTTAAGAAATTGGTGCTAATTCCTGCAAAGCTGTTACAGCTTTGACAGATAAGAGAGGAAGACTTCCCGATACATGTTTCATGCAACGGTGATCAAGCCTCTCTTTATCAAGAGAGGCTTTTTTTGATCTCTTTTTTTAGAATCAAAAGACTGGGTTCACAGGCATATTTCCACTTCTTTACCTAGTTTTCCGATGTGAAAAATAAAACAACTTGAGGAGGAACAGCAATGAAACGTAAATATTGGACATCATCTCTTGTATTATTGACGGTCCTGACCGTGCTATTATCTGGTTGCGGTACGGGATCAAGCGCAGGCTCAAAGGCTAATGCAAACGAAAAGGTCTCCTTTGACAATGTCCCGAAGCGATTTGCAAAAGGACAGGGAGCAAAAATTAAAGTGATCCGTAAAATTGGCGGGGACGATCATACTGCTCAGTTTTTAGCAGGAACGAAGGCAGAAGGTGAAGCGCTAGGCTTTACAGTAGATGTCTACACGGCAAATGGTGATACGGCGAAGTTTCATGATGCTATTTCTCAAGCACTAGAAGAAAACTATGATGGCTTTATCATCTCTCATGGGGATGATGAGGCGACAGTCGCTGATGTGAAGAAGATCACAGCGAAAGGCATTCCAGTTGTGGCGTTTGATTCAAATCCGAAGCTGAAGGACATCAAAGGGGTCACAGTGACGTCTCAAGATGACGAGCAATTAGCAGAAAAATCATTAGATGCACTCGTGGCTGATTTTAAAGGGAAAGCAAATATTGCGTATCTTTGGGTAGACGGATTCCCTCCAATGGTGAGACGAAACAAGGTGTACCAAGAAACGCTCAAACAGCATACAGGAATCAAGGAACTTGACCGATTTGGCGTTGCGGCCTCTGATACATCAGTTCAAACACAAAATGCGGTTGCGGCTATGCTAAATAAATATCCAAAGGGTAAACTGGATGCGATTTTTGCCACGTGGGATGCATTTGCGATTGGTGCCGCAAGAGCTTTAAAAGAAGCAGGAAGAACCGAAGTGAAAATATACGGTATTGATGTGTCTAATGCCGATCTGCAAGAAATGACTGCGAAAGACAGTCCTTGGAAGTACACTGCCGCTGTCGATCCGAAGCTCATTGGCGCAATCGACGTAAGGATTCTTGCGAAGAAACTAGCTGGCGAGAAAACGCCATCTTCCTATGACCTTGAGGCCTCTCTCATTTCACAAAAGCAGCTTCAGGATGCAGGAAAGGCCATCAATATGGTCAATCTTGCAGATGAAGTAAAAGGATTCGGATCATCGACTGCTTTTGAAGAAGACTGGATGAAGACCTTGAAGAAGCATTATGCAAAATAAACAACGTGCACTCTCTTTTCATAGAGGGTGTTTCGTTTTTCAATTGACGATCAGGAGAGAAGGAGGACACCTATGACAACGCCGCTTGTTCATATGAAAAACATTTCGATTGAATTCCCAGGAGTCAAAGCGTTAGAACAAGCAAATTTCACATTAAAAAAAGGCACAGTCCATGCCCTGATTGGGGCGAACGGTGCTGGGAAGTCAACGTTAATGAAAGTTCTCTCTGGTGCTCATTCACATTTTGAAGGAACCATCCACATCAATGGCGAGGCGGCGACCATTCATACACCGAAGGATGCGGCCTCATACGGTGTGCAGACCGTCCATCAAGAAGTGGATACAGCTCTAGTGCCTTATTTAAGTGTTGGCGAAAATATGATGATCCATGAAATGGAGAAAAAAACATTCGTCCGTTGGAAAGAGATTCACCGCAAGGCAGCACAGCTGTTACAAGAGATGGACATTGACATCTCAACGAAGCGTCTTGTGAGTGATCTGACACTGGCAGAAAAACAAATGGTGCTCATTGCCAAGGCTGTGTCGATCAAATGCAGCATTTTAATTTTAGATGAACCAACCGCTCCACTTAGTCATGCAGAAACAAGCAAGCTATTCTCAATGATTCATCAATTGAAAAAGAACGGCACAGGCATCATTTTTATTTCGCATCGCATGCCAGAGATTTTCAACATCTGTGATGAACTGACTGTGATGAAGAATGGAACCGATGTGGCGGCGCACCTCATTAAAGAAACTGATCCAAAGCAGGTCATTGAAGAAATGCTTGGCGCGCCATTAGAGGATCAATTCCCATCTCGTACAACGCTAGAGGATGCACCGATTGTGCTTGATGTGAAAGGGTTGCATGACCAGCATAAATTAAACATCATTCATCTTCATGTGAAAAAAGGAGAAATTCTCGGGATTGCAGGACTAGTCGGTGCTGGTAAAACAGAATTGTGCAAAGCCCTATTCGGCGCCTCAGAAAAAAAGTCAGGCACTGTGCAGCTGCATGGTCAAACCATTCATATCAAGTCGCCTCATCACGCTGTGAGAGCGGGTATTGCCCTTGTGCCTGAGGAACGGAGAAAAGAAGGGATTCTAACAGAAGAAACTGTTGGATGGAACGTAACAGCTGCAAGTCTACGTTCGTTTACACGGCCGTTCAGCTTTTTACATCGTTCTAAGGAACGGAAGGCAGCAGATGGAATCGTCAAGCGGCTTGGCGTCAAGACACCTTCTCTTGAAGCGAAGGTGAAGCATCTATCTGGTGGAAATCAGCAAAAGATTGCGATTGGAAAATGGCTGTTGGCTGAGGCGGATGTCTATCTCTTTGATGAACCAACCAAAGGTGTAGACGTTGGAGCCAAAAAGGACATTTTCTCCCTCATTGCAGAACTAGCTGCAAGAGGAAAAGCGGTTATTTATGCTTCAAGTGAGCTTTCAGAAATTGCAGGAATTGCCGACCGAGTATACGTCTTATATGATGGCAGCATTGCCCGGGAAATGACGGCACCAATGACTGAAGAAGAGCTTTTATATCATTCAACAGGAGGACAATCATGAGTGAACGACAAGTTTCAGCCCCAGTTCAACAAATCAAGAAACAGCGGCCATCCTTTCATCTGTTTGATTTCTTTTATCAATATGGCACCATCTTAACGATTGTCGTATTGATTGTTGTCTTTGCAGCAGCCAATCCGGCATTTTTACAGTCAGGAAATATCATCAATATTTTACGATCGATCTCGATTGTAACCATCATTGCGGTAGGGCTGACGATCTCCCTAGCAGTGAATGGCTTTGATTTATCTGTAGGCTCAGTTGCTACGTTATCAAATGCAATTGTGATCTCCATGTTTGTATGGTTCTCGCAAAATCCACTCATTGCGATCCTTTCTGCGCTGGCGGCTTCTCTTATTGTCGGTTTGCTGAATGCTTGGATGATTGTCAAAATGAAGATTCCAGATATGCTCATGACACTAGCCATGATGTTTATCATTCAAGGGCTGGCACAAACCTATACGAAAGGTGCGACCATTTCTGAAAATATGGTGCTGCCTGATGGCACTTTTTCAACTGGCACCATCCCTGCCTTTTTCAGCAAGATTGGGCAGGTCCCCTATATCATTTTGATTATGGCGGCCATTGTGCTTTTTGCCCATGTTTTTATGACTTACACAAAGCATGGGCGGTTGATGTATATCATTGGTGGAAATAAAGAAGCCGCTCGATTGTCTGGTATTCATGTGAACAAATACAAAATCGCAGCATATCTGTTGTCTGCTTTATTTGCGGCGATCGGTGGTATCGTGCTGGCATCAAGGGTGATGACAGCAGAAATTAACGCAGGAACGCCATATTTAATGGATGGGGTAGCTGCTGCTTTTATTGGGTTTTCAGTCATGGGAGCAGGTAAACCAAACGCATTCGGTACATTTATTGGTGCGGTGCTCATCGGTATTTTGCAAAATGGACTTGTGATGATGTCTGTCCCGTATTATGCAATGGATATCGTGAAAGGATCTGTGCTTGCACTGGCACTCGCGCTGACTTATTACAAACAGCGTGGCTAAGATGTATTTTTTTAAAACCATTTACGTCCTCTCTCCGTCTAGTAAACGGAAAGCAGTGTAACAGCTGTTTGCCAAAAGGAGATGACAAAAAGAATGAATATGTCAGCAACTCATGTAGAAGATTTGAAAAGTGTCATGGAAGACTGGAAAAATGAATTATTAGTATATAAATTTGCATTAGATGAAATGGATACAAAGTTTTCGATTATTAGTCAGGAATATAATTTAATCCATGGACACAACCCAATAGAGCATACAAAATCACGGATCAAATCCTTTGAAAGCATCGTGAATAAACTAGCGAGAAAAGGATGTGACATCACCACACAATGTGCCAAGGAGTACATACATGATATTGCTGGTGTCCGCATCATCTGTTCGTTTATTCAAGATATCTATAACATTATTGATGTTCTGAGGCAAAGAGAGGATTTAAAGATCCTTGAAGTGAAGGATTACATTCAGCATCCGAAACCAAATGGCTATCGAAGTCTTCATTTAATTGTTGAGATTCCTGTTTACTTAACGAATCGTGTGGAGCATGTGAAGGTTGAAATTCAGGTGCGGACCATTGCGATGGATTTCTGGGCGAGTCTCGAACATAAAATCTATTATAAACTGCAAAACGATGTTCCTCATCAGCTCACCGATGAACTAAAGGAAGCGGCAGATATCGCTCACTACTTAGATGAAAAAATGCAAAATATCAAACGAGAAATTGATTAACCAATCAAAAAGAGTAGCTGTTTTGAATGACAGCTACTCTTTTCAGTCTTATTAAGGGTTGGTGCCTCGATCTCTCTTTTGAATGATCGTACCGTCATCTTGCGATTGTGCATACGGGCTGCCTTTTTGTGTAGAAGTGCCAATCCAAACACCTGTGAACAAGAGCGCAAAAATCGCACTTGAGATCAGCCATTTTTTCATCATACATCACTCCATCTTCTTAACAAGTTTTGAATGACAATGCCTTGTTCTGAAAATAAATCGCTTCTTTCGGAAGACCATTTTCAGTTAAGTAGGCGGCTACATCCTGACAGATAGCCTCAAGATCAACAAGGAAATTCATAGATTCTAATTGATCACAATAAGAAATGATCTGCTCAATCATGTTGTCTGGCTGGAGCATCAATGTTTCTAAAATGGATAATTTAAGTGAAATGTTTCGTTGTTTTAAATTTTCTGCTTTTTGAAGTGAAAGCTGTACATAATAGTGGAACAAACCAGGCTTTTTCAGCTTAAACAGCGCTTTCGTGTAGGCATACAAGGCCAGTAAATAGCCGCCTGGAGAAGAAGTTTCGAATGCCTCAATCAATAAAGCCTTTTCTAGGAGCGGTACAGCTTCACTGTATTCATTTCTTAGACTTTTAATAAAGGCTGCATTGCAATACGCGTGACCAAGTAAATCTGGGTCCTCCATCTGTTCTAGTGAGTGAATCACCTGTTCAAACAAAGTTTCTGCCTCATCATATTTCGATTGATCCGCATAATTCAGAGCAAGCATCATTTGACAGCTGATTGATTTTTTCACATAACATGGATCTGCGTCGTAAATAGACGAAGCCTTTTTTAAGTGGTGGATGGAGAGAAGTGTGGATCTTATATTATAGTATAGACATCCTGTTTTATAATGGAATTCTGCCTTTTCAATGTCATCATGTACGAGATCTAATTTATCCTCGGCCAATTTCAAATGGTGAAATGCTGTATCGTGATTCCCTCTGCGCATTTCATACATGCCTTTAAAGAAATAGAAATAGTAGCTGAGCATATCATCTGTACGAATCGCATTTTCATCCACAAAAAGACTGTGATCTAACGAAGCTGTATCTTCGACTAAATCTTTGAAACGATATTCTAAAAGTTGATAGTAGAGTAAGACGTCTTGATTCTCTTCCATTCGATCAAATGCTTGAAGAATCTCTTCTTTTAGCTGTATTGCTTCTTGTATGTCTCTTTTTTTCATCAAGACATACCAGTCATTTAGCATATTTGCTACATCAACGGATGACAAAACACCTGTTTCTGCCAATTGGTATCCTCCTTTCTTCACCTATTCATTTCTGCTGATTCTTATTTGTCTGAATCATCTTTCCATATTAAGTATCTTCTTATATTTTAAGCGGTCTATCTCAATTTGTAAAACATGTTTTTTGATGTAAATTCAACCATTAGTGAAAAAATTAGGGAGTAACGATTGAATTGTATACGCTTACATTTTTTTAGGTAAAAAGAGGATATTGAAAAAAATATATCAGGATATCAATAGAGGAAGAGAGACAGTGAAAGAGGGTTTTTTCATAGGTGAGAAAGAAGTGGTATTTATAAAGGAGTGTTCGCGGTTTTTTGTGAGATTATATCACATGAATATTGTGAAACATGCTTCTTTCAGAATAAAATGAGTTATTCGCAAAAAAGTAAAATTTAAAGAGACTATCGATCTAGAATTGTATGGATCTTTGGTATTGATAAAAAATATCACACAGTATAGCTTTAGCGTGGTATAGTAAGATTGTTGTTGCGAATATTTAGACAAAACTGACAATTGGGGGTCGTGTTTTATGAAGAAATCGATGTTACTGATCATGGGACTAATTGTTGTGCTCGTCATGGCAGCCTGTGGTTCAAAATCAGACAGCGGTTCGGGAGAAGGCAAAGGCACATATAAAATCGGGATAGATGTAACATATCCGCCATTTGAATTTGAAAAAGGCGGCAAAACGGTGGGAATAGACGTTGATTTAATTAACGCCATTGCGAAAGACCAAGACTTCAAAGTGAAGCTTGAAGCAATGGATTTCTCAGGGATTATTCCAGCGATGCAAGCAGGTCAGCTTGATGTTGGAATGGGTGGTATGAGTATTACAGATGAGCGTAAAAAGAAAGTGGATTTCTCAGATCCATACTTCGACGCTGGTCTGACAGTTGTTGTGAAAAAGGACAGCAGCATCAAATCAATTGATGATTTAAAGGGGAAAAAGCTAGCTGTTAAAAATGGGACAACAGGTGCAAAATTTGCAACAGATAACGCAGACAAATATGGGTATGAAGTAGTTCAATTCAATGACAGTCCATCTATGTTCCAAGAAGTATCTAACGGAAATGCAGATGCTTTAATTGAGGATTACCCTGTCATTACGTATGCGATCGCACAGCAAGACTTGAAATTGAAAACAGTTGGAGATCGCTTGAATGGAGACCAATACGGGATCTCAGTGATGAAGGGGAAAAACCAGGACTTATTGAAGAAAATCAATAAAGGGCTGGAAAACCTAAAGAAAAACGGTGAATATGACAAAATTATTGAGAAATATTTGAAGTCATAACACAAGCGAGGCGCGCTCAGAGCGCGCTTTCTTTATGTGTCAACCGTATGTGAATTAGGGAGGGAAAAACATGGATACGATTGTTAATGCATTTCCGTATTTAATGGAGGGTTTGCAAACCACTTTATATATCTTTGTTGTTGCTATCATTTTAGGTTTTATCATCGGGTTAATTGTGGCGCTATTCCGCCTGTCACCATTTAAAATCTTGAACTTTATTTCACTCGTTTTTGTCAATGCCATTCGAGGTACGCCATTTATCGTACAGCTATTCTTCATTTATTTTGGGCTAAATACACTTGAATTCATTTCACTTGACCGAGTGCCGGCAGGGATTATTACAGTAGCGATTAACGCAGGAGCTTATTTCTCAGAAATTATTCGTGCAGGGATTCAGTCCATCGATAAAGGACAAACTGAAGCCGCACGCTCTTTAGGATTCACAGGTGGACAAAACATGCGCTTTATCGTCCTTCCACAGGCATTTCGCCGTATGCTTCCAGCCATTACTAACCAAGCCATCATCAGTTTGAAGGACACCTCTCTTTTATCGATTATCGGTATTGCTGATATCATGCAGCGGGGACAAGTTCAAGCATCGGCTACCTTTGATCCTTTGAATGTCTGGCTCATTGTCGGTGTCATTTATTTCGTGATCATTTATTTACTTTCTCTACTGGCTAGCTACGCAGAAAGGAGATTTGATGTGAAATGAGTATGATTACGGTGAAAAACTTAAAGAAATCCTTTGGTGATAACGAAGTCTTAAAGGATATTAATGCAGTCATCGAGGAAAAAGAGGTTGTATGTGTCATTGGTCCTTCAGGATCAGGGAAAAGCACATTTCTAAGATGTCTCAATAAATTAGAGGATATTACGGCTGGGGAAGTTGTTGTCCACGGACATACGATTACAGACCCAAAAGTGAATATCAATAAAGTACGACAAGAAGTTGGCATGGTGTTTCAGCACTTTAATTTATTTCCTCATAAAACCGTGTTAGAAAATATCACGATCGCACCGGTGAAAGTAAAAGGGATGGAGAAGAAAGCGGCAGTCGATAAAGCATTAGACTTGCTTGAAAAGGTCGGCTTGAAAGACAAGGCCAAAAGTTACCCTAACCAATTATCTGGTGGACAAAAACAGCGTGTTGCCATTGCAAGAGCCTTGGCGATGGACCCGAAAGTGCTCTTATTCGATGAGCCGACATCTGCTCTTGACCCTGAGGTCGTTGGGGATGTTTTAGCTGTTATGAAACAATTAGCAGTCGAAGGAATGACGATGATTGTCGTCACACATGAAATGGGCTTTGCAAGAGAAGTAGGAGACCGCGTGATCTTTATGGATGGTGGATATATCGTCGAAGAAGACAAACCAGAAGCACTCTTTGGAAACCCACAGCACGAGCGTACCAAATTGTTTCTTAGTAAGGTGCTATAAAAAAAGAGTAAGAGCAGGTATGCTCTTACTCTTTTTCTTTTGTGACGAAATAAAGACATGTGATGAGAATGAACAGACCGATGCTTACACTGCCTACAATGACGCGTTGTTCGAGCAATAAATTAAGAAGTGCAATGATGGCAAGGAATATGACACCGATAATAGGGAGTATCCGTCTAATGTGCATTTTCATAAATGTTAAAAACCTCCAATTATGTTATATTATATGATACATACATTTTATTATCATATTGAATAAGGCAAAAGGAGTGTTTTCAAAAAAAATGAGGAAGTTTGTTATTTTAACCTTAATTTTTTCTTTGTGCAGCTGTATGTTTAATAGTGAAGTGAAAGCTTCAGTAGAGCTAAGCTCTGATGTGGAAGGGTTTCATTCGGTAAAAGCAATCTTGCAAGCAATTGAAGAAATACCTGAGTATATAATAGATGAGGGTTCAGTAAAAACTGCTAGATGGATAGAAGAGAATTCGGGATTAAAAACGACCATCCAAGGTGAGAGGCTTTTATTCGATCTTAATGAGAAGAAAGAGATAAGTATTAAAAACATAAATATTCCTGCATGTGTCGGTGCAATAGGAGTCGCCATTATTTCTAATGGTATACCGATTTCAAAGATTTTAAAACTAAAGAAAGCGATTGGGATGTTTGGTGGGACGATAAAACTGGTAGAATCCATTAAATATTTTTATGATCAATATAGAAAACAAGGTAACTCAAGAAAAGTGGCTTTAAAAAAAGCGAGCCAAAAAGTTTCCAACCAGGTGGATAAAAACCTAAGGCCGGCACTCTTAGATTTTTTCAATATTTCAGCTGTTATAGGTGCGTGTACTTAAAAATAGATAGGGCAAAAACCAAAAATGTTTTTGCCTATCAAATGTTTTTAACGAGCCTCCATGCATTTCCTAGGAAATATTATCGTTGGAAGAACTCAATCCACTCTTGGTCTGGCCCTCGGAAAAAGAAGTAGCAATAGCCATTAGGTAATGTTGTGATTTCTTCATCTATTAGCTCAATTTGCAGCTTTTGAATACGGTTGAATTCAGCGTGAATATTATCTGTTGTGAAGGCGAGGTGGTGGACCTTTCCTTCAGATGGAAGGTCACTGCTATACCCTTGAATGAGTTCAATTTCCGTTTCCGCTTCGTCTTTAAAGCCAAGAAAGGCAAGTTCAATGACTCCGTTTGTATGAGTGATGCGATCCTTTAATTTCATGCCCACCACTTTTTCATAAAAATCAATGGACTGATCAATATTTGTCACCATAATCCCTGTATGATCTAAGCGTAATGTTGTCAAAAAAGAGCCTCCTCTATGTCGAATTGATATTTTTCTCCTCATCTTATCATAATAGAAGTAACGTATACATTCATATGGTAGGATAGAGAGAGTCAATTTAGGATAAGGATGACACAAATGAAAAAAATCTCATTAAAACAAACATTTGCAGAACAAGTGAAAAAGGGATATCCGCTTATTTCAAAAGATGCTGTGTCGCGTGTGAACGGTGTTCAGGAAGGCGAGCTCATTGAATGGGTAGATGAAAGAGGCTCTTTTTTAGGGAAAGGATATTATGGTGTGCAAAATAAAGGCATCGGTTGGGTGCTTTCCTTTGACGCTAACGAAAAAATAGATCAGGCCTTTTTTGTTTCTAAACTTGAACAGGCATCCAAAAGCAGAACGCATCTATTTCGTGATGCACAGACGACGGCTTTCCGTGTGTTCAATGGGGAAGGGGATGGAATTGGTGGAATCACGATTGATTATTATGATGGATTCTATCTCATCCAATGGTATAGCGAAGGTGTTTATACATTAAAAGAAGATGTATTGGCTGCGATTGAGCAGGTGTACCCTGACTATAAAGGCATTTATGAAAAGAAGCGATTTGATACGTCTGGACAATATATCGAAGATGACGATTTTGTAAAAGGGGAGAAAGGTGAATTTCCTCTTATCGTCAAAGAAAATGGGATGAACGTGGCGGTTTATCTAAATGATGGTGCGATGACAGGTATTTTCCTTGATCAGCGTCATGTGCGAAAAGCAATTCGAGATCGCTATGCAAAAGGAAAGACCGTCCTTAATACGTTCTCTTATACCGGCGCTTTCTCTGTAGCAGCAGCGCTTGGCGGGGCAAGCCGTACGACAAGTGTAGATGTTGCAAACCGCAGTTTGAAAAAAACATCTGAGCAGTTTGAAGTGAATGGCATTGATGTAGACGGGCAGGATATCAAAGTCATGGATGTCTTTAAATATTTCCCGTTTGCAGCGAAAAAAGGCTGGAGCTATGATGTCGTGATTTTGGACCCACCTTCCTTTGCACGAACGAAGAAACACACATTCAGTGCAGCGAAGGATTATAAGAAACTATTAAAAGAAGCCATCCAGATCACAGCTGAGAACGGCGTCATTGTGGCGTCAACCAATAGCAGTGCATTTGGGATGAAAAAGTTTAAGGGATTTATTGCACAGGCCTTTAAAGAATCTGGGAAAACGTATCGTATTCTTGAGGAATATACACTTCCTGAGGACTTCCGTACAACGAAAAATTATCCTGAGGGGAACTATTTAAAGGTTGTCTTCATCCAAGCATAAGAAAAAGCCATTTTCCGATAAGGGGAAATGGCTTTTTCTATAAGGCAAACGACATCAGGATAGGCGCTGCACATAATGTAATAATGGCCGAAATGATCATGGACACACTTGAGATCGTGCCTGAGACCGAGCTCAGTTCAAAGGCCTTCGATGTGCCTGCACCATGTGCTCCTGTACCAAGCAGAACGCCCATTGCAATGTCATTATCAATACGGAAATAACGGATAACCAATGGCCCAATGATTGAGCCAAATAATGCTGTTAAAATGACGAAGACAGCCGTAACGGACGGCATCCCGCCAATCATTTCAGACACACTCATCGCAACGGGTGTTGTGACGGATCTTGGGACGAGGCTCTCGATCAGACTCGTGTCCAAATGAAACAATTTGGCGATAAACGCTGTTGATAAAATCGCAACGATAGAACCGCAAGCCACATTCAAAATAATTTCTACTGCATGCTTCTTCAGAATGTGAAAATACTTATATAAAGGAATGGCAAATGCCACAGTCGCAGGTTGAAGCATATTTGTCAGCCATTTTCCGCCTTGATTGTAAGCATCGTAAGGAATGTTCACGATTAACAGCAAGACCACAAGAACAACCGGTGTCACAAGTAAAGGGGAGACATAGACTTTCGGATGACGTTTATAAACCGCTTTTGATCCGAGATAGATCAGAATGGTTAGGATCAAGAATAGTCCGCCAACTAACATAGCTTTTTTCGCTCCTTTCTTTTCGCAATCATCTGCGTCATCATGCCAGTCGAGAGCATGACCACAAAGGTACTAAGTAAAACCACAAGGACAATACTTGTGCCAGATTGAGAAAGTAATGTGCCGTAATCAATCACACCTACTGCTGAAGGGATAAAGAAGAGCAGCAGTTCTCCGAGCAACCATACGGCGCCAAGTTCAATCCATTTTAATTTAATGATGTTAAAATGAAGTAATAAGAAAATGACAAGAATGCCTAAGATCGTGCCCGGAATTCTTAAATGCAAAAAGGCCGCCAGCACATTCATCAATTTCGCAAAAGCAAATAAAGCCATAATCTGAAGGGTAGTAATCAGCGACGTTTTGAGCAATTGCACTTTCTGTTCACTCCTTTTTCTATATAAATTGTTCACTGTTTCACAAAAACAACACAACGTTCTAATCGGTGAGCTTACTTTAAAGTGTACAGCACGTTCTATTATAGGTAAAATACATATATCGAATAGTTAGTATTCCTTTTGTCTATAGAAAGGGTGAACCATGTGGACATCAGACATTTAACATATTTCTTAGAAGTGGCACGGTTAAAGAGTTTTACGAAAGCATCGCAATCGCTCTATGTGTCGCAGCCGACCATTTCCAAGATGGTCAAAAACCTAGAGGATGAGCTAGGTGTGCAGTTGTTTTACCGTAATGGCAGACAGGTTGAAATGACAGATGCTGGACAAACCATGTATACACAGGCGAGTGAAATCACACAATCCTTTCAGAATTTAACGAGTGAATTAAATGATTTAATGAATGTGAAAAAAGGACATATCCGAATAGGGCTGCCGCCCATGATTGGATCAAGCTTTTTCCCAAATGTGATGGGGGAATTCCGCCAGCAGTATCCAGATGTCACCTTTCAATTGGTGGAGCATGGCTCCATTAAAGTAGAGGAAGGGGTAGAGGATGGATCATTAGATATTGGTGTCATTGTTCTGCCTGCAAATGATAAAATTTTTCATACATACACCATCATTAAAGAGAATATGAAGCTTGTCACCCATCCATCACATCCGATGGCAGGACGTGATGAGGTTCATTTGGCTGATTTAAAGGAAGAGTCTTTTATTTTCTTTCGAGAAGATTTCGTTCTGCACAGCCGAATCTTAAATGAATGTATGAATGCGGGATTCAGGCCGAACGTTATTTATGAAACGTCACAATGGGATTTCATCAGTGAAATGGTTGCTGAGAACCTTGGAATCGGGCTTCTGCCTGAACGGATTTGCCGTGATCTAGATCCTGATAAAGTGAGGATCATTTCCTTAAATCCGTCTATTCCGTGGCATTTGGGTGTCATTTGGCGAAAGGACCGCTACTTGTCCTTTGCTGCAAGAGAATGGTTAAAGCATACAAAATCCTATGTGTGGGATGCAGAGTAAAAGGGAGGACGATACAGATGAAATTAAGCTGCGTGTCTCATCTTTTGGAAAAGGTTCGAGCGGAAAATCCGCTTGTCCATAATATCACCAACCAAGTTGTGACGAACTTTACAGCGAATGGACTGCTTGCTTTAGGTGCTTCTCCAGTCATGGCAAATGCCAAAGAAGAAGTGGCAGAAATGGCGCAATTAGCGGATGCACTTGTGCTGAATATCGGCACACTAACAAAGGATACGGTGGAGGCGATGGTCATTGCTGGACAAGCGGCCAATGAAAAAGGTGTACCGGTTCTATTAGATCCTGTTGGTGTTGGTGCGACAACGTTTCGGACGAGTGCGGCGAAACAGCTGTTACAGCAAGTGGGCATCACTGTTGTCAGAGGGAATGCTGCTGAAATAGCTCATTTAATTGGAGTGAAAGGCTGGCAGTCAAAAGGGGTTGATGCAAAAGGGGCAAATGGAGATGTATCGTCTTTAGCAAAGCAGGCGGCAAAAGCCCTTCAAACCGTTGTGGCGATTACGGGAAAAGTGGATGTCGTGTCAGATGGAGAAGAGGTTCTATCTATTCATAATGGACACGAATGGTTAACCAAGGTGACGGGGACTGGCTGTTTACTCACCTCTGTCATAGGGGCATTTTGTGCAACAGGGGAACGGCCCATTCATGCGTCGGCATCAGCTCTGCTGTTTTATGGTGTCGCTGCAGAAAAGGCAGCTCAGCAGACAGAAGAGAAAGGGCCAGGCACCTTTCAAATCGAATTGTTAAATGCGCTATCCAATACAAATGGTCAAGATGTGATCACGTTAGGGAAAATAGGGGGAGTTTTGCATGACGAAGGTTGATCAGCAGCTAATCAAACAGCAATTATCGGTTTATTTTATTATGGGAACAGCGAATACAAGCCGGCATCCGCTTGATGTGGTGAAAGAGGCCATTCAAGGCGGGATCACGATGTTTCAGTTTCGTGAAAAGGGTGAAGGTGCTCTGCAAGGTGAAGAAAAGAAAAAAATCGCTCAGCAGATTCAAGCACTTTGCCAAGAAGCGAATATCCCCTTTATCGTAAATGATGATGTACAGCTTGCAATAGATCTTGATGCAGATGGTGTCCATGTTGGGCAGGAAGATACACTTGCACAAGATGTACGGCAAAGAATCGGGAATAAAATATTAGGCGTGTCCACGCACAATCTAGATGAAGTGAGGCAAGCGATGAAGGACGGGGCAGACTACGTTGGGATGGGTCCAGTCTATCCTACAGAAACAAAAAAGGATACACGCAGTGTCCAAGGTGTTTCTTTAATCAACGAAGTACGTCAACACGGTCTTCACATTCCTATTGTGGGCATCGGCGGGATCACGTATGAAAATGCGGCACCAGTCATCCAAGCGGGAGCCGATGGCATTAGCATCATCAGCGCCATTAGCCAAAGCGCTGATCCGAAAAAAGCTGCGGAAGAACTAACATCTCTTGTCGAGTCAGAGAAAGTAGCTCTTTCATCTGTAAAAGACATGGATTGACTCATCCATGTCTTTTCTTATCTGCGTGAAAAATAGACAGTAGAGATACAATTGTGTACAATCTAATTGTTCGATTGTTTTCGAAATGACAGGTAAATAAAGGAGAATGAATGATGGAAGTGCTCGATACGTATTTTCGCCGATATGATGAAGCGGGAAAAGGGCAAGAGCAAATGAACGAATTGCTGGCATTGTTTTCAGATGATGTCATGATTGTCTTAAATGGTGCTGAAAAGCCTGGCATCCAAGCGTTCACACAGTTTTTGAACACATTTTTCCACGTACATGAAGACATTAAGCATATGTGGGATGGCTGGGTGAAACGTGAAGATGGAAAGTATGAAACAAACTGGGCTGTTTGCGGAAAGTTAACAGACGGTCGTGTATATACAGCAGAAGGCATTGATATTGCGGAGCTGGATGATCAAGGAAAGATCGTTTATTTAGAAAACGTCCCGAAAAACCCAGAGTTATTCCAGCGATATTAAGAAGCCGGCAGAGCAGATATTTTCCCCTCTAATTAGACAGTATGAGATAATAAGCAAGCATGAGGCTTGCTTATTATTAGATTTATTTATCCGTAAATAGCTTATCAATCAAACTTATAGCAACAAAACAAAATGGAAATGCAATGAAAATGTACAGAACATTTTTAGGTACAAACATATTGTAATAATAGAAAAATACACTCATAAATAAAATCATCACTGCATACTTGATCATACTCTTCACAACATTCCTCCTAGTATATATCTACCAACCATTATTAGCGCGCTTATCCCTCTTATCTAACTGTTTAGCAATTTGAGTTCCGATATCCAAATCATTTAATGAAATTGCGACAGCAACACCAATAGAGATCGCTAATTTTTTAGCTTCCGCTTTACTTTTTTAATAATAAATGATTGTATAACACCTACACCACCCCTACAGCAAAACCAATCACTGCATTGAAAACTGCACCTGCAAACTTAACAGGCACACCGACCTTTATCTCTAATGATAGCAGCTTGAATTTCTTTCACTTCAAAAGAAGAAACAAATACATCTTTAGCAAATACAAAATCATCATTCTCTTCTAGTGTTGGCATCATTTATTCCCTCCACTATCTCTTTTTGTGCTGCTGTCAATTAATCATTCCATTCAATTCTATAATCACGATCGATTCCAGAAAAAATTAAACCAGTGTGCTCCGTAGAATACCGTCACACACTGGTAGCTTAGACTTCTTTTATTTGTCTAACGAATAAGCGTCAATCGCTTCTTTAGCAGATGTTTCTTGATCAAAAAGAAGATATCGGCTGTACACTTCGCTTAAATGCAGGGGACCTTCGTCTAAGTTTTCAACTAGCTCAAAAATATCTAGTACGGCTACTAGTTTTGTGGTTGTTTGTCCATGATCTCCATTTTCAAATGTCTCATCTGGAAAATGGTCTTTGACGATTTGTTTCACTTTTCGATTGTTTTTTGCTCTCACTAAAATGATTCGTTCCTCAAAGATTTTATCCGGTCTCACCTTTGGTGAGGAGCGAGATTCAAATAATAATTTTGCTGAGTACAATTTATGCATATGTTTCACTTCTTCCTTGTGGGGTGACTTTCCCAGTATATGTTTAAAATGATAACATAAGAATAACAAGAGAATTGAAGTCTATGGGGGGTAATAGGGTTGAAAAGAATCATTGATAACAGAGGAGAAGTTCATGAAATTCTGCTGATCATCATCACATGCTGTTCGTTGATCACGTTGAGGAAATGTGACAAGTTAGAAAGATATAAAGAGAGATTAAAAGGCCAATTTATCCCATATTGAGTACAGTTTTGAAATAGCAAGAACACTGAAAAAGCCGGCAGAGCAGCCGGCTTTTTCTCATCAATCTGTATCCATATGCATACCTGTGTGTGCTTTTACTTGAATTTCTGTAAAGGTGTCTTCATCTGCTTTTTCAGAGGAGAAAATGGTGCCTAAGTAAGCCGCAAGGAATCCGAGCGGGATCGAGATAATCCCAGGGTTCGATAGTGGGATAAGCGGCTCTCCTGTGAAAATGGCTGCCCCTGATGGGTCCCAGACGCTTGGGCTGAGTGACACGATCAGGAGTGCGCTCAGAAGACCTGTTAAGCTTCCTGCGATAGCCCCTGTTGAGTTAAATCGTTTCCAAAAGACAGTGAAGATAATCAACGGTAAATTCGCACTTGCTGCCACTGCAAAGGCAAGTGACACAAGAAAAGCGACGTTTAAAGATTGTGCAAATAATGCAAGAATGATGGAAAGGATAGCCACGCCGATAGAAGCAAAGCGTGCCGCCTTCACCTGTTCACGTTCACTCGCTTTTCCTTTGCGGATAATCTGGCTATAAAAGTCATGAGCAAAGGCAGACGCGGCGGATAAAACGAGACCGGTGACCACTGCCAGTATAGTCGCAAAGGCAATAGCGGAAACAAAGGCAAATAATAAATCTCCCCCTAGGGCCTGTGCAAGCAGTGGTGCTGCCATGTTTCCTGCTGCATCGGCTGCCGTAATTGCATCTGTTCCGACAAAAGCAGCGGCACCGAAGCCGAGGAAAACCGTCATTAAATAAAAAATCCCGATGATCCACGTAGCGGATAGAACAGATTTACGCGCAGAAATGGCATCCTTTACCGTATAAAAACGGATCAAAATATGCGGCAAACCTGCTGTTCCAAGCACAAGTGCAAGGTTCAGAGACAGGGTCTCTAAAGGCACATCATATTTATTTCCCGGGTGAAGAAAAGCTTCACCAAGCGGGGTCGCTGTTTTCATCTGTTCAAACATCTTCAGCAGACTAAAATCAAATTTGGCAAACACAAGCAGCGAAATAATCAGCGTGCCCAGCATGAGAAGCACAGCTTTAGTGATCTGTACCCAGCTTGTTGCGATCATGCCGCCAAACACGACATAAATAGTCATCAAGACACCTACGATCAGCACCGCAATCCAGTAATCAATGCCAAGAAGCAGTTTGATTAATGCACCTGCCCCAACAAGCTGTGCAATCATATAAAAAGTTGAGACTGTGATTGTGTTAAATGCGGCTACCCCTCGAATGGCAGGACGCTTAAATCGTGCAGCAATCATATCAGCCATCGTATATTTTCCTAGATTTCGCAGTGGTTCAGCCACGACATAAAGGACGACAAGATACGCTACAAGAAAGCCAATACTATAGAAAAAGCCGTCAAATCCATTTAAGGCGATCATGCCGGCGATCCCTAAAAATGAAGCAGCAGACATATAGTCCCCGGCAATGGCAAGGCCGTTCTGAAACCCAGTCAGACCGCCGCCTGCTGTGTAAAAATCACTCGCACTGCTTGTTTTTTTCGCAGCAAAATACGTGATGACCAATGTGAGCCCTACGATCGCTATGAATAAAATAAAAGCGGTCATACTCATTCGTCATCACCTCTTGATTCAACTTTTAAAGCGCTTACATATTTGTCGAACTGAGCTGCTTTTTTTGCATAAAGTCCACATAAAACCCATGTCATCACAAATTGCGTGAGGGCAAATAACCAAGCCCACGTGATCGCTCCAATTGCTGGCGTGTTCAAAAAGGTGAAGTAGGATGTAGCAACCGGAAGTGAAAAGTAAAAGAGAAAAAAGAAAATCGTCATCGGTACGATAAATCTGCGTTTTTCCTCAAGAAGTTTTCGAAAATCCTTTGAAGCGGCAACCTTCTTATAATGAACGTTTTTGTCTGCCATTGTTTCCTCCTTTGTACGAATTAGGGACAAGGTACTCCAATGCATATGAGACGATCTGGTTGTTTATGACAGTATATCATAAAAAAGGCACCCGAAAAGGGTGCTTTCTACCGATAATGTGCAAGAAATGTTTGTCTTGCTTTTTCATATGCTTCTGCATCAAAATGATCTCCACATTTGTGTAAACACCAGGGCTCTTCTTGCCTTGCAATCCCAACCTCATATCCCTGCTGTGCAAACTCAAAAGATTGTGACACATCATAAAAATGAAACCCGTCTAAGAGGTCCTCGCGCCACTTGATATCATATTGTGTTGCCATAAAAAGCCCGTCAATAGCAGAAGCTTTGATATAACCTTGGGGCTCTGTCTGTGGATGACCAGATTCAAACGTTAGCAGCTGATAGGTGTCGTGCCGATATTCAATGACTTTCCCTCTGCAATCATGGCTCTCCCACCAGATTCCATTGTCTGGAACACTTTCTGCACCTATTACCCCAAGCATGCCAAGTGACGGATTTTGCAAGAAAAGTGGAATTAGCTCGAGAAGCATATGCTGTTTGACGATGAGTGTATCTTGATGAAGATAAATTTTAAACTGTGCAGGATGAGTGAGAGCTTCATTGTATGCAGAGGTCATACTTGATGCATGTCTAATGGGCAAAACCTCTACATGATACCCGTGCGGAGCAGGAAGTGAAGCGAGCTGCCGGAAGCAAGCTTGAAACATCGACTCATCATTTACACATAAAACAAATAAGATGGTGGGGCTACTCATTGAGTTGAACCGCCTCAACCACGTATTGATAGGCTGTCGCAGCCTCGTTAAAATCAAAACGGATGCCATGTTTTACGAGTAATTCATGTAGATCATTCATGACGCCCGTATAGGAAGGGTGTTGTACACGAATGGTTTCAAGCTCACGAACATGAAACCCGGCTGACTGAAAGAGGGCATGAATTTCGTGAAGGGTAAAGAAGCGTAAATGTGTTTGATCCATTAACCCTGCATCTGTATAAGTAAATCTCCCGGCTAGTAATTCTAAAACCGTTGAAATATGACCAATATTCGGAATGGAAGACAAGATGGCCCCTTCCCTTTTTAGAAAGGGTTTGACCTTTTTTAAAACGGCCCAAGGGTCCAATAAATGTTCAAGAACATCTCCGAAAATGATACAGTCAAATTGTTCATGCTGATAAGGCAGCGCCATCTGTTCAATATTGCCGCATAAAACATGATCCAGCGCTTTCTCAGCCTGCTTTGCCGCATCTTCAAAAGATTCAATTCCATATATGGTACGGTCTTGCTGTTTTAGGACTTTGCCAAGCTGGCCTGTGCCGCATCCGATATCCAAGATAGACGTCCATTCCTTGCGAATACGATGGACAATCACAGGGTTCACACCGTGATAATATTGATCCTTCTTTTGATGATAATAAGATAGGGAATCTGAACTCACGCGCCACCCACCTTTCTTCTTTTTGTGTCTTATGCTTAATATATGGGTGGGGAGCTTGGTTTTATAACGAAAATGGGCAATTTTCATGAATGACAGCTAAAAAGGGGTCATATAAAGAACAGGGAACGGACTGTCCTCCTAAAAATAGAAAGACAGAACCCCATTGAGTGGAAGGGATTGGTATGATGAGGTGTTCAATTATTGTAGCGTATCGTCATGAAAGGATGTTTAAAAGGTCAATTGACAGGTTAGAACTTTAGCCAAAGCAATCTGAAAGACAAAGGATAACGGCGTTGATTACGGTTTGTTTATCATCTTCTGATCACCGTTGGATGTTAAAAAAGCTTGTATTTCCTCGATGCCTAGTCCAATTTTTTTCGCTTCTTGAATCAAATAAACCCACTCTTCGTCAACTCTTCTTTTCACTTGCGTATCCATAATATCCTCCAGTTCAATAAGACATATTCATCTGCAACCAATGACTTGAACAAACCGTCTAGTAACTGTACGTGTATGTGAATGGAGTACAAAAATAGATTTTTGTCGAAAAATGATGACATTTAACCTATTTTGTAAAATCTATCACCTACCACGTCCCTAAAAAAATGACTAAAAAACCCATAAATATTGAATTCTTACTTCTCATAATAAACAATTGTAAAGTCAGTTAAAAGATTATAAATTAAAATAATGATAAAGACCTAAATCATTTGACTCATATAAACCAATAAGGTTGACATATGCCATCAGCGTGAACAAATTTCATCTTTACAGGACGCACATATTGTTCGTTTGGGAAGTTCTTCTTAAGATGGTATTCTAAAAGAAACAGAATTCACCAAGAAGGAATGAAGAAAGACATGTATAGCCTTTTTCAAAAGTATCAAGAAGTTGTCATGTATCTGATCATGGGTGTGTGTACAACCATTGTCAACATAGTCAGCTTCTATTTATTCGTTGAGATGTTTTCTATGGATTACAAAACAGCAACGGTTGTTTCATGGGTATTTGCTGTGCTCTTTGCTTATATCACCAATAAGAAGTATGTCTTCAAGCAAAAGGCTCGTGACACAAAAAGCCTGATGCGTGAGCTTTCTTCATTTTTTAGTGTCCGTCTCATGTCTCTAGGTGTAGATCTGGGGCTGATGATTTTATTTGTGAGCCAAATGGCGCTCAACGAAACCGTCGCAAAAATTCTTGTTAACTTTGTGATTGTCGTGGTCAATTATGTCGCCAGTAAATGGTTCGTCTTCAAGAAAACAAAAGAAGATGCGATTTAACACATGAAAAAGATAGGTGATGTGAAATGAGCAGCAGGCCAGACGAATTATATGATGCCATATATCAACAAACAGAAAAGCAGCATGAACAAGTGTTGAGGCTAGTCAAAGAAATGACCGCACATCCAGAAGCATTTTCTGAACAAGAAAAGGAAAAGATCAACCGGATGGACATTGCGCTTCAAACAGCAACGGACATTTTAGAAAATTTAATGACCCCTGATACGCAAATGACCATTGTTTTAAGACAAGGGAGAATTCGTGTTGACCTAACGAAAGCGTAAAAGAAGCAGCCAATTGAAAAGCGGCTGCTTTTTATTATGCATCGCTTGTTTCCCGGAGTTGCTTTGGAGACATGCCGATTTTCTTTCGAAAGACTTTATTCAAGTAATTCGCATTTCGGTAGCCGCACTGTGTGGCGATTTCTTCAATCGAGTATTTCGTTGTTTTCAGTAACGTTTCCGCCTTTTCTAAACGAATATTGGTTAAATAATGAATCGGTGTGAAGCCAGTTGCCTTTTTGAATTCCCTCGTAAAATGACTTTTGGATAAACGTGCCGCAGCTGCCATATCGTCAGGCCCAATCTCCTCGTGAAAATGGTGGCTTGCAAATAAGGCCGCTTGGACGATGGGCTCAGGCCATTTCTCCATTTGTCCCTCAAGCTTTGGCAAATATGAATACAGTTCCATGACAAATTGATAAGCAAGGCTAGACCCCTCAAATGGATTGGTAATCCGTCTTTCACTGGCTTCATCATAAATCTTCTTTAGCAGGCGGATCGGTTTGGAATTCGGATGAAAACGCATGACCTGCTTTCCTTGATCGATAAATTGATCAAAGCAAAGGTCACAGGCTTCCCCATAAAGTGTTAAATAGAGAAATTCCCAATGTTCACTGTCTTCTGGAAAATAGTATTGATAAGCACTGGGGCTTTTCACCAGAAAGGCCTGTCCAGGCAATACTTTGAATCGTTTCTGTCCGATTTCAATCATGCCGTGTCCAGACAGTGTGAGCTGAAAGATGCACTTGCCCTGATCCTTCCGCTCTACGCCATTCCAGCAGTATAACGAAGATGATTGAACTTCCCAGCCAACAGACCAGATTTGGGCCGGCAATGTCACATCAGAATGGTGAAAACGAAATGCAAATGCTTCTTTCTTCAAATTGGAAACCCTCCTTCACAGCAAAAAACAACCTTTTTCTATTTTGAATCATGTTACACCTCATATCACATCGTACCATTCACAGCAAAAAAAGGGTATTTTTTAACGATTTTTTTACCATTGAACTTCAGCTGACGGGGCAACTAAAATAAGATTATCAGAAGAGAAAAGGGGAATGGATATGATCGACACATTACGAGCAGCATTTCACCAGCAATTTGGAGATCAGGAAGAACTCCGCTATTTTTTCGCCCCAGGCAGAGTCAATCTGATTGGTGAACACACAGATTATAATGGGGGCCATGTCTTTCCATGTGCACTCACCCTTGGTACATATGCTGCGGGAGCAAGACGATCAGATGGACGCGTCAGAATGTATTCCTTGAATTTTGAAGAAGAAGGTGTGAAAGAGTTCGATCTTTTTGAAATCGCTTTCTCGGAATCGGACGGCTGGGCGAACTATCCGAAGGGAGTATTCCAACAGTTTATCGAAGCAGGCATGGATGTGAAAGATGGCTTTGATATTGTGTATGCCGGCAATATCCCAAATGGCGCAGGCCTGTCATCCTCTGCCTCTATTGAGCTCGTCACGGCTGTCTTGATCAATGAATGGTCGTCATTCGATGTAACGCAAATCGACCTAGCCCTTCTTGCGCAGCGTGCTGAAAATGAGTTTATTGGCGTGAACTGCGGCATTATGGATCAATTTTCAATTAGTCTTGGAAAAGAAGGTCACGCTATTTTGCTCAATTGTGACACGCTTTCCTTTGAATACAGCCCATTTCGGCAAGAGGGTCTGGCACTTGTCATTGCCAATACAAATAAAAAACGAACACTTGCAGATTCAAAATACAATGAACGCCGTTCAGAATGTCAATCTGCTTTAAGCGATCTTAGAAAAGAATTAGATATCGCGCATTTATGTGAGCTCACGGAGGATGAATTCGCTAAGCATGACCATTTGATACAAGATGAAACGTGTAGAAGACGTGCAAGACATGCCATCACGGAAAACGAGAGGACCATGAAAGCAGTAAATTTTCTAAAAGATGATAAAATGGAAGAACTAGGTGCTCTCATGAAGGCGTCTCACCTTTCTTTAAAGAATGATTATGAAGTCACTGGGCTTGAGCTAGATGCACTGGCCGAAGCCGCATGGCAGCATCCAGGGGCGATTGGTTCCCGTATGACAGGTGCTGGATTTGGGGGCTGTACCGTCAGCATTGTGAAAGAAGAGCTGCTAGACTCATTTATAGAAGAAACAGGTGCGATTTATCAAGAAAAAACAGGCATTCAAGCCTCTTTTTACACAGCTGGAATTGGAGGCGGCGCTAGAGAATTAACGAAGGAGGAAATTTGATGACAATTTTAGTATGTGGAGGAGCAGGTTTTATTGGCAGTCATGCGGTAGCGGCTCTTTTGGCTAAAGGAGAACAAGTGGTGATTGTGGATAATTTGCAGACAGGTCATAAAGAGGCAGTCGTAAAGGGGGCCGTATTAGAAGAGGGAGATTTAAGGGATCACGCTTTTTTAAGACGTGTTTTTCAAACGCATGACATTGAAGCAGTCATGCACTTTGCGGCAGATTCACTTGTTGGAGAAAGTGTAACAGACCCACTGAAGTACTATGACAACAACGTCGGAGGGGCAACAGCTTTACTTCAGGTGATGAATGAATTTGATGTGAAACGCATTGTATTCTCCTCAACTGCTGCGACATATGGTGAACCAAAGCGTGTACCGATCGTTGAAACGGATGAGACGAACCCAACGAATCCTTATGGGGAAACAAAGCTCGCGATTGAAAAAATGCTGAAGTGGTCTGAGCAGGCATATGGTATCGAATACGTTGTGCTTCGCTATTTTAATGTAGCCGGTGCTCATACAGAAGGGATTGTCGGTGAAGATCATCAGCCAGAAACGCATTTAATCCCAATTATTCTGCAAGTGGCATTAGGAAAACGTGATCAAATCATGATTTACGGTGAGGATTATGAAACAGAGGATGGCACATGCATTAGAGACTACATTCATGTCATGGATTTAGTAGAGGCGCACATTCTAGCGGTTGAGCGTCTGCGTGAAGGAAAAGGAAGCGCGACGTACAACTTAGGGAACGGCACAGGCTTCTCTGTGAAGCAGGTCGTAGAAGCCGCAAGAGAAGTGACGGGCCATGCCATTCCAGCACAGGTGGCAGAAAGACGTGCGGGTGATCCAGCTAAGCTGATTGCTTCATCAGAAAAAGCGCTGAAAGAACTAGGATGGAAGCCTCAATATGCAGATCTCCACACCATCATTCAAAGTGCATGGGATTGGTTTCAGAAACATCCAGATGGCTATCAAAGTGAATAACGTGTAGCAGGCAGGGGAGGAGACAAAGGGAATGGCGATTGATATTTTTGAAAAGCTAGAACAGCTGATTCAATATGGGGTTAATAAAGAGCTGATCTCACCACTGGATATGGATTATACAAGGAACCGGTTGCTAGAGGTGCTTGGTCTCGATGATGCTGAGCCAAGAACAGTCTCAGGAGACAGCGACCTTGAAGACATCTTAATGCCGATGCTCGATTGGGCAGTTGAAACAGGTCTTATTCCTGACGGGACAGATACGTATCGTGATTTATTAGATGCCAAAATCATGGGCTGCTTGGTGGCGCCTCCGAGTGTCATCTATGCAAAGTTTGAAGAGAAACGCAAGCATTGCGGACCAAAGGCAGCGACAAGCTGGTTTTATGAAATGCAGCAGCATGCCCACTATATTCATACAGGCAGAATCGCCAAAAATGTGCAGTGGTTTACACCGACAGAAGATGGTGAGCTTGAGATCACGATTAATCTATCGAAACCGGAAAAGGACCCAAAAGCGATCGCTGAAGCCAAAAAGCTGAGTCAAAAGCAATATCCTCTTTGTCTCCTTTGTAAAGAAAACGTTGGGTTTGGGGGACGCATCAATCACCCAGCAAGACAGAATCACCGGATTATTCCGGTGACACTTACAAATGAGTCGTGGTTTATGCAATTCTCGCCGTATGTGTATTACAACGAACATTGTATTGTGTTCAAGGGCGAGCATGAACCAATGCAGATATCTAAAAAGACCTTCGAGCGTCTGCTTTCCTTCATATCTATATATCCGCACTATTTCATAGGATCAAATGCGGATCTTCCCATTGTTGGAGGTAGCATATTAAGTCATGACCACTTTCAAGGTGGTGCTCATGAATTTCCGATGGCGAAAGCAAAGATGGAAGAAGTGTTTTCTCTCGAAAAGTTTCCGAGGGTGAAGGCGGGTATTGTGAAATGGCCGATGTCAGTGATCAGGCTTCAAAGCAGCGACCAGCAGACGCTTGCGGAGGCAGCGGATTTTATATTACATGAGTGGAAAATGTATTCAGATCCAGAAGCGGGGCTGTTCTCTCATACAGGAGAGACCCCGCACAATACCATTACACCAATTGCACGCCGTCATGGGGATGAGTACGAATTAGATCTCGTGCTACGAAATAACCGTACAGATAAGCAGCACCCCGACGGAATCTTCCACCCGCACAAAGAAGTTCATCATATTAAAAAAGAGAATATCGGTTTAATTGAGGTCATGGGTCTCGCCGTCCTTCCTGGAAGATTAGCAGAGGAATTAAGCCAGCTAAAAGCGGCGTTGCTATCCAAAAACCCTCTTGAAGAAATCAAAGCCTGCCCGTCTATCATGAAGCACGAGTCATGGGCAGAGCGTCTGATCGAAGAGAATACCTTTACGAAAGACAACGTAGAAGCCATTTTACAAAAAGAAATCGGCCTCATTTTTTCTCGTATACTCGCGCAGGCGGGTGTGTTTAAAAGAACAGAGCAAGGGAAAACAGCATTTAAACGTTTCATTCAAACACTCCATACAGGCAGGTGATGAGTTGATGATTGAACAGGTAAGAACTTTAATGGAAGAAAAACAACTCGACGGTGTTCTGATTCAAAAGCGTAATAACTTTTCTTGGCTTACAGGAGGAAGAAGAAACCACATTGTGTTAAATACGCCAGAGGGCGTTTGTCAGCTACTTGTGTTGAAAGACGATATTGTCCTAGTTGTGAATCAAATGGAAGAAAAACGAATCATTGAAGAAGAAATGGCGTATTTTGACCATCCCTTTCAAGTCGTCACAATGGATTGGTTTGAGGATGAGACTCCTTACATTCAAACACTCATAAAAGACAAACGAATCGGTGCGGACATTCAAATGGAAGGAGTGGAATGGATCGAACCTGATTTGTCTCGTGTTCGATCGATCCTTTCAGCGCCTCAGCTCAGCCAATACGAAACCCTTTGTCATGACACAGCTGTTATTGTAGAAAGTGTTTGTCAAGAAATCGTTCCAGGGCAGACGGAGCATGAAATTGCTTCGCTTGTTGCTCAAAGAGCGATCGGGCAGGGGATGACGATAGAAGTGCTGCTTGTGGCAACAGATGACCGGATTCATCAATATCGCCACCCGATCCCAACAGAAAAAGCACTTCAAAAGCATGCACTGGTTGTCCTTTGTGCTGAACGGCATGGACTCGTGGCAAATGTCACAAGATCCGTTTACTTTGGACAGCTACCAAAGGAGCTTGAAGAAAACAAGGAAAGGCTTGCGCGAATTGACACGGTCATGAATGCGGCTACTCGTCCAGGGAACACCATTGGAGATGTATTGAAGGCCGGCATTGCTCAATATGAAAAAGAAGGATTTCCTGATAGCTGGAAAAAGCTTCACCAAGGAGGCAAGACTGGATTTGTGTCTAGAGAGATCATTGCAGTTCCTACATCGGTGGAAGAGATCCAGCTTCATCAAGTATTCACTTGGAATCCTTCCTTACCAGGATTGAAATCAGAAGATACGATGGTCGTCGAGAAAGAAGGAAATCGCTTTTTAACCTATACAGGCAAGTGGGCGTATATAGACATAGAACATGAAGGAAGCATCTATAGACGACCAGACATTTTGGTGAGAGACGAATAATGAGAAGCCGGCGATGAGCCGGTTTTTTGCTGGAAGTCTTTAGTGAGTTTCCACTCATTTATCACCATTACCAATCATTACAGCGCATAGGCGGAGGATCGATACTTTCTTTTCTTGTCGACTTGCGTTAAAATGAGTAAGGTTTTTGTTAAATATGGGGATACCTATTTTAGAATTGTTTACCTAGATAAAATTTCATTAAGTTAAATTGAAATTTGACCAAACTTTTTTATTGTGGTAAACCTAAATTTGACAAAGTTCTTGATTGTTTGTCCTTTGCCTTCAACTCTCAACTTTTCAAATTCCTAGAAATTTATTGTGTGTGCAATAATATAAATTTATGGCGAATTTATGACATTTCAATAGAAATCTGTTGAAAAATAAATGAACTTTTGAAAAAAGGGGAGCTAACTCCAACAGATTTTGATAGCATTACAAAGGGAAGAAAAGTTTTCGAAGGCAGATGGCTTTTCACAATTATTCAGCAATTTATACATTATTTAAGGAAGGATGGTGATCTTCTTGTTCAGAGCCATTAAACCTATGCTTTTATTAGCGATGCTCGTGAGTGTTTTTGTATTAGGAGGTTGCAGCAATATCGCTGTTTTAGATCCTAAAGGACCAGTCGCAGCACAACAAAAAGACTTAATCCTATTATCTATTGGATTCATGCTCTTTATCGTTGGTGCGGTATTTGTACTGTTTACCATCATTTTGGTTAAATACCGTGAGCGTAAGGACGTTGGAAACGCCTCTTATAACCCAGAACTACACGGGAATACGCTTCTAGAAGTTGTCTGGACAGTGATCCCAATATTAATCGTTGCTGCCCTTTCAGTTCCAACTGTAAAAACCATTTACTCTTTGGAAGAGGCGCCTCAAGCAACAAGTCATAAAGATCCACTTGTCGTTTATGCTACAGCAGTTGATTGGAAATGGATCTTCAGCTATCCAGAGGAAAATATTGAAACAGTGAACTACTTAAACATTCCAAAAGATCAGCCGGTTTTATTCAAAATCACTTCCGCTGATACAATGGCATCACTATGGATTCCTCAGCTAGGCGGGGAGAAGTATGCGATGGCTGGAATGGAAATGGAACAATATCTTCAAGCTGATGAAGTAGGCACATATGAAGGAAGAAACGCCAACTTCACAGGCGAAGGCTTTGCTCAGCAAAAATTCAAAGTCAATGCGATGACGCAGTCTGACTATGATAAATGGGTAAGCAAAACGAAAAAAGAAGCACCGAAGTTAACGAAGAAAACGTATGACTACTTGATGCTTCCTGATGCTGCAGATGTGCAGACATTCTCATCAACACATTTATCTTTTGCGAAGCACGGAGAGGATTCTGAATATGCACTCCAAGCACGCAAACGTTTAGGTTACCAATCAGTTTCTCCGCATTCCAAGACAGATCCTTTCGAGAATGTGAAGAACTATAAAAGAAAACTAGAAAACGAATAAACTGACTAAGGAAAGGAGGAGGCCGTTATGCATTTAAAATGGGATGAGTTTTTTGTAACTGGAGACCCATTAATTCTTGGTGCGCAAATTTCTATCGCTCTTACTTCCATTGCTATTGTGTTTGTTTTAACCTACTTCAAAAAGTGGAAATGGCTCTGGAAAGAATGGCTGACATCAGTTGATCATAAAAAGCTTGGAATCATGTATATCCTTGCTGCTGTGATTATGTTCTTCCGCGGTGGGGTAGACGGACTGATGATGCGCGCGCAGCTGGCGCTTCCTAATAATACGTTTTTAGATTCAAACCACTATAATGAAATTTTCACAACGCATGGTACGATCATGATTTTATTCATGGCGATGCCATTCTTAATTGGTTTAATCAACGTCGTGGTTCCTCTTCAAATTGGTGCACGTGACGTTGCATTCCCGTATTTGAACAACTTGAGCTTCTGGACATTTATGGTCGGAGCAATGCTGTTCAACATTTCCTTCGTTATTGGAGGATCACCAAGTGCAGGCTGGACGAGTTACATGCCGCTCGCCGGAAATGATTTCTCACCAGGACCTGGACAGAACTACTACTTGCTCGGGCTCCAAATTGCAGGTATTGGTACACTAATGACAGGTATTAACTTCATGGTGACCATCTTAAAAATGCGTACAAAAGGTATGACGCTTATGCGTATGCCGATGTTTACATGGACAACATTGATCACGTCTGTCATTATCGTTTTCGCATTCCCTGTTTTAACAGTTGCTTTAGCACTTATGACATTCGATCGTTTATTCGGTTCAGCATTCTTTACACTCGAAGCGGGCGGTATGCCAATGCTTTGGGCGAACCTTTTCTGGATTTGGGGACATCCTGAGGTATATATCGTTATCCTGCCGGCTTTCGGTATTTTCTCAGAAATCTTTGCGACGTTCTCAAGAAAGCAGTTGTTTGGTTACAAAGCGATGGTTGTATCGATTGTGGCAATCTCTGTTCTTAGTTTCCTTGTGTGGGTTCACCACTTCTTTACAATGGGGAACAGTGCAGCGGTTAACTCATTCTTCTCGATCACAACAATGGCGATTTCTGTACCAACAGGTGTGAAAATCTTTAACTGGCTCTTTACAATGTATCGAGGCCGTATCAGTTTTACATCCCCAATGCTTTGGGCACTTGGTTTCATCCCGAACTTCGTAATCGGTGGTGTGACTGGGGTTATGCTTGCGATGGCAGCTGCGGATTACCAGTACCATAATACGTACTTCCTTGTATCCCACTTCCACTATGTATTAATCGCAGGTACTGTCTTTGCATGTTTTGCTGGTCTTGTTTTCTGGTATCCAAAAATGTTTGGTTACAAGTTAAACGAAAGAATCGGCAAATGGTTCTTCTGGGTATTCATGATCGGATTTAACATCTGTTTCTTCCCGCAGTACTTCTTAGGACTGCAAGGAATGCCAAGACGTATTTATACGTATGGACCAGAAGATGGCTGGACTGCACTAAACTTTATTTCAACAATTGGTGCATTCATGATGGGTATCGGATTCATCATCCTTTGCTATAACATTTACTACAGCTGGAGACACGCGAAACGTGAAGTGTCTGGAGACAGCTGGGGAGAAGGACGTACACTTGACTGGGCGACATCTTCTGCAATTCCGCCGCATTATAACTTTGCAGCACTTCCAGAAGTGACGACACCAGATGCATTCCATCATTGGAAGCAAAACAATGTTGACGTTCATCCTGAAAAAGAATTCAAGAAAATTCACATGCCGCACAATTCAGGCAGACCGCTAATCATGTCTGCATTCTTCGGACTTGGTGCATTCGGTCTTGTATTTGAATGGTACTGGATTGGCGTTATCGGCTTAATCGGTGTATTCGCAACAATGATTTTACGTTCATTTGAATATGACGATGGCTACTATATTCCTGTTGAAGAAGTGATTGAAACAGAGAAAAAGAATAAGGAGGCGCAGAAGTAATGGGACATAATGATAGCAGCTATGCAAATGCACCGCTTGAATATCAGTCTGAAACAGGACGTTTAAACATCCTTGGTTTCTGGATATTCCTTGGCGCGGAAATCGTGTTATTCTCAACACTTTTTGCGACCTACTTTGTTCTTCATGGCAGAACAGCTGGCGGCGTTTTGCCAGCTGAGCTATTTGATATGAAGCTTGTATTGATCATGACATTCCTGCTATTGGTGAGTTCATTTACATGTGGGATTGCCGTTCATGAAATGCGCCGTGGAAGTACAAAAGGGGTTGTCATTTGGACGATTCTGACACTGCTTCTAGGTGCAGGCTTCGTTGGTTTTGAGATTTTCGAATTCTTCCATTATGTACATGAGGGTGCGAGCATCCATACAAGTGCATACTGGTCTGCATTCTTTGTTCTTTTAGGAACTCACGGATTACACGTATCCATCGGTATCTTCTGGATTACAGGTGTCTTGTTCCAAATTAAAAAACGTGGATTAACACCACAAACAGCAGCGAAGATCTTTATCTCAAGTCTATACTGGCATTTCCTTGATGTTGTATGGATTTTCATCTTCACAGCTGTGTACTTGATCGGATTAGGGGGGCTTTTGTGATATGGCTGGAAAAACACATTCCTCAGCAGAGCACGAACACTTCCCTTGGAAACACGTAGTCGGCTTCATTCTCTCCATTGTGCTAACCATCTTAGCATTCTGGATTGCTATCGGAGCTGAAATTGGCAGTTCCGCAAAACTATGGATTATCTTTGGTTTTGCCTTCATTCAAGCATTCTTGCAGCTGTTCATGTTCATGCATATGACAGAGAGTGAGAACGGGACTGTTCAAGTCGGAAATACTTTGTTTGGTCTGTTCTGTGCGATCATTTTCGTCATCGGGTCTGTTTGGATCTTCGCGGCTCACTACAGCCACGGAGAGAACAGCAAAGACGGTTATTCACCATCTGCGCCAAAGCAGTCTGAGCATTCAGAGAAATAATAAAAAACCACTCGTCTTTCATAGATGAGTGGTTTTTATGCTGATTGTGATAACGCTTCCAATTAATGATGCAATATCTATCTGCTGCTGAATCTTTTGCGAATGAATGGAAGTCCATAGATGAGGAATGCTGCAATGTGAGCCAGAATCACGTTAATGGCAAAGAATGCGATCATGAAGGTATGTCCTGCTGGAGATAAACTGCTTGTCATGTAAAGACCGAAGAAAATCCACATAATCATGATGGGTGGAATAGATGCTAATGCAATCTTTCTGTTTTCCAACCATAAAAACAGGGGTGTAGCTGTTGCAATACATAGGTACGCAAAGAACATATCCATCGTATCCAACTCCTTTGTAAGTTGATGTTCAATTCAAATGAGA
This sequence comes from Bacillus sp. FSL W8-0183, assembly GCF_038006825.1. NCBI lineage: Bacteria > Bacillati > Bacillota > Bacilli > Caryophanales > Bacillaceae > Bacillus > Bacillus sp. FSL W8-0183. Next base: position 3,661,374 of record NZ_JBBOVY010000001.1, on the reverse strand, counting down.
GGTCAGGATGCAATTGTGTCTGTTTTTAGGAGATATTGTGAACATTTTGTTACAAATATTATACCACAATTGACTTTGAAGTAAACTCAATAATTGGAAAATGGGCCTTATTCCGCAGAAATTGTTTTTTTCTTATACCTCAGTTAAGCTTATGCTGGCAAGATGTTAACCTTTCATATCGCCACATAAGTCATTGAATTTTCCCCTTAAAATCTGTAAAATAATCTTTTTAAAGGACTTATGATCGGTTGTCATGATAGAGTAGAAAGGGATTTTTTCCTATTATTAGGATGAAAAGTATTTCATTTTTTGAAATTAGAATGGAACCTTTCAGGTGTCACTTCCGTCATATTTAAGGTGAGTTGCTTTTGTGAAAATTTCAATCTAATATAAATAAGGGCTTTTATGTTTTGTAATAAGGGTGGTTAGTTCATGAACAAGCAGAATACATCTCCTTACTATCAAGGAGATTTGATTTTTATATTTTTAGCCTTCTTTGCCATCAGTGTCATCGCTATTTATGCTGCGGGACAGTTTGGGCAATATGGATCTAATGCATGGACCAGACAGATCATTTACTACATGGTCGGGGTCATCTGTATTGTGGCTATTAATTACTTCGATCTGGAACAATTAGAAAAGTTAAGTCTATATATTTTTATAGGCGGCATTATGCTCTTAATTCTTTTGAAAATTGCCCCTGCACAAATTGCAGGTCATGATTTTGCTCCAATTAAAAATGGTGCAAAAAGTTGGTTCGTGTTACCGGGAATTGGAACATTTCAGCCTTCAGAGTTCATGAAAATTGGTTTGATTATGATGCTCGCCTCTGTCATTGGGAAGGCAACCCCAAGAGGAAAACGAACATTAGAAGATGATATTTTCCTACTATTAAAAATTGCCGGCGTGGCTGCTGTACCAGTCGGACTCATCTTTTTGCAAGATGCAGGTACGGCTGCGGTATGTATGTTTATTGTCGTTGTCATGGTCTTTTTATCAGGGGTCAACTGGAAATTGATCTCTCTCATCGGTTCAGTGGTTGTGCTCTTAGTTGCCGCTGTGTTAGCCGTGATTATTCTATTCCCTGATTTCGCACAAAAGATCGGGATTCAGCAGTATCAGATCAACCGGATTACCGCTTGGCTGCCTGATAGTTCTTCGACAGCTAACCAAGCCCAGACACAGGATGCATCTGGATCGGATAAATATCAAGTCGAGCAAGCCATTATGGCAATTGGGGCAGGACAAATTTTCGGGAACGGTGTTAAGAACTTAAAAGTATATGTTCCAGAAGCTCAGACAGATATGATTTTCTCTATCATAGGGGAAGCTTTTGGTTTTGTCGGCTGCGCATTTGTGGTCATCATGTTCTTCTTCCTGATTTATCGGCTTGTTGTACTGATCGACCGTATCCATCCTTATAGCCGGTTTGCGTCATTTTTCTGTGTAGGATATACAGCATTGATTGTCATCCATACATTCCAGAACATTGGTATGAACATAGGCGTCATGCCTGTAACGGGGATACCGCTCTTATTCATCAGCTTCGGGGGAAGCTCTGTTTTATCTGTTCTTATTGGATTTGGTATCGCCTATAATGCAAGTGTTCAATTAACGAAATATCAAAGTTATTTATTTAAATAAAACGGGTAAAGGGCAGTCTAAGCGTAGGCTGCCTTTTTGGCGTGAGTTCTAACTTTTGAAAAGTAATATTCATTTGACTTATGATAGTAGGAGTGAAGGAGGTCTTCGAATTGAATAAAACGATAGAAACCATCTTAAATCATCGGTCCATCCGTTCGTTTACAGATGAGCGTCTGACAATGGAAGAGGTGCTGACACTTATTAAAAGTGCACAGGCTGCTTCGACATCAAGCTATGTACAGGCGTATAGTATCATTGGTGTAACAGATCAGGAGAAGAAGGCGAAGCTTGCTGAACTGGCTGGAAATCAGCCATACGTTGAGAAGAATGGGCATTTTTTTGTTTTCTGTGCAGACTTGAAACGCCACGACTATATCGCAAAAAAAGCAGGAAAGAACCATCAAGAAGCGCTTGAGAATACTGAAGCCTTTCTTATCAGTGTGATTGATGCGGCGCTCGCTGCGCAAAATGTCAGTGTCGCCGCAGAATCTATGGGACTTGGCATCTGCTATATCGGCGGACTGCGTAATCAGCTGAAGGAAGTATCCGAGTTACTTGAAACGCCTTCCTATGTGCTGCCGCTATTCGGTCTGGCCATAGGACATCCTGCCAATCCATCATCTCAAAAGGAACGGCTGCCCGTTGAGCTGATCTATCATGAAAACACATATCAGCAAGACGAAGCTCATGTGGATCGTTATTTAAAAGAATACGATGATCGTATTTCATCATATTATGAAGAACGAACAAACGGTGAGAGAAAAGATACATGGTCTGAGCAAATGCTTCGAGGCTTTAGCCAGCCAAAACGTGCTTTCCTCGGAGATTTTGTGAAAGAGAAGGGCTTTAATCGAAAATAAATCAGGAAATCCCCCTTTCGAGTGAGAGAGGGGGATTTGTGTAAGAGGTGCGACATCATGAAATTAAGTATACTGGATCAATCTCCTTTGATTGGAGATGCGACGCCTGCTGAGGCGCTGAAGCAAACAGTCGAGCTGGCGAAGCAGGCAGAGAAATGGGGCTATCATCGTTTTTGGGTATCAGAGCATCACTTTTCAAACCGGCTCGCAGGATCGAGTCCAGAGGTGCTTCTCGGTCATTTATCAGCTGTGACGTCACATATCCGTATTGGCTCAGGCGGTGTCATGCTTCCTCACTACAGTGCCTATAAAGTAGCAGAGAACTTCAGAGTGCTCGAAGCCTTGGCTCCGGGCAGAATTGATCTTGGCATTGGACGTGCTCCTGGAGGTATGCCGATCTCCTCCATTGCCCTTCATCATGGAGAACGGAAGCGACTTGGTGATCAATACCCTGAGCAGGTAGAAGAATTAAGGGTGTATTTACATGATTTAGCCGATGAATTTTATCCGCTGCCTCACCTGACTGCTTCTCCGAAGGTAGAAACTGCCCCAGAGGTATGGATGTTAGGTTCTTCTGGAGGAAGTGCACGGCTTGCCGCAAAAGTAGGTGCAGGCTATACGTTTGCTCTTTTCATTAATGGAGAAGGCGGAGAAGACTCTGTGTCGCAGTATATCAGCCGATTTGAACCTTCAGAATTTGGTGATGAGCCGCGTGTCAGTCTTGCGGTCTTCGTTTTATGTGCAGAAACAGAGGAACAGGCAGAAAAATTGGCTGTCAGCTTAGATTTATCATTATTAGCTAACGAACAAGGACAGAACCTTGGTGGCTTTCCTTCATTTGAACAGGCAAAGGCCTATTCCTACAGTCCATATGAACAAAAACGAGTAGCAGCCAATCGACAGAGAATGGTTGTTGGCACGCCGTCCTCTGTGAAGCAGCAGCTGACAGCACTCGCAAAGGCGTATCGTACAGATGAAGTGATCGCTGTGACCATCACACATCACATGCAAGACCGTCTCACATCGTATCGTTTATTAAAAGAAGCTTTTGATGTATAACGTATGTCATTTTACCATTTGCGCAGCCAATAAAAGGGATAGAGGAGCATCATGGTGAGAATAAAGGCAGCTGTCACCGCCAAGCTAAGCGGATAAATGCAGGTGGTATAGACAGTCAGTTCACATGCTTGATGAAAAGGACGAGGCTGTTTTGCATGTAAAAAGGTAAAAAAATAAACCAAGGTGATCGTGAGAAAAAAAGCTGTCATAAAAGAAACGATCCATAGCCATATCAACATGAATTTCTCTTTCCTCCATACATGATAGAAAAGCCTTGTTGAGCTGATGGGCTCATACAAGGCTTTTTATGTGATTCTTGTTTATTCAGGATAAATATCGAATGGTTCTTTCGTTTGAACCGTATCTGATTTACCTTTCAGGCTCGCATACGCAAGCATTGTATACTCACCTGCTTCTAACTTCTGTCCTTTATTGATCGTGCCATTCCATTTCACACGATGCTCTCCTTTATCAACATGTTGATAAACTCCTGCTTCACCTAAATACTCTCCATCTGTCGAGTAGACGAGGAATGCAAGGTTCTCAGCACCACCTGGGAGATAGCTGCTAATAACATAGCTTCCAGCACGGTTATCCGGCTCTACAGAAACCGAAGTGACGCGCGGGTAATCAGGCTCTTTTACAATCAATAAAGTAGGGATTTCAGTGACCTTTCTGCCATTTTCGCGAATGGTGATACTGCCTTGGTACGTTCCTTTTTTCGTTTTTCCATAATTCACTTGTACTGCGGAAGTAAAGGACCCTGTGGAATTCCCTTTCACTGTGATTTTTTTCGTGCCGTTTGTGCTAATGCCGTTGCCATCGAACTTGTAATCAATGGTATAGGTTTTCGGTGCTTTTGACAGGTTTTCTACTTTGAACTTCTTCGTTTTGATTTGAACGCCCTTTTCTTTTAAGAAAGTGCCGTACGAATAGCTTGCATCAGACACAATAGAAGACGCTTGAAGTGATTCGATGATTCGAACGCTGCCTGTGCCCTGCGTATTGTGAGGGAACGGGTTAGCATTTGGATCATACAATGTTTCTGCTGTATTCATCATTAACGCTTTAATTTGTTCTGTAGAATAGGATGGTTTTGCTTGTTTAATAATCGCTGCTACTCCGGCTACATGAGGAGATGCCATGCTTGTTCCTTGCTTCGATCCATAGCCGTATGGCTGAGAAGGATCGTGTGTCGGAATGGTGCTGACAATACTCACGCCAGGTGCTGAAAGATCTGGTTTGATCATCCACGTATCGACAACAGGTCCGCGAGATGAGAAGTCAGCGACTTGTTCACTTAACTCTTTCACAAATTGAATCGAGAAAGTTGTTGTATTGTTACCAGCCTCAATGGCTTTAACAAGTGCTGTTCCTTCCGCTTTTGACAGCTTAATCGTCGGAAGGGCTAGACCTGGTACATCCACAGGGATTTCTCCATCGGTATTGTTGTACATGACAACGCCGATCGCACCAGCAGCTTTCGCATTGTCCACTTTATCAACAAAGGCAATGGCTCCACGTTCAATCACTGCTACCTTTCCTTTGACATCGATGTTTTCAAAAGCTTTTTCGTCACCGATGCCTGCTTGGACGAGTGTGACTTGTTTTTGGTCAAGTGCTTTTAAATCATTTTCTTGATAGTAGCCCATCACTTTTGCTGTTGAATAGTTCGGGAATTTCACGTTGTATAGACTGTACGGAAGCTGAGTGGCTCCGACAGAAATAGCATCTCTTGATGTCCCAGGAGATCCAACGGTCCAGCTGTTTGGCCCGCTGTTTCCGTTTGATGTCACAGCGACAACCCCTTCAGACATGGCCCAATCCAGTGCGATGCTTGTTGCATAATCAGGGTTATTCACACTGTTTCCAAGAGAAAGGTTCATGACATCGGCTCCGTCAGTGACAGCCCGGTCGATGCCTGCAAGGACATTTTCAGTTGTTCCTGATCCGCCTGGTCCAAGGACACGATAGGCGAGAAGGGTAGCATCTTTTGCGACACCTTTAATTTGTCCATTTGCCGCAATTGTTCCTGCGACATGTGTACCATGATCTGTCGATTCGCCTCTAGGATCTCCTTTTGGTGTTTCTTGTGGAGAATAGTCATTATCAACAAAGTCATAGCCTTTGTATAATCCGAAGTTTCCTTTTAAATCAGGGTGGGTATAATCTACTCCAGTATCAATGACAGCGACTTTTACTCCTTTTCCAGAGTAGCCGGCATCCCAAGCTTTTGGGGCACCGATAAATGGAGCACTTTTATCCATGAGTGGAGAGACATCCTCATGAGGAAGCTGGACGCTTTTCTTTTTCACTTCATCTGTTTGATATGTAACATCCGGATAAACGGCTTTTACTCCGTCAACTGCGAGCAGTTTCGGGATTTCGTTTGCAGGAAGTTTCATAGAGAAACCAGAGAAGACTTTTTCATATTCTTGACGAACACTCGCTTTATCTAACTTTTTGAGTGCTGCATTCTTTACTTTAGTTCGAGATTTTTTGAGGGAGGCTTTTGTTTGTGCTTCGCCTTCTTGCTTGGCTTCAACTAAGGATTTTTCCTTTAATTCAACAATGACAGTGGTGTGTTTTCTAGACTTAACATTGATTTCGCCGAAGATTTCTGCTTTTTCCAGTTCCACCTGTTTGTTCGATGGAGCGGCAGCAGCCTGACCTGAAAAGAATGTGGATAAGGTAAAAATAGTGGAGAACAATAGAACAGAAGAACGAGAGATTACTTTTTTCAATTAATTTTCCCCTTTCTAGCTGTGTATTTAGGGAGATAGCCTTTCTTTTTGTGGATAAATAGGAAAGATTCACTGCCCGTTATTAAGTATTCCATACGATGAAACCAATTCCTTTACTGAAATGGTCTTATTTTACATAGTCATAAAGAACTATTTTGTTTATAAAGTCACACTTATGCACAATAATCTGTTGATAACTCAATTATTCAGATATATATATGGAAAATAAAAAAATCTCATACACAAAATCTAGTAAGAGGGTGTTGATATGTGGATAAACCCTGTTGATAAGATGTGCTTATCTTTGGGATAGTGTGTGTATAAAATTTTCATAGAAACATTGTGGAACATGATCATCTTCTGCACTTTTCAACAAAACTTCTGAAAACTAGTTCGTTTTTTCACCCAGATTGTGACAAACCTCTCTTTTTTCTCGGGATATGATAGGAACAGTTAATTTGCTAGAACTGCTAGATTCTAAGGAAATCGGAGGGATGTTCAGTGAAGAAATGGAAGAACTGGTTGAGTGTATGGTTTGGTTTTGTGATGAATGTGCTTGTGAATCCTGGTGAGCTGCTGAAGAAGCAAGGGGTTAAAGTGGCAGCAGTGGATGGAGGATTCTTTCTTGCGGTGAATGAGAGAAAGCTAGAGAAACTGGCAGATGAAAAGAAGAAGAAGCGCAGGATAGAAAAGCCGTTTCAAGAAAGTCTGATGATGCTTTATGAAAAAACAACGAGGGAGGCGCGTGCCGGTCCGCTCTTATCTTTACAGAAAAGTTGAAACAGGGTAAAATCCCACATAAGACACGTTATCTGTGGGAGAGGATGCCCCTTGAAGATATATAAAATATTGAATAACAATGCAGTGGTTGTAAAGGAGGGTGATCAGGAGAAAATTGTGATGGGGCCCGGAATTGCTTTTCAGAAGGGGAAAAATGACGTCGTTCCCGTTCAAAAAATAGAGAAGATTTTTGTTGTGCGTGAAGAAAATGAGAAGTTTAAACAAATTCTTGCGACATTGCCAGAAGCGCATATTGAGGTGGCAGAGCATATTATTAGTTATGCAGAGGGTGAACTCATGATGCCGCTCAGTGATCATATCCACATTTCACTGACAGATCATTTATCCTTTGCCATTGAACGCGTTCAAAAAGGCATTGTGCTATATAATAAATTGCTTGGTGAGATCAAAGTCTTATATAAGCAGGAATATGATATTGGAAAGTATGCCATTCGTTATGTAAAGGAGCGGCTTGGGGTTGACCTGCCGGACGATGAGGCAGGGTATGTGGCACTTCATATTCATACGGCCAAAATGAATACGGAGTCCATGAAGAAGACGGTCAAATACACAACGATGATCAAAGAAATGATCGAGCATATCGAAAGCGTTTTTGAGCGCTCGATTGATGAGGATAGTATTTCATATCAGCGGCTTGTGACACATTTGAGGTATGCATTGGGCAGGTTGGAATCGAATGAAGCATTTCAAATCATGGACGATGACATGCTGACTTTTATCCAAACAAAGTATGATTCGGCTTACCGGTGTGCACTTGGACTGGCTGATTTGCTGAAAAAAGAATATGGACTTCATCTCCCTGAATCGGAGATCGGCTACATCACGCTGCATGTCCAGCGTCTGCAGGATGCCGAATTGGTGTAAAGGTTGTGCCTGTCCGCAGGCTTTTTTTTATGCACACTACTCTAATTAGTGTATATGGGTCATTTGATTCGAAAAAATAGGTTGACGCAGGTCGCGCTCTTATACTATGATGAAAGCGTAATCAAAAATCAATATCGTGGGATTGTGACTGTCAGGCAGGCAAGACCTAAAATTTGCGTAACGAGGGGACGTGTATGTCCTTTAATCGTTAGTGAATTTTAGGTCTTTTTTGTTTTAAAAAAAGGGGGAGACAACATGGATTATCAAAAAACAGCCAAAGAATTAACAACATTATTAGGCGGCAAAGAAAATGTCATTAGCGCAACACATTGTGCCACACGACTCCGATTGGTGATGAAAGATGAGGCGTTGATTGACAAAGATGCCATTGAAGAACTTGAGGGTGTGAAGGGTGCCTTCTCAAGCTCGGGTCAATTCCAGATCATATTTGGAACAGGTTCTGTCAACAAAGTATATGAGCCTTTTGCTCGTGAGGCGGGTCTTGAGGCAGACGACGAGAATCAAAAACCTGCCAGCCATGATGAAGCCGTGAAGCAAAAAATGAATCCACTTGCACGTTTTGCCAAGACGCTATCGAATATTTTTGTACCAATCATTCCAGCGATTGTAGCAAGCGGTTTATTAATGGGCCTATTAGGTATGATGAAAGCCTTCAAATGGGCTGATCCAAGCTCTGCCATCTTCCAAATGCTAGATATGTTCTCAAGTGCTGCCTTTATCATTTTACCGATTTTAATTGGGGTTAGTGCAGCCAAAGAGTTTGGTGGAAATCCATATTTAGGAGCTGTCATTGGGGGCATTATGATTCACCCGAGCTTGCTGAATCCATGGGGACTGACAGACGCAAAACCAGAATATATGCATCTATTCAATTTTGATATTGCGCTTCTTGGTTACCAAGGAACGGTCATTCCCGTGTTATTGACTGTGTATATCATGTGCGTGATTGAAAAGAATTTAAGAAAAGTTGTGCCGAACAGTATTGATTTACTTGTGACGCCGTTTGTGACGGTGATTGTGACTGGATTTGTGACGTTTATTGCTGTAGGACCGCTAGGGAGAATGCTTGGTACAGGAATCTCAAATGCACTCACTTATGTTTATGACCATGCAGGATTCTTAGCTGGACTTATTTTTGGAGGCGCTTATTCTTTAATTGTACTGACAGGTGTTCATCACAGCTTCCATGCGATTGAGGCAGGACTTCTAAATGATATTGGACGGAATTATTTGCTGCCGATCTGGGCCATGTCTAACGTCGCTCAAGGCGGAGCAGGGCTAGCGGTCTTTTTCTTAGCAAAGCGTGCAAAAACGAAAGAAATTGCATTACCAGCAGCATTTTCTGCTTTCTTAGGTATTACTGAGCCGGTCATATTCGGTGTGAATCTTCGTTATCGTAAGCCATTTATTGCTGCAATGATCGGAGGTGCATTAGGCGGGGCGTTTGTCGTCTTCACAAAGGTAGCCGCCAACGCTTATGGTTTAACAGGGATTCCGATGATTGCAATTGCAGCCCCATTTGGTTTACAAAATGTGGTAAATTATGTTATTGGTATGTTAATAGCTGTTGCTGTTTCATTTATTCTTACCATCATCTTTAAAGTCAAAGAAGTCGAAAAATAATCAAGGAGTGGTCACAGTGATGACAACAACGGACGCAGCACTTCGTCAAAAGGTAACAGATCGTATTCGAAACTATGAGCATTTGGTGAAAAAAGATGTGTACCGTCAGAACTTCCATTTAATGCCGCCAGTCGGTCTTTTAAATGACCCGAATGGATTGATTCAGTGGAAGGGAGTCTACCATGTGTTTTATCAATGGCAGCCATTTAAAACAGGACATGGGGCAAAATTCTGGGGTCACTACACATCAACCGATCTAGTGAATTGGCAGCATGAAGAGGCTGCCCTCACGCCAAGTGATTGGTTTGATCAAAATGGCTGTTATTCTGGCAGTGCAGTCATTGACGATGGTCGTATGTACGTGATGTATACCGGAAATGTCCGTGACGAGCAAGGGAACCGTGAGACATATCAATGTTTAGCTGTGTCAGAGGATGGGGTTCATTTTGAGAAAAAAGGTGTCGTGGCGACTTTGCCAGCGGGATTCACTGCACATTTTCGTGACCCGAAGGTGTGGAAGCGGAATGGAAAGTGGTACATGGTCCTTGGAGCACAAAGTGAAGATCTCAAAGGACATCTTGTCTTATTTACATCTGATACATTAGACAATTGGACGTTTCAAGGCATTATTGCAGGCAGTGGAAAGAATGGATTAGACCATTTCGGATACATGTGGGAATGTCCAGATCTGTTTGAATTAGACGGTCAGGATGTATTGATCGTGTCACCACAGGGGCTGAAGCCTGATGGATTCAAATACAACAATACACATCAATCTGGTTATTTTGTTGGTACATTGGATGATCGTACCTACCAATATACGCATGGAGCGTTTGAGGAGCTGGATCGTGGCTTTGACTTTTATGCACAGCAGACTTTCCAAGATGAATCGGGCAGACGCATTTTAATGGGATGGATGGGTGTACCAGATCAAGGGGAAGAGCATCACCCAACTGTCTCTTATCAATGGATCCATTGTTTGACGATTCCGAGACAGCTTCGTTTAGATGATGAAGGGCGTCTTATTCAACAGCCGGTAAGTGAACTTCGATCTATGCGGACAAATGAGCAGGAGCATGTTTTTCACGTTAAACGATCTGTTCACTCCATTCCTGTTGAAGATTTGACGAGCGCAGAGGTATTCATTGATCAAATTGAAACACAAAAAGGATTTGAATGCTGTATCCGTGCTGCTGCTCGTATCATTTATGATAAAGATGAAGGCAAACTAACGTTAGAGCGAGATCGATTTGAAGATCGAACAAAGGAAGTTCGTGAAGTAGAAATTGATGAATTACAGGATTTGCATATCTTTATTGATGCATCATCGATTGAGATTTTTGTCAACGGAGGCCGGGAAGTATTTACTGCACGTTACTTTCCTTCCCCGGGAAATAAATCAATCTCCATCAGTGGTAGAAATGAAACGAAGCTTAAATTGAAGACGTGGCATTTGCAAAAAGAAGCAGATCATTGATCTGCTTTTTCTAGTGAGATCAGCCTGTATCTTAAAGCCTATATCATGTATATACAAGGTTGGCCTGAAGCGGTTTGATGACGTTTTACATATATGATAACAGGTTCAATTATGGTATCATTTTAAAATATATACAGCTGAGGCTGACGTTTATCCAAATGCGGTAGGACAAAAAGGGGTTGTTTACTTGAATTCAAAACAGCAGCCGACGACTAGAAAACGCTTGGAGACAATGGCAGATCATGTTGAAGATAAACGTGAAGAATATAAAGAATTGCTGATTCAAGTCCAATCTATTCTCGGTGAACCTTCTCTAGAGCAGGAAGAATTAAAAGAGAAGCTGTCAGATACGTATAAACAAATGAAAGAATATGCCTTATTTGTTGAATCCATTGAAGCCTTTATTCGAAAAATGGCGAAAGAATCTGATCAGCAAAAGTAGGTAAAAAAGTATGGTGAAAGAGTGTACCTGGGTGCGGGTATGCTTTTTTTATTTAAAGATTATCTATGTCAGTTTTATTCTAAATCTTAATGTATGAAGATAAATAGAAATTTGTAGATAGAATATTTAATGTATATGAGTTATAAAAGTGCAAGAAACATTACAATGCGGAAGGATAACCATTCTTCTCAAAACAGAGAACTGATATCCATATTTTATTTAATATATGAGTAGATAGTAAAAATAATCCTAAGGTCTGTCTTAGGATTATTTTTTGAGATTCTTTTATGTATTTCTTGAACCCACTTTCAATCCAGTAAAGTGAGATCAATTATTGTATTTTGTATCTTATTGAATTGTGGAATTTATTTTTATGGCTTTAATAATAGTTTTTGATCTCCGTATATAACATCTCTTCTAGTTTTTTTTCCTCTAGTATACTAAGGACTGTTACAGCTTTTTCAGTATACTCTTCAGGTGAAGCCATGTTTAAGTTTTTTAGACATATCCCTTTACGACCATAGCAGATGGCCATCTCCCTGTATGCACCATGTCTTTTACAGAGAGGGATTGCTTCTTCTAATACAACTAATGCCGACTTAAATTTATTGTATTTTATTAAAAGAAGCGAAAAATTAACTCGAATATTAATTTCAATTTTATAAGTATCTTGAAAATTCTTATATTTATTAAGTCTTTTCAATGCATTCTTTGCTATATGTATAGCCGTTTCTATAGGAAATATAAAAAGTATAGAGTTTATCAGTCTAATATCAATCAGGTACCAATTTTCATGCTTAGAAAGACGTTCCCAAACAGTATCTACGTGATTGCGTGCTTGTTCAATACTACCCGTTTCATGGAGCACTATTAAAGCTGTACAAATACATTGAATATCACTGACCAATTGGTCCTCCGAATCTGATAGCAACCTTTCAGATTCTGTTATCAATTGTCTTAATTTGTTTGGATGATTGAAAGTCGTACGAAAAAAATCGTTAATAAACTTTTGCCTTCGAGTATATTGAAAATCGTTCATAATATAGTGAAACTCATCTAAAGAAACGTCTACTTTTTCCAGTAAAGCCATAAAAGATGACGCAAGTATGTCGATTCGATGTAGTTCAAACTTTGAATAAGCACTTTGTGATAGTAAACCACTAGAAACATAATGCTGAGTATATCCTTTGTTCTTTCTAATTGATCGCATAGTCCGTCCTATATTGTTAAGCAATTTTAATGTCCCCTTTCAGTCTTATTTGACTAAAATGTTATGAATGGTTCACACCATAATATAATAAATCCTGGAAAATGAAAAAAGCGTAGAGAACTATTTATAAACAGCATTACAAATATAGAGGAGGGTTGACTAAATGATAATTTGGGCTTTAATCACTACAATAGTATCTTTTATTTTAATTTTTAATTTTTGGAATGAAGATAGAAAAACATCATATGTATTCATAATGGCGACAATTTTTCTTATTTTCCTTGACCTTGGTTTAATATTTATTTGAGTATTAAAATTGTGTTTATTTTGCGGGTTGAAATATGAATATTTGTCGTGATGATGATTTCTCGCCTAATATTAATAACTGCTTCTATAAACTTTAAAGAATACTTAGGTAATAGAGAAGTAATCGTCGATGTTGTTGTACCGAAATAAAAAATTTCTTTTGAGATGAAATCAGGAGAAGTTCGACTTAAAGAGTACCAAAAATTGTCGCTTTATGTGAACTCTATGTTCCACGGAAGATGTGGAAAGGTATCTTTGGAAAAGATAGTATCAAAACGAATTAAGATTGATTAAATCAAATGAATGGAACATTCGGAGTTTATAAAAATAGGTGAATTCAGGAAATATCTAAGTGGAAGAACTCTTATAATGACTGAGCGGAAGGCTTGTAATACTGATATAAGTTGAACCCCCAAAATTTACTTATTACATATAGAATGCAACAAATATAAAAAGGGAGTTCAACTATTGATGAATTGTGCAATATTAAAGGGCTGACTAGTTTACACATCAATACGCTCTGTAAGTTTTATAAATTACTTTGAAATTTATTTATACATATGGTTTATTGCGATAATTTCCCCCTTATTTGTCCAAACGATGTGCGGAATGTTTCGTTGGTCCGATGTATTCGTTTAGTTGGAACGAGCCTTTAATGGCAGCTGTGATGAATTCTTTTGCTGCATAAATGGCTTCTTTCACGTCTGAGCCGTTGGCTAGTTCAGCTGTGACTGCGGCTGAGAATGTGCAGCCTGCGCCGTGTGTGTATTCTGTGTCGATCTTATCTGTTTCAAGGCGTTCGAAGGTTTGTCCATCATAAAGCAAGTCAATCGCTTTATCTGGGCTTAGCTTACCGCCGCCAGTGATGACCACATATTTTGCACCAAGTTCATGGATGCGTTTTGCGGCTTCTTCCATTTGTTCCATCGTTTTGATCTCGCCAATGCCGCTTAATTGACCTGCTTCGAAAAGGTTAGGTGTGATAACTGTTGCCAGTGGTGTGAGCTTTTCGCGCAATGCTTCAGCGTGCTCTGGATAAAGGACTTCGTTCGCACCTTTACATACCATAACAGGATCAATGACGACATTTTTCAGCTCATATGTTTTGATCGTTTCAGCTGCGAGTTCAATGACGTCAACTGTTGGCAGCATACCTGTTTTTAACGCATCTACACCGATGCCTTCCACGATCGTCGAGAGCTGCGCGCGGATTGTTGATGTATCGATTGGAAACACTTGATGATCCCAGTTGTTATGAGGATCCATTGCAACGACAACGGTTAAAGCTGTCATCCCGTAGACGTTTTTTTCTTGAAACGTTTTTAAATCTGCTTGGATACCTGCACCGCCGCTTGAATCCGAACCTGCGATGGTGAGTGCTTTATTCATAGACATAGTTGCTGAACCTCCAATGTGATGTGTAACAGTTACTGTTCTATCCCTTATTATAATCAGCTTTTCCATTTATCACAATGAAACGGCATAAAAAAGCGTTCCACTCTTCATGGAACGCTCATTCTTTATCTTTTACAAATCACCAATTTCCCTTTTTTCAGCTCCTCTAAAAGCGTTAAGGCTAATTCTTGATCGGCGCCGGTCGACATCATTTTGGCCATCAGTTCATCATCCCTGGTGCGAATGACATTGGCGATCTGATCTAAAATCCCTTGATCGACAGCTGTCATGCTCTTTGATTCCGTATACTCAGTAACGTTATCAGAGCGTTCGGGGTCATACGCAAAAACAAACACATCGTCCTTTGCTGACTGTATCTGTTCGATCGTCTGTTTGGCTTCTTTACTATTCTCAACTGTGAAAAATTCCATTATCATCACTCCTTTTCATCAAAAATTCCCATTTTCTCGATCAATCAAACCGTCTTTTATATCATGAGAAGAAAGCCGATTTATGTTTTAATGAAAAAGACGAATCTATTAAAGGAGTTAGGCCGATATGAAGATTTCTTTATTAATTGTGACACATAACCGGCTGAGCGCATTGTGTGAACTGCTTGAATCCATCTCGAGACAAAGCGTACAGCCTTTTGAAATTGTGGTCGTAAATGATGCAGGAGAGCGAGTGGACGTGATTCAGGAACTCTATCCAGAGCTGCCAATCCGCTTGATTCATTTAGATGAGAATGTCCAGCATGTGAACGCAAGAAATGTTGGGGTGCGGGAGCTGACAGGTGACGTCATTATGCTGAGTGATGACGATGATTATTTTACGCCTTGTCATATTGAACGTATGAGCAAGGCGCTGGAAGACGCTGATTTTGTCTTTTCGGATGCGGAAATTGTTTCGTTTGAAGAACGAGGTGCGACTCGTTTTCCAGTATCAAGACGTTTGTTTGCTTATACAGCGGACATTGAGGACATGCGTGTTTTTTCTACATATGTTCCTTCTGGTAGTATGTACAAACGCCGCATACACGATGAGATCGGCTATTTTGATCCAGCGATGCATCACTACTGGGACTGGGACTTTTTCCTGCGTGTTACGCAGCATGCACGAGCCAAACGAGTGCCGACTGCCAGTGTGATCTATGCGTTCTTTGATGGTGGGGGCAATCAGTCGAGTGATCTTGGTGAAACAAGGAAGAACTATTTAGATGATCTGAGTGAAAAGCATGGGCTGGGTGATTTGCCGACAGCAAACTTTGCTGTCCTATTAGAAGAACCAGCGATGAAAAAACGAGAATCAGAGAGTGAGATTGTATGGGATGGAAAACCGATGATCTCAAGATTGGCACAGCAGACAGAAGGAGGACAACCGCAATGAAGCCATTTTTAAATGATAGCTGGTGGGCTGTGATGAAAAGTGAATTTGAACAGCCATATTATCAGGAATTACGTGAGTGGGTAAAGGAAGAATATCGTACGCAGATCGTGTTTCCAAAGCCAGATGACATTTATCGTGCCCTCCATTTGACGTCGTATGAAGATGTGAAAGTCGTGATTTTGGGACAAGACCCTTATCATGGTCCAGGACAGGCACACGGATTAAGCTTTTCTGTTCAGCCTGGTGTCAAACATCCGCCATCTTTGAGAAATATTTTTCAGGAGCTAAAGGATGACCTGGGCTGTCCGGTCCCTAACCATGGCTCGCTTGTCAGCTGGGCAGAGCAGGGTGTTTTGCTGTTAAACACCGTGCTCACTGTAAGAAAAGGAGAAGCGAACTCGCATAAAGGCAAAGGCTGGGAACGTGTGACAGACCGCGTCATCGACGTCCTGAATGACCGAGATCAGCCAGTCGTTTTTGTGCTTTGGGGCAGACATGCGCAAAATAAAAAAGAACGAATTGATCAAAGCAAGCATTACATCATTGAGTCACCTCATCCAAGTCCTTTTTCTGCAAGAAACGGCTTTTTTGGCAGCCGTCCGTTCTCAAAAGTAAACGCCTATTTAAAGCAAATGGGGATCGATGAAATCAACTGGTGTATCAAGGACATCGAATCAAAATAGGACGAGGGAAAATCCCTTCGTCCTGTTTATTTTAAAAATTTGCGGACAATGTCGAGTCCGTTTTTCGCATTTGGATATCGGAAAGAAAAATCAAAGCGATTGGTCTGGCGCAGGACACTTTTTTCATGTGTAAAGGTGAAAAAGCTTTCTTTTCCATGATATCGTCCGATACCGCTTTCACCAACGCCTCCAAATGGTAAATATGGAGTGGCGACATGCATCAGTGTATCATTGATGCAGCCCCCGCCAAATGAGAGGTTGTCTAGAATATAGGATTCTGTTTCTTTATTTGTTGTAAATAAGTAAAGAGCGAGCGGCTTCGGTCTTGCCTTAATCATGTCAGCTGCCTCTTGAAGAGAGTCAAATGTGATGACAGGCAAAAGAGGTCCGAAAATTTCCTCCTGCATCACAGGATCTTCCCATGTAATGTGATCTAGAATGGTCGGTGCGATTTTGAGCTCTTGTTCATTACGCTGTCCACCTGTCACAATCGTGCCATTTGAGAGAAATTGTGAAAGTCGATCAAAATGACGCTGGCTGACATTTTTTCCGAAATGCGGATTTGTTTCAGGCTGGTCCCCGTAAAAGTCACGGATACAGGTCGTCATTTCACGCAATAGGTCCTCTTTGATCGATTCATGAACAAGTAAATAGTCTGGTGCAATGCATGTTTGACCAGCATTCGTGAATTTACCAAAGGTGATTCGCTTCGCAGCGAGTTTGATGTCTGCATCAGGCATGACAATGCATGGACTTTTTCCGCCGAGCTCAAGTGTGACAGGTGTGAGATGCTTTGCAGCCGCTTCCATGACAACTTTGCCGACGGCTACACTTCCAGTAAAGAAAATATAATCAAAAGGCAGTTTCAGAAGCTCTGTGCTGACATCCACACCGCCTTCAACGACCGCTGCAAGATCTTCTTGAAACACGCTTTCCACAATCGTGCCAATCACGTTTGAGACATGCGGCGTTAATTCTGACGGTTTTAAAGTAACGGCATTTCCGGCAGAAATGGCTCCAACTAATGGCGAAAGGGCCAATTGGAAAGGATAGTTCCAAGGGGCAATAATCAGAACACTTCCGTACGGTTCCTTAATGATCATACTTTTCGATCCGATATGGGTCAGAGGTGTTTTCGCGCGAGATGGTTTGGCCCATTTGTGAAGATGTTTGACGGTATGATTGATCTCTTCATATACCATGCCAATTTCTGTTGTATAGGCTTCCTGTTCGGATTTATGTAAATCATGGGCTAAGGCTTGTAATATGTCCTTTTCATGATGTTTAATGGCTTTTTTCAAATCGTTAAGAAGGCGGATTCGTTCTTGAACAGCTGGTGTTTGCACGTTTTTTTGTTTGTGAATGAGTTCAGTGAGTTTGCTCATCTTTCAGTCCTTTCAAAGACGATATTGTTTCTTTTTTATTATGTGTGAATCTTGGGTAAGGGTCAAATAAGAGGATCAGAAGCACACAGCTTTGAAAAAATGAACCCATTCGGTTTGTTCATTTGGTAAAATAATGTTGGAAAACGAATTTTTTAGATTGGAGGGTCTACCCTTGAATATTCATATATCAAGTCTGCTTCAAAAAATGGAGGAAGCCATTCAAAAAGCAAAACAAAGTGGAAATGATGAAGAGGTGAAACGTCAAGCGGCGGTCATCTCTTCACTATGTGATGTCATTCTCGACACATCATCACAGGTGCAAATGCCGCAGTCTTCGGTCATTTCACCACCTCCATCTATACAGACACCATCTGCACCGGCTGTGTCTACGGATCAAGCCATGCTAGAGAAATTGATGGGCACTAGCGGTGCAAAGAAATTTCAGCATAAAGAAGAGGGTCAACAAGAGAAAGATGGCAACGGTGACTCTATTCTTGATTTTTAATGGTCTTGTCACGACAAAGGGAAGGTGATCGGGTTGAAACTATTTTTGGGCGCCATTCAGTGGATGGCATTTTTTATCGCAGCTTCTATTGCTGTGCCGATTGCGATTGCACAAGCATTTGAATTAAATCAAGTGCAGTCGGCGGAACTGATTCAGAGTACATTCTTTTCACTTGGACTTGTGGCGATGGTGCAGTGTTTATGCGGTCATATGTTGCCGATCAATGAAAGTCCAGCAGGGCTGTGGTGGGGGGTATATACCCTTTATGCAGGCATGACAGGGACGATTTTTGCCACATATCCTGAAACCTTGCAAGCATTACAAGGGGCTTTAATTTTTAGTGCTGCGTTCTTTTTTATTTTTAGTCTCTTTAAAATCATTAATTGGCTTGCGTCTTTATTTACGCCAGTTGTCACAGGTATTTATTTGCTGCTACTTGTTGTGCAGTTAAGTCAGCCAATCATGAAAGGGCTGATGGGGATCGGCTATCGGGGAAATCAGGTAGATGGGCTTGTCTTTTGTCTATCGATCTTGATTATTGTCATCACCTTCATGATCAGCCGCTCAAAATGGCATTATTTAAGACAGTTTTCTGTGTTATTCGCACTTGCAGGCGGCTGGCTGTTATTTGCTTTACTCGGACTAGCGAAGCCAGTTCGCATTCCTGAGCAGATCATTGAGTTTCCAAAACTGTTTCCGTTTGGCATGCCAGTCTTTGACAGTGGACTGCTTGTCACGTCCTTTTTTATTACGATCTTACTCATTGTGAATATGCTGGCAAGTATTCGAATTGTGGAAAGTTCCGTGAAGGCATTTGGTGAACTGCGTGAGCGAAAACGAGCCAGACCGGCTGGTTTTGTCGCCGCATTTGGTCATTTGCTAAGCGGACTGATTGGTGCGATTGCGCCTGTCCCTATTTCGGGGGCAGCGGGCTTTATACAAACAACCAAAATTCCATCGAGAAAGCCATTTTTTATTGGCAGTCTGCTCATTGTCCTCATTAGTTTATTTCCATTAATGATGAGCTTTTTCTCTGCATTGCCTTCTCCTGTGGGGCTGGCTGTGAACTTTGTGGTGTTCTCTTCTATGATTGGGATTGCTATGTCTGAATTCGATCAGTATGAAAAAGAAGACATCCCGCGCATTCGATTTGTGCTTGGCATCGCTGTTTTAGCAGGCGTGGGCGCAATGTTTGTGCCACAAGGGGCATTGAAAGGCATGCATCCTGTGCTGATTTCTTTATTGAGCAATGGTCTTGTTCTTGGCACGCTGATTGCAATTGTGGTCGATCAAGTGTTGCTGCGAAAGAAGAAGAAATCCGACAATCTCGTGTCAGCATCATAGGAAAGTTGAATGTTGGATAAGACCCGCGCTATGATAAACATAATTGATGAGATAAGGAGAATGACGAATGAAACTATTTTTCATATTAGGTGCCATTAACGCCATGCTTGCGGTTGGTCTTGGAGCCTTCGGTGCACATGGACTGGAAGGGAAAATTCCTGAAAAGTATATTGAGATATGGAATAAAGGGGTTCAATATCAGATGTTCCATGCCATTGGCCTATTTATTGTCGCTTTTCTGGCAGATAAGCTGTCAGGTGTTTCCCTAGTGCCGACCGCTGGCTGGGTGATGCTGGCAGGCATTCTTTTCTTCTCAGGAAGCCTTTATGTGCTTGCCTTGACTCAGGTGAAGATTCTAGGTGCCATTACACCAATTGGCGGAGTGGCATTTATCGCTTCTTGGATCATGCTAGTGATTGCAGCAGCAAAAAATTTATAAGATAAAAAAACCGATGCTCTCATAGGGGCATCGGTTTTTTTCTTAACTCCAATAAGGAGAATAGTTCGGAGGTGCTTGATAATAAGGTACATAGTGGGAAGGGGGGACAGGGTGCGTTTGTGTCTCTTCCTCCCGGTGGCAGAAAGGTCCGATAAACACACCAGGTTTCACAGGCTGCGTCGCCTGCTTCCACTGCGTTTCGTTCATGCAATAAGTATGTGCCATGATGTGTGAAGGCGTGAGGGTTAGAAGGTCTGAACCTAAGATGACTTCTGGCGTCGATGCGTTAAAAATGGCTAACAAATGGGTTTTGTCCTGCAAGGCGACTTCATAATGCCACCAGCCTTGTGGCACATTGGCTACCTGCCCAGGGGTAATGGTGTAGGTGGACAGCTTTTTTGTAAAAGGGTTCAACATGGATACAGCAGCAGAGCCGGCGATACAATAAACAAGCTCGGCAGCATTTTGATGATAATGAGGCTCTACTACTTTGCTTTTACTCAAATATATATCCAGCAGAGATACTTGATCGAGCGAATTTAATTGTTTTTTTCCTAAAACATTAATCAGGTTGTGTTGATCATATTTCACAAGGGGGCTTTGGTTCAGATCAAATGAATATTTGACATTCGGCGATGTATAATCCAGCTCAACAGTCATTGATGTCACCTCTAGGCGTTTAATAAAAACTACTAGGCATCTTATGAGCCTTCCCCCGAAGGTGTGTCAAAAACCTAGACAAAAGAAAAAAGCAAGGGCGTCTGCACCTTGCTGCTGATAGGACCTTGAGGTTATCTCGGAGAATACGTAGACATCGAGTATGGATAGTCATATTGAATTTCCCCATCAAACGTAATGTAATCAAGGTAGATTGTTAACAATAAGTATCGTGTCCCAGTTTTGTTATCACTAATGATAATGTGATCACGTCCTGCGGCCTCAATGACCCCTCTAAAAATCTTAGAGTTCCATTCTTTACTTGCCTCAAACGTCATATAGATCGTGGCTACTTTGCCGCGGTTTAATCGTAAAATATTTTCAATATAGGACTGCTCAAGCGGCAGCTGACCGGTGACGTTCTGCTGATAAATCGGTCCCGAAGGAATTTGATAGGGCTGCCCGCCACTTTGCCCACCTTGGCCTCCTTGTGAAGTACCAGTAGACGGCATTGGCGAATACCCCTGCTGCATTTGACCTTGCATTTGACCCTGCGTTTGGGGAGGGACTGAATAACCCATCTGCTGCGCAGGATACGGATTTGCTCCATATTGTTGCTGGCGAAAATCTTGACCTTCGAAACCCGAACCTTGCCCAAATTGATTTTTCAATTTCATAACGTTCCTCCTCTTTCCTCATGGTGTTCTAAACAGAAGGCAGAAAAGCGCCTGTTGTTTCCATAGCATTCTTTTTCTCTTTCACACTATGAGACAGGAAGAGAGAATATGTACATTGAACGAAAAAAAGGAACTGCCATGCAGTCCCGCAGATTGTTGACAAAGGGCTAAAATAGCCCTTTGTTTTCTTTTCAGCGTTATAGAAAACCCACCCGCGTTCTTCGTTAGGTCTGTGATTCAGTGCACAAGATACGAAATTCATTTCGATCAGGTGATCAATCTTACATTATCCAATTTATAGCTCGCTGGAGATCAGATGAAAGTGTCACGATGAGAAAAGATGCCGCAAGCGGTGTGATCACAACGAGAAAGGCTTGCCATAATTTTAGCTTCATCACAGCGGCAATGCTTAAAATAGCCATTCCTAATATCCACGTCTTTGCATAAGTGTCAATAACAGTAAAAAGATCAAGATAATACCAAATTTCATAATGCTGATCTAAATAGGGTGAGATTTTGACAAACGTATACGGACCGAGCATGCCAATCGTGAAAATCCAACTGAGTGCAAATAAAGCAGAAGGGAAAAAGATCGACAGCGAGCAGGCTTTCAGTACATCTCGATACGCGGTTTGACTGCCGAAAAAAAGGCGTCCTAACAACTTTAGGATGAGTACACCGAAAAATAGACCGAGATTGCCTGCTAAAATACCATATCCTGCACCTTGTAACAGAATAAAAGGAAATGGAATATGATTGCCCATATATTCGCTAAAATACCCTTCGTAGACCCAGCCCGTACCAGCGATACTTGCAAGGAGCATCATCAGCCAAATTGGAATAGAGGAATGTTGATATGAGCGAATAATTGTTTTAGTCGCGACGAAAATTTTTAAAAACCGAAAAAATCCTTTTGCTTCCTCTTCTTTGGGGAGATCATTCTTCATAACTTCCAATGTTCTTTACTCCTTTAATACACATAAATGATTACTAATATTACCAAAGTGTTCACGTTTTTCAAAGATAGATCGATAAAAAAATCCAATTTTATAAAAAATAGGTCACTCTACAGTCTCTTTAAGAGGAAACACATATGATAACCATAGTTTGAAAGAGACTGAGGTGAAAATTTTGACAAAAGTAACTGTCATTATGACGAGCTACAACAAGTCGGCTTACGTCGGTAGATCAATTGAAGCGATCCTGCAGCAGACGCTGTCAGACTTTGAGCTATTCATCATGGACGATGGTTCAAACGAAAAAACCCTTGCTGCTATTGAGCCTTTCCGTAAAGATTCACGCGTTCATTTTATCCAAAGCGGTGTCAAAACGCTGGAGGAGAGAACAGCGAAAACCCGATACGCCGTCCTGATTAATCAAGCGTTAGAACTGGCAAAGGGCGAGTATATTTCCTATGCCACAGATGACAATGTCTATGCTCTGGATCGTTTAGAGAAGCTCACTCGTTACCTAGATGCCCGCCCATGTGAAGATATTGTCTATTCTGGATCGAAAGTAATCTATTTAAATAGCAAAAAAGAGCCAATAAAGGAAACCATTCGACCTGCGCAAACAGTGCAATGGAATGCACCTTGCGCTATAGATCATTGTTCGGTTGTTCATCGTGCTTCTATTTTAACAAAAATTCATGCTGAATTTGGGTCTTACTGGGATGAGAGTCCACATTTTTATCGAATAGGGGACGCCCGGTTCTTTTTTCGATTGAATCATTTTTATCCGTTCTATCCCTTTGATGAAGTATTAGATATCAATTACATCACGGAACAGTCGATTCACTATCAGCTGGCAGAAGAAGAGAAAAGTGCCTTTATTCAAGCACTTCCTCCGCAGTCTACCTGCAGGGAGCTCCGCCATATATTAAAACAAAGACATGGGAGGTGACCTTAAGTGTCGCATTATATTCATCATTATTGGCAGGTGTACTTTGAGTATGTGAATCTGATGAAAGACTTATCCTATCGCCACATCCCCCTTGGATTAATCAGTAATTTTTATCAATACATCAGCCCTGAAGTGAGGGAACGTATGGAAGATGAGGCGTTTGGTGAAGAGCTGACAACGACTTGTCCGAAGCCGCAAGACATTCAGCCATTTTTTGATCAGCATAAACAGCAGATCAAGCGTACCCCTTATCATCCGAGTCATGGAAAGGTGTTGCTTCACTTTGAACACTTGCGTTTTACTGAACAAAATTACACGCGGTTCCATCCGAACCAAACAGTGGTGCTCGCACGCTGGAAGAAGGCTGATTATTTCGGATTACCGGTGATCAGCAAGCCGGAATTAGCCGGAGAGGTTAATAAAGAAGCCCATGTTGAATATATTGAAAAAGCAAATGCTCTATTGAAACCTTACGCCCAGCATCCTGTCTTTGGCAATGTCTTTTTTAGAGAAAAGCTTCGGAAGGACATTGTGCAATTTATTGATGTGATTGACCAAATAGAAATGCTATTTGAGATGCAGCCGATCACAGCTGTCGTGGTTGGTACGACGGAGGATGCATATAGCCGTGTGCTCGCCTTGCAAACCGTGAAGCGCCATCTCACAAGTATTTGTCTTCAGCACGGTGCGCTCATGGGAGACGAAGCCTTTTTGCCGATTTTCACCACCTGCCACGGGGTGTTTGGAAAATATGAAAAGGACTGGTATGTAGACAAAGGCTGTCAGCCTGAACAGGTGGAGATCACAGGTCACCCGAGATTTGATTTGGTGCAGGAGCGAACACCGCTTCAACAGGAAATGGTCTTTCGTAAATTGAACTTCAATCCTGACAAAAAGACTGTGCTCGTGGCAACACAGCCGTTTTCAGAAGCCTTTTACGGTGATGTTCTTAAAACAATTGCAAAACGGAAAGACATTCAGCTGATTATGAAGCCGCATCCGTGGGAGATCGCTCGAAATCGATTAAATGACTACACAGCGATTGAAAGTGCGGGGAACCATGTGAGATTAATTAAAAAAGAGATCGACTTGTATGACCTCCTGCCGTATATGGATATGGTCATTACGCTCACATCAACAGTTGGTCTGGAAGCAATGCTCTTTAAAAAGAGTGTACTGATTGGAAAAATGACAGAAGGCAGAAGATACCCTTATTACGAGTCGCTTGGCAGCTGCCACATGGAAAACCCTATTGAGTTGGCCGAGAAAGCGATCCGTATTTTATCGGATGAACAAGAAATGAAGCTGGCGAAACAGCAAGGAGCTCGTTTCATTCAAGAACATTATCCGCATGCACAATCGACCGATGTTCTGCTTTCTCTGCTCAAAACAAAAACAGGTGTGGATTTTCAGAGATGAAGATAGGGGTGTGCAAGCGATATGGGACAAAAGAGAGCACAATTTCTTCCTTATGCACTGCCTTTTATTGAACAGGAAGAAATTGATGAAGTCATTGGAACATTAAAGTCCGGCTGGTTGTCCACCGGACCAAAAGTTAGACAGTTTGAAGAAGAGTTTAGGCAGCTGACTGGAGCGAAGCACGCAATAGCAGTCAATTCATGTACAGCTGCTCTATTTTTAGCGTTAAAGGCGAGAGGCATTGGAGCTGGTGATGAGGTCATCACAACGCCTCTGACGTTCTGCGCAACAGCCAATACGATCATCCATACGGGGGCAGCCCCTATTTTCGTGGATATTGATCCGGCAACACTCAATCTAGATGCGAAAAAATTAGAATCGGCCATTACACCACATACGAAAGCGGTTGTCCCTGTACATTTTGCTGGTCAATCGTGTGATATGGACCAAATTTTAGCGATTGCCAAAAAATATGATTTGTTCGTGTTGGAGGATGCCGCTCATGCCCTCTATACGACCTATCATGATCAACCGATTGGATCAATTGGTGATGCGACCGCTTTTAGCTTCTATGCAACGAAAAACATAGCGACTGGTGAAGGCGGCATGCTGACGACAAATGATGATGCACTTGCGGCTAGAATCAGAAGGCTGGCGCTTCACGGGATGAGTAAGGGAGCGTGGAATCGTTATGGAGAAAAGGGAACATGGTATTACGAGGTCGAGGAACCGGGCTATAAAATGAACATGTTTGACGTGCAAGCATCGTTAGGGCTCGTTCAGCTAAGCCGATTGAAGGAGATGCAGACACGCAGAGAACAGATTGCGAAGACATACAATCAGGCATTTCAACATGAAGCTGGTCTCATCTTGCCGCCTGTACATGATGAGGGAAGACATGCGTGGCATTTATATGTGTTGCAAGTTGAGCCAAAAGAAGCAATGATCACACGCGATGACATGATTGATCAGCTGCAAAAGGAATATAAAATCGGCACGAGTGTTCATTTTATTCCCGTTCACTTGCATCCATATTATCAAGAGACCTACAACCATTCACCAGAGGATTTCCCTGAGGCACTCACTTATTACAAACGAACGCTTTCGCTCCCGCTCTATCCAAGTATGACAGATGAAGATGTGCAGGATGTCATCACCGCAGTCGTGTCAATTTTAAAAGACAAGAAGGCCTCTTCATGAAAGTCGTTCATGCAATAGACGATCAGGTGCTGGCAGCTTGGCTGGAAACATATGGTCATGAAGCGGAACGCATGACAGGATTCAAGCAGTTTGCTCTTGTCAGCGGCGCTAAGCTCAAAGCAGTGCTGTTATACGAATGGTCCAACTGGGAGAGCGGCATTTTTGATAAGCATATTTTTCATGTGAAGTTTGTGGAAGCTGAATCAGCGCTGCTCTTTAAAGAATTGATGGAGAGATTCATCAATTGGATGAGAACAGAAAAATGTGATTTTTTCTTTTTACGTCTTGAGGCGGCTGATCTTGAAAAAAACCGCATTGTTCAAAAACTATCTCATGTGTATTATGTCGGTGGTCTCACTAGGCTTGAGGCACCGCCTGCCCTGATGGAGATGCCATCATCAGATCAAGATGTGGTGATGGGTGTGCCAGATGAAAAGGATTACGATGAGGCGGTCTTACTAGGTGATCAGGCTTTTGTGAAAAGCCGTTATGCCCTTGATCCATATTTAGACCAGCGTGTTGTTCAGCATTTTTATCAGGAGTGGATGAGAAACAACTTACTCGGACGCGCAGATATCAACCTCGTTGCCAAGGTAAATGATGAAGTGGTTGGCTTGATTCAAGGTATGACAAAGGGGCATGAGATGGGGCTTGAGCTTTTTGCGATTAGACCGGATGTTCAAGGAAAAGGGATCGGAAAAAAGCTGTTTATTGAGATGATGAAAGTGTCTCATCACAGAGGGCATCACTTCATTTCTGCGGGGACACAGCTTCATAATACGACAGCCATCCAGCTGTACGAAAAGATGGGGTTTAGGACAATGAATACTTTTCTGTATTACCATGTGTGGCCGAAAAAAGGAGAGAGGTAAGATGGCGCATTTCTATATCGGAGATCGCAAAGTGGGAGATGGTTCGCCTGTCTTTATCATTGCAGAGGCAGGCATTAACCATGATGGAAAGCTGGATCAGGCACTTGCTTTAATTGATGTGGCAAAAGAAGCAGGGGCTGATGCGGTGAAGTTTCAAATGTTTCAAGCGGATCGGATGTATCAAAAGGAACCGGGGTTATACGAAACGGCCAAAGGAGAAGAAGTGTCTATTTTTTCTTTAGTGGAACAAATGGAGCTGCCGCCAGAATGGCTGCCTGTCTTATTGAGACGTTGTAAGGAAAAAGGACTGATGTTTTTAAGCACCGTGTGTGATGAAGAATCGGCTGATTTATTGAATCAAACGAATCCGCCTGCTTTTAAACTGGCATCCTATGAAATCAACCATTTGCCTCTTTTGCGTCATACGGCTTCTTTTCACAAGCCGATCATTTTTTCAACAGCTGGGGCCACCATTGCTGATGTTCATGAAGCATACGAAACGATTACGAGCCAGCAAAATAAACAAGTCGCCATCATGCATTGTGTGGCAAAGTATCCAGCGCCTAGAGCATATACGAACCTGCGGGTGATTCAAACCTTAAGATCCGCTTTCCCTGAAGCAGTCATTGGCTTTTCAGATCATAGTGAACACCCGACGGAAGCGCCAGTAGCCGCTGTGAAGCTCGGGGCAGCAATGATTGAAAAACATTTTACAATAGATAAAACATTACCCGGAGCGGATCATTCATTTGCTCTTAATCCTGAAGAATTAAAGGAAATGGTTCAGCACATTCGAGCAGCAGAAAAGCAGCGGAATCAAGCGGAAATAGACGTTCATTCATTACCAGAGGAGCTTCTTGGCAGTTCTTATAAAACGACAACAGCCATTGAAGGGCAGATTCGAGAATTTGCGTATCGAGGAATTTTTACGACCAAAGGCATTGCAAAGGGAGAGACCCTCACGTCAGAAAATGTAGCTGTGTTGCGCCCTGGACAAAAAAATCAGGGGTTGCATCCGCGATATATGCCGATTTTACTTGGCACAAAGGCTGTGAGAGACATCCCAGCTCATACAGGCGTTTCGTGGAAAGACGTACTCATGCAGGAGTCTCGAGATGATGCATGATGTACTTTTTGTCATTCAGGCTAGGATGGGATCAACAAGACTGCCCAAAAAAGTGATGAAACCGATCGGCGGCATGGCGCTGATTGATTTGATTGTGGAGCGGGTGAAGCAATCAGATGATTACTATCACAAAATGCAAAACCTTATGATTGCCACAACGGTCGAGCCAGAGGATGACTATTTGGCTCAATACTGTATGTCAAAGGGCTATAAGGTGTTTCGAGGCAGTGAGGCAGATGTGCTTGAGCGGTTTGCGCAGATTGTCCGCCAATTTGAACCTAAAACGGTTGTACGTTTAACGGGAGACAATCCATTTATAGATCCTTCGCTTTTGTCGAAAATGCTTGAAAAACATAGACAGGAAAAGGCTGATTACACATATACGAACGGAACACCACTCGGTATTTCCGGGGAAATGATTGAGGCATCTATTTTATGTGAAATCGACAAATTCCCCCTCACTTATTCAGAACGTGAGCATGTCACGCTGTATATCAGAAAGCATCCCGAGCAATTTCACCTTCAATTATTCACACCGCCCAAAGAACTTGCATATCCTGCTTATCGATTCACGATTGATACAGAAGAAGATTATGTGTTTGCTACCTGTTTATTAGAGAAAGCTGGTGGTTCTATTGCTGTGCCGACAGCTGAGCTCATTTCCATCTGTGAACAACATCCAGACATTGTTCGTTTGAATCAATCTGTGAGACAGAAGGATGCTGAATGAACAAAAAAATCATGATTGTTGTTTATGGGGGTTTTTTAAGAGGAATGGGTCATGTCGTCAGAATGAAACGTTTGGCAAAAGAACTGCTTCAGGAAGGGAACGACCTATATTTCTATACAAATGATCAGATTTGTGTAGAAATGCTTTCGCACCCAGAGTGGCACGTTCAGATGGTGCATGAGTCGAATGCGCTTCTCCAGGTCCAACAAGACATCAAAAAGCTAAAGCCTGACCTTTTAGTCATAGATGTCCTTGATTGTGATCTTCAGTTTCTTCAAATGATTAAAGACTCCTGTGGCAGTGCGAGGCTGGTCTTATTTGAGGAAAAAAGAGAGGAAGCCTGTCAGCTTGCAGACACGGTCATAAACGGCATTTATGGCGGTCTGGACGGGAAGCACGAGCAGGTTAATGGCACGGCTTATTATCATGGAACGCCCTATTTATTGTTAGATCACGAGATTAATCGATTCAAAGACACATATGAGGTTCGGAAAGAATGTAAAAAGGTGGTCATCAGCCTTGGCGGCAGTGATCCGTGCGGCCTGTTATCAAAGGCTATATCGGCGCTTCTTCAAACAAATCACCTAGACATTTTAGCGGTCGCAGGAAAAGCCTCTCACATCAAAGAGCAAGTAGAGGCGGAACATATCCAATTCATTCAACATACAGATCAACTACCGGTTCTTTTATCAGAAGCTGATGTGGCTATCGTAGCAGGCGGTATGACGTTATATGAGGTAATTTGTATCGGGGTGCCCAGCATTGTCCTATCGCAAGTAGACCACCAAGCAGTGACAGCGAGCATGTTTGCACAAAAGGGCGCTTGTTTTCACCTTGGATTAGGTGACCTTGTGGAAGAAAAAGACCTGGTGCAAGCTGTTCAAAAACTGTCTGACAGCTATTTTCTCCGCAGAAGCATTCATCTTAATGGACGTTCACTCATTGATGGAAAAGGAATCGAACGAGTGAAAAACATTCTTATACACCTCATGAAATCACACCAAAAAGAACATAAGGATGTGTAGATGTGAAGGGAGTTATTTTAGCAGGAGGAAAAGGATCACGGCTGGCACCATTAACGAAGATTTTCAACAAACACTTGCTGCCGGTTGGTCCATACCCGATGATTTATTGGTCATTATTCAAACTGAAAGAAGCAGGAATTGTAGATGTGATGCTGATTTCACAGGAAGAACAAATTCCGTTGTTTCAAAAGTTACTGGAAGATGATCGTGAACTTGGGATGAACATTGTGTATCAAGTACAGCCAGAAGCGTCTGGTATTTCCGATGGTTTATCCTATGCAAAGCCCTTTGTTAAAGGGGAAAAATTTGTGCTGATGCTTGGTGATAATGTATTTGAAGATTCATTACGCCCTTTTGTCGACGCCTTTAGGCAACAAGAAAGCGGAGCCAAGGTTTTATTGAAAGAGGTGGCAGATCCAAAACGGTTTGGCATTGCAGAAATTGATCCTGCTCATCACCGAATTTTATCAATAGAAGAAAAGCCAGAGCACCCGAGGTCATCTTACTGCGTCACGGGCATCTATTTTTATGATCAAGACGTCTTTCAATATATCGAGGAAATCTCGCCGTCAGATCGAGGTGAACTAGAGATTACTGATGTGAACAATCTCTACATCTCAAATAGCCAGCTGACCTATGATATGTTAAAAGGGTGGTGGATTGATGCAGGAACACATGAATCTCTCCACGAAGCATCTATAAAAATGTTTGAAACGATGAAGGAAAAAGAGGGATACGAATGACGAAGTCTTATTTAATTACAGGTGGAGCAGGGTTTATTGGACTGAATTTTGTGAAGCTGCTGCTTCAAGAATCCGATGTCCGGCTTACCGTATTTGATAAATTAACATATGCCAGTCATCCAGAGGAGATGGAATATTTATCAAAGCTACCTCATTTCCGTTTTGTTCAGGGAGATATTACGCTGCAAGACGAACTAGATCAAGTATTTGATGAAGCCTATGATGCCAGCATTCATTTCGCAGCAGAATCACATGTCGATCGCAGTATTCAGTCAGCAGAACCCTTTATCCAAACAAATGTCCTTGGTACCTATCGTATGCTTGAAGCTGTTTTAAAGGGAAAGGCGAAAAAACTTATTCATATTTCGACAGATGAAGTATATGGAGATTTAGAGCCGGATGATCCTGCTTTCACAGAACAAACACCACTTTCACCGAATAATCCTTATTCAGCAAGCAAGGCAAGTTCAGACTTGCTTGTGAAATCTTATATCCACACCCACCAATTACCCGCAATGATCACAAGATGCAGCAACAACTACGGACCTTATCAGCATGAAGAAAAATTAATCCCAACCATTATTAGAAAAGCGGTCAATGGTGAAAAGATTCCGATATACGGAGACGGCCAGCAGATCCGCGATTGGCTGTATGTAGAGGATCATGCGAGAGCCGTAAAACAAGTAGTAGAAAACGGAACAGCCGGTCAGGTGTACAATATTGGCGGTGGCAACGAGAAAACAAATCTTGATTTAACCAAAACCATTCTCACACATCTAGGCATCTCTCATGACCAAATCGCGTTTATTCAAGACCGGAAAGGGCATGACAGGCGGTATGCCATTGATGCCAGTAAGCTAAAAGAAGAGCTTGGCTGGGTGCAGGCAACTTCATTCGAAAAAGGTATCGAAAAAACGATCGATTGGTATCGTGCCAAATATGATCAAAGTGAAGAAGGGTGACCGATGAAAGTTTTAATCACCGGTGCAGGCGGCCAATTAGGGAAAGAATTGACGAAACAGCTGAAAGAAAAAGACATCACAGTCATTGCTTTAACAAGGAGTATGCTGAATATCACAGATCAACAGGCAGTCAGACATGCAATGAGACATTTCCGTCCGAATATTGTTGTCAGTGCGGCTGCTTATACGTCTGTGGATCAATGCGAAACAGAAACGGAAAAAGCCTATCTTGTGAATGGGATTGGCGCCTACTATACAGCGCTTGAGGCTAAGAACGTAGGGGCTGATGTATTACATGTCAGCACAGATTATGTGTTTGATGGGCAAGCGGATACCCCTTACCAAGTTGATGCACAAGCAGATCCGCAAACCATTTATGGAAAGAGTAAAAAACTTGGAGAAGAATTGATTCATCTTGTGTCAGATGAAGTGAAGATCATTCGGACATCGTGGCTTTATGGACATGAGGGACATAACTTTGTGAATACCATTCTTCGGCTGGCTGAAACGAAGGATCATTTGCGCATCGTCAATGATCAGTTAGGGTCTCCTACTTATACAAAGGATGCCGCAGAAGCTTTGATTCACTTGTTTGACCAGAAAGCAGGTATTTATCATGTCAGTAACCGAGCAAGCTGTTCATGGTTTGACTTTGCGGCAGAAATTGTGGCAGCAAGCGGTCTGTCTACGACAATTGAGCCCATTTCCACTGAAGAGTATGGCTTCCAAACACCTCGGCCCGCCTACTCTGTTTTAGACCTGCAAGCGATTGAAGCGACAGGCTGGAAGCCAAGACATTGGAAGGATGCACTTCACGAATACTTGCAGAAAGAAGGGAGATTCGAGCAGCATGATTGATGGTGTACAAACGAAAAAACTCATGAAACATTGTGATGATCGCGGCTTTTTCGCAGAGCTTATTCGAGATGACGAACCGATGCTAAAGCGATTTGGGCAGGCGTCGTGGTCGAAAAGTTTCCCAGGAGTGATCAAAGCCTTTCATTATCATGAAAAACAAGACGATGTTTGGTTTTTCCCAGCAGGTCATGCACAGGTCGTTTTATACGATTTGAGAGAAGATTCCCCGACAAAGGGTCAAACCGATGTGTATTATATGGGAGAAGATAATCCGATGCTGCTCCTCATCCCAAAGGGAGTTGCCCATGGCTACCGCGTATTAGGGGAGACGCCGCTGCAGATTGTGTATTTTACAACAGAATCGTACGACCCAAAAAACCCAGATGAGAAGAGAATTGCGTGGAATGATGAGGCGATCGGATTTAATTGGGAAACGACATTTAAATAGAGAAGAGAGGCCTTTCGCAGGAGAAAGGTCTTTTTTATTTTCATCCAGGGGAAATGGAACTAGACAGCCTTACATTTCTGAATAGAACGTTCTCGTTTATAGCTGCCGAAGCTGATGATAAAACCAACAAGCGTAATGAGTGCACAGACAAGACCTACCGTATGATATCCGAAATGGACATAAACGGGTCCCATCAGTGCGGAACCGAGCATAACAGCAAGGTTGGAGGCCAGGCTGTAAAAAGCCATCACTTTCCCGCGATGGGTTTGAGAGCAGTCGCTTAGAACGGTGCTTAGAAGCGTGACAGATAAGCTTTGCATAGCACCCCAAATAAATAGAGCGAAAATCAGCAACATCCACGAGAATGGCGCATAAGGAAGCAAGGCTAGAACAAGCGCAATTCCACCCAGCACAAAGACAAGGGAACGGGTTTTACCGAACCAGTCTGCTAATTTTCCAGTAAACATACTCATAGAAAAGCCGACGCCATAAGCCATAATAAGAAGTCCAGCTGTTGATTGTCCGCCATCAAACAGACTTTGCAGATAAGCACCTAAAAACGAGTACATGCCGTAAAATCCAAGCATATTGCAAAACGTCACAGTCAAATAGGCAGGCACACGATCAATTTTCAAAGCCCCCCATAAAGAGCCTGTTTTCTCTCTAGCTTGAGGTGCCTTCGAATCAGCTGCTCTGACTTGTTTTCTTGATTCAAGGATGACGAGCAGCAGGACAACGAGACTCATCATAGCGAAGATCCAAAACGTCCAGCGCCAGTTTAAACTCTGGCCGATAAAGGCGCCAATGGGCACACCAAGGACAAGAGAAAGAGACCAGCTCGATACAATGAGTCCCATCACTTTGCCGCGATATTCGTATGGAACCCGGTCGCCCACAAGAGCATAGGCTGTTGGCACAAATACACCAGTTGCCAGCCCAGAAATAGCACGGCCTGCAAAAAACACGGCCAAATTTGGAGCAGCAGCACACATCACTGTTCCAATCAAAAAGAAAGACAGCCCAATCATCAAACACAGCTCTCTTGAATATCGATCCCCTAAAGGAACGAGCAGCGGAGCTCCAACCAGCACAGCTAACCCATAAATACTGATGGAAAGAGCGAGAACATCAAGAGAGTGCTGAAAGGAATTTGATAAATCAGGCAGCAGTGGTGAAATCACCAGTTCCTCCGATCCCGCCGCAAAAACGCCAAGTGTGAGTGCAATGGCAAGTGTGATGGGAAATGTTTTAGAAGCCTGGCTGTCTAAAGATTCTTTCATCAAGTGATCCCTCCATACTTGCTTTTTCATTCAATTCCGTTAAAATAAATTCTACCATTATTTAGTTTTATTTTACATTTCGTATCATAAGTATCATCATAAAATACTTTTCAAATGGAACGATTTTGGGATAGGAGCGTAACGAATGAAAATCACCGATGTGGATGTGCATATTTTAAACGAATTGAGAGAAGATGCCCGCTTATCAATGAGGGAATTGTCCAAACGAGTGAATTTATCAGCACCTGCGGTAGCAGAAAGAGTGCGAAAACTAGAGGATGCAGGGATTATCGAAGGGTATTCTGTTCAAGTCAATTATAAAAAGCTGGGTCTGATGATAGACTGTTTACTGGAAGTCACCGTATTAAATGGGGAGTATCAGCGTTTTGTGACATTTATGAACCAGCATCCACGTGCGTTCTTTGCTTATCGAGTGGCAGGACAGTCCTGTTTTTTCATTAAGCTGTCTGTTTCTTCTCTTGAAGAAATTGAAGCGTTTATTCAAGATGTGTCTGGCTTTACAAAAACGGTCTCCCATATTGTCTTGTCAGAGCATTCCTTTACCCATCCCATTCAGGAACGTGTGAAACAAATAGAAGAGCCAGAAATGACCGTGGTGAAATAGAAAAAGGACCTGCCCTCAGGTCCTTTTGATTCGTTTATCTGACTGATAGCTCATGATCGTAATGATCAATCCAATGAATGTTACACTTGCCGCAAAGAGCGGGACAAGCTGTAAATGTGTGATTTCGATAGCAAGACCGCCAAGCGCTGCACCGCCTGCATTTCCAATATTAAAGGCAGAATGACTGAGCGTTGATGCGAGTGTCGGGGCTTCATGTGCCATGTTCATCGTGCGGTATTGCAAGGTAGGAACGAGAATAAATGAAATAATTCCCCAAACAAAAATCGTCAGCACGGCAGGCACTTTAAAGACAGATGTATATGTGAATAACAACAGAACAGCCATCAGCAAGATCAATGTGACGATAATACTCGGCATCAGCTTCCAGTCTGCAAGTTTTCCACCGACTAAATTCCCAATGGTGACCCCAAGCCCAAAGAGGACAAGAATGAGGGTGACCCCGTTTTCCTGAAAGCCAGTCACTTGCAGCAGGATCGGGCTGATATACGTAAAGGCGGTAAACACACCCGCAAAACCGAATATCGTCATCGCAAAGGAGACGAGGACCTGCGGCTTTTTCAACACCGATATTTCATTTCGAATATCTAATACTTCTTCTTTCGATTGATTGGGTACTAAACTGATAATACCGATTAAGGAAATGAGACCAATGACAGCAATAACGAGAAATGACATGCGCCAGCCGAATTGATTTCCGATAAAGGTGCCAAATGGCACACCCAGTACATTGGCTACTGTCAGTCCTGTAAACATGAAGCTGATCGCACTTGCGCTTCGCTCCTTAGGAACAAGCCGTGCAGCCATAATGGCGCCGACACCAAAGAAGGTACCATGGGCAAATGACGTTAAAATACGTGCAGCCATCAAGAGACCATAAGAAGACGATACAGCTGCGACAGCATTTCCTGCTACGAAAAGAATCATTAATAGAATGAGGAGACGTTTTCTCGACATTTTTCCAGTTGATAACGTTAAAATAGGGCCGCCAACTGCGACACCGAGTGCATATCCGGTAATCAGCTGACCTGAAGCAGAAATAGATACATGAAGATCATTTGCGACATTTGGCAAAAGTCCCATGATCACAAATTCAGTCATGCCAATCGAAAACGCACCGAGCGTTAACGCAAAAATAGCGATGGGGAAGTTTTTCATGATGAGATCACCTTTCTAAACAAATACATAAAAAGGCTTCGGAGAGATCCGAAGCCTTAAGAGTTTATCATACATGGAAATAAGACGCTAGTTGCTCGTTTGCTAATCGGTTTCCAACAAAGAAGGAACCAAATTCGCCGTAACGTGCACTCACTTCATCAAATCGCATTTCGTAAACCAATTTTTTAAATTGAAGCACATCATCAGAGAAAAGAGTGACGCCCCACTCATAATCATCAAAGCCAACAGAACCTGTAATGATCTGTTTTACTTTCCCAGCATAGCTTCTGCCAATTAAACCATGGCTTCTCATAAGGGATTTACGTTCATCCATTGAAAGCATGTACCAGTTGTCATTGCCAGAACGTCTTTTATCCATTGGATAGAAACAGACATATTGAGAAGAAGGAAGCTCTGGATAGAGGCGCGCACGTACATGCGGGTTCTCGTAAGGGTCTCCGCCATCTCCGCCTCCTGCCAAGTAGTTGCTGAGTTCAACAACTGACACGTAAGAATAAGCTGGAATCGTAAACTCTGCTAGTCGTGTCTTGTTGAATTCAAGTTCAATTTCACCCAGTTCTTCCATGGTCGGACGTAAAATCATGAGCATAATATCTGCTTTTTGGCCGACAATACTATAGATTGTTTGGCTTCCAGCCTGATTGTGCTCAGCTGTTTTCCATTTTTCTAATAGACCTGTGAACTCATGAATGATAGCTTGACGCTCATCGCTTGTCAGCAGCTTCCAAGCTGTCCAGTCGATCGTTCTAAAATCATGCAGTGCATACCAGCCATCTAGTGTTTGAGCTGCTTCATTTGTTGTATGTTGTTCGCTCATTTCTTTCACTCCTATTTACAGTTTTCCATCTGTTCCAACTATAACATAGTTTGTCCAAATGAAGATGTGATCAAAACTTGAACGACGAAAACGCTTTTCTAGAAATTGATTTAATTAGTTTGAAAAATAAGAATTTAAATTGTAAGCGCTATAATGTAAGTTGGTAGTTTGAATTTATGTAGAAGAAGAGTATGCTTAAAAGAGAACGCTTTTTTTGTAAAATCAAGGAGGGTATTGAAGTGGCAGATATTTTTTCAACAGTTCAGGAAAAGGTTGCAGGTAAAGGAGTTAAGATCGTTTTTCCTGAGGGAATGGACGAACGCATTCTAACAGCCGTTCAAAAACTAGCAGATGGCAAAGTATTGCAGCCAATTGTTGTAGGTAAGAAGGAAGAAGTAGAAGCAAAAGCAAAAGCAAAAGAATTAGGTCTTACACTTGATGGTGTTGACGTGTATGATCCTCATACATATGAAGGTTTTGAAGATCTTGTACAAGCTTTCGTCGAAAGACGTAAAGGCAAAGCGACAGAAGAGCAAGCGAGAAAAGCATTACTGGATGAAAACTACTTCGGTACAATGCTTGTGTATAAAGGTCTTGCAGACGGCCTTGTAAGCGGAGCAGCACACTCAACTGCTGACACAGTGCGCCCAGCACTTCAAATCATTAAAACAAAAGAAGGCGTAAAGAAAACTTCTGGCGTCTTCATTATGGCTCGCGGCGAAGAGCAATATGTGTTTGCTGATTGTGCGATCAACATCGCACCAGACAGCCAAGATCTTGCTGAAATTGCGATCGAAAGTGCAAACACAGCAAAAATGTTTGACATCGAACCACGTGTAGCAATGCTTAGCTTCTCTACAAAAGGTTCAGCAAAATCAGACGAAACAGATAAAGTATCTGAAGCGGTTCGCATTGCAAAAGAAAAAGCACCTGAGCTTGTTCTTGATGGAGAGTTCCAATTCGATGCAGCTTTCGTTCCTTCAGTGGCAGCGAAAAAAGCACCAGATTCCGTCATCAAAGGCGATGCTAGTGTATTTGTTTTCCCTAGCCTTGAAGCTGGAAACATTGGCTACAAAATTGCCCAGCGCTTAGGTAACTTTGAAGCTGTAGGTCCAATCCTACAAGGTCTAAATCAGCCAGTAAACGATCTTTCAAGAGGCTGTAATGCCGAAGACGTTTACAATCTTGCGCTTATCACAGCAGCTCAAGCACTATAATATAATCATCCAAGAAGCTAGCTTCGTGTCAAAACGAAGCTAGCTTTTTTTATGTGAATTAGGTATAAAAACCCAATACATACGATTCATTTTTAAGCGAATCCGTTTTCAATCATATGCCTCTTGTGCTAGTAAATGGTAACATAACGGAGGACTATTTGAGGAATAGAGGTGTTTGACGATGTCTGGAGCTATCATCGGTTATACAACAGCCTTGTATTCGTTAAAGGCAGACATATCCATAAAAAAAGAACAAATCATAGAACTGAACATGTGTCGAAAAGAAATCAAAGAAGCAAAGTCTGCTCTGGCAGATGCTAACAAGAAAATGACTCATCCAGATCTGACATCACATACATGGTTTGGCCATCTCGCAGATACATTTGATGACATTCGAGACGAGATGGCATCCGCCAGTCAAGAGATAAAAAGTGTACAGCTGACCAATCTAGTGAATCGAATTGATGAGAAAATCAGCGACTTAAAATCAGAGATCCATTCATTAGAACATGAAATTCATTCGGTTGAAAGAAAAATAGAGAAAGAAAAGCAGAAACAACTGGAAGAAAAAAGAGGGTAGTCACATGAGCAGAGAAATTAAAATAGATGCCAGTCAGGTCAAACGAGTATTACAGCATGCAAAACAATCAGGCGCTCAAATGAATGCAACACTTCCAACAACCATCAAAGGAAGAAATCAGCTCCTGACGGCAGACACATTAGAAAAAATCAATCAGCAGCTGAACGAATTAAGTACATCCTATATAGACATTCTTCAGAAACAACTTGTACAAACAGAACAAGCGGTGAACACCATGATCGAAACGGACAAGGCGCTTGCTTCCAGCAGTAAAAGAAAATAAAGGAGAAACGATCCATACCTGCGACTTTATCATCTGTTATTGGATCTCTTCCTGTAATAACCCGACCCAATGCACAACCATATACAGGTACGCTTAAGTCGAGTGCTGGGTATGGTAAAGTTGTTGGTAGGCAGTCTGCTGACGGAAAAGTAAGATGGAGATTAGATTATGATCCTAATAAGGGACCACATATAAATATTGAAGATTTTCGTAATGGTAAAGGAGCTAATGCAAAGAAAATCGCTATACCGTTTGAAGGTAACGAAGGTACTTTTAAATCTTTATTAAAACATCTGAATAGATAAGGAGATTTTATATGAGTTTATTTGAAGAATGTAGTGAGGCACTTGGTGAGAATGTACACGTTTTATATGATAATAGTAGGGATAAAATATTAAGCCATTTTGAAAGTTCATTTCCATTTTCTGATTGGGGGCAAATTGAATGGAAGAATTTATCTTCTTATGCTGAAGTGAATACGTTTGATGAGATACAATCCTTTTTAAATCAAAAAATGGATGAGTATAATGATGTTGTTTATGTAATTTGGGATGAAGGGACGTTACCAATTATTCAATCTACTTTAGATAAAGTTTTTGAAGCTATAGATGATGTTACTGCAGTCAGTTTTGATACATGGATTTTTTCACCATCTTCTGGTTATGTTATTGAAATATTTCATGATGGTGAAGTGAAAGTAGGATCAAAGTAGGGATGTAATAGAATGATGAATAATGATTGGATATCTGTTCTGGAAATTGAAGATGATACTCAAATTTGGAGCGGAACCGTAGTTAGAGTTTTTACGGAGGAATTAAATAAGGATAACCTAGAAGGTAATATTATCCCTGGTGAACTAAAAAAAGTTCGTACCCCAAAGACAGTTTATGATCCAAGGTTGATTTCAGATAAGAAAATGTTACAGTGGGGCGAAGAAGCGATGAAGAATGGAAAGATTGAAGGTAGGAAAATTACTGGAACTTCTAAGAACGGACTGAAGTTTGAAGGTTATATTGATGAAGCTACAGGAGAAATTACAAACTTCTTCCCAACATTGAGCTAATGGAGAGTGAAAACATTGAAAAATAAAAATAAAGAGCTTGTAAAATACTTCTTTCAAGTAATGGGGGACGAAAGGTTCCTAACAATTATGGATAAATTTTCAAAAAAAGAGGGGTATGGTATCGAACATGTATGGTGTGTTTTTGCAGACGATTATGAAGAATGGGAAGAAGATTATTTCGGTGAAGAAGGAATAGCTTTTTATTTCGATTATCCTGCCGTACAAGAAGACGAGGAAGTAATATTAGATTATGAAACTTTATATGAATATCTAGATGAAATTGTAGAATTCTATTTAGTTAGACATCCAGAAAATAAGTTAGAAATAGATAACTATATGAAGAAAATTAAACTGAAATATAATATAAAACAATCAAGAAAATGAATTGAATTCCCTAAAAAGCAAAAGAGCTACTCTATATAATCTTTGTTCATGAGAAATTAAAAGTAACATATTTTATTTTGAGGTACTTTGATGCTATTGAGTATCAAAGTACCTTTTATTATGTATTACGATTGAACAAAATAAAATGAGTTTATGTGCAGGTATTTGGAAGCGTGAAAACGTCAAACCCATAATTACACTGCGAAGTTGTCTCAACCGCCGAAAACATCATCCTAGAATACAGCGGAATCTACGACGGCTACCGAGCAGTTACTGGTAAAGACCCAGAAACCAGCAAAAATATTAGCAGCACCGACCAAGCCCTATCCGCAGCCTCTATTATCCCATTTATGAAAATCATTAAAGGCGGGAAATATGCCATTAAGATTGATCAAGGGAAGAATGTGGTGAAGAGAGTTGAGAAGACGGGTAAAGGTGCGGGTGAACTTAATATAGATTTAGCAAAAGCTTATCTTAGGGATATAGAGGCTAAAACTGGACGAAAGGTTAATAAAGATCAAATTCATCTGATTAAAGAGGCCTTAAGAAACAAAAACTATGAAAAATTGACACCAAAAGAGATTGCTAAGCATAGAAGCAAATTTACATCAAACTTGAAATATAAATTAATTGCAGAGTGGGAAGAAAAAACCAAACAAAAGTGGCCATGATTTACAGAAGAAGTACTTGATAAGAATGGAGAGGTTGCTCGGAGGGTTAGTCAACCGTATGATGCTCATCATATCATAGAGAATAACTTTGGTGGCGCTCATGAGTGGTGGAATAATCATCCGGCTAAATATCCTAACGAACATCAATCAGGGATACATGGAAAGGGAGCTCCATCAGGTAAACTATTTCCAAGGAGGTAAAATAGAATATGGCTAATTTTAAATTTATTAATGAACTAGAAAATAAAACTTATAAGGTATCTGAAGATGATATTTTAAAAGCTGAACAAAGAATGGATATAAGTTTTCCAAATGATTTAAGACAGTTATATTTAGAAATTGGCTATGGTTTTATTAAAGGTCAAAGTGCTAACTCAATAAATAGAATTATGGGACCAGGGACAGTAGCAGATATTAGATTAAGAGAAGGTGTTTTTGAATTTGATCCAGATTTAGACGAACTTTTTGATGATGAAAATAAACTTATTTTTTTTGAAGTAAACGAAGGTGTGTATATTTCATTAGATTTAAAATTAGTTAATAACCCAGTATATTATTTTGATACTCAAATAGCTGAATCGGTAGAGGATTTTTTCAAAAAGTTTCTCAATAATAATGAATATTATCTTTAATTGAAGATTAGGCACAATTAGGCGGGAGAATAAAAAAACTTTTTTGACTATGCAATGCTTTTCAAGTTTTTAAATCAACTACTTAAGAGAGGGAAATAACGAATTTACAAAACGATTCAGAAGAGGGTGTAAAATATAGGGTATTAAAAGATTTTTTAACAAGTGAGGGTATGATTTCCTTCTCTGAATAATAATAGTAGCAACTGAAATGAACAGGAGATTTAATACATCATGTAGAGGAGTTTAAAATATTGAGATATGAACAAATTAAGAGCAACAAAGAAAATAGCTTTTTCCCAGTAATTGAAAAAGAAATAATGAATGTAGAGAAAGAACTTGATTTAAAGTTACCTAAGGAATTAATTCATTTTTATCTAGAAGTAGGTTATGGATTTATATATGGTTCGGAATATAATATTAATCGTATGATGGACCCGTATTCTGTAAGAGACTTTCGGTTAAGAGTTAATGATTTTGAATTCTATCCTGATATTGAAATCTTTGATAAATATGAAAATAATAAGTTAATATTTTTTGAAGCAAATGAAACAGCTTTAATGTCAATTGAATTGAATGAGATCGATAGAAGCGCAGTTTTCTATTATGATGTCAAAATTGCTGATTCTTTGGAAGAATTTTTAATTAAAATCCAAGAGAATGATAAATATTATCTGAATTTGCTGATAGATGAATAAAAAACGTTAAAATATGATACCCTCTAACAATCAAAAAGGATGTAAGTGAATGGGTTATGACTCTCTAATAGGTACATTAATAAAATGTGAAAAAGATAATATGGAAATGGACTAAAAAATATTGCTAAGTTAGACACAGTCTTTGAGACAGATAATGGTCTAGAAATTCATGATATCAACTTTATAGAATATGTTGCAGCTATAGTTAAAGTTCAACTTATTATTAATCTTCCTAGCAAAAATGAATACGACAGTTTATATTATTGTATAGTTGAAGAAAAAACATTGTTCGAATTATCACTCTATGAATATACAACAAGTAAAATCTCAGTAGATGGTAAAATCATATGGATATTTGGCAATGAGTAGTAAACAAAGTGATAGTTTGTTTAGGTTATAGCTTTCTCCATATCTGTAGAAATGTAAACGATCCTATTGGTAACCCACATGAAGTAATCTTTACTAAACAAGGCGCAATATTTTACATGATTGATTCAAATTAATAGGAGTTGTTACGATGTGGTACGAAAACTTAGAAGGAAACTTTTAAAAAAAATTCTATATAAAGAATTGTCGAAATTGGAGAATATACGTATAGAGGGTATTTTTATTAAAGAAGAAGGTAGAAAGGCAACATTGAAATTTGATATGCCATTTTATGCGGATTCTCAACCTGTAAAATGGGCTGATTCAGGGTACAATTCAATTTCTCTTGAAATAGATATTTTTGATATCCATTATTTAGAAATAAAAACATAGTCAGATACATATAGAAGAAATATCGAAATAATAAAGATTAATCAAGAGTTAATTGAGATCGATATTATCGGAGAGATTACTGCAAAAATAAAAGCAGAAACTAGTCTCATTCAAACTATTAACGGTTATATGAATCGTTTATAAAAGA
Organism: Bacillus sp. FSL W8-0183; assembly: GCF_038006825.1. Classification (NCBI taxonomy): domain Bacteria; kingdom Bacillati; phylum Bacillota; class Bacilli; order Caryophanales; family Bacillaceae; genus Bacillus; species Bacillus sp. FSL W8-0183. Next base: position 3,618,216 of record NZ_JBBOVY010000001.1, on the reverse strand, counting down.
TATGAAGAAAGAGTATGCGATTGGTTGAGTTAAAATAACGACAAGTTCACTTTTTACCTAATAAGGAAAAGGGGTATAGAATGAAAGTAAAAAGAGTCAATTGGATTTCACAAGAAGCTTTAGAAGCAGAAGTAGTTGTAACAGATGGAGAATTTGACATAAGTTGTTTTGCACAACCATTCAAGCAATTAGGAGAGGATGAGTTTATAGAAACAATATTTTGTTTAAATGTCCAAAATATTGTGAAAGTTGATCAACGAGATTATCATATTGAAAAGTCAGTTGGTCATTTTAGTTATCGTTTAGTTGGTGAATGTATTGATAAACACGACGGAAAAGTACAATTAGGTAACCTGTTATTTGAATTAGATAACAGGTTAATAGCTGGAGATATAATAGATGGTGATTTTATCAGTTTTTGTTGTGAAAGATTAGATATTTATTAGTATAGTGATTGTTAAGTATTTACTTTAGATCAAACCGGCGGGGAAAAGATAAAATGTATAAAACTGAAATGTTGAAAAGAAATCAGTTAGATTGTAACTGGAATACATTGTTAATAGGAAGACAATACAAATTAATTTCTCCCGAAGAAGTTACAAATTATGCCGTAGAATATTTGGAGTGTAATCCTCATCTAAACCATAAATTCATCCTTGATTTAGCATGGGATATAACAGAAGACGAAGTGGATGATTTACTTGAAAAAGTAGTGTCTGATCATTCTCCTGAAGCCTTAGCAAAAGAGTATCACAAGTGGTTATATAGTATTTTAAGAGAGGTCTATCATGGCACTCCTGATGAAAATGCCTTTCAAGAAATTGAAAATGTCTTTTTCATGTTTCATACACCTACCATCATGCAGGAAGTTTTTAGAAGGATATCAAATATATATTATTATCCCTCCCATTCAAAAAAAACGATAAAAGAACTTCTTAAAGAATTTTTAGAGGATGAGAAAAAACGGATTAATGGTGAGGGGGAAGTATAATGATGATCAAGTATGACGAATTTGACCTTTTAGAACTCTTTCAAAGTGAACCGGAGAGTATAACTGGTAATATCGATGATGGAGAGTTAATTTATATATATAAAGACAACACAAATTTTCAAGTGGTTTTCTGTTTGGATGTATATCAACAAACGATCACTCTAAGTCTAACCTGGAATGATTCAGTCGTGTTTACAGGTGATTTTTATCATGTAACAAATTTAAAAAAAGAAGATAATAGTTTGATTATCTATGTAGAAGGAGTAAAGAGACTGAAAGTGAATTTTTATAAACAACTAGGGGTGGAAATCCTTGATTCGTACTTATAATTGAGGAAGCCTTCAAAGGTAATGAATTCGCCTCAAAACCTTTGCATGGCGTTTAGTGACATAATATCCTCTCGAAAAAATCTGTGGTGAGCTAATCAAGACTATCAAGCAAATATTTTTTGCTGAGACATTCTAGTGAATTCTACATTTGACGATAAAGTATCTTGAAGATCTGAAAGTGGGATAATCTAAACTAGGAATCCATTAGGTGGAAGTGAGGGTATATTGTGATATACGAATGTCTTATAAAAAACTCAATCCTCTGATTGAGGAAGAAGCAACTATTGAGATAAACGGTGTAGAATTAACAGGTTTTATTTCTATTTGTCCGTATGAAATTAAAGTGGGGAAAAGTTATCAAGTAGCCATCGGGTTTACTATATTAGATGAATTGATAATCCATGAAATTCTAAAAAGAAAGAAATAGAACGCATTGGTTCAGCGTATGATTATTATTTAAGCGGTCTGTTACACGCAGGTAAAATTGACGCAGGTTTAGTTTTCACTGACGATGATGAGTGTTTTGCCAATTTTTTTAAATTGAAAGATAAACCGGTTGAAATAAAAGTTGATAGAATTAGTCTGGAATTTATAAGCACAAAATAGACGATGTTGTGGTGATTAATGTAAATGATGAAAGGGATAAATAAGTGTATGATTATTTAATTTGGACATTAATAAAGTATGAAAAAAGGGATGAGATATTGGAATGGAAAAGTGGATTAAAGATTCTAGGGAGACTAGATACAGTATTTGAAACAAACAATATGTAAGATGAAGATGATATTCATTTTACAGAATATATTGCTGCCGCTTTCCAAGTATATGATATACTATCTCAGCCCGATGAAAACAGTGGAAGTGTATACGATTGGTTAATCCAGGGGAAAAGCTCTTTAGTTGAGATATCTCTTTATGATGATCCACCAAATAAAATGTTGGTGGATGGTCAAATCGTATGGGAATTGACCGATGAGTAACAATTGACGAATTATAAATCCAAGCCCTCGTGTAAGAGGGTCTTTTTATTGATGAGTTAGTGAAATGCTCAAAGTTGACCGTTGGTAAAATAATTTCTGAAGGTTCGTAACTGGGTCAGTTTAAGCTGAAATATGGTAACGTATATGTATCAAAACGCCCTATTCATATGAATCAAAGTAAAGTACCATTGATCGATCTGAAAAGCAGGGGATTTTATGAACAAAAAAGCAGAGCTAAAAAATCAAATCCAAACTGTAATAAACATTCTAGAAAAAGATTATTCGCAAGAGATCAATCAAGGTATTCTCCAATTAATATACAAAAGATATGAGGAGGCACAACGGATCATTCAAAACAATGAAGATATCCAAAAATCATAATCACTGGCGGGGTAAGAGCCTATTTGGATAGTTACAATGACTATTTAAATCCCTTTCTAGATGAACTACATAAAGCGGAGAGTTTACTAAAAGAAATGCTGTATTAGTTTGGACTGCTTGTCTATAGTTCAAGATAATCGAATGTATAAAAGAACTATGAGTATAGGAGGCTCTCAAACATGATCAATTTCCCTCAAAACCCAAACAATCACCTGAACAAACCAGCAAGTGATCTGTACATCAAAGAGGCAGAATCCCAATTAAATATGGTGCTGCCTCATGCCTATAAGACCTTACTCAAACAGACAAATGGGTGTTCTATTGGCGGTGGGGTGCTTCTATACGGCACTGAGGACCTTGCAGAGCGCAATGCAACGAGGGAAGTCTATCAGTATGCAAGCGGCTATGTGGCGATCGGTGACGACGGCGGCGGACAAATATTTCTCATGCGTCTGGCTGAAGAGGAAGAAAAGGTGTGGATTGTGGATGCTGGTGTGATGGACCCTAAGTATGCAGAGTTGGTGACCGACAATTTGCTGAAGTGGGTGCGTAGGGGATGTATCGATGAATGATCACGCTGTCTTGAATGCAAGAATCACTGAAAAGTAAAAACTAAACTTCCAGTTAAAACTCTCTGTGACACCAAATGTCATGGGGCTTTTTTGATGATCTCTCTCATGCTCCCTCCATGTTATAATAAACACAGTTTATGAACGAGAGGATATGCAGGACATGAAAAATGAACCTATTGAGTTATTGACACAGCCGACATGGCGAATCATAGATCAATCGAGCCTTGGTCTCTATGTGGACCCGAAGCAATCTTTTGCGATGGATGATACGCTTTGTGCGTCGGTCGGGAAAGGACTCTCACCAGCGACAGCGCGTTCTTGGGTGCACCACCATACGATCGTTCTTGGGATTCAGGATACAAGACTTCCATTTCTCCAAGATGGTGTAAAGCTTCTTGAGGAAGAGGGATATCGCGTCATTGTGCGCAATTCAGGCGGTCTTGCTGTTGTGCTGGATGAAGGCGTACTAAATGTGTCTTTAATCTTTGCGGAACAAAAGAAGGGCATTGATATTGACCGTGGATATGATGCGATGGTGGAATTGATCCGCCGGATGCTGTCGATGTATGAGGTGGACATTGAAGCCTATGAAATTGTCGGCTCTTACTGTCCAGGTAGCTACGATTTGAGCATCAATGGAAAGAAATTTGCCGGCATTTCTCAGCGTAGATTACGCGGAGGAGTCGCTGTGCAAATCTATTTGTGTGCAGATGGAAGCGGTCGAAAACGAGCTGATTTGATTCGCCGTTTTTATGAGGCGGCCTTAAAGGATAGAAGGCATGAGGTGAAAGCGGTATTCCCTGATATACAGCCTGATACGATGGCATCCCTATCAGAATTAACTGGAGAATCCATTGATTGTGCGCTTCTCATGCGTCTTTTACTAGAAGAACTTCAAAATCTGAGCGAGCAACTGACTGCTTCAGGGTTGACCACCGAGGAACAACTGGAGTTTGAGAAAAACATGACGCGGATGATTGAGCGGAATGAGAAAGTGTTCTCGTAAACATATCGTCCCATCTTAAAAATAGGGGTGATGTAATGGAAACGAAACTTCTGAAAGCTATTGAACTTCGAGAAAGTGGACATCTTCAAGAATCCAATGACATGCTCATCCGTCTTGTAGAAGAGTATCCAGATCATGCCTCCATTCACTATCAATGTGCATGGAGCTATGATGTGTTAGGGAAGGAAAAACAAGCTGTCTTTTTTTATGAGAGGGCCCTTGAACTAGGTTTGTCTTCAGAAGAAAGAGAAGATGCTTTCTTAGGATTAGGAAGTACATACAGAACCTTAGGGGAATATGAAAAGTCAAAACAGATATTCCTCCATGCGATGGAAGCTTATCCGCATAATAAAGCCATTCAAACGTTTTATGCCATGACTTTGTATAATTTAAATGCACATAGCAAAGCCATGGAAATATTACTGAACTGTTTAACTGAGACGACAAATGATCCTGCTATTTTGGGTTATCGAAGGGCCATTGATTTTTATTCAAATCAGTTAGATCGATTGTGGAAATGATTTATATAGAAATGGAGGGGCAATCTAATGGAAGAATCCCCTCCTTTGTTATGACATTTTATATGTGATAGTCCTTTATGACATAAGAAAGAAGGAAAATGTATTGTCATTCATCACCACGTATTACCCGCTGTTTATGCTTTGTATTTTGTCTCTGTTGTATATGATATATCGTATCCAGCCAATGGCCTCTACTGTGAAAAAAGTCATCATTGTGCTATGTGTGTTAACAAATGCTGCCTATATTTGCTGGCGTCTCTTCTTTACATTGCCGCATGAAGGTACTTTTAATATTGTCATGGGTATTTTGCTTGTTGTCTGTGAATGCATTGGGTTTATCCAGTTGCTTGTGTTTTATACACTTGTTTGGAAGCCTTCAAATCGGAAACAAGTCATGATCAGTGATCTTGAAAGGCTGCCAACAGTTGATATTTTCATAGCTACATATAATGAACCAATTGAGGTGCTGAAACGCACTGTTGCAGGTTGTTTGAATCTCTCTTATCCGAAGGAAAGCGTTCAAATTTATTTATGTGATGATGGCAATAGGGAAGCAGTAGAGCAGCTTGCTTCTGCGTTTGGTGTTCATTATCTGACAAGAACAGATAACAGATTTGCTAAGGCAGGTAATTTAAATCATGCGATGTCTCAAACGGATGGAGAGCTGATTCTGACACTTGATGCAGATATGGTCCCTCTTCCTTCCTTTTTAGAAAAAACAGTGCCCTATTTTCATGATGGAGCAACTGCGTTTGTTCAAGTTCCACAGGCGTTTTATAACGAAGATCCTTTCCAATATAATATGTTCTCGAAAGATCGAATTCCAAATGAGCAGGACTTTTTCATGCAAACTCTCCAAGCTGGTAAGGATCGGTTTAATGCCGTCATGTATGTTGGGAGTAATACGGTATTTAGAAGAACGGCATTAGATGAAATTGGCGGATTTGCTACTGGAGTGATTACAGAAGACATGGCAACAGGAATGCTTCTCCAAGGGAAATTCAAATCTGTGTCTGTCGGAGAAGTATTAGCCGTCGGTCTGGCACCTGAAAGCTGGCTTGATCTGTTAAAGCAAAGAGATCGCTGGTCGAGAGGGAACATTCAGTGTGCCCGTAAGTTTAATCCTTTGAAGATGCGCGGCTTAACGCTTATGCAGCGTGTTCTTTATTTAGATGGCATTGTGTATTGGTTTAACGGTTTGTTTAAAATGATTTATATTCTCACACCGATTTTGTTTTTATTGTTTGGTATTCAAAGTTTCTGGGCAGATTTCCAGTCCGTTTTCATGTTTTGGCTACCGGCATTCTTTAGTTCCTATTTAGCATTTAAACTTGTGTCGAATCAAAAGAGAAGCATGTTCTGGAGTCACATTTATGAAAGCTCTATGGCGTTCCACCTAGCTGGTGTTGCTTTAAGTGAGCTGTTTTTCAAAAAGAGAGTTGAATTTCTTGTCACACCGAAGGGAATTCAAACGGACAAAAGACATTTTCATTTGAAAACGATGATTCCCCATCTGATCTTCTTGCTGCTCTCATTGCTTGCCCTTGTGAAAATAGGTTACGATGTGAAGGTAAATGGGACGATGAACGCTGATCTCATGTTGATTAATATTTTTTGGGTGCTTTATAACGGTGCAGGCTTATTCATGGCACTGCTTGTGGCATTTGATCGACCGCGTTATCGGAAATCAGAGCGGTTTGTCATTGAAAAAGAGGGGCATCTTCGTTCTGATCATCAAGATCAGTCTATTGCTTGTTTTCTACTAGATATGAGTGATTCAGGTGCACGTCTATCCATTCCATTGGACCAAGCGTCTTCTCTTTATCAAGGACAAACGCAATTGTTTTTTTCAGAGAATGAAAGCGTGTCGTGTGACGTGGTTTGGAGCTATCCAGAGGGAGACAAGCTGATGGTTGGTGTTGCTTTTACTGACACAAAAAAATCAGAGTATTTATCACTGATCCGTTTCTTATTCACACGAGAGCATGTAGCAATGACGGATCGTGAGAAAAAATCGTATGCCGTTCGGACGTTTCTCCGCTTTTTAAGAGAAACGGAGAAGGTACCAAAGGCTCTACGGCGCAAATGGATGAGAAGGCCATTGCAAGGTGTGACAGGCACGATCGCCTATGAGGACCGACTAGAAGAGAAGGTGCCGGTGATCATACATGATATCAGTTTATCTGGGTGCAAAATTGAGTTTGAAGATTCAATTGAATTAAATGGGAAAGTGCTGATCACCATTGACACAGAGTCTTTAACGGATCAGCCGGCGATTGCGGTTTGGACATCACAAAAACGCAGACGTACAATGGCCGGACTCAAGTTTGTTCAGCCTGAAATCAAGCAGATAGAAGAAAGAGAGGGAGTGGTTTCTTGAAATCTAAAAATGGCGGTTACCTCTATTTACTATGGCTTCCTGTCATCATAGGAGCCGGCTACGGCATTTCGCTTTTCGTGCCGTTCCTTCAGCCTGTACTGACGCTTGGTATCGCAGGGCTTTATATTTTTATATTTGGTGATTTTCAGGTGAGGCAAGTCAGGTACATTTTTATGTTCGTCTTCTTGATCAATGTCCTTTTTAGCGTGATGCTATTTTTGGATATTTAAAAAAGTGCTTCCCGCAGGTGGGGAGCACTTTTTGGTTATTCAGCCATTTTTTCAAGGTTGCCGTTACGATCCATTTTAAAGGTTGGTGCGGCACTGTCGTCCTCTTCAAACAAAACTAGTTTTCTTGCACGGTTCATGATTTTGACGAGTGTTTCATAATCTTCTTGAATCGTGTGCTGATCCTTTTCAAGCTTTTTCACTTCAGCTTCTAGCTGCGACACTTTATGTGAAAGTTCATTGTTTTCTTGTTTTAATCGGCTGTTTTCCATCCGTAAGGCAGATGATTGCTGTCCATCGCCTTCATAGCGGCGTAAGAAATCAATGATATCTTCAATGGTTAGCTCTTGGCGCTGCCCAAATGGATTGGCTTCTGGCTTTTTCTCTGTCACTTGAGAAGCCTGTGACAATAAATGTGATAAACTAGCTAACTCTTCATTGTAGCTTTGATCCACAAACTGAAGCTGTTCGGCTGTTTCGGCTGCAGGTGCAAACGTTTCTTCTTGCGCAGGTTCCAGTTCTTGAGAGAACTCTTCCTGTGTGATCGTTTCTTCAACTTGCGGCTGATAGAGCAAACGTTTTTTCGCAGGCTGCCCATTGCCGAGTGCACGCATACGTTGTTTACGCTGTTTTTTGGCAAGTGCCAATGCTTTTTCATATTGATGCCTCACGACAGCATTCCATCTAAATCCGCATGCCGCTGAGGTACGGTTTAGCTTGTCTCCCACTTCTTCAAATGCGTTCAGCTGTGTACTGCCTTCTCTGACGTGACGTAAGACGGTTTCTGCCAGAAGGAGATCATTTTCCTCTGACCAAGCATCTTGTCTTTGTTTTGACATGTGTTTAAACCCCCATAAGATTTGATGGTATTAGATTAGCCAAGTTGAAGAAGGTTTATACAAGTTTGCTAAAAGGATAGTGGAAAATACTAGCTTTTATGTGAATACGTCTCTGTGCTGACAAAGCTTCTTGCAACTCCAGTCGCTTCGATGTACAATGTTGGGTGGTATATTATTCACTCTTAGTTGTCCAACTGTTTCATATAGAATGAAGTTTCATCATTGAAAGGAAGCGTAAGAACATGGCTAATGAGTTTCGCGTATGTGACGATTGTGATGCGACGAACCTAAAAACGTTATTGCCTCGACTTAAATCGGTTGACCCTGATGCAAAAATTGAGATTGGCTGTCAATCGTATTGCGGTCCAGGACGAAAAAAGGCTTTTGCGTTTGTGAACAATCGCCCATTATCCGCACCAACAGAAGATGAGTTACTCGAAAAGGTTCAAAAAAAAGTCAAATAAATGTCACTGAATGTGTTCAGTCGACCTAAAAAGAGGTCCGTCCCTGTCAGGTCGGGCTTTTTACGTCCGTTCAATCTATGAGAACACATTCGCCAGCAAATTCAAGGATGTTTTCGGGAAAAGTTACCCGATATAATAGAAACACGTCTTAAAAAAAGAGGGACGAAACGATGGCGTATCCAAAAGGGAAATTATCCGAAGAAAAGGTATTTAAAGATCCTGTGCACCGCTATGTTCACGTACGGGATGCATTGATATGGGATTTAATCGGAACGAGAGAGTTCCAGCGCCTTAGACGAATTAAACAGCTAGGCACCACTTATTTAACGTTTCATGGGGCAGAACACAGCCGATTTAATCATTCACTCGGTGTATACGAGATTGTCAGACGAATTGTGGATGATGTGTTTAAAGGAAGACCCGAATGGGATGAAGGGGAGCGTGAGCTTGTACTGAGTGCTGCCCTGCTTCATGACCTTGGACATGGTCCGTTTTCTCATTCCTTTGAAAAGGTCTTTCATTTAGATCATGAATCGTTTACAAGAGATATCATTTTAGGGCAGACGGAAGTAAATGAAGTGCTGCGCCGGGTCAGTGACGATTTTCCAAAGCATGTAGCAGAAGTCATTGCCAAAACGTATCAAAACAAACAGGTGGTCAGTTTGATTTCAAGTCAAATTGATGCCGACCGAATGGATTACTTGCAGCGTGATGCTTACTATACAGGCGTCAGCTATGGTCACTTTGATATGGAACGTATTTTACGCGTAATGCGTCCAAGAGAAGATCAGATTGTGATGAAACAGAGCGGGATGCATGCCGTAGAGGATTATATTATGAGCCGCTATCAAATGTATTGGCAAGTCTATTTCCACCCAGTGACACGCAGTGCGGAAGTCATTTTAACGAAAATTCTCCATCGTGCAAAAGAGCTGCATGAAACGGGATATATTTTCACACATGCCCCTGTGCATTTTTATTCGATTTTTGAAGGGAATGTCACCACAGAGGACTATATTAAGCTGGATGAATCCATTGTCTTATTTTATTTTCAGGCGTGGGAAGATGAAGAAGATCACGTGTTGGCTGATTTGTGCCGCCGTTTTATGAACCGCCGTTTATTCCAATATACAGAGTTTAATCCAAACGAAGAAATGACGAAATATTTCAAGCTGACGGCTTTGTTCAAAGAAGCAGGAATTGATCCTGACTATTATTTAGTGGTCGACTCTTCCTCTGATTTGCCTTATGACTTCTATAGACCGGGCGAAGAAGAAGAACGGCTGCCGATCCATCTCTTGACGCAAAGTGGTCATATTAAAGAACTGTCGAGACAGTCAGATATTGTTGACGCCATTTCCGGTAAACGAAGAACCGATCATAAACTTTATTTCCCGATGGACTTAATTGTAGATATGTCGGAAAAAGCTGAAGAAAAGAAGGCGATCATGAAGCTGCTTGGATTGGGATAAGGAAGTACTGAAAAAGGAGATGTCGGGAATTTGTTGAAAGAGCATGCAAAGTTGATGAAGGTGTTCTCTGAATCTGGGGAAATCGTTGGACGGAAGAAGCTGCAAAAAATGATTTACATAGCAAAAAAGCTAGATTTGCCTTTTTACGAGAAATACGATTTTCATTTTTATGGCCCCTATTCAGAGGAGTTGACGCTCAGAATTGAAGAGCTGTGCAACCTTGGATTCTTGGACGAAATGAAGGAAAAAAAGGGCGGATACTTTCAATATCGCTATTCGCTGACGGACAATGGAAAAGAGTTTCTCGATCAGTGTGAAGTGGACATGCCTGACCTCAAAGTGCTGACGCAGCAGATGAATGAGCAATCGTCTCGTTTTCTAGAGCTTGTCTCAACGATTTTATACTTTGATGATCTGCCAAAAGATGAGGTAAAGGAAAAGGTCTTCACCATTAAAAGCAAGCAGCGCTATACGGACGAAGAATTTGAGGCAGCCCTTGCGTATATTGATCAGTTGAAGGAATTGAACTAACGATAAGAACCAGTATGTAATAGCCAATGGCTAGAACAGACTGGTTTTTATTTTGCACGCATATAGAAACAGAAACAAGTCGACCTCATGGATCGACTTGTTTTTTAGGAATGATGATAAGAAAATCTCGCTAAAAATTGTTTTGTCCGTTCTTCCTTCGTCTGTTCAAAGACTTCTACTGGGGTGCCTGATTCAACAATGACCCCATCCTCCATGAAAATGACCCTGTCGGCAATATCATAGGCAAAGCTCATCTCGTGGGTGACGATGATCATGGTGACCCCGGTTTGTGCCACTTGTTTAATGACGTCAAGTGTTTCACCTACAAGCTCGGGATCTAAAGCGGAGGTCGGCTCATCAAACAAAATGACTTCCGGATTCAATGCAAGTGCTCTTGCAATGCCTACTCGCTGCTGCTGTCCGCCAGATAATTGATGCGGATAGGCATCTTTTTTCTCTAGTAACCCTACTTTTGTGAGCAAATGGAGGGCTGTGTCATAGGCTTGGTCTTTCGGTTGTTTACGGGCAATGACTAAGCCTTCCATGACATTCTCAAGTGCTGTCTTATGAATAAACAGGTCGTATTGCTGAAAGACCATGGCTGTTTTTCGGCGAATTGCCAGAATGTCTTTCGGTTTTGCTTGATTGAATGTGACACTGGTGTGATCAATGCTGATCTCGCCTTGATCCGCACGCTCCAGAAAATTTAAGCATCTGAGAAATGTTGATTTTCCAGAGCCGCTCGGACCTAAAATGACAACGACTTCGCCTTTTTCTACCGTTAAATCAATTCCCTTTAGAATCTGGTTTTGACCGAATGCTTTATGCACTTGTTTGATGTGAATCATGCCAATCGTCTCCTTTTGTTTTTGTGCCCATATTTCTCATATCCGGCTGTAATGGCTTCAATAGAGGCACACAGCGCCCAGTAAATAAGGGCAACAGCAATGTATGCTTCAAGATAACGATAGTTCACATTGGCTTTGATTAAAGCGCCGTTTAAAATATCGACCACAGATACCATAGAGACGAGAGAAGAGGCTTTGATTAAACTGATGAGCATGTTGTTCAGTAAAGGAAGAGAGATGGGAAAGACTTGTGGAATGATCACTCTTCGCAACACCTGTCTACCTGTGAAACCAACGGATAGAGCGGCATCAAATTGGCCCTTTGGGATGGACGCAAGAGAGCTTCGAAATATCTCTGATAACCCGCTGACGGCATATAAAGAAAGGGCGAAAATGGCAATCCATCGTCTATCTAAATCGCTAAAACGGATTGGCAGCGAAAGAGATGCAGCCAATTGATCGAGCGAATCGGAAAAAATAAGATAAGATACGAGCAAGATTAATACAACAGGAATGGCTTTAAAAATCGCCACAAACCATTTGAACAAAGGAGACAATATAGGCACTTGATAAAAACGAATAAGGGCAATGCCAAAGCCAAAGATGGAGCCGAATAATAGCGGGAGAAAACCTAATAGCAGCGTCGTTGGCAAATAATGAAGTGCGGCTAGAAAGGCCTGAAACATAAAAGCAACGTCAAAATCCACTCAGATCGCTCCTTTCTTATGATGTAGTAAAGTCTCCGCCCAATATTTTTTTAGACAATTCAGCGAGCTTCCCGTTATCGATCAGTTTTTGCAGGGCTTGATCAATGTCTTTTTGAAGTTTTGTATTGTTTTTTTGATATAGATAATACGTTTTAGATACGTTTACAGGCTTTCCGGATGTCACAAGATTGGCATTGAACTGTTTGTTTAGCTTATTGACGTCATACTTTGTGAGTAAGGCAGCATCGACCGTGCCATTCTGCAGGTTTTTGACTAAAATTTCGTTCCCGCCATCTCCGTAGACAATGTCAATTTTCCGATCATGCTTTGCGTTATATTGCTCTAGAAGATAAGCGAAATTACTTCCTGTAGAGGTGTGCACTTTGTGTCCAGCTAAATCGTCCAGGCTTTGAAAGTCATGACCGGATGCTTTATTCACCACCACATAGCTTGTATAATCTGTGTAGCCAACTTTTCCAAATAGATATTTCTTCTGACGCTCGTCATTGATTTCATATTGGTGGGCAGCGAGATCAACTTTACCGGCATCTAAAGCAGGCAGAATATTTTTAAACTCAAAGGATTCATATTTAAACTTATATTGTGGAAGCAGCTGATCCACTTCATCTAATACAGCCTTCTCGTAGCCTGTTAATTTGCCGTTTTCATCTAAGTAAACGAAAGGCTGATAGGCGTTCCCTGTCCCAATGACGATTTCTTTTGCATCTGGGTCATTATTGTTTGCTTCTGCTTTGACTTCATCCGATTGATTTCCGCAGGCGGCAAGCAGCAATGAACCAAGTAGAAGCAGACCGATGATGTAATGATTTCTGAATATTCTGTTATTTTTCATGTAAATTCCTCCCCAGTTTATTTTGCACGTTTTTCTACAGTGAAGGCCGCTTCGGCTCTTTTTAAGGGAAGCAATGCCGTCTGTCGCTGTTTTTTTGTTTTCGGTGTATTGATCCGTTTTTCCAATAGGTCAAATGATTTTTCTAACACCATACTTAAAATGATAAATATAACGGCAGCAATAAAGTATCCTTCTAATACGCGATAGTATAAAGCCCCTAATGTTTGAACCTTTCCGATCATGTCCATCACACCTAATGTAAAGGCGAGGGAGGTATTTTGTAATAAGTTGACAATGGCCACGCCGATATTAGGAAGGGCGATTCTCCCTGCTTGAGGAATAAGCGTTCTTCTATAAATCTGCCATTTCGTCAGTCCAATCGAGGCGGCCGCTTCATATTGAGATGCTGGGACACTCGATAGGGCAGATCGGAATATTTCTGAAAAATACCCAGCTGTATTGAGTCCATATGTAATATACAGAAAGATCAATTTGTTCCACATGGAGATATCAAGCCCAATTGTTGCAAGCACACCAGGCAGGCCATAAAACACAATAAACATTTGCACAAGGATAGGTGTTCCACGAATAAATGAGACATAAATTGCACTGAGCTGATGCAGGATGGGAATACGCTCAATTCGGAAATAAGCAAGAATGAATCCAAGAAAACTGCCAATCAAAGTGGCAAATAAAACGATCAGTAAGGTTGTTGGAAGGGCTGACAATACTTTAGGGAAGAGTGTGACGACATACTCCCATTTGAAAAACTCCCCCATGTTGAATCACCTCCTATGTTGAAGTCGTTTGGACTTTTTCTTCTGAGGGCGGTGCGCCTAATATGGCGGCATCAAACCGTTCAGGGATGAGGACTTTATACATTAATACACCTAAGTCGCCATTATCGGCTTCACGTTCAATATATGCTGTATAGCCTTTTCGTTCGTACATCTCTAGAAGCCAGGGGTGCTTTCGGCCAGAAGTGCCCAGTGTGTATGCTGGTGCTTTAAATGTCTGCCGGAGCAAGGTGTTTTCTACATAATCGAGCAGCTTATTTCCGATCCCTTGACCGGCTAAATCAGGAGCTGTGGCAAACCACCAAACAAATGGATAGCCTGAGACCGGTTGAGTACTCTCCCACGGAAAACGTATGGTGATGGTTGATATGAGCCGCCCGTCTCGTTCTAACACAACAGCAACGGATTGTTTGATGTTTTCTGTGACCATTTCAAGTGTGGCGTTCGTGGATGGCCAATCAATGCCCATTTCTCCAAGCGGTTTAAATGCACTGGACAGCAATTCTAGAAAAGCCGGTGCATCTTCTTCGGTAGCGATGCGAAAAATATCTCGACTCATGACAAACCTCCAATCAAAAGGGTAGTGTGTAATGTCAGCTCAACGCTTTTCGTAAAGTATCGATATCTGGATTCAGCAATGCTTGATACACGTGGGTATCACGGCTGATTTCTACTACTGGCACATAACGGACGCCATATTTTTCTTCTAAAATATTTCTGTAATGATCATGCTCTGTTACATCAATGGTTGAATAAGTAATGTGCTGTTCGTTGAAATAGGACTGAATGTCCTGACAATAGCTGCATCCATTTTTGCTCCATAAAATGACTTTTTGATTATTTGACATTAGACGCTCACCTCTTGGTTTATTTGGTTTTTGGCTGTTAGTTCATGATCAAATGCTTCTTTTAATAATGTGATAGACGCTATTCTTGCCTCAATGTCTACAATCGGAGATAGCACAATGAACTCGTTGATATCATATGTCTCGGCTAGTTCAGTCAGCCGGCGATGAACGGTTTCTTTTGTGCCAGCGGTATAACCGGTTTTTTGAACGTGAATGTTGTAGTGTTCTTTTTTTGTTCCTTTCACCAGCTTTTCTGCATCTTCTAGTGACGTCACATTCAGCTTTCTTCCATCGGAAAAGGAGACCTTTACTGTTTCCTTTTGCTTGATGTACGAGAGGGCTTGTTTGTGGTCTTCCGCTACAGATACGGTGATGGCGAGAAGAAATTGCTGGTGCGTGTTCCCTGTCTGGAATTTTTGAAAAGTCTCTCTTGCTTCTTTTAATAATGCGTCATCGCCGTTAATAAAATAGGCAAACACAAAGGATATCCCAAGTTTTGCTGCAAATTCCGCGCTCTCAATACTGCCGCCTAGAAGGAACATGTCGGGTGATACGCTAGGAATTGGCTGAGCATTTAATTCATTTGCTTGTTCAGTTAGATACGTTTTGAGATCCACTAATTTTTGAGAAAAGTCTTTCCGTGACGCTTGATAATCTTCCTGAAGCGCTTGTGTCGAGAGGTTCAACCCTCCCGGTGCTTTCCCAACGCCTAAATCGACTCTGCCAGGCGCTAGAGATGCCAGTACATGAAATGTTTCAGCCACCTTAAACGGGCTGTAATGCTGAAGCATGACACCGCCAGACCCAATTCGCAAATGGTTTGTTTTTGCTAAAAGATAACCAGCGAGGGCTTCAGGGGATGATCCTGCCACTTGAGAATTATTGTGATGTTCAGACACCCAAAACCTGTGATAACCAAGCTGATCTGCTGCTTCAGCCAATCTGACAGTATGCTGAATACCCGTCTCTGCTTTCTCGTTTTCACTGACGAGGCTTTGATCAAGAATACTAAGGGTGAGCGACATTGGCTGTTCCTCCTATTAGACTTTGATATTGAGATAGTGCGAGGTTTAATCTGTCTGTGGCATCTGGATCAAGCACATAGCTATTTGAATCCTGCTTTGTGACCTGTTGATCCACAACATACACGCCAGATTGAACGACAGTTGCACCGAGTTGATGAATGATCGGTTTAAGTGCATATTCAATGACGAGCAAATGTCCGTAAGTTCCTCCTAAAACACAAGGAAGGACGGGTTTATCTTGTAATGCTTTCTGGGGAAGTAGATCTAAAAAAGTTTTTAAAATACCGGAAAAAGACGCTTTGTAGACAGGTGTTAACACAATGACACCGTCGCTCTCATTCACAAGCTCAATGGCTTTCACAATGTCCTCGTTTGAAAAATCTGCTCCTATTAAGGCGTCGCTAGGAAGCTGGTGGACTTGAATGACATGAACATCAATCCCATGGAACGCCAAACGATGATGGATCTGCTGCAGGACACCGGTTAACCGAGATTGGACAGAATGCCCGCCTGCTATAATCGTTACTTTTGCCAATTCGTCTCCTCCATTTCTGATAATTCCTTCTAAACAACTTGGAATAGTTGATAATATAAATTATAATAAGGCAAACCAATAGAAAAGTATAATTAGTAATCATAAATACACGATTCAGATATTTAAAATACAGGGAGAAGAGGGGTTTTCATGGAGATTCGAGCGATACGCACCTTTGCCACGATCGTGAAATACGGAAATTTTTTAAAAGCAGCAGAAGCGCTGAATTATTCTCAGCCAACCATCACTTTGCACATCAAACATTTAGAAGAGGAAATTGGAGAGAAGCTTCTAGAAAGAGGGAAGACCTTAAAGTTAACAGCATCAGGACAGCTTTTTTATGAAAGAGCCAATTCTTTACTCAATGAATATGAGAAATTGACGAAAACACTCCAAGATTTAGAAGTGGGCATTGCGGGGTTCATTCGCATCGGTGTTTCTGAGCCCACTGCCAGCTTAGAATTTCCTGCCCTTATTGCAGAATTCAAGGAAAGGTTTCCGAATGTAGAATTTTCTGTGCAAGTAGCGGATGCGAATACGTTGAGTTCCTTACTTTCACATGATGAGATTGATTTTGCGATTTGCGGAGCACCAGAAGCTTCGATGGAGAATAGCTATAAGCCTCTTTTTCAAGATGATATCGTGCTGCTCGTCCCGTCTTCCCATCGATTAGCGGAAAAAGGGGTAGTGGAGGTGACCGATTTAAAGGATGAGACCATTTTATTCACGCCACACAATTGCCCCATCCGTATTCAAATCGAACAACAAATCGTCGATGTCATTGGGACCAATTACAATAAGTTAGAGATTACGAGCAGCATGTCCCATAAACATTATGTTCAGGCTGGATTAGGTGTCTCTCTTTTTACACGAACTGCTCATTCCTTTACTCTTCCAGGCACCAAGGTATTAGAAATAAAGGGCATTCATGTTTCCCCGCCAGTTGGTCTATTGAGGAAAACAAATGATTCGCCAGGAAGAGCCGTACTTCAATTCATTGATCTCATCGAAAATCGACTGCATCAACCAACATGAAAAGAGGGGTAGCCTTTGAGCTAACCCCTCTTTCATGTTTATTTCACTGTTTGTTTAAGAAACTGATTCTTCTTGATAGGCAGACCCAAATTTTCACGAAGGGTATGAGCTGGATAATTCGGGTCGTAATATCCTCTTTCTACTAATATCGGGATGACATGCTCCGTCCATTCAGATAAACCGCTTGCTAGAATAGGCGCGCCAAAAATAAATCCATCTGCGGCATCTTCTTCGATCCATTGGATCAGCTGGTCTGCCACTTGTTCATAAGTTCCGAAAAAAGCACTTTTGGGAGTGGTTACTCGTAGAGCGACTTCTCTTAAGGTCAAGCTTTGTTCTTTCGCCATTTTTTTAATCGATTCAGTTGTGGATTGAAAGCTGTTTGAACCGGCATCACCGATATCAGGAAATGGCTCATCAAGTGGAAATTGACTGAAGTCCAAGTGATCAAAGAACCTGCCCAGGTAATGAAGGGCTTCTTCAATAGAGACCAGATGTTGAATGGCTTCATATTTTTCTTCTGCTTCTTCGACTGTTCTCCCTGTAATCGGGTGGATACCGGGGAAAATTTTGATGTCAGATGGATTTCTGCCCAGCGCTGCGGCTCTATTTTTCACGTCGCGGTAATATGCTTTCGCTTTCTCAAGTGAGTCTGCATTCGTAAATACTGCGTCCGCTTCTTTTGCGGCTAGATCCTTTCCTGCCTCTGACGCACCTGCCTGGAAAATCACCGGTTGCCCTTGTTCAGATCGTTCGATATTCAAAGGACCTTTGACAGAAAAGTGTTTGCCATGATGGTTTAATGTGTGCAGTTTATCCCGATCGAAGAAAACCCCTGTTGATCGATCCCTTAAAAAAGCATCTTCTTCCCATGAGCTCCAAAGGCCGTTCACTACTTTTAGGTATTCTTCTGCAATTTCATACCGAAGTGAATGGCTAGGATGCGGACGAATGATGTGGTTTTCAGCAGAGCCTTCAAGTGGAGAAGTCACAACATTCCATCCGGCCCGCCCTTTACTTAATTTATCTAGGGATGCAAATTGCCGGGCAATGGTAAAGGGCTCACTGTAGGAAGTGGATACAGTGCCCACAAGTCCAATCTGTTTGGTGACCGCAGCAAGAGCGGATAAGATGGTTAATGGTTCAAATCGGTTCAAGAAATGAGGAATTGAATGTTCATGAATATATAAGCCATCTGCGACAAAGACAAAACGGAAACCCGCTGCTTCAGCCTTTTTTGTCATTGCTTGATAATAATCAATGTTCACACTTGCATCTGCTGGAACGGATTCATCCTTCCATGCATTCATATGACCTCCTGGACCATGTAACATCAATCCAAATTGTATGTGCTTGTTTTCAGACATGTGGATCGTCCCTTCTGTTTTGAAATAGCATTGTTTTATGTTCTTCATCATAAGGGAGAATCGCAAAGAAGTATAATTCGTATCAGTAAAGTCTGAATTTATCTTTTCTAATATCAATTTTTGCTTCTTTATATGGTGTGGCTGGGTCTATAACAGCACTTTAGAAAAAGATGGATGTTTACTAAGCGAATGTCCCAGATCAAAAGTTCTGCTTTTTGATAAAATGTGTGCCAAAATATCCGAAAAATTAGTGAAAATGACATGTTTCGACTTTCTTCCTGTATATCCAATTCCCTGTTTTTGACTGAATAGAAGGAAAATGGTGAATTTTCAGTGAATATATAACCTTGTGAAAAACAAAGGAGGGATAGGAATGAAAAAGCGTTCAGTCTTTTTGTCATTTTTATTGGTAGGTAGTTTGTTACCGGGGGTAAGTTCAGCTTCAGCACCAGTTGCAAGTGCAGGTCATGGGCATGATCATGGTCATGCGCCGTTTGAAACACATATTAGTGAAGGGTTGCCAAAGGCAAACGATTTTAAAGATTTGACGAAGGCACCTCCTATTGAAAGAGATGTGACAACAAAGATTTTAGATGAGTCTGGTAAACAGGTAGGGTCTAGAACCTTTAAAGCAAATACAGGAGATTCGATTTCAACAAAAGCTAGTACAGGCAGTCAGAAAGTGACCGTCTATGCAGTAGCTGATGCGCAGTATCGTGCGAAATATAGTGATTGGCAGACGCGCATTGTCAGCATCATTGAGCAAGCGGATGTGACATTTAACCGTGATCATGATGTGGACTTTGTCGTACAAGCCGTAGGGTCTTGGACGTCTTCAGGATCAAATGCATCACAAATTTTGTCTAACCTTCAGCGCAGCTTTGATGGCAGAGGATACGATTTTGTCACAGGATTTACAGCAAATCCAAACTTTGATGCTGGCGGAATCGCTTATGTTTACAATAGTGCACCGAGCGGAAGTGCATTCAGTGTCAACCTTGATCAAGGAACAGCGAATACAGCAAAAGCGGCTACGCATGAATACGGCCATAACTTTGGTTTGCCGCATGATCCTCAAGGCAGCGGCATTGTCTGCCTAATGAATTATGATTATTCCTACACAGTCGATTTCTTCGATGCGGCTCATAAAAATCAGGTGAACCGTAATAAAGCGTGGTACAGATAAGGTAAGAAATAAAAAGAGTGACTCGCAGGAACCGATTGAAGAAAATAATTGTATTTTAAATTATTTGCAAAGGGCTAGAAAAGCGTTTATTCTGGCCCTTTGTTTTGTAGTTAATAGAAATTAAAAAATAAAGATGTCTTCTATCGATGTAAAATTTATACAAAAACGTGTGAATACTAACTGTATATAAAATAGTTAATTTTTTCTTGAAATTCCAAGTGAGCTATGATTAGATTTTATTATGTTTCAAAATACTAATAAAAGGAAGGAGTGAAGAAATGACAGCTAGAGTTAATGCAGGGGTAATAAAAATGAAGAAATTATTTATCATATTATTAATGATATCAATCGCTCTCATAATAGTTGTCGTATCTACAGGTAGTCATCAAATTGTTGTAGGCAAGTTAATTATTATTTTTTGTTCGACTTTGGCTACAACAAGTGTTTTGAAAATAATTGGCACAAGAAAATAATTTTTAGCCTCACAATCTTTACGTGAATACGAACGAATTTAATCATGATCTATTCTAAACAAAACAGATTGAGTTTATATAGAGAGGGCTAATAACTGGATACAACTCTAATTTTGTTTGAATTCATTTAGCAAGCAATATAAAAGACGTCCCTTTAGAAAAAGAGACGTCTTTTATATTGCTTACAGATCGCTGATGCGCTTTCCTGCTACGGCAAAATGTTCTTTTTTCATTTCTTCAATAATGATAGAGACTTTTTCTGCTTCTGCGCCTGTTGTTTCAATAACGGCGTCTGTGACTTTCTCTACAAGTGCTTTTTTCTGTTCGTCTGTTCTTCCTTCAAGCATTTGAACGGTGATAATCGGCATGATGGCAACCTCCTTTTTCCTGTAGTGCTACGCTTCCCTTTAGTTTAAGGGACTTCTTATAGTATACTGAATGAAGTAAATCATTGTATAGAAAGAAAGAGGGATTCATGCCTTTGGACCAATTTCTTGTTTATCCATTAGAACTGATTCCATATGTCGCCATTACGCTTGTTGTGGCTTTTACGATGCACGAGCTGGCGCATGCATATGTTGCGTATCGTTTTGGAGATCCGACAGCTAAAAATCAAGGCAGACTGACGCTCAATCCATTGAAGCACCTTGATATTTTCGGGACGATCTTGATCTTTGTAGCTGGGTTTGGCTGGGCGAGGCCTGTACCTGTGAATCGGTACCATTTTAAAAACCCACGTCTCGCAGGGATATGTGTGTCGATCGCAGGACCTTTAAGTAATTTGGTTTTGGCATTTTTGGGCTTTTGTGTGTATGCGCTTCTTCAGAAATTTGGCGGGGAGTCGCTCATGCGCTTTGAGCCGGGGATCGATTATTTCTTCCAAATCTTTATTAACTTGAACGTGATTTTGTTCCTATTTAACTTATTACCGATTCCGCCGCTGGACGGATATCGTATTATTGAGGATGTTGTCAGTCCCGGCATCCGTGCAAAGATGACGCAATTTGAACAGTATGGGATCATCATTTTCCTCATCTTCGTCATCACACCGCTAGGTCAGTTTGTTTTTGTTCCATTGATCGGAATGCGGGATCAAATCATATACTGGTTTAATCTTATTTTGAAGCCGCTGCTTTAGGAGGTCTAATGAATGGAAGGTAAAAAGAAGAAACCAATTGGTTTTAATATCATTAAAAAAACAGATGCAACGGATGGGCATGGAGGTTTTGGGGCAGGTGCCCTCAGCCTTGATAATATCTCGCCGGTGATCATTGATGTGGAGGAAAAGGAAGCCGTCATTGATATTGGTGCGATGCATGCAAGAAGTGCCGTCGAAAAAGGAATTAAATTTTTAAAAACCAAAGAAGAGGTACCTAACGGAAAACCGTATTGGCTCGTATGGGTGACGATTGACCGCAGAGAAGAGGGGCCATATTATGCAGGAGTCACAGCTTGTGAAATGACAGTTGACCGCTCGATCCGCAGAGGATATAAGTCACTTCCTGAGCATGTAAATTTAATGGATAAATCCATGAAGCGTAAAATCGTTGTCAGTCATATGGATGATGTATCGAAAAAGGTGCTCGCTGATTTCTTGAAGAGTCACAATGAAGCGTTATGGGAAGCATCCACAGATGAATTAAAAGAAGGATTGGCTGTTCCTGAGTAATTGTGAAATTTTTGTGAAGAATGATGAATGGATACCAATTCCAAGCGTTTTTTCAGTAAACTGGTGTTAAAGCTAGGACATGGAGAATCCCGAGATGCAGATCTCGGGGTTTTTCATGTCCATTTTTAACGTTTCAGCCACTTTTCCCACCATTTCTTAGGCTGTTGATCTTGAGCTTTGTCTTGCTCAGAAGCTTTGTTCTCGGCACCATAGCAGACACCGGTCGGCTCCGTTCCTTCTATAAAATAGGTAAATACCTTTGATTCGCATCCTGGGCCTGCGAGATCACCGGTTTTTGGATTGATATATACGCCTTTTACACCGTCTGGCGGCATGAAGGAGGAGGCTGGCTGGTTTGAGAGGGCTGATTCCATAAAGGAAGCCCATATTTTTTTCGCATAGGCGGTTTCTTTGACCGAGTCAATGGTGCGTCCTTTATCATAGCCGGTCCACACACCTGTGACGAGCTGGGGAGAGAAGCCGATCATCCAGCTGTCAGCACCTGTCGTCCCCGATTTCCCTCCATACGTTCTGGTAAGATCTTTTGAAATGGTACGACCTGTGACACTTGTATAGCCATTTAATTGATGATTGAACATCCCTGACATCATGTCAGTGGTGACAAATGCTGCTTTTTCATCTAGTACTTGCTCTCGTTTTTGTTTCTCCTCAAAGAGTACGTTGCCCTTTGCGTCCGTTACTTTCGTAATAAAGGTTGGCTTGACACGTTTTCCTCCATTGACCAGCATCGCGTAAGCATTGGTCATTTCAATTGGTTTGACAGGTGAAGTACCTAGCGCAAGTGAAGGCACTTGATCTAGTTTTTCGTGAATCCCAAACGTCTTGCCTGCACGTACAAGCTGTTCCATTCCTAAAAATAGATGGGTTTTGACCGCATAAATGTTATCAGATAGAGCCAAAGCCTGAAGCATCGTAATACCGTCATTGGCATAATAGCCGTGATAGTTGCTTGGTGAATAAGCGGCGCCGCTTCCTTGCTCATCGAGTTCAAAAACAGTTTCTTCACTGCGCATCACGGTTGCTGGTGTAAACCCATTTTGTAAGGCCATGTAATAGAGAAGCGGTTTCATTGTTGAACCCGGCTGTCTTTTCGCTTGTGTGACCCGATTGAATGGGCTTTTCTCGTAATCTCTTCCCCCGATGAGGGCAAGCACATGACCTGTCTGGGGATGAATGGCGGTAAAGCCAATTTGGATACCTGATTCAGAATCCATGATGTTGGTTAAAGTCTTTTCAGCGATTTTTTGTAATTCAGGTTGTAAGGTCGTTTCGATATGAAGACCATACGTTTCAATTTGTTCCTCGGTTAAGCCCAGCGTTTGTTTCAGTTCGCGAATCACATCATCATAAAAATACGGGGCCTGCTTTGCTTGCAGCTGCTTTTGTTTGAGCGGGCGATAGGACAGCTTTTCCTTGCTGGCATCAGCAGCCGCTTTTTTCGTAATCATGCCATCCTCTTGCATTTGCCTCAGAATCATATTCTTTCTTGCGCTGGCTTTCTCCTCATTCACATAAGGGGAGTAGAGAGAAGGACCCTTTGGAATACCGGCAAGCAAGGCAGATTCAGCTAAAGTTAAGTTCTTCGCTTTTTTCCCAAAGTAAAGGCGGGATGCCGCTTCCACACCGTATGCGCCGTGGCCATAATAAATGGTGTTCAAGTATCCTTCCAATATCTCATCTTTTGTATAGTTTTGTTCTAAGCGGATGGTGTAAAAGGCTTCATTCCACTTCCGCTTCCATGTTTTATCATGATCTAAATATAAATTTCGTGCGTATTGCTGGGTGATCGTGCTGGCGCCTTGTACCTTTGCCATTGCACGAATATCTGCCACCGCAGCACCCGCCATTCGTTTCACGTCAAAGCCGTGATGCTGATAAAAGGTTTTATCCTCAACCGCGACCACTGCCTGCTGTATATGAGGGGACATGTCCTTTAACGGAACCCAGTATCTCTTTTCTCCAAAGCTCGATTCGCCAAGTTTAGACCCATCGGCTGCATAAATGGTCGTGGATTGGGGAACTTGAACAGAGGGAGCGCCTTGCCACTTAGCTAGTAAAAGAATCGTCAAAAAGACTGTGCCAGCAAATAGAAAAGCGAGCAAGCCGATAAAAAAACAGGCCCGAATCGTTTTCACGGTCATGCGGATTTTTTTATTACTCATGATTGTGTCCATGCAAAGCCCCCATTTTGACGGTTTTTTATCAGTATGGGACAAAGAAAACCGTTTTAAACAGGCGACTGCAAGGGTGTGCTTTAAAAATGAAGTTATCTCATGCGGTTCTTTACAATTTGATATGAATCCACTATACTTTTTTCTTGGACAATCGATATAGTCATAGCCGATAAAAGGCGCTAACAATAGATGTTTGTTTATTATTGGATGAGAGGAAGATGAACGATGAGCGAACTTTGGTATACAGAGAAGCAAACGAAGAATTTTGGCATTACATTGAAGGTGAACAAAACCCTTCACACAGAACAAACAGATTTTCAGCATTTAGAAATGGTGGAAACAGAAGAGTTTGGTAATATGCTGTTTTTAGACGGTATGGTGATGACATCAGAGAAAGATGAGTTTGTATACCACGAAATGGTGGCACATGTTCCTCTTTTCACTCATCCAAACCCGGAAAATGTTCTTGTCGTAGGCGGAGGAGACGGTGGTGTCATTCGTGAAATCCTGAAGCATCCAAGTGTGAAAAAAGCGACACTTGTTGATATTGATGGCAAGGTCATTGAATACTCGAAAAAGTTCCTTCCTTCAATTGCTGGGAAACTAGACGATCCTCGTGTAGAGGTGAAAGTCGGAGACGGCTTTATGCACATTGCGGAAGCCGAAAACGAATATGACGTGATCATGGTTGACTCAACTGAGCCAGTTGGACCAGCTGTAAACCTGTTCTCTAAAGGTTTCTATGCAGGAATCTCAAAAGCACTCAAAGAAGACGGTATTTTCGTTGCACAAACGGACAACCCTTGGTTCACACCTGAGTTAATTACAAACGTACAGCGTGATGTAAAAGAAATTTTCCCGATTACCAAGCTATACACAGCGAATATCCCAACATATCCAAGCGGTCTTTGGACATTTACTATCGGTTCTAAGAAGTATGATCCACTTGCTGTAGAAGACAGCCGCTTCTTTGATATCGATACGAAATATTACACAAAAGAATTGCACAAAGCGGCATTCGTTCTGCCGAAATTTGTGAGCGACTTAATCAAATAAATCAAGCGAAGTGGAAATGCGCAAATGACCGTTTGCGCATTTTTTGAAGCGTAAAAGGAGGAATCTTGTATGAGATTCGACGAGGCTTACTCAGGAAAAGTGTTTATTGGAAGTCATCCGACATGGGAAGATGCGAAAGTCATTTTATACGGGATGCCGATGGATTGGACCGTCAGTTACCGTCCCGGCTCACGTTTTGGCCCGAACCGTATTCGTGAAGTATCCATTGGATTAGAGGAATACAGTCCTTATTTAGATCGTGAACTGCACGAGGTGCCATTCTTTGATGCTGGCGACATCCCGCTTCCATTTGGCAATGCACAGAAAAGCTTAGATTTAATTGAAGAGTATGTCGACAGCATTTTAGAAAAAGGGAAGTTTCCATTAGGAATGGGCGGCGAGCATCTTGTGTCTTGGCCGGTTTTCCGTGCGATGTATAAGAAATACCCTGATTTGGCAATCATCCATATGGACGCACATACCGATCTTCGTGAGGAATATGAGGGTGAGCCGCTTTCACATTCGACACCGATTCGTAAAGTTGCAGGACTTATTGGACCTGAAAATGTATACTCTTTCGGCATCCGTTCAGGGATGAAAGAAGAATTTGAATGGGCAAAAGAAGCAGGCATGCACATTTCTAAATTTGAAGTGCTGGAGCCATTGAAGCAAGTATTGCCAAAGCTGAAAGGCCGTCCAGTTTATGTGACAATTGACATCGATGTACTCGACCCAGCTCATGCACCTGGTACAGGAACGGTAGATGCTGGCGGTATTACGTCAAAAGAACTGCTGGCATCTATTCATGCCATTGCTGGTTCTGATGTGCATGTCGTTGGTGCAGACCTTGTAGAGGTAGCGCCTGTATATGATCATTCCGATCAAACGGCGAATACAGCAAGCAAACTTTTACGTGAAATGCTGCTTGGTTTTGTGAAATAACATTGATAGAGGAGCTTGTCATCTCATATGGGCAAGCTCTTTTTTACATTGGTGACATGATAAAGGAGGCAGGTCGTGTTTTCTTCTGTATTGATGGTATTACTCGCTTTATGTGTATTAGCGGCAGGCTTTCTTACGCTGAAAAGAGAGCTTGCAGCGAGTCCGCCCACGTTCACCTCGAAAAAAGAGGCAAAAGATGAGATGGTTCATCTGTTTCAGGATCGAGGCTTTTTCTATCTTACTGGCATAGCGCTGTTGATGAAGTTTGTTTATAAGCAAGGGCATCTTCTCCCATTTGATTTCTTTCAGGCATTTTTGGCAAGTTCAGGCATCCAAGCACTGTTTTATCTCATCAATCGAAAAAGCGCAGGGCTCAAGACTGGACTCGTGATAGGCGTGAGCTTCATTTTTCTTTTTTTCTAAAGAGACATGTGAAGATCAAAAAGGGGGTTTCATCCACACGAAGATGAGAAATGATGGGATGATAGGCAATCGGGATTATGGTATACTATTTTAGTTAAACGGGTCTTAGCAAAGGAAGTGCAAAATGACACAAAACCAAATTTCAATTCATGTAAAGTCAGTGATGAAACCAGAGACGGAACCGGCTGAAACGATCGAATTCCGAACAACTGGAACGTATCAAGAGAAGAATGACAAAACGTATCTCACTTACCATGAAGAACATGAAATGGGTCAAGTAAAAACTGTTGTCAAAATAAGTGAAAAAGAAATTTTTGTCATGAGATCAGGTGCGATTCAAATGAAGCAGCGCTTTCTCACTGGAGAAACGACCGTGACACATTACACGATGCCATTTGGCACACTTCAACTCGATGTGCACACACATGGTATTGATCTTGATGTAGACAATGGGCTTCTACACATTACGTACGATATGCTAACAGGTGAAGATCAAAAGCATTTACATACATTATCGATTTCATATAAGGAGGATTTACGTTCATGAATATCGCAGAACAGGTCAAAGATGCGTTAAAAGAAGAAATCATTGCGGCAGTCGTCAAAGCAGGACTTGCAGATGAAAGCCAGGTGCCGGATGTTCTTTTGGAAGTGCCAAAAGACAAAACTCACGGTGATTATTCCACCAATATGGCGATGCAGCTTGCCCGCATTGCGAAAAAAGCACCACGTCAAATCGCCGAGGACATTGTGAATGCATTTGATAAAGGCAAAGCGTCAATTGAAAAACTGGATATTGCAGGTCCAGGATTCATCAACTTTTATATGAACAATCAATATTTAACAAAACTGATTCCAGCTGTTCTTGAGGCAAAAGAGGCTTATGGCGAAACGAATACAGGCGGCGGTCAAAAAGTTCAGGTTGAGTTCGTATCGGCAAACCCAACAGGGGATCTACACCTTGGACATGCCCGCGGCGCAGCTGTAGGAGATTCTCTTTGCAACATCCTTGATAAAGCAGGCTTCGACGTGAGCCGTGAATACTATATCAACGATGCAGGCAATCAGATCAATAACCTTGCTCTATCTGTAGAAGTACGCTACTTTGAGGCGCTCGGTCTTGAAAAAGAAATGCCAGAGGACGGTTACAGAGGAGAAGACATCAAAGGCATCGGGCAGAAACTTGCGGATGAATTTGGTGACCGTTTCGTGCATGAATCAGAAGAAGAGCGTATGAAATTTTTCCGTGAGTACGGTTTAAAATATGAACTAGAAAAACTACGTGTCGACCTAGAGAATTTCCGTGTCCCATTTGATGTGTGGTATTCTGAAACGTCTTTATATGAAAACGGAAAAATCGAACCAGCGCTAGAAACACTTCGCGCTAAAGGCTATGTCTTTGAAGAAGACGGCGCAACATGGTTACGTTCAACTGATTTTGGTGATGACAAGGACCGTGTCCTGATTAAAAAAGACGGCAGCTTTACGTACTTGCTTCCAGATATCGCATATCACAAGGACAAATTGGATAGAGGTTTTGACCAGCTCATTAACATTTGGGGAGCGGATCATCACGGCTACATTCCTCGAATGAAAGCGGCAATCCAAGCACTCGGATATCCAGCGGACAAACTGGAAGTCGAAATCATTCAGCTCGTTCACCTTTACAAAAACGGTGAAAAGATGAAGATGAGTAAACGTACAGGTAAAGCCGTCACAATGCGTGACTTGATTGAAGAAGTAGGCTTAGACGCTACTCGTTATTTCTTTGCGATGAGAAGTGCGGCGACACATATGGACTTTGACCTAGACTTAGCGATTTCTACGTCTAACGAAAACCCTGTGTACTATGCACAATATGCACATGCGAGAATTTGCAGCATGCTCCGTCAAGGGGAAGAAAAAGGCTACGAGCCAAACCTTGAAAAAGCAGATTTCTCTCACATTCAGTCCGATAAAGAATACGATCTTCTGAAAATCATCGGTAGCTTCCCAGAGGTTGTAGCAGAAGCAGCAGAAAAACGTATTCCGCACCGCGTCACAAACTATATCTATGATCTAGCATCAGCCCTTCACAGCTTCTACAATGCCGAAAAGGTCATTGATGTTGAAAATGAAACAAAAACAACAGCACGTTTATCGCTCATGAAAGCAACACAAATCACGCTTGCGAATGCATTAAAACTTATCGGCGTATCTGCGCCAGAGAAGATGTAGTGGAATGAAGGAAAGCCCCGCTCTATTTTATGAGCGGGGCTTCTTTATATAAAAAACCCGCTATTCTCGAGAGATAGCGGGTTTTGAAAATTAACCAAGCGTATTAATAATGTTAGAAATAGAATCGAATAATTGGCTAAGTACATCAGAGAACATGAGCGTATCCTCCTTTCAGAAAGCATGTAGTATGTGCGTGTCATAGGAATTACCCAAGTGTGTTAATAATGTTAGAAATAGAATCAAATAATTGGCTAAGTACATCAGAAAACATAGTTTGTATCCTCCCTTCGGCAAGCATGTAGTATGTGTGCGTTAATGGGATTATCCAAGTGTATTAATAATGTTAGAGATAGAATCGAATAATTGGCTAAGTACATCAGAGAACATGTTTTTGCCTCCTCTCTTTTCTTTTTACATCTACTTAACGAAGGGGATGAAGGGTTGGATCACTTTTTTTAAAAAAATTTTAAAAAGAAATGATGGCATAGAAAAAGCACCCGCATATGAGGGTGCTTTTTAGGTTTTTATTTATGCATGAACACGCCATTGGATTTGTCCGCCGTCGCAGGAGAGCTCGGCACTCCCGCCAATCGGCAAGGTGAAGACCGGCTGTGTATGTCCGATATCGACATCGTAAATCACTGGAATGTGTTGAAGCATTGGGTGCTTATCTAGGATGAACCTCAAATGTTCCTCTGTCATTTTGGATTTCTTTTGAAAACGTCCGATGATTAACCCTTTAATGGATTCGGCATGCTGCAAGAGCGAGGCAAGGTCTCTGGCGAATGTTTCAGGAAAGACCAAGTCATCATCTTCTACAAATAAGATGGCATCCTTGATGCGAGGCATAAAGGGTGTCCCTTGCAGTAAGTTCAGTGTACAAAGATTTCCGCCATACAAGGTGCCTTCAGCTGTTCCTTCCTGATAAATCCCCCATGTTGTCGGATGAAACTGCCTATTTACTTGATCAAGATACCACGCATCATCACTCCACTTTGTAGAAGGGGTGAAATCAAATGGCTCGCTACTCATCACGCACGCTTGAAACATGGCTGTCTGCTCCTCTTGTCCTTGTTCCATTTGGAAACTGGAGAAATGAGGGCCTGAGTACGTCACCATGTCACATTTGGCGGTAATGGCGTTTGCAAGTGCGGTAATATCACTGTAGCCGCAAAGAACTTTTGGGTGCTGACGAATCAAATCATAATCTATATAAGGCAAAAGCTCATTGCAGTTAAAGCCGCCGATTGCTGTCAAAATGCCGTCGACTTCATCATTTGAGAATGCCTCATGTAGATCAGATAAACGGTGTTCAATAGAAGAAGAGGAATGCAGATCACATTCAAACACGTGTTGTCCAAAAGAAACAGTGAACCCTAATGCCTCTAAACGTTTTTTCGCCTGAGCCATTCCTTCTTTTGATAAAATGCTGGCACTTCGACTTGGAGCAATTACCCGAATGTGGCTTCCCTTTTTTAAAGCAGATGGTGTACGCATAAATCATTCATCCTTTCCTTCACATATTTTCCATTATATCGGATCAAAACGCTCCAGTCTGTAAAAGCTAAAAGAAAGCAGCAGACCGTGCGTTTCAGACGAGCTGTGCAAAGGGTATGGAAAAGAAAAAGACAGAATGAGGCGGAGAATGTGAAAAAGAGGAGACTGGAATTTCTATTTTTATATTTCATGATATTTGGGGCATATGTGGTGTTTTGGTGGCCAGTGCCGGCGTGGGGTTTTCAGCTTTACGCAGCTAGTTACATCGCCATCATTTTATTTAGTATTATTTCGCTTATGCTAGAGAACCGGACATCACAGCACACGCTGTTATGGATGTATGTACTGATCTTTTTCCCGATCATCGGCTATATGTTTTATTTGTTCTCGGGGCAGCTTTATGTCAAAGGACATTTGTTTAAATCAAAGAGAATGTATAACCGAGAAAAATTACGCAGAATATCAGAGCTTGAGAGTAAGCCGGATGAGACGCGTTTAACCGATAATCAGCGTGCTTTTTTTCATTACACAGAAAAAGCGACAGGGATGCATGTAAATACAAATAGTGATATGGAGATTTTAAAGAATGGAGAGGAAACCTTTCCACGTATTTTTGAAGAATTAAAAAAGGCAAAAACGTTCATCCATATAGAATATTACATGTTCAAATCTGATTTCCTCGGACACCGGATGATGGAGATCCTGATTGAAAAAGTGAAAGAAGGAGTAGAGGTTCGATTCATCTATGATGCGGCTGGCAGCATTCGCTTCTCACGAAAAGATATTAAACGATTGAAGCAGGCAGGGATAAAGGTCGCTCCTTTTCTACCATTAAAATACGGATTCTTTAATCAAAAATTCAATTTCCGAAATCACCGGAAAATCGTGATTATTGATGGAGAAACAGGATTTGTTGGCGGGCTCAATGTCGGGAAGGAATATGTAGGACGCGATGAAAACATCGGCTTTTGGCGTGACACGCATACAATGTTAAAGGGTGAAGCCGTTCAGACACTTCACTCCATATTTATGCTGGACTGGGAGTATGTATCAGATGAAGTGTTAATTGATGATCCGAAGTATCACACCCCGCATCCTGTGACAGGAGAAGATGTCATTCAGGTCGTGCCGACTGGACCTGATATGAAGGAAAGTATGAGTGATTTATACGATGCGCTCATTTCGAATGCACAGCAATTTGTTTGGATTGCGACGCCTTATTTTGTCCCAAATGAATCCATTCGCACAGCGTTAAAAATTGCGGCGACAAGAGGGGTGGATGTGCGTGTGATGGTGCCTGAGATTAATGATGGATTTCTCACGCAATACGCCACACGATCTTATTTTTCTGAGCTTTTGAAAGAGGGCATCAAGGTGTATCACTATCAAAAAGGGTTCATGCATCAAAAGGTCATGATTGCAGATGGAGAACTTGCCTCTGTCGGAACGGCCAATGTTGATATGAGAAGCTTCCAACTCAATTTTGAGGTCAATGTCTTTACAGCGGCAAAGAAACCGATCGAGCAATTGATGGCTCATTATGAGGAAGATATGAAAGAATGTGAGCAAATGGGGCCAGTTCATTTTTATAAAAGGGGCTTAAAGGAACGTTTAAAGGAATCGTTTGCGCGATTGTTTTCAGGTGTATTGTGAGGGTTTCCAGGGAAAGAAATCATTTCCTGATCTAGTATTTCGATAATGATTCCTCTATAATTGAAAATGATTATCAATTATAGAGGAAGTGAGGTTCTTTTACATATGCTAAAACGCTTTTTTGCCTATTACAGGCCCTATCGTGGTCTGTTCTTTTTTGATTTCTTTTGTGCTGTGGCCGTCGGACTCATGGAACTAGGTTTCCCGCTGATCGTGAACTACTTCATTGATACATTATTACCAACAGGGAACTGGACGGTCATTGTCTGGACCGCACTTGCGCTGTTTGTCATTTACGCACTCAGCTCAGTGATGCAATTTATCGTGTCGTATTGGGGACACATGCTTGGCATTAACATTGAGACCGATATGAGAAAAAAGCTATTTGATCATTTTCAGCGTCTCTCATTTAAGTTCTTTGATAACAACAAAACGGGTAAGCTTATGTCTCGAATGACCAATGACCTCATGTACATTGGTGAGGTGGCTCATCACGGACCTGAGGATTTGTTTATTGCGATTATGACCATTCTTGGCGCCTTTGCCGTCATGCTCATGATTAACTGGCAGCTTGCCATTTTAACCTTCTTGATTATGCCAGTCATCATCTGGTTAGCCCTTCATTTTAATAAAAAAATGACACAGGCGATTACACAACTCAACAATGACATTGGAGATTTTCATGCAAGGGTTGAAAACAATATTGGTGGTATTCGTCTTGTTCAAGCCTTTGCGAACGAACATTTCGAGAAAAAGCGCTTTGCTGAAAATAACAACCGCTTTCGAAAAGCGAAACTTCTTTCCTATAAAATTATGTCAGTTAACGGATCAATCAGCTATATTCTCACAAGGCTTGTGACGCTGTTTGTCCTTCTGGCAGGTACATGGTTTGTCCTTCAAGGTCAATTAACGGCAGGCGGATTTATCGCCTTTGTCTTGATCACAAATGTGTTATTCAGACCCATTGATAAGATCAACACGGTGATTGAAATGTATCCAAAAGGCATTGCCGGTTTTAAAAGCTATGTCGATTTGCTTGAAACAGAGCCAGATGTGAAGGATACAGAAGGAGCACGTGATCTTTACGGCTTGAAAGGTGAAATTGAGTATCGAAACGTGACATTTGGCTACGATGAGCACAGTCATGTATTGAAGGATATCAACTTGAAGATTAAACAAGGGGAAACTGTTGCGTTTGTCGGGCCATCAGGAGCGGGGAAATCGACCATTTGTAGTCTGCTGCCTCGTTTTTATGATGTGGACGAAGGAGACATCACCATTGATGGTGTGAGCACAAAATCGATGACCTTGTCCTCTTTAAGACAGCAGATTGGCATTGTGCAGCAGGATGTCTTTTTATTCTCAGGCACCATTCGTGAAAACATTGCGTACGGCAACCTGGAAGCGAGTGATGCAGACATTTGGGAGGCGGTGCGACGTGCCCATTTAGAGGAGCTCGTTCAGCGTTTCCCAGAAGGGTTGAATACGGTCATTGGTGAACGCGGCGTTAAGCTATCCGGCGGTCAAAAGCAACGCCTGTCAATTGCACGGATGTTTTTGAAAAACCCGTCTATTCTTATTTTGGATGAAGCGACGTCAGCACTTGATACAGAAACAGAAAAAGCAATCCAAGACGCACTAAGCGAACTGGCAGTCGGCCGGACGACACTCGTCATTGCTCACCGCCTTGCGACAATTAAACATGCAGACCGAATCATCGTCGTGACAGGGGAAGGCATTGAAGAACAAGGCCGTCACCAAGATTTAATTCGAATGGGCGGTGTTTATAGCAGACTGCATGAAGCGCAGTTTGGTCATTGAAGAGAAGTGATTGAATGAGTCCAGTTATTAAGCTGGGCTCTTTTTGATAGGATAAAATCTTCTTTTCCATTTAAATGGAATGTTGATATACTATAAGGCAATTGGATTCAAAAGGAGAGGATGGCTTGAGTGAAACGGCAAAAACAGTCATGATCAAAAGCATTCACTATGTGACGCTCGTTGCCTTATTTATCTTAATCATTCCCGCTGGACTCAATCCAGTCTTTTTTTATGTGGGAATGATTTTGTTTGGCATCAATACTGGAGTGAACATCATAGATAGTTCTCTGAGCAGAAAAAAGATATTTGTGATGCTTGCCATCAGTTTTGCTGTCATATTGTTTGGGCTGTTTAAGCTCTTATATTAAATCTGAGCCCTTTTGAAAAAGGGCTTTTTTTGCTAGGATAGTAAAAACTCGTGTAGGAAGGATCTGATGGAATGAAGGGGCTTCGGCATTTACAGAAAGGCGATAAAATTGGTATTTATTCTCCCTCAAGTCCAGCATCTTCCACCTCGCCTCTTAGGTATGAGCGGGCGAAGGAATGGCTTGAACAAAAAGGATTCATTGTGGTACCAGGATCATTAACAGGGAAAGGGGATCACTATCGTTCGGGAACGATTCAAGAACGAGCAGCTGAGCTGAATGAGCTGATGGCGAGAGAAGATTTGTCCTGTATCATGTCGATGATTGGGGGGACGAACTCGAATAGTTTGCTGCCTTATCTTGATTTTGAGCTGCTGAAGAAGCATCCGAAAATCATGATTGGTTATTCAGATGCGACGGCGATTCTTTTAGCGGCTTATGAAAAAACGAGTCTGCCTGTTTTTTACGGGCCTGCACTTGTGCCGTCTTTTGGAGAATTTGAACCATTTGTCAATCATACATATCAATCTTTCGAGGATATTCTCATTCATCCGCAGCCCATCCCATATCAGGTGAAAAAGCCGCCCTTCTGGACGGACGAACGGATCAACTGGGAAGAGAAAATACGAGAAAAAGAAAAACGTCCAAACGATTGGATGTGCGTTATTGAAGGGCAGGCAGAAGGCAGACTGATCGGCGGGAACCTAAATGCCATGTATGGCATATGGGGAAGTGAATTCATGCCTCAAATCCAAAAAGGCGATATCCTTCTCATTGAAGATTGTATGAAAACCGCCTCCATCGTCGAAAAGAACTTCTCTCTGTTAAAGATAAATGGTGTGTTTGAACGGGTATCTGGTATCCTCTTAGGGAAACATGAGCTGTTTGATGATGAAGGAACGGGCAAAAGGCCGCACGATCTTTTACTTGAAGTACTGGGAGATACAAAGAGGCCGCTCATCACGGAATTTGACAGTGCCCATACGCATCCGATGCTCACGATGCCAATCGGTACACAAGTAAAAATGAATGCAACGTCACGCGAGGTTTGGCTGACAGAAGCATGGATATAAGAAAAAGAGCAGCCCTAAGGCTGCCCCAGCGTGTAGACAAACCCTCGCATTCGGTGTCAGTCCTGCGTGCCGGTGCTCACGAATGTGACATTCGCTCCGCGCCGGTACTCGTCCTTCCTAGACTGCAAAGGTTTTCAACTACGCTGAAAAGAAGACAAAGGGATAAAATAAGGTTCATTTTATCCCTTTGTCAGCCTAAGGCTGCCTTTCTTTATGAAGCATTCTCTTTTTCAAATGGCTGAAGAAGGTCTTGTGCCTCTTTTCCTTCTACCACGATTAAATAGTCTGATTCTAAATGAGTAAGCCTAAAGGTTTCTAGCTCTACGATGTTCTTAATGTTGCACATTGTTTTTTTAGAATATACATATAAACGATGCTGAGCGTGTTGGCACTTTTCGTATAGAGAAATAAGCTTATGTAAATTCAATGCTTTCGCAGCAATTCGGATTGAATAGATTTGTGACATCTTCATATCCTCCTGTTAAATACTTTCTCACAATAGCTTTGTTACCCCCGTTGTGATAGAGGTAAACCTTTCTCTACGATTTCCACTCAATGGTGCCTCCGCTCGTCCGCCGATTGCCTCTGATCGCTGACAGCTCCTCAACAAGACGGAGCAAAGCCTGATCCTTTTTCTTTGCCTCAATCATAAAATCCACATCAAGACCATACGACTTTAAAGCTTGAAAAAGTGGCAATACAAAGGACCTCTCCACTCCATCCGCATGGCTTCGTATCGCCTTTTCTGATTTTGGTGAGGATAAGTGGATTTTAGGCGGTATGCCAGTGTTTGCCCACGTGTCAAACACTCTTGGCAAAATGTCATCAAGTGCCGCATCATCATCTTTGTTTGCAATGTGATGGTGGTAATCAAATACAAACGGGATGCCATGCTTTTCACAAACATCAAGCGTTTCCAATGACGTATAGGTTTTGTCATCATTTTCAAGCGTCATTCTCGCCTTGATATGTGCAGGAAGCTGCTTTATATTTTCATCAAAACGCTGTAAAGCAGATGCCTTGTCGCCATATGCACCTCCGACATGAATGTTCATATAGCCTTCCTTTTCAAGCTTCATGGCCTCAAGCATTTCATAATGATAGGTCATATCAATGACGGCGTTTTCTGTAATGGATGGCTTTGGACTTGTGAACAAAGTAAATTGATTGGGGTGAAAGCTCACTCGTAATCCGTGCCGCTTTACGAGTTGACCAATCTCTAGAAATTCTTTGCGAAAGGGTGTCACAAAGTCCCACCGCACCTCAGGATGGGTGGCGAGCGGGACAATCGAGCTTGAAAAACGGTAAAGCGGAATATCATGGGCAATCGCAAAATAAAGCGTTCTTAATGTATTGACGAGGTTGGCTTTCGTCGTTCGCAATAGAGCTTCTGTCCTCTCTTCCTTTGAGAGCTTACTGTATCTTGCAAAGGTCAGCGACTTGGCAGGTGAAGCTTCCCATAAAGTCACGGCGTTGGATACATAACCAAATCGATAACGCATAGGTCAACTCCTTTATAAAAAATACGAGAACAGGGCGCCTATCCACTCAATTGGACGCGTGAGAAGTGGGCGTTGTTTGTATTTTTCTTCAGTCATCAGTTCTGACACTTCCATGTGTTCACGAATCTTTTCCTCTACATGTGCGGTGAAGGCGGGATCATCAATGGCCACATCCACTTCTTCGTTGAAAAACAAACTTCGTTTATCAAAGTTCGCTGTACTGATCATACAACGGCTATGATCGATGAGAATGGCTTTCGCATGATAAAACCCTTTATAAAAACGATACACAAGACATCCAGCAGCAATCAGATCTTTCAAATAATGAAATCCAGCTTCTTTCACAAGCGGGTGATCTGCCTTCATTGGGATGATGATGTCGACAGTCACGCCTCGCTTCCGTGCGTCAAGAAGGGCGCTTAGAAGAGGAGCAGATGGAATAAAATAGGGCGTGCAGATGGTGATTTGCTTTTTCGCTTGTTGAATATCGTGAAGAAATAAGGCTTCTAAAGAAAAACCTGCCGTCGCACGTGTAGTGCACTGTAATGTTCCCGGTTCCAGTTTAGGAAAAACCTCGTATTGCAGCTGGTGAATACCAGATGACCGGTACAAATCATTCAGAAACACGTGCTGGAGGTCTGCGACAACCTGTCCTGTCATGCGCAGGTGATAGTCTTTCCAAATGCCAAACCTGCCGTTTTTCCCTACATATTCATCGCCGATATTAAACCCGCCAATGTAGCCGATCTTCCCATCGATCACCGTGATCTTGCGGTGATTTCTCATGTTCAAGCGATAAATGAAAAAAGGAAAACGTGGTTTGTTTAAAAAGTAAAATTGAATGCCACTTTTTTCGAGCATCTGAATGGATGTTTGATCAAATGGATAGGAGCCTAACCGATCAGTGAGCAAAAAAACCGAAACACCTTGCTCTGCTTTCGCTTTAAGTGCTTGCAGAATCCTTTGCCCAATCTTGTCGTTCTTTACAATAAAGAACATCATATGAATAGAAGAAGAGGCTTGCTGTATATCCGTAAGCAGCTGATCAAACAGTGGTTCGCCATCATGATAAAAAACTGCATCGCCGCTTGTTTGGTCAAAAGACCGTTCAAAAGCATGGGTAGAAAAATATTTTCTCCCTATATAAAGATCTAGCCTGACGAGTAGAACAATGACGAAGACGACGAGTAGAATGATCCATGCGATCATGAAGGTTCCTCCTTTTTTACATATGACGATAGTGTACCCAAATGGGCAAAAAATATTGACTGAATACTCATTCATTATTTATGATAGAGGTACAACATGGAAACGGAACAAAGTGGGTCTTGGGGAATGAAAGGGGGAGCAAGATGAATAGCCTTTTAATTGTTAACTTGATTGCATTTGCGGCAGTGACCGCTTACGCTGTGTATTTGTTTATTTATCTCATTCGAACACGAGCCGCGTATATTCGTCTTGGCAAAAAAGAAGAATTTCAGAAAGACATGAAAAAACGCTTAGAACGTGTTTGGGTGAATGTGTTTGGTCAAAAGAAACTGCTGAAGGACAAGAAGAGCGGCATCATTCATGTGCTGTTTTTCTATGGATTTATTTTAGTGCAGTTCGGAGCCCTTGATTTTATTATGAAGGGACTTGTTCCAGACAGCGGGCTACCATTAGGTCCGCTTTACGGTGTCTTTACGTTCTTCCAAGAGGTAGTCACACTTCTCATTTTAGTGGCGGTGGTTTGGGCGTTCCATAGAAGATATGTCGAGAAGTTAGTCCGTTTAAAAAGGGGCTTTAAGTCAGGGCTTGTCCTTTTGTTTATTGGCGGATTGATGCTGACCGTATTACTAGGTAACGGAATGAACATCATTTGGCATGGGCACTCACTATCAGCAACTGAGCCAATTGCTTCCGGCATTGCTTTCTTGCTGGGCTGGCTTTCACCACTTGCGGCAACAATTGTGTTCTATGTCGCATGGTGGGTGCATCTTCTTATTTTACTGACGTTCTTAGTGTACGTCCCGCAGTCTAAGCACGCCCATCTCATCGCTGGTCCGGTCAACGTATTTGTCAGCAGATTGGACCCGCCAGGCAAACTGAAAAAAATTGATTTTGAAGATGAGACACAAGAAACGTTCGGCGTTGGGAAAATTGAAGATTTTCGTCAATCTCAGCTGATTGATCTTTACGCTTGTGTGGAATGTGGGCGCTGTACGAATATGTGTCCGGCGACAGGGACGGGGAAAATGCTGTCTCCAATGGATTTGATTTTACGATTAAGAGATCATTTAACAAATAAAGGGGCTGCCATTACTTCAAAGACACCGTGGGTTCCGCAGCTTGCTTTCAAACAGACGACAGGAAATCAACTGGCATTACAGGCAAGGGGAGCTGGAGCGGAAGAATCTGCGGCGAGCGCAATGTATCATCCTTCTCTCATTGGTGAGGTCATTACAGAAGAAGAAATCTGGGCATGCACGACATGCCGAAACTGTGAAGATCAGTGTCCTGTCATGAACGAACACGTCGACAAAATCATTGATATGCGCAGATACTTAGTACTGACAGAAGGAAAAATGGATGCAGATGCACAGCGTGCGATGACAAGCATCGAGCGACAAGGGAACCCATGGGGATTGAATCGAAAAGAAAGAGAAAACTGGCGTGATCTAAGAGAAGATGTGCACGTACCGACAGTGAAAGAACTGAAAAAAGCAGATCAGACCTTCGACTATTTATTCTGGGTTGGATCGATGGGTGCATATGACAATAGAAGCCAAAAGATTGCTCTTGCCTTTGCAAAACTGCTCAATGAAGCAGGGGTTTCTTTTGCCATCCTAGGCAATAAAGAGAAAAACTCAGGTGATACACCGAGAAGACTTGGGAATGAATTTTTGTTCCAAGAGCTTGCTGCAAAAAACATCGAAGAATTCCAAAAAAATGACGTAACCAAAATCGTCACGATCGATCCGCATGCTTACAATTTATTTAAAAATGAATACCCAGACTTTGGACTTGAGGCAGAGGTGTATCATCATACAGAATTGCTGGCAGAGCTAGTAAAAGAGGGGAAATTAACGCCTATTCA
Organism: Bacillus sp. FSL W8-0183; assembly: GCF_038006825.1. NCBI lineage: Bacteria > Bacillati > Bacillota > Bacilli > Caryophanales > Bacillaceae > Bacillus > Bacillus sp. FSL W8-0183. The sequence continues at coordinate 3,578,360 of NZ_JBBOVY010000001.1, read as the reverse complement.
TGAAGTGAACGAAGTCATTACTTTCCACGATTCTTGCTACCTAGGCAGATATAACGAGGTCTATGATCCGCCAAGAGATATTTTAAAAGCCATTCCTGGTGTGACACTGAAAGAAATGGAACGGAATCGTGAATCGGGGATGTGCTGTGGTGCCGGCGGTGGCTTAATGTGGATGGAAGAAGAGACAGGTACTCGAATTAACACAGCGAGGACGGAGCAGGCCTTACAGGTACAGCCGTCCATCATCAGCTCAGGGTGCCCATATTGTTTAACCATGCTTGGGGATGGGACGAAAGCGAAGGAAGTAGAAGAGCAGGTCGGCACATTTGATGTCGCAGAACTTCTTGAAAAATCAGTGTTTGGCGAAACGAGAACGCAGGCTTCATAAAGGTGTCAGGCCGATGGATCGACTGTTCATCGGCCAGTGGACACCGATATTTTATGAACTGTCTAGCATTTATGTAAGCGGTAACAAATAGGAGGGGAAAGAAATGAGCACGACGGTCATTGTATCTGGGGCGAGAACACCATTTGGAAAACTAGGTGGAACTTTAAGTCGTTTGACTGCTGCAGAATTAGGCGGGATGACGATAAAAGCTGCGCTGGAAAGAGCCTCAAATGTTCATGAAGTGGATGAAGTCATCATGGGCAGTGTCCTTCAAGGAGGACAAGGTCAAATTCCTTCAAGACAGGCAGCTAGACATGCAGATCTCCCTTGGTCGGTTCCGACGCAAACCATCAACAAAGTCTGTGCTTCAGGAATGCGCAGTGTCACGACAGCCGATCAAATCATTCGAGCGGGAGATGCCAATGTGATCGTGGCAGGCGGCATGGAATCCATGTCTCATGCTCCTTATCTTCTGAAAAAAGCACGATGGGGTTACAAAATGGGAGATGGTGCTGTACAAGATGCCATGATTTTAGATGGATTAACCTGTTCGTTTACAGGTGTTCATATGGGTGAGTATGGAAGCATGGCGGCGAAAGAGCTTGGCATTACACGAGAAGAACAAGACCTTTGGGCGTTAAGAAGTCATGAACGAGCCATTGAGGCGCAAAAAAGCGGCTTTTTTAAAAATGAGATCATCCCCGTTACCGTCAAGAATAAAAAAGGAGATCAGCTGATTTCAGAAGATGAGGCCCCGCGGCGTGATACGTCATATGAACGTTTGTCAAAACTGATGCCCGTTTTCGATCAGGCAGGTACGATTACCGCTGGCAATGCACCGGGTGTCAATGATGGTGCAAGTGCGCTTCTATTAATGAAAGACACATACGCCATGCAGCAAGGTGAAAAACCTCTGGCAGTTGTGCTTGGGCATGCGCAAGTAGCAGTAGAGGCAAAGGATTTTCCGAAAACACCAGCCTATGCCATCGAAAAAGTGTTAAAGAAAACAGGGAAGCAAGTAGAGGATATCGATTTGTTTGAAATCAATGAGGCTTTTTCAGCGGTTGCATTGGCATGCGAAAAAATTCTTGGACTGGATCGGCGGAAAATGAATGTGAACGGAGGGGCAGTCGCGATTGGTCACCCGATTGGAGCAAGCGGAACACGTATTATATTGACCTTGATCCATGCACTCAGACAAAGAGGCGGCGGGATCGGCATTGCGGCGATTTGCAGCGGCGGGGGTCAAGGTGATGCGATCATGATCAAGGTGGATTAAAAGGGAGGCGTTCATTGTCATGAGTATAGAAGAAACCGTCATGGTCGTTGGGGCTGGTCAAATGGGCTCGGGTATTGCCCAAGTATTTGCACAGTCAGGTTATACCGTCCTGCTCCATGATACGGCAGAGGAGCAGATTCATCGAGCCATTTCCTCTATGACCAAACAACTGACGAAACGAGCAGAAAAAGGAAAGCTGGCACATCAGGCAGTCCGTGATATTACACAGCGATTGGCTGTTTCAACAGATTTAAAGGATGTACAGCAGACGCATTTAGTGATTGAAGCCGCATCTGAACAAATGAAGATCAAAAAACAAATCTTTGAAACCCTCGATCAATTTGCACCTGATGACACGATATTTGCGACAAATACGTCTTCCTTGTCGATTACAGAATTAGCAGCCGTGACGAAGCGGCCTGAGAAAGTGATCGGCATGCATTTTATGAATCCAGTTCCCGTGATGAAACTTGTGGAAGTAATCCGTGCGCTACAAACGGATGATGCCACGTACCAATTTGTTTTTGACACCGCGAAGACATTAGACAAAACCCCAATAGAAGTGGAAGACTTCCCTGGGTTTGTGTCAAACCGTATTTTGATGCCGATGATCAATGAAGCCATTTATACCCTTTATGAAGGCGTGGCAGATGTAGAAAGTATTGACGGCATCATGACGCTTGGAATGAACCATCCAATGGGCCCGCTTCGTCTCGCCGACCTCATCGGGCTCGATACTTGTTTATTTATTATGAATACCCTTCACGAGGGTCTTGGAGATAGCAAATATCGACCTTGTCCTCTTTTGAAAAAATACGTGAACGCAGGCTGGCTGGGCAAAAAGACAAAGAGAGGTTTTTACACTTACCACGACCACTCATAGGGGGAGTCAAGATGGATGTGTTGCTGACAGAAAAACAACGTCTTTGGAGAAAACGAGTAGCAGAATTTGCACGCCAGCATGTATTCCCTGAAATAGAAGCGATGGAACAGGGCGTGTTCCCGAAAACGCTTTTAGCTGAAATGGGTCGGCAAGGCTTTTTAGGCATTCCGATCCCAGATAAGTATCACGGATTAGGGGCAGATTTCACAACCTATATCATGGCGATTCATGAATTTTCCAAAGTAAGTGCAACCATCGGTGTCATTGTATCCGTTCATACATCCGTTGTGACGATGCCGATTTTGGCGTTTGGAACGACTGAACAAAAAGAATCCTACGTTCCCAAGCTTGCGTCCGGGCAGAAGCTGGGCGCCTTTTGTCTAACTGAACCGAAGGCAGGATCAGATGCCTCTAGTATTCAGTTGAAAGCAGAGCGGGCAGACGATCACTATGTGTTAAATGGAACGAAAATTTTTATCACAAGCGGCGGTGAAGCGGAAGTCTATCTTGTATTTGCCGTGACAGACCCTGCTTCTGCTAAGAAAAATATATCAGCGTTCATTGTGGAGAAGGGGACACCAGGATTTACGATCGGAAAAAATGAGAAGAAAATGGGCCTGCATGGATCAAAAACAGTCACACTTCATTTTGACGGTGTTCGAATTCCAAAAAAACAGCTGCTCGGCGCAGAAGGAGAAGGCTTTCGGATTGCCATGTCTAGCTTAAATGCGGGGAGAATTGGCATTGCGGCTCAAAGCCTTGGTATTGCAGAAGCCGCATTAGCTGAGGCGGTCACGTATTTAAAGCAGCATCCAGCTGGCCTTGAAACGACCATTCGGTTGGGCGATCTGGGCACCAAGCTGGAAGCGGCAAAACTTCTTGTCTATCAAGCGGCTTCTTATAAAGAGGCCAATCGCCCTGTCACGAAGGAAGCGTCGATGGCGAAGTTATTTGCATCTAAAACAGCGGTTGATATTAGTACAGAAGTCATCCATTTGCTTGGTCTAGTCGGTTACACGAAGCAATACCGAGCAGAGCAGTACTTTCGTGATGCGAAAATTTGTGAGATTTATGAAGGAACAAGTGAAATACAAAGGCTGGTTATTTGTAAACAGCTAATATGAAGTGAGGTGGCTCATGATGCAGTTCCAATTAAGTGACGAACACGAAATGATACAAAAAATGGTGAGAGACTTTGCGAAAAATGAAGTGGAGCCAACAGCAGCAGAGCGAGATGAAACAGAATCGTATGATCCCGCTATTTTTCGTCAAATGGCGGAGCTTGGTTTAACGGGAATCCCTTGGCCAGAAGAAAATGGGGGGATTGGTAGTGATTATTTGGCCTATGTCATAGCGGTTGAAGAGCTCTCACGAGTGTGCGCCTCAACAGGCGTCACCCTATCTGCTCACACATCACTCGCCTCATGGCCAATCTATACATTCGGAACAGATGAGCAAAAGGAGACGTATTTAAAGCCGCTTGCAGAAGGACAGAAGATCGGCGCATACGCACTGACCGAGAGCGGCTCGGGCTCAGATGCCGGCGGAATGAAAACAACAGCAGTAAAAGCAGGGAATGAATACGTCTTGAACGGGGCAAAGATTTTTATTACCAATGGAGGCATTGCGGATTATTATATTGTGTTTGCCGTTACCGACCAAGATCCTTCATCCCGTAATACAACCGCTTTTATAGTAGAAAAAGAGACGCAAGGCTTCTCAATCGGCAAAAAAGAAAGCAAACTGGGCATCCGCTCATCGCCAACGACAGAAATCATCTTTGAAGACTGTCGTATACCCGAAAGGAACCGGCTTGGTCAAGAAGGCGAAGGTTTTAAGATAGCGATGATGACACTTGACGGCGGCAGAAACGGTATTGCCGCACAAGCTGTTGGCATTGCTCAAGGTGCTCTGGATGCAGCAGTCAATTACGCAAAGGAGCGCAAACAATTCGGCAAACCAATCATTCAGCAGCAAGGCATTGCTTTTAAGTTAGCGGATATGGCAACGGCAATTGAGGCCTCAAGACTGCTCACCTATCAGGCAGCATGGCTTGAAACGAAAGGGCTTCCGTATGGGAAAGAATCAGCTATGTCCAAGCTCTTTGCCGGTGATACAGCCATGAAGGTGACGACAGAAGCCGTACAAATCTTCGGCGGATACGGCTATACAAAGGATTACCCAGTCGAACGATACATGCGTGATGCGAAAATCACTCAAATCTATGAAGGTACACAAGAAATCCAGCGGCTAGTCATCTCACGGAAACTGCTAGATATGTAGAAACCAAGTAAAGACCACCTGATATGAGGTGGTCTGTTTTGGTACGGTTCAATTAGTTTTAAAATTTTAAAACAGTAACAAAATCTAAAGGTTTTTTAGGGTGGAAAAGGATTGTATAGTAATATAACAGCTTTAACTTAAGAGTGATCTGTCACTGATGATGTAGAGAGTATTGATTCATATGAACTGGCAACAAACCTACTAAAGTATTAGACACTAAATAAAGGATTAACTAAATCTGCACAAAAGGTAATAGCTTTTTTTTCCTTAATTTAAGATAACTTCCAGTATCGACCCATTTTATCATGGGGTTATGTTAAAATTGAAGAAATATAAATATTTGGAGGTTATTATGACCACTACTACCATCTTAGGAATCGTAACAATGGTTATATGGATTCTGGTTTCGACAGAACTTTCTAAGAATTCAAAAAAAGACAGTGATCAAAAAGAAAACAGTCGTAGAAAATTAATTGTACTAATGTTTGCAGGAATTGTATTGACCATAGCTGTAGTAATTTCATTATTTCAAAAACTTTAGATTAAGATAAATAAAAGTGTATAGCTATAAAGTTTAACAACAATAAGCCTTTTAGTGCAGTATCTAATTGGTAAATTCTTATTGATGATCTTTGCTCCTGAAGTTAAGAGTAAGTTGTTTTATGCTCTGATTCCTAAGATTCTCATTATGTTTATCAATGTAATATGCATGGGGATTTTGCAGATAGATAACTTATTGTTGTACATGTTGACAGCGCTTATAGGGTCTGTTCTCATTTTGCTCTTTTTCCAGTACAAAAAAGAGAACTGGAAAGCATCAATTCTCTTTGCTGCACCGTTTATCATTGATGCATTAATCTCCTTAGGGAAAGAAATTGTCTCTATACTGTGATGTATGATAAGTAGAGCATGAACTTGCATTTATAGGTAGTTTATAAACAAGGTCTGTGAAAAAGGGGAACCATATTAATGCAAGTTAAGAAAAGATGCATTTAAAAAAATGTACAAGAAGTTTTATAAAAAGGTACACGTAGACTTAAACCCGTTTATGTGTACCTTTTTATAAAATGGATAATCGCTTCGTTCAATCGATAGCCGATCAGGTGCATTGTCTTTATTGTATTCATTCCTAACATTGCCTTTCATAGAAGGGACACTTGCGAAAAGTATATCACACACAGGAATCACGCCAATTTAACGCAAATGACTGGATTTTAACGCTCCTCATACGAAAAAATCAAAAATTAACATCAATAAAGGTGGCATAAACTCCCCTAATTTGTTTATAATGAGAGGTATGGTTTGTCGTAAGAATAAGGTATAAATACTTATTATTTCACTGATAAATGGATACATACATGTAATAGAAAGGGAGTGTCTGACCTTGAGTTTGAAAGAATACTCACAGGAACAGCTCAAACAAATGTCTTTAGTTGAACTTGCTTATGAAATTTTCAGAGACAGCAAAACGCCGATTACGTTTTCCGAGTTAATAGATGAAATGGTCCGTTTGCAAGGGATACAAAAATCTGATCTTGATGATCGACTTGCTCAATTTTATACAGACTTAAATATAGATGGCCGCTTTATTTCGTTAGGTGATCAGAGATGGGGACTTCGCAGCTGGTATCCAGTTGATCAAATCGAAGAAGAAGTTCAGCCAGCTGTGAAAACAAAAGCGAAAAAGAAAAAAACAAAAGCTGCTGTCGTTGAAGAAGACTTCGATGATATTGAAGAGGAAGAAGAAATCGACGAGCTTGAAGAAGATCTTGATCTTGTTGAAGACGACGAGGACCTTGACCTAGACGATGAAGAAATCGATGAAGAGATAGAAGAGTTCGACGAAGATGATGATGAAGATGATGACGGCTTAACGGAAATTGATGAAGACGATTTAGACGATGATGAGGAAGACAAATAACCCTCACAAACCGGTCCTGAAAACAGGACAAAACCGTCTTGACTTTCCAGAGCGAACTATGTAGTATGTATTTTGGGCTCTCTAAAAAAGAGTACGTAAAGATACGTTCATTTACGCTCCCTTTCATTTATTTGAAAGGGAGCTTTCTTATTTTTCAAGAGATTTAGGGATACACTCTAAAAGGATGAAGCTGTGCATGTCTAGTCATGCAAGGGTAAAAAAGAGAGGAGCATACGAAATGACAAAGTATATTTTTGTAACAGGAGGAGTTGTTTCCTCACTTGGAAAAGGGATCACGGCTGCATCGTTAGGCCGCCTTCTGAAAAATAGAGGGATGGATGTCACCATTCAAAAATTTGATCCATATATCAACGTAGACCCAGGGACAATGAGTCCATACCAGCACGGTGAGGTATTTGTCACAGATGACGGTGCTGAAACTGACCTTGACTTAGGTCACTACGAGCGCTTCATTGATATTAACTTGAATAAATACAGCAACGTCACAACTGGTAAAATCTATTCTACAGTCCTGAAAAAAGAGCGCCGCGGCGACTATTTAGGTGGAACCGTACAGGTCATTCCCCATATTACAAATGAAATCAAAGACCGTGTGTACCGTGCAGGGAAAGAAACGGGTGCAGATGTGGTCATTACAGAAATCGGTGGAACAGTTGGAGATATCGAATCCCTTCCATTCCTAGAAGCGATTCGTCAAATGAAGAGTGACATCGGCCGTGAAAACGTGATGTACATTCATTGTACCCTTGTTCCTTACATCCGTGCTGCAGGCGAACTGAAAACAAAACCAACACAGCATAGTGTAAAAGAACTTCGTAGTCTAGGTATTCAGCCAAACGTCATTGTGGTCAGAACTGAAATGCCATTGGCACAAGACATGAAGGACAAAATTGCGCTATTCTGTGATATTGATACGAAAGCAGTCATCGAATGTCAGGATGCGGATACCCTTTATTCGATTCCGCTTGATTTACAAAAACAAGGATTAGACAAGCTTGTATGTGAGCACATGAAGCTTGACTGTCAAGATGCGGACATGACGGAGTGGACGGCGCTTGTTGATAAAGTGCAAAACCTTTCAAAACAAGTCACAATTGGTCTTGTAGGGAAATATGTTGAGCTGCAAGATGCATACATTTCTGTCGTTGAATCACTTCGTCATGCGGGCTATGCATTTGATGCGGATGTTCAAATCAAATGGATCAACGCAGAAGAAGTCACAGCAGAAAATATGGCTGATTTCGCTCAAGATGTAGACGGAATTATTGTTCCTGGAGGCTTCGGAGACCGCGGAGTAGAAGGGAAAATCATTGCAACACAATATGCGCGCGAATACAAAGTGCCATTCTTCGGAATTTGTTTAGGTATGCAAGTCGCATCTATCGAATATGCGAGAAACGTACTAGGTTTAGAGGGAGCACATTCCGCTGAAATTGATCCAGAAACAGCATTCCCAATCATCGACCTTCTTCCAGAACAGAAGGATGTTGATGACTTAGGTGGAACACTTCGCCTCGGCCTATACCCTTGTAAATTAAACGAAGACTCAAAAGCATTTGCTGCATACAATGACGAAGTCGTGTACGAACGCCACCGTCATCGCTATGAGTTTAATAACGAATTCAGACAGCAAATGGAAGCAGCAGGTTTTGTCTTCTCTGGTACAAGCCCAGACGGACGCCTTGTTGAAATCATTGAACTGAAGGATCACCCATGGTTCCTTGCTTCTCAGTTCCATCCAGAATTCATTTCAAGACCGACAAGACCACAGCCGTTATTTAGAGATTTCGTTGGTGCTTCACTACAGGCATCTGAATCAAAATAAAACAAAAAACTGCCGAGAATATCATCTTCTCGGCAGTTTTTTTATTCATATTCCTCAACGATTTCTTTCACAGTAAACGATAGAGCATGGTAGACATATAAGCAGGTCATCAATGCAGGATAGCCGAACCTTGTTCCATCTTCAGCAGGCACAAGTGGTTTTTTGAGCTGAAAATCAATGTGGACATCACAATGCTCTTCAATGAATGATGTCTCCTTTTGTGCAGGACCGACCCCAACAATAGGTGTACCTTGTTCGTGAAGCTCTTTGACAAGGGATTGAATCTCTTGATCTTCTGGATCTGAATAAAATAAAAGCACCCTGTCACTTGGATGAAGTAAGCTGCGCTCCTTTTGATCCAGCGGCAGAACCTTCGCACCCGGAAACGGCTCCTTGCTCTCAGATGCCTCTAAGGCTACAGCCGCCAGTTCATTCTTGCCATGAAAATACACGGCATGTCCACTGACAACGGCCTGAGCAAGAAGGCGTGCACCGTCTTCGATCGCTTCGGCCTGCTTATCTCCAATACGTGAAAAAATACCTGATAATTGGGTAGTGAAAATTTTTAACAAGACTCATTTCCTCCTTCTGTCAGATCATTTTATAATAGAATATAAAGAGAATATTAGGAAAAATGCTCAGAAAATGTCGTAAAGTAAACTATTATAATTAAAGGAAATGTGAAAATCAAACAGAATTATTTAACAACAGCTCTTTTTATGGCGAAAAATGAAAGCAATGGGGTGTAACAGATGAATGAGAAAATTTTAATTGTCGATGATCAGTACGGTATTAGAATATTGCTGAATGAAGTGTTTCATAAAGAAGGCTATCAAACCTTTCAAGCCGCTAACGGACTACAGGCATTAGATATTGTGAAAAACCATAGACCAAACCTCGTCCTGCTTGATATGAAGATTCCCGGAATGGATGGCATTGAGATTTTAAAACGCATGAAATTAATTGATGAAGACATCCGCGTGATCATTATGACAGCTTATGGCGAACTAGATATGATTCAAGAGTCTAAAGAGCTCGGTGCATTAACGCATTTTGCTAAACCATTTGATATTGATGAAATCCGTGATGCGGTCAAAGAATACTTGCCGCTCGAAACAAATGGCTAGATGGAAATGATTGAATCAAGTCATTCTGTTGCCGATTTGTCGAATAATTGGTATTCTAGATAAGAAGAAGAAAGCGATCTGACTTTGAAAGTTTACATATGGCGAGAAATTCTGGTCATGCTAGGGTGGAGAGCTTTTTTTAGTAAGCAAATTAGCTACATAGGGAGGATTTTTCATCATGCCTTTAGTTTCAATGACAGAAATGTTGAAAGACGCAAAGGAAAAAGGTTACGCTGTTGGACAGTTTAACTTAAATAACTTAGAATTCACGCAAGCGATTTTACAAGCTGCTGAAGAAGAGAAATCTCCAGTTATTTTAGGAGTATCTGAAGGAGCAGGACGCTACATGGGCGGCTTCAAAACAGTTGTCGCAATGGTAAAAGCGTTAATCGAAGAATATAATGTAACAGTTCCTGTTGCGATTCATTTAGATCACGGTTCAAGCTTTGAATCTTGTGCAAAAGCCATTCATGCAGGATTTACTTCTGTGATGATTGATGCTTCTCACCATCCATTTGATGAGAACGTAGCGACAACTGCAAAAGTAGTTGAGCTTGCACATTTCCACGGTGTATCTGTAGAAGCTGAGCTTGGAACTGTTGGTGGACAAGAAGACGACGTCATCGCTGAGGGCGTTATTTATGCTGATCCAAAAGAGTGCCAAGAGCTTGTAGAACGTACTGGTATTGACTGCCTTGCGCCTGCACTAGGTTCAGTTCATGGTCCATACAAAGGTGAACCAAACCTTGGTTTCACTGAAATGGAAGAAATTGGTAAAACAACTGGACTTCCACTTGTTCTTCACGGCGGAACAGGTATCCCGACTGCTGACATCAAGCGTGCGATTTCACTTGGTACAGCAAAAATCAATGTAAACACTGAAAACCAAATTGCTTCTGCGAAAGCAGTTCGCGAAACACTTGCTGCAAAAACAGAAGAGTATGATCCACGTAAATATCTTGGACCAGCTCGTGACGCAATTAAAGCGACTGTTATCGGCAAAATGCGTGAATTTGGTTCTTCTAACCAAGCATAATTTGATGAGAACCGAAAGCCGCCTGAGTCACAGGCGGTTTTCTCCATATCTTGAGAAAGCGCAATCAAATTTACATTTCAGACAATTTATTGATAGGAGAGTGGCACAGTTATGTTATTTTTCGTAGACACAGCGAATATCGCAGACATCAAAGAGGCACACGAGCTTGGCATTTTAGCAGGCGTGACAACAAACCCTAGTTTAGTAGCGAAAGAAAAGGACGTATCGTTCCACGACCGCCTTCGTGAAATCACTGATGTGGTATCAGGTTCAGTTAGTGCGGAAGTCATTTCTCTCAAAGCAGAAGAAATGATCGAAGAAGGAAAAGAGCTGGCTGCTATTGCACCAAATATCACAGTGAAAATTCCAATGACAACAGACGGTCTTAAAGCGGTCAAAGCGTTAACTGACCTTGGAATTAAAACAAACGTCACGTTGATTTTTAGTGCAAACCAGGCACTTCTTGCAGCTAGAGCTGGTGCGACGTATGTCTCTCCATTCCTCGGCCGCTTAGATGACATTGGCCAAAATGGTCTTGATCTCATTAGTGAAGTGAAAACCATTTTTGATGTTCATGGATTAGATACACAAATCATTGCTGCATCCATTCGTCACCCGCAGCATGTGACAGAAGCTGCGCTTAGAGGTGCTCATATCGGCACAATGCCGCTGAAAGTCATCAAGCAGCTGACAAAACACCCATTAACGGATGCAGGCATTGAGCAATTTTTAGCAGACTGGAATAAATAAGTGATTGTGGCAGACGGATACGCATCCGTTTGCCGCAGTTTTCCTTAAATACGCTAAGAAATGTTTTGTGCAAAGAAGAGAACATCACAGCCTCGCAAAGCTTCGATTATTTTTCTTCCGACAAATTTCGTTTAACCTGTATTCTTTCTCTTGATATTGGCTAAATTTTGGACAAGACCTTTTAAAGCGCGACATCCACAAACAGTATAACTCCAACAGTGATCTTCTTTAAGAAGGGAGACAAATATGGAAAAGTTAAACATTGCCGGCGGTGACCCCTTGCGCGGGACCGTACATATTAGTGGTGCGAAAAATAGTGCTGTGGCACTGATTCCTGCCACGATTCTCGCTGATTCTCCAGTAACCATTGAAGGCCTTCCGCATATTTCAGATATTGACACATTACGAGATCTGTTAGAAGAGATTGGCGGAAAGGTCACGTTTGAAAAAGGTGAGATGGTTGTCAATCCTGCCTCCATGATCAGTATGCCGCTTCCTAATGGGAAAGTGAAGAAACTACGAGCATCCTATTATTTAATGGGTGCTATGCTCGGTAGATTCAAGCAGGCTGTCATTGGATTGCCAGGGGGATGTCACTTAGGACCTAGACCGATCGATCAGCATATCAAAGGCTTTGAAGCACTTGGAGCCGAGGTGACAAACGAACAGGGTGCGATTTATTTGCGCGCTGAAAAATTAGTCGGAGCCCGTATTTATCTTGATGTTGTCAGTGTAGGTGCGACCATCAACATCATGCTGGCAGCCGTGCTGGCTGAAGGGAAAACAGTGATAGAAAATGCCGCAAAAGAACCCGAAATTATTGATGTAGCGACACTGCTTGCAAGCATGGGAGCTAAAATCAAAGGTGCGGGGACGGATGTGATTCGGATCGAAGGTGTGGAATCTCTTCATGGCTGCAGGCATTCCATCATCCCTGACCGCATAGAAGCAGGTACATTTTTAATTGCAGGTGCAGCGATGGGTGATGAAGTTGTGCTTGATAATGTGATCCCAACTCATTTAGAATCAATTACGGCGAAACTTAGAGAGATGGGATTCACAATTGAAACAAGCAACGATCAAATGCTGATCGTTGGCAAGAATGAAGGACTCAAGCCTGTCGATATCAAAACCCTTGTGTATCCGGGCTTTCCGACCGATCTTCAACAGCCGATGACGGCTTTGTTAACAAAGGCGAAAGGCACGAGTGTCGTGACAGATACCATTTACTCTGCCCGCTTTAAACACATTGACGAATTGCGTCGAATGGGTGCTAATATGAAGGTGGAAGGAAGATCTGCCATTATTACAGGTCAAACGCAGCTTCAAGGTGCAAAGGTCAAAGCAAGTGATCTGCGAGCAGGTGCTTGTCTCGTTGTTGCAGGGTTAATGGCAGACGGTGTGACTGAAATCACAGGGCTTGAACATATAGACAGAGGATATAGTATGCTTGAGGAGAAGCTTGAAGGCTTGGGTGCAACCATCTGGCGTGAAAAGCTGAGTGACCAAGAAATAGAAGAACTTCAAAATTCATAAGGCTTTGACTGTGAGAGGAGATTTGGACAAAAATGGAAAGAAGTTTATCGATGGAACTAGTACGGGTGACAGAAGCAGCTGCATTAAAATCTGCTCGTTGGATGGGTAGAGGTTTAAAAGACGAAGCGGATGATGCTGCAACAAGTGCCATGCGTGATGTATTTGATACGATTCCGATGAAGGGAACTGTGGTCATCGGCGAGGGAGAAATGGACGAAGCGCCAATGCTTTATATTGGGGAAAAGCTTGGAAACGGATATGGACCTCGCGTGGATGTCGCTGTTGATCCATTGGAAGGAACAAATATTGTGGCAAGCGGCGGCTGGAATGCTTTAGCTGTTATTGCTGTTGCAGATCATGGCAACTTGCTGAATGCACCTGATATGTACATGGATAAGATCGCAGTAGGTCCAGAAGCGGTAGGCTGCATCGACATTGAAGCGCCTGTCATTGACAATCTTCGTGCTGTTGCAAAAGCGAAAAACAAAGATATTGAAGATGTTGTTGCGACAATTTTAAACAGAGAGCGACATGAAAAGATCATTGCTGAGCTGAGAGAAGCTGGAGCAAGAATCAAGCTGATCGATGATGGTGACGTTGCAGGAGCCATTAATACAGCATTTGATCACACAGGTGTTGATATTCTATTTGGTTCAGGTGGAGCGCCTGAAGGTGTCCTTTCTGCTGTTGCGTTAAAAGCACTTGGTGGAGAAATCCACGGTAAGCTTCTTCCACAAAGTGAAGAAGAGCTGAGACGCTGTGAGAAAATGGGACTGGATGTTGGAAAAGTCCTCAGAATGGAAGACCTCGTGAAAGGCGATGACGCCATTTTTGCAGCGACAGGTGTAACAGATGGCGAGTTATTAAAAGGTGTTCAATTTAAAGGCTCTGTTGGAACAACACATAGTGTTGTCATGCGTGCGAAATCAGGTACTGTTCGATTCGTCGATGGCAGACACAGTTTAAAGAAAAAACCGAATCTTGTCATTCGTCCGTAATCTGAAAGCGGGTATTCTTTACCCGCTTTTCATATAGGTGTCAAATATATATCATTTTCTTTTTAAAGTTGAATATTCCCTGCAAATGAGGTAAAACTAAAGAGTGCTGCGAAATTTTCTGCGAATTTACTTCTTTTAAGCTTCAACAAGTTTAAATACTGCCGCATCATGACGATATACTCATTATCCTTCTCTATGTTGACAAAGCTCAATTTCACATTGTTCCTATCTTTACGATAAAACGAGTGGGAGCGTTACCATGAGAGCGAGGTCATTCCAACAAAAACGGAATTAAAAGCTAATCAAATACAATGGTCATGCATTTGTAATGAAATACATTGACTAGAAAAGTGTGGTGTCCATATTGAAAGATGTTTCGATTTCATCTTTGGAAAATATGAAATTAAAAGAGCTGTATGAGTTAGCAAAAAAGTACAAAATCTCTTATTACAGCAAACTAACAAAAAAAGAATTAATTTTTGCCATCTTAAAGGCGAATGCTGAGCAAGAGGATCTCTTATTTATGGAAGGGGTTCTAGAAATTATTCAGTCAGAGGGATTTGGTTTCTTAAGACCAATTAACTACTCCCCAAGTTCTGAAGACATTTATATTTCAGCTTCACAAATCAGACGCTTTGATTTAAGAAATGGTGATAAGGTGTCTGGAAAGGTACGACCTCCAAAAGAGAATGAACGCTACTATGGCCTCCTTCATGTCGAAGCGGTAAATGGGGACGACCCAGAATCAGCTAAGGAACGTGTTCACTTTCCTGCACTCACGCCGCTATTCCCTGATCGTCAAATGATTCTTGAAACACAGCCTAATCACCTGTCTACTAGAATTATGGATATGATGGCGCCAGTTGGGTTTGGGCAACGTGGTTTAATTGTTGCACCGCCTAAGGCTGGGAAAACCATTTTGCTCAAAGAAATTGCCAACAGCATCTCTGAAAATCATCCAGAGGCAGAACTGATTGTTCTTCTTATTGACGAACGTCCAGAGGAAGTAACAGATATCGAACGTTCTGTTGCAGGGGATGTCGTTAGCTCAACCTTTGACGAAGTACCGGAAAACCACATTAAAGTAGCAGAGCTTGTATTAGAGCGTGCGATGCGTCTAGTTGAACATAAAAAAGATGTCATCATCTTAATGGACAGCATCACAAGGCTTGCTCGGGCATACAACCTTGTCATCCCGCCAAGCGGCCGAACGCTTTCCGGCGGTATTGATCCAGCGGCTTTCCACCGTCCAAAACGCTTCTTTGGTGCTGCGCGTAACATCGAAGAAGGTGGGAGCTTGACCATTTTAGCTACTGCACTTGTTGATACGGGGTCGCGTATGGATGATGTGATTTATGAAGAGTTTAAAGGAACAGGAAACATGGAGCTCCATTTAGATCGTTCTCTTGCAGAAAGAAGAATTTTCCCAGCCATCGACATTCGTCGTTCCGGTACAAGAAAAGAAGAACTGCTTGTGCCTAAAGAACATCTTGATCGTCTATGGGCGATGAGAAAATCAATGTCAGATACACCTGATTTCGCTGAGAAATTCATGCGCAAAATGAGAAAAACAAAGACAAACCAAGAATTTTTCGATATTTTAACGCAAGAGTGGAAACAAGCAAATATGTCTGCATCAAGAAGATAGCTTCCTGAAAAAATACATTTGCAATCATAGACTCACACTGTTATAATTTTATCATGTGCGTTTCAGAATTTATTCTGAGATATTAACTCTGTTTCCGAATTGGATTCAGGGCGGAAGGAGATGACAGTAGATGAAAACAGGAATTCATCCTAACTACAAAAAAGCTACAGTCAAATGCGCTTGTGGAAATGAGTTTGAAACTGGATCAGTAAAAGAAGAGGTACGCATCGAGATTTGCTCTGAGTGCCATCCTTTCTATACAGGCCGTCAAAAATTCGCTTCTGCTGATGGACGTGTTGACCGCTTTAACAAAAAATACGGTCTTAAGTAATAATAGATACAATAAACAGGCAGGAATCCGTTCTTGCCTGTTTTTTTACGTGGATTGATGGAACTTTAAAACGGGGGAGAAGACCTTATGTATGTGATGAAACAAAGCGGTTGGCTTGAAGTCATCTGCGGAAGTATGTTTTCTGGAAAGTCGGAAGAATTGATTCGGAGAGCCAAAAGAGCCACCTTTGCCAAACAAGAAGTAAAAATATTCAAACCAGCGATTGATAACCGGTATAGCACAAGCTCAGTTGTGTCACATAACGGTTCATCCGTCGATGGGATTGCAGTAACCTCACCAAAAGACATAATAACGCACATATCAGAACGAACCGATGTCATTGGCATTGATGAGGTGCAATTTTTTGATGAGACAATCATTGATATTGTCACTCAATTGGCTGATAAAGGCTACCGAGTCATTGTTGCAGGCCTTGATCAAGACTTCAGAGGAGAGCCATTTGGTGTTGTTCCACATTTAATGGCATGTGCAGAGCTTGTAACAAAACTTCAAGCAGTTTGTTCGGTATGCGGCTCCCCAGCGAGTAGAACACAACGCTTGATCGACGGTAAACCCGCATCCTATGATGATCCCATTATTTTAGTAGGTGCGCAGGAATCATACGAAGCACGATGCAGACATCACCATGAAGTACCAAAACTAGATGTTGGTACAACACTTGACAATTAAAAAAATAGCAAATGCCGCTGTGTTTCGTTTTTCGAGTTTTTGGCTGAACACCCATCATTTGTACTTAAATAAATTAAATAACGCTACGAAAAAATTATCTAATTTTCAACGCTTGCGTTTTGGTATAAGCAGGCATAAAATGACTAACTGTAGTGTAAAGCATTTAAACGAAAAGTTCGATTTCTTGTCATAATTTTTTTGATTAAGGATTTTTCTCCTTGATCGTTCTTTGTATTAATAGTTCACTTTATTTATATTTTAGAAAGAGGGTAGTTTTTGATGAACAACGTGAAGAAAACAAAAGAAGGGTACCTCGAAACCACTTTGACAGGTAAAGATGTATTATCGATTCCAACGTTGAACAAAGGCGTTGCTTTCTCTGAAGAAGAAAGACAAGAGCTTGGACTAGAAGGATTACTTCCTCCAACTGTTCTGACTTTAGAACAGCAAGCAGAGAGAGCATACAAGCAATTTCTAGCTCAGCCAGATCGTCTTCGTCAAAACGTATACTTAAGTGATTTGCAAAACCGTAACGAAGTATTATTCTATAAGCTTCTAACGGACAAGCTTCGTGAAATGCTTCCTGTTGTTTACACACCAACTGTTGGTGAAGCGATTCAAGAATACAGCCATGAATACAGAAGACCTCATGGTGTCTACCTTTCAATCGACAACATTGACGGCATTGAGAAAGCATTTGAAAACTTACATGCAACAGCAGGCGACATCGACCTCATCGTAGCAACTGACTCTGAGAGTATTCTTGGAATTGGTGACTGGGGTGTTGGTGGTATCAACATCGCAATCGGTAAACTAGCTGTTTACACGGCTGCAGCAGGGATTGATCCAAGCCGCGTGATTCCAGTTGTATTAGATGTTGGAACTAACAATGAGAAATTATTAAATGATCCATTGTACATCGGGAACCACCACAAACGTGTACAAGGTGAAAAATACGAAGAGTTCATTGATGCGTATGTAAAAGCAGCACTTAAATTCTTCCCGAAAGCATTGCTTCACTGGGAAGACCTTGGAAACAAAAATGCGCGTAACATCATGAAAAAATACAACGACAACATCTTAACATTTAATGATGATATCCAAGGTACTGGTGCCATTACTTTAGCGGGTGTTCTTGCAGCTGTCAAGAAAACTGGTACTCAATTGAAAGATCACCGTGTGATGATTTTCGGAGCTGGATCAGCTGGAATCGGAATCGCCGATCAAATGCGTGACACAATGGTTCTTGAAGGTCTAAGTGAAGAAGAAGCAAACAATGCATTCTGGACGTTAGACTACAGAGGGTTGCTAACAGATCAGTTTGAAGATGAAGTGCTTGATTTCCAAAAACCATACCTTCGTTCTTCTGATGAAGTAGAAGGCTGGGCTCGTGATGAAAAAGGACAAATCTCATTTGCTGAAGCTGTTCGCAAGGTGAAGCCAACCATTCTTATTGGTACATCAGGTCAAGGTGGCGCATTCACTGAAGAAATTATTAAAGAAATCGCAGCTCATACAGAGCGTCCAGTGATCATGCCGATGTCTAACCCAACTCCACTTGCTGAAGCAGTACCGGAAGATCTATTCAAATGGACAGACGGTCGTGCGCTTGTTGCAACTGGAAGCCCATTCGAAAATGTCGAGTATAACGGAATTGAACATGAAATCGGACAATCAAACAATGCGTTCGTTTTCCCTGGACTTGGTCTTGGTTCAATCGTAACGGAATCAAAAATTATCACAAAAGGCATGTTCGTTGCTTCTGCAAATGCGATCGCTGAAATGGTTGATCATGAAAAACCAGGAGCTGGACTGCTTCCAAGCATTGATAAATTGCAAGAAGTATCAATCAAGGTAGCTGTTGAAGTAGCAAAAGCAGCAATTAAAGATGGTGTCGCAAGAAGAACACCTGACAACATCGAACAAGCTGTGAAAGATGCTATGTGGATTCCTGAATATAAAAAAATTGTAAGAGCATAATAAAATGTGTAACGCGGCATTGTTTCGGGTAATGTAAGCAATGCCGCTATAAAATAAGAAACATGTAAAGGATTCAAGGAGGAATAGTAAGATGGACTTTTTAAATATTTTGATCCTCCTAGCACCGATTTTTTTCGTTATCGCGCTGGGTTGGTTCGCAGGGAACTTCGGCAGCTATGACGCTAAATCTGCAAAAGGTGTAAGTACACTTGTTACAAAGTATGCTTTGCCAGCGCACTTTATCGCCAGCATTCTGTCAACACCAAAAGATAAATTCTATAGTCAAATTCCATTTTTCGTTGCATTGATTCTCGGAATCGTAGGCTTTTATATCATTATCCTTTTAGTTACGAAATTTGCTTTTAAATATGATTTAACAGATTCATCTGTTTTCTCATTAAACTCAGCACAACCGACCTTTGCATTTATGGGGATTCCGGTCTTGGGCAGTTTATTTGGGGCTCAAGAAGTTGCAATTCCGATTGCTATTACCGGAATAGTTGTAAATGCATTGCTTGATCCAATTGCTATTATTGTGTCAACTGTCGGTGAAAAAACAAAAGGAAAAGCCAAAGACGGCGAAAGTTTCCTAAAAATGACGACGAAAGCGATTTTGCACGGTTTATCAGAGCCGCTTGCGCTTGCACCGTTAGCAAGTATCATTCTTGTTCTTTTAGGATTTAAACTTCCTGAAATCGGACATGAAATGCTAGAGGAAATTGGAAGTGTGACATCAGGGGTTGCGCTCTTTGCAGTCGGTGTCACAGTCGGTATCCGCAAAATTAAACTGAGCTTACCAGCTTTCAGTATCGCATTGCTCAAAGTAGCTGTACAACCGTTACTTATGTATTTTATCGCCATTCTTATGGGACTTTCGGCTGATGAAATTACAAAAGCTGTATTGCTTGTTGCCTTCCCAGGTTCAGCTGTTGCGGCCATGATCGCCACTCGATTTGAGAAACAGGAAGCAGAAACAGCATCGGCATTTGTGATCAGTGCAATCATGTCACTCATTACATTACCGATCATTATTGCACTTACCGTATAATATAGTAGAAAGGCTGCCTCGTTAGGCAGCCTTTCTTAGCGAAATGAATGAAACAGAGGGAAGAGCACACGCTTTTTTTTCATGTCGGGGTGTGCCTTTTCCTTTTCTTCTTCTTTTGATGGTTTTGGTTTTGTCAATGTGGCTGTGAGGCGTTCTAATTTTGCAGTTAATTCTTCAATTTCTCTTCTGTGCTGGAGGAGCTGGTAGGAAACGCCTTCATCTGCTTTCTTAGCGAGTTTCCGTTCTATTTCTTGGAAACGGGCTTCAATATGACTGACATGTGATTGCTCTTGAAGGAGCTGTTTCACTTGTTCTTCTAAGGCTTCTATCCGTTTTGATGAGTCAGAAGTTTCTACAGTAGGTGATAATTGCTGGGCGGTTTCTTCATGGATCGGCAGTCTAATGTCATGGAGAATCACACCTTCGTTCATTTGGTGTTGGACCTCTTTGAGCAGCTGGACAATGTCATCATGAAATTCGTAATGTCCAAGTTCATTCCGGGCGACAGGGATGTTGAGCTGTTTGACCCAGCGCTGAATGGTTTTTGAAGATACACCAATTTCCTTTGCAACCTCATTTGTATTCAAACCAAATGCCCTCCCTTTTTTCAATTACAAGTACCATTCTCTTTCGTGAGCATCCGTTCCTTCACGTTAGACAAAACAAGTAACCAATCGCCAAAGATCGTGTTTTCTAGTGAAAAATTGCAGAAAATCAATTGTTTTGGAAATTTTTTTGACTGTCATACCCCGCTATACTATAATTAGACTGTTACGCACAAAACAGAGGTGAAGACCATGTTAGACCGTTTAAAATCAATTGAAGAACGCTATGAAAAGCTAAATGAATATTTAAGTGACCCTGAAGTGGTGAACGACCCTAAGAAGCTTCGTGAATATTCGAAGGAACAATCTGATATTCAAGAAACTGTTGAGGTATATAGACAATATCGTGCGGCATATGATCAGCTAAGTGATGCGAAAGCCATGCTGGAAGATAAGCTCGATGCCGATATGCGCGACATGGTCAAAGAAGAAATTTCAGAGCTCACAGAGGAAACAGAACGTTTAGAAGACGAGCTGAAAATCTTGCTCATCCCGAAAGATCCGAATGACGATAAAAACGTTATTGTGGAGGTTCGTGGTGCAGCGGGCGGAGAAGAGGCTGCGCTGTTTGCAGGAAACCTGTACCGTATGTACAGCCGTTATGCTGAAATGCAAGGCTGGAAAACGGAAGTCATGGAAGCGAGTGTCACTGGAACTGGCGGTTATAAGGAGATCATCTTTATGATTAGCGGTAAAGGTGCATATTCTAAACTAAAGTTTGAAAACGGTGCACACCGCGTGCAGCGTGTTCCTGAAACTGAGTCAGGCGGCCGTATTCATACATCAACAGCGACAGTTGCTGTATTACCAGAGGCTGAGGAAGTTGAAATTGATATCCACGAAAAAGATATTCGTGTGGATACATTCGCATCAAGCGGACCAGGGGGACAAAGTGTTAATACCACAATGTCTGCTGTTCGTTTGACTCACCTTCCAACCGGTGTAGTGGTTTCCTGTCAGGATGAGAAATCACAAATCAAAAACAAAGAAAAAGCGATGAAAGTTTTGCGTGCGAGAATTTATGATAAATTCCAGCGTGAAGCACAAGCTGAATATGATCAAACCCGTAAATCTGCTGTTGGAACAGGGGATCGTTCAGAGCGTATCCGTACGTACAATTTCCCGCAAAACCGCGTGACGGACCACCGTATCGGATTGACGATTCAAAAGCTTGATCAAATTTTAGAAGGAAAACTTGACGAGGTCATTGATGCATTAATTATGGAAGACCAAGCAAGAAAACTTCAAAATGCAAAATAAAGAGCGAACGATCTTTGAAGCCCTTAAATGGGCTTCTTCTTTGTTAACGGAAGCGGGCAGAGACCAAAACGCAGCAGAGTTAATGTTGATGCATGTGCTTGGATGGAGCAGAAGTGAACTTCTTGCCCGTTTTCATGATCCACTGCCAGAGGAGCAAGATTCACAATTCAGCAAATTCGTCGCACAGCACAAGCGTGGAGTGCCTGTGCAGCATTTAACGGGTGTTGAATTTTTTTATGGGCGTCCTTTTGAGGTAAACAAACACGTTCTGATTCCTCGTCCTGAAACGGAGGAAGTGGTGCTGGCGGCATTAAACATGATGAATCGTGTGTTTCCTGATGATCAGCCGCTCAAAGCTGTTGATGTAGGAACAGGTAGCGGTGCAATTGCGATTACGTTAGCTCTTGAAAAAGAATCTCTCACTGTGACAGCGACGGATATTTCACATGAAGCACTTGAAGTAGCAAAGCGAAATCAAGAAGCGCTTGGTGCAGACGTTCATTTTGTCCAAGGGGATTTACTTGAACCGATTATGGCTCAAGGCATCAAAGTCGATGTGTTTATTTCCAATCCGCCTTATATTGCGGCAGAAGAAATGGATGGTTTATCAGAGGTTGTCACAAAGCATGAACCTGTCAATGCGCTGACAGATGGGCGTGATGGCCTGTGGTTTTATGAGCGTATCGCCTGTGATCTCCACAAAGTACTTCATCAGCAAGCAGTGGTTGTCCTTGAAATAGGACATACACAAGCACAAGATGTAAAAGCGCTTCTTTTGCAGGCGTTCCCTTCAGCTGATGTTCATATCATCAAGGACATCAATGGAAAGGATCGAGCGGTTTGCGCACACATTCAAAACGGAAGTCCGGCTGAATAAAGTCGGACTATTTTATTATGTAAAGATGAAACTTATGGTAAAAGGGAAACGTATATATAGAAGAATGAACATTCTGATCATGATTTTTTACATAAATTTGTTTTGAAGGAGCGAATGGTGTGAACAGAAGGTATGCGATGGTGTTGGTCATCGTCAGTGTACTATTGATTGTGAGTGCTTGCGGTAAACCGAGCTTTAAAAAAGAAGCAGCAGCATTTGGGGAAAACTATAAAAAAGCACAATACACAGTGAATCGGACGGATGACCTATCTGACATGAAGGAGAAGTTGAAGGATTATTTAACCGAGCATGAATATCAAGAATATACAGAAGACAGTATGTTTCCAAGTGTATTAGAAGCAGCAAAAGATCAAGATTGTCAAATTAAACTGAAAAAAATTACGTTTACACCTTCAGATGAAAGCGATGACAGGATTGAATTTGACTATGAAATGATCATTCAATTTATTGACCATAAAGGAAAGGTCAAAAAGGAAATTGAGAAAAAAGGTGCAATGACAGTTATCAAAACAGATTCGGGATTAAAAATCAGCCGAGATTGGGATGGAAGACTGTACCCTTCCGATTACCAATCCTCACTAAAAAGCCGTTCATAAGTTGTTGAATGGCTTTTTTGCATGCAGAAAAAACATTGATTCGCTCACCTCATGTAGTTGTTTTTTACTCATAATCTATTAAAAAAATCATTTTTGCTGTTTACGAGATGCGTTTCCTGGACACAATGTTTGTAGCGAAGAGAAAAAGTGGGGGGAACACATCATGTTCAAAAGTAAAATGATGATTTGTCTTTATATGTTTCTATTATTATGTGGTGCTTTTGCAAACCTTGGAAAAGAGGAGACGGCGGCTGCTTCTGCCAATCAGCCTGTTGTGATTCCAGATGAAGCCATTCGTTTACGCATTTTAGCCAACAGTGACCAGTCGGCAGATCAAGATGTGAAACGAAGTATTCGAGATGAGGTCAATGCCAATATAACGGAGTGGGTGAAAGACCTCACATCCATTGAAGAAGCTAGACGTGTGATTCGTTCAAAGCTTCCAGACATCAATCGTATTGCCAAAGCAAAATTAAAGGAACAACACATTGATCAATCCGTATCGGTCAGCTTTCAAAAAGCCTCATTTCCAACAAAGCTATATGGTAACTTTGTTTATCCTGCTGGGAAATATGAAGCCATTTTGATTACGTTAGGGGAAGGAGACGGAGCCAATTGGTGGTGTGTGTTATTCCCACCGCTCTGCTTTATCGATTTTTCAAACGGAGAAGCGATCGCCTCACCAGAAGGAGATGATAAAGAGCAGGTAGCTGCAGAGCCATCAAATGAATCTGTCAATGAAGTGGTAAAAGAAGAAGAGACGGGTGAAGTGAAATTCTTTCTGTTCGAATGGGTCTCTAGTCTTTTCTCTTAAAAAAGGTCTAAATCTGTTTTTGCCTCATAGAGTTGAAGTAAGAGAACAAAAAGAGGTGAAAGCATGTATTATCAATTAAGAATAGCGACAGAAGAAGATGCCCCGGCCATTAATGCTTTTCTTGAAAAAGGCCAAGCAAAAGGCGGGGTGACGATTGCAGAGCGTACGTCATTTGTAGTCATGGAAGATGCAGACGGTGAGCTTGCAGGCTGTTTAGGTCTTGAACGACTAAATGAACAAGAAGGATTGCTAAGATCACTTGTGATATCAGATAAACTTGGTCAGGGGCATATCGTTTCTCTGTTCCAAAGTGTTCAAACGCTAGGGGAAAAACAAGGTGTGGACACCTTTTATGTTGTAGCCAATCACTCCTCTTCGCATGATTTTTTAGCGCTGATGGGCTTTACGCCTATAGAGGAAATCCCAGAAAGTGTGTGGGTATCTGCGCATGCAAAAGAGTCGTTGGGAAAAGAGCAGGCGGTTGTGCTGCAAAAAACAGCGAGTTAATCACAAAACACCGGACTTATTCACATACTTATCCACTGTAAAACAAGCGTTATCCACAAATTGTGGACAACGCTTGTTTTATTTAGTAGCATCTTTTATACTTTCAAAAGGATAATTGAGATATATCAACAGTTTTATCTTTTTTAAAAGGAGTTTGTATGATGTTAAATACAAAAAGGTGGTCTGTGGATTTAAAAAAGGATTTATCCACATACTATCCACAAATTGAACAAGCAGCTCTGTTGTTGCGGCAGAATGAAGTGGTCGCTTTTCCGACAGAAACGGTTTATGGACTAGGGGCAAATGCAAAAGAGACAGAGGCTGTGAAGAAAATTTATGAAGCGAAAGGACGCCCAAGTGATAATCCGTTGATTGTTCACATTGCGGATGTTCAACAGCTTCATGAATTTGCGCAAATAGAAAATGAAAAAGTAACAGCGCTGATGGATGCCTTTTGGCCAGGCGCTCTCACCATTGTTCTACCTTGTAAGCCGGGAACATTATCAAAGCAGGTGACGGCAGGTTTAACGACAGTAGGCGTAAGAATGCCTGATCATCCTGTTGCGCTTGAACTCATCCGAGCAGCTGGTCTGCCAATTGCCGCGCCTAGTGCCAACCGTTCGGGAAAACCGTCGCCGACACTTGCGGATCATGTCGCGAGTGATCTTGATGGGAAAATTGCTGGCATTGTCGATGGTGGTTCAACAGGTATTGGCGTGGAGTCAACGGTTGTATCCTGTATAGAGGAGATTCCAGTGATCTTAAGGCCGGGCGGTATTACAAAAGAAGCGTTAGAAGAGGTCGTAGGAACGGTCAACATGGATCCAGGGTTGACGAAAAAGGATGAGGCGCCAGTATCGCCGGGAATGAAATACACACATTATGCACCTGAAGCACAAATGTATATATTTCATGGAAGTGATGAAGACATGCAGCTGCACATTCAGAAGTACCGAGCTGAAGGGCTAAAAGTAGGTGTGCTGACAACAGAAGAAAAGAAGGAATGGTTTGCGGCAGATGTTATCTTTAGCTGTGGATGGAGAGAAAAGCCTGAAACGGTTGCGGCAAACTTATATCGTGTGCTGAGACAATTTGATGAAACGGATGTAGACTTGATCATTTCAGAAGCCTTCTCAGAGCAGGGAGTTGGTTCTGCGATCATGAACCGTCTGCAAAAAGCGGCAGGAGGGCGCACTCTCTCTTCATTCAAATAGTTCTAACCTCTCTTGGACAAACATAGGTTAAAGGAGAATGCGTGTCCAAGGGGGATTTATATGAATGAACTAGCTGGCGAATTGCTGACACTCAGTATCATGGCTTTTGCACTTGGAATGGATGCCTTTTCGGTTGGACTCGGCATGGGGATGATTCAGCTGAGATTCCGCCAGATCCTATATATTGGACTTGTCATTGGTATATTTCATATGTTTATGCCGCTTTTTGGTATGCTAACAGGTCAGCTTCTATCAGGCTGGCTCGGTCTCCTTGCTACCTATATAGGCGGGGCGCTGCTTTTGGTGCTGGGTCTGCAAATGATCATCGCTTCTATCCGAAAAGAAGATAAGCCATTTATCGCACCTGTTGGGGCCGGTCTCGTTCTTTTTGCAACAAGTGTGAGTTTAGATAGTTTTTCCGTTGGCTTAAGCCTGGGGATTTACGGTTCTCGGGTGTTGATGACCATTTTATTGTTTGGCTTTTTTAGTATGATGCTCACATGGCTTGGATTATTACTCGGTAAACAGGTTCGGTCATGGGTAGGTTCATACAGCGGGGCGCTTGGCGGATTGATTTTACTAGCCTTTGGAATCAAATTATTATTTCCGCTCTAGCCAGTCTCCTTACATAACATGTAGAATGAAATGCTATATAATAGAAGAAAAGGAGGTCGAAAGATGAATATCTTATTTGTTTGTACGGGAAATACTTGCAGAAGTCCGATGGCTCAAGCCCTTTTTTCCTCCATTGCAGATGAAAAAGGCTTACAGGTCACTGTAAAATCAGCGGGCATCTTCGCCTCTGATGCAGGGAAGGCTTCTCCTCAAGCAGTCGAAGCATTATTTGAGAAAAGCATTCCACTGAATCACTCGTCGTCTAAACTAACAGAAGAACTTCTTCATGAAGCAGATTATGTCTTCACCATGACGATTCAGCATAAACAGTTGATTGTGGAGCAATATGCTCATGTGAAAGACAAGGTCTTCACTCTAAAAGAATTTGCGACAGGATCAGAAGGTGACGTGTCGGATCCATTTGGAGGGAGTCTCTCCATTTATCAGGAGACACGAGATGAACTAGAAACGCTATTGTATCAACTTGCTAAAAAGCTTAAACAGGGTCACAAATCCTCATAAATGGACAACCTGTAAAACCGTTGCGCAAACGGTTTTTCTGCTTTTGTTTGCAAATGACTAGGCAGAGGTTAAAATATAACTGTAAATAAAGAATGAATGTAAGACATGACAGATTAACTCACCCTTAGGAGGAATTGCCCGATGAAAGTAGCCATTGCATCCGATCACGGCGGAACGAATATTCGTGAAGAAATCAAACAACTAATGGATGAATTAAAGATTGAATACATTGATATGGGTTGTGAATGTGGATCAGGTTCTGTAGACTACCCTGACTATGCTTTTCCTGTAGCCAATATGGTGGCAAACGGGGAAGTCGATCGCGGCATTTTGATTTGCGGGACAGGTATCGGTATGAGCATTTCAGCAAACAAAGTGAAAGGCATCCGCTGTGCACTGGCGCATGATACATTCAGTGCAAAGGCGACGAGAGAACATAACGATACAAATGTTCTTGCGATGGGAGAACGAGTCATTGGACCAGGATTGGCAAGAGAGATTGCTCACATTTGGCTGACAACAGATTTTACTGCAGGACGTCATGCTGTGCGGATTGGTAAAATCGCTGATTACGAAGAAAAGCACCTGTAAGGAGCGCTTAACATGAACATTGGTCAAGATTGGCTTGAAATGTTAAAAGAGTTTCATCAAACAGTTGAACTGCGAGCCGGCCACATTTTAGTGATTGGCTGCAGTACGTCAGAAGTGGCTGGCGAGCACATTGGGACAGCGGGAAGTGAGCAAATTGCTGAAGCTATTTATCAAGAGCTCGATCAACTGAGACGCGAGACAGGAATTGAATTGGCCTTCCAATGCTGCGAGCATTTGAATCGTGCCCTCGTTGTGGAAGAAGAGGTGGCGTACCGGCTTAACTTAGAAATTGTAGCGGCAGTACCTGTCCGTAAGGCGGGTGGTTCTATGGCGGCGCATGCGTATCAGCAAATGGAACACCCTGTGCTGGTTGAATCCATTTCAGCGCATGCAGGGATTGATATCGGTGATACATTAATCGGCATGCACTTAAAGCGGGTAGCTGTACCGGTCCGTCTCAGCCGTCATCAATTAGGACAAGCACATGTGACGTTTGCAAAAACTCGTCCAAAGCTGATTGGCGGAGAACGAGCCGTTTATACAAGATCATAGTTCGGATATATTTCTAATATAATGTTGAATGATGAAGACGCTCCACCCCTTGAATATTCGGGTTTTCATAAAAAAGAAGTCGATTTTCCAAAAAAAACTTTTACATTTTACTCAAAAACCGTGTACAATGAGATGGTGAAAACATCGAATGGAAATAGATTGGAGAGGATTTCGCTGATGAAACATTTACCTGAGCAAGACGCACAAGTATTCAAAGCAATTCAACTAGAGCGGAAACGCCAGCAGGACAAAATCGAATTAATTGCATCAGAAAACTTCGTAAGCGAAGCAGTCATGGAAGCGCAGGGCTCTGTCTTAACAAACAAATATGCAGAAGGTTACCCTGGTAAACGCTACTATGGCGGCTGTGAACATGTAGACGTTGTAGAAGATATCGCACGTGACCGCGCAAAAGAAATTTTTGGCGCTGAGTATGTGAACGTACAGCCTCACTCAGGAGCTCAAGCGAATATGGCCGTATACTTTACAATCCTTGAGCATGGCGATACAGTGCTAGGCATGAACTTATCACATGGCGGGCATTTAACACATGGAAGCCCTGTAAACTTTAGCGGCGTACAGTACAACTTTGTAGAATACGGTGTAGATAAAGAAACACAACATATCGACTACCAAGATGTACTTGAAAAGGCACGTGAGCATAAGCCGAAACTCATCGTAGCGGGGGCAAGTGCTTACCCACGTCAAATTGATTTCAAAAAGTTCCGTGAAATTGCCGATGAAGTCGGTGCTTACTTTATGGTGGACATGGCTCACATCGCGGGTCTTGTTGCAGCAGGTCTTCATCCAAATCCAGTTCCTTACGCTGATTTTGTGACAACGACAACTCACAAAACATTGCGCGGACCTCGCGGCGGAATGATTCTATGCCGTGAAGAGTTTGGTAAAAAGATCGACAAATCGATCTTCCCTGGTATTCAAGGTGGACCACTCATGCATGTGATCTCTGCAAAAGCTGTTTCTTTCGGTGAAGTATTGAACGGAGATTTCAAAACATATGCACAAAACGTGATTGATAACGCAAAACAACTAGCTGAAACCCTTTTATCTGAGGATATTCAGCTTGTATCTGGTGGAACAGATAACCATCTTGTTCTCATCGACTTGCGCTCTCTTGGCATTACAGGAAAAATTGCAGAAAACGTTCTTGATGAAATTGGTATCACGGTGAACAAAAATGCAATTCCATATGATCCAGAGAAACCATTTGTTACAAGTGGTGTACGTGTAGGTACAGCAGCAGTGACAAGCCGTGGCTTCGATCAAGAAGCGATGAAAGAAGTCGGTTCCATTATTGCGCTTGCTCTGAAACATCATGAAGATGAAGCGAAATTAGAAGAGGCGAAAAAGCGTGTATCTGATCTGACAGCTCGTTTCCCTCTATATCAAGAATTAGATTATTAAGATGCAGACCCATTTGCCTATTTTTGGCATGTGGGTTTTTTTTGTAGGATTTGCGAATCATATTGAAAGATGATGTCTTTTTATGTAGAATTGTAGGAAGTGTGCAAAGTTCACCGGAAGATGACAGAAAAGGAGTTGTAGCAAGCAATGGCAAAGGTTTATGTATTTGATCACCCGCTTATTCAGCACAAACTTACATATATTCGTGACGTTCATACAGGAACAAAAGAATTTAGAGAGCTAGTGGATGAAGTCGCAACATTAATGGCATTTGAAATTACAAGAGACTTACCGCTTGAAGAGGTAGATGTAGAAACACCTGTACAAGTCGCTAAATCAAACGTGATCTCAGGTAAAAAACTCGGAGTTGTGCCGATTTTAAGAGCAGGTCTTGGAATGGTAGACGGGATTTTGAAGCTCATTCCAGCTGCCAAAGTGGGACATGTCGGTTTATACCGTGATCCGAAGACATTAAAGCCTGTTGAATATTATGTGAAGCTTCCATCTGATGTGGAAGAGCGTGAATTTATCGTAGTAGACCCAATGCTTGCAACGGGCGGATCAGCTGTAGAAGCATTAAACAGCTTGAAAAAACGCGGTGCGAAAAACATCCGCTTCATGTGTCTGATTGCTGCACCAGAAGGTGTAGAAGAAATGCAAAAACATCATCCAGATGTTGATATCTACATTGCGGCATTAGATGAGAAGTTAAACGAAAAAGGTTACATCATCCCAGGTCTTGGTGATGCTGGTGACCGTATGTATGGAACAAAATAAGAATGATTCATGAAAAGCCCACATGCAAACGTGCATGTGGGCTTTTTTGAAAAATATGACAAACGGTTGATATCGTTCTTAGAAAAATCAATGTATACTGAACATTAGCAGTTTTTTTGCATGAATGTCACAACTCTCCTAAAGTTTGATGAAATTGTGAACATTTTGTGTGCTCTCTCATTATAGAAAAGTTTTTTAACTTTCAACGGATTGACACATCATAGACGCTATTGTATGCTAAACGAGGGTATTATGGTAAGGTTTTCATAGCCTATAGCACTCTACTAATCCTCATTGTGAACCCTTTAATAATCAGGGTTTGTATCAGCGAATGAAGCAGAATCCCATAGATCTAAAGATTTCAAGTCTGATTGCACAATTAGACCGATGGGTGATTGATTTTTTTCAAATAGGACGGCTTATCATAAGCGTCTTCTACGCAGTTTTCATCACCATTTATCACCTTTTTTACAATATTTTTCATCGGGAGTCAGATGAATGAACGATCCAAACGTCATTTTCCGCAGACAGAGTAAATATATGTTCTATTTATTGGCAATTTTTGTGTTTGGCTATGCCATGCCTGGTTTTAAACCACTGTTTCTTGGTTTCATTATCGGCACAATTTTTGCTTTCTTTAATTTATTCCTGCTTATTCGGAGAATGCATGCTTTTGATCGAGCAGTTAAAAAAGGAAAATCTATTCGTTCAATGGGAAGTACAGCCAGGTGGGCCAACGCAATTCTCGCAGTAGCGATTGCTTGGCGTTACCCTAACGAAGTTCATCTGGCAGGTGTTGTTATAGGATTAATGACAATATATCCTGTCATTATGATAGATTCCTTCATTCAACTTAAACGTTCTACTATGGAAGAGAGGTGAATACTCTTTGGGTCACAGTTCAAAAACTACAGAATTTTTAGGGTTAACGTTCAACTTATCCAATGTTCTCATGATTACGATTGCTAGTATCATCGTTCTTCTCATAGCGGTGCTGACTACTCGTGTTCTGGCTATTCGTCCGACAAAGGCGCAGAACTTCATGGAATGGATTGTTGATTTTGTTCGAAATATCATAGGTAGTTCGATGGACATGAAAACAGGAGCCCCATTTCTAGCGCTTGGCGTTACATTACTCATGTACATATTTGTTTCAAACATGCTTGGACTGCCATTCTCGATTACGGTCGATCACAATTTATGGTGGAAATCACCAACTGCTGATCCTGCAATCACAATGACACTAGCGGTTATGGTCATGGGATTGACACACTACTATGGTGTTAAAGCAAAAGGAGTCAAGGAATATACAAAAGACTACTTTAGACCAATCCCACTTTTAGTACCGCTGAAAATTATTGAAGAATTTGCAAACACATTAACACTTGGTTTGCGTCTTTATGGAAATATTTTCGCTGGAGAGATTCTTCTTGGTTTACTTGCAGGACTTGCGACTAATTTCTATTCGCAAAACCTTGCACTAGGTATCATTGGTACATTAGGTGCCATCGTGCCGATGATTGTATGGCAGGCATTCAGTTTGTTTGTCGGAACCATCCAGGCATTTATCTTCACCATGCTGACAATGGTGTATATCTCCCATAAAGTCAGCGACGAACACTAAAAAATTGAGAGTCCAAAAAGGACGTTATTTTAAAGGAGGAGCTTTTTAATGAATTTAATAGCAGCAGCAATTGCAATCGGTTTAGGAGCACTAGGAGCAGGTATTGGTAACGGTCTAATCGTATCTAAAACAGTTGAAGGAATCGCTCGTCAGCCAGAAGCTGGTAGAGAACTAAGAACTCTTATGTTCATCGGGGTAGCTTTAGTTGAGGCACTTCCAATTATCGCTGTCGTTATCGCATTCTTGGCATTCTTTGGTTAATATGTGAGAAGCGTTCTAATATGAATTTTAATGGCGAAGATCAGATTAGTTCGAAACTTCGCCATTCCTTTATGTTTTGTTTCTTAACATATTATTTAAAGAAGGGAGTTGCCGTACTAAATGTCTCAGTTACCAGTAGTTTTAGGAGCAGGTCTAAACACCGGAGATATCATATTCCAGCTGATCGCTATGCTCATCCTGCTTGCACTTTTAAAGAAATTTGCGCTTAAGCCTTTATTAGGGATTATGAAACAGCGTGAAGATTATATAGGAAATGAAATTTCAAGTGCTGAAGAAAAGCACGTTCAAGCTGAAAAGCTTCTTGAAGAACAACGTGCCTTATTGAAAGAAGCACGCGAAGAATCACATACACTCATCGAAAATGCGAAAAAGATTGGTGAGAAACAAAAAGAAGACATCATTCAAGCAGCGCGTCAAGAATCAGAGCGCTTGAAAGAGTCTGCTAGAACTGAAATCGTGAAAGAAAAAGAACAAGCTGTGGCTGCACTGCGCGAGCAAGTTGCATCACTTTCTGTATTAATTGCTTCTAAAGTGATTGAAAAAGAACTTGATGAGCAAGCACAAGAGAAATTGATCCAAGAGTATCTTAAAGAGGCAGGCGAAAGCCGATGAGCGTGACTATTGTCTCTAAGCGTTACGCTTCTGCTCTTTTTGACATCGTTCTTGCTTCTTCGGCAGTAGACGAAACTGAAAAAGAGCTGAATGAGATCAAAAAAGTTCTCAAGGCTGACCAAGAATTAAATGACTTTCTTGTTCATCCGAAGATTACGGCAGACAAAAAGAAACATCTGATTGCAGAAGCTTTCAAAGGTGTTTCGACATATGTTTTGCACACAATGTATTTACTGATTGACCGTGGACGCACGAATATTTTTCCTGAAATGGCGTCTGAGTTTGTGAAACTTGCAAACCGTACGAAACAAATAGACGATGCGATCGTGTATTCAGTTAAACCGCTCAGCGGAGCTGAAATTCAATCTTTATCTGAAGTATTTGCCAAAAAAGCCGGAGTCACATCACTGCGTGTAGAAAACGTGATTGACAAGGATCTAATAGGCGGAGTGAAAATCCGTATCGGAAACCGCATTTATGACGGCAGTGTCAGCGGAAAGCTTTCCCGCATTGAACGTCAGCTTGCAGGCGAAAATCGTTAGAAGGGGTGAAACCTTAGTGAGTATCAAAGCTGAAGAGATTAGCGCGCTGATAAAGCAGCAAATCCAAAACTATCAATCTGAAATTGAAGTAAAAGATGTCGGTACAGTCATTCAAGTAGGGGACGGTATCGCGCGTGTACATGGCCTTGACAACATTATGGCAGGAGAGCTTGTTGAGTTCTCTAACGGTGTAATGGGTATGGCTCAAAACCTTGAGGAGTCTAACGTAGGTATCGTAATCTTAGGACCTTACAAAGATATCCGTGAAGGTGACGACGTAAAACGTACAGGTCGTATTATGGAGGTTCCAGTAGGAGAAGAGTTAATCGGACGTATTGTGAACCCACTTGGTCAGCCTGTTGATGGACTAGGTCCAATTTTAACAAGCAAAACACGTCCAATCGAAAGTGAAGCACCAGGCGTTATGGATCGTAAATCGGTACATGAGCCGCTACAAACGGGAATTAAAGCAATTGATGCCTTGATTCCAATTGGACGCGGACAGCGTGAATTGATCATTGGGGACCGTCAAACAGGTAAAACATCTGTTGCAATCGATACGATCCTGAACCAAAAAGATCAAGGCATGATCTGTATCTATGTAGCGATCGGACAAAAAGAATCAACTGTTCGTGGTGTTGTTGAAACACTTCGTAAGCATGGTGCGCTTGACTACACAATCGTTGTCACAGCTTCTGCATCACAGCCAGCTCCACTTCTTTACCTTGCTCCTTATGCAGGTGTAACGATGGGTGAGGAATTCATGTATAACGGCAAGCATGTGCTTGTTGTGTATGATGACCTTTCTAAACAAGCGGCAGCTTACCGTGAGCTTTCATTATTGCTTCGTCGTCCTCCAGGCCGTGAAGCATTCCCTGGTGATGTTTTCTACCTTCACTCTCGTTTATTAGAGCGTGCAGCGAAGCTTAGTGATGAAAAGGGTGGCGGTTCTATCACAGCATTGCCTTTCGTAGAAACGCAAGCTGGTGATATCTCTGCATATATCCCAACAAACGTTATCTCAATCACAGATGGACAGATCTTCTTACAATCTGACCTCTTCTTCTCAGGCGTACGTCCAGCGGTAAACGCAGGATTGTCTGTATCTCGTGTAGGTGGTTCTGCACAAATCAAAGCGATGAAAAAGGTAGCAGGTACACTTCGTCTGGATCTTGCTTCTTATCGTGAGCTTGAAGCATTCGCTCAGTTTGGATCTGATCTAGACCAAGCGACTCAAGCCAAATTAAACCGTGGTGCTAGAACAGTTGAAGTCTTAAAACAAGACTTGAACAAGCCGCTGAAAGTTGAAAAACAAGTAGCGATTCTTTATGCACTGACAAGAGGATACTTAGATGATGTAGCGATTGCTGATGTCAAACGCTTTGAAGCTGAGTTATTCATGTACATTGAAGAAAACCATAAAGACTTGTTTGACACAATCTCTCAAACAGGAAACATGCCTGCTGATGAAGAGTGGAAAGCAGCGATCGAAGGCTTTAAACGTACGTTTGCACCAAGCAACTAATTAGTAATCTTTCCGAGAGAAAAAGATTCTCTTTTTCTCTCTTTTCACGTAAATGAACACGGATTCCTGAAAAAAGGTGGTGAAATCTTTGGCCTCATTACGCGATATTAAGTCAAGGATCACGTCAACAAAAAAATCGAGTCAGATCACAAAAGCGATGCAAATGGTATCAGCTGCGAAACTGAATCGTGCTGAAAATAATGCGAAGTCCTTTGTTCCTTACATGGAGAAAATCCAAGAAGTCGTTGCGGCAATCGCAACTGGAACAAGTGCTAAGCACCCAATGCTTCTTTCAAGACCTGTTAAGAAAACAGGGTATCTCGTCATTACATCTGATCGAGGACTTGCAGGACCTTTTAACAGCTCGATTTTACGTGCCGCTTACCAAGCCATTCAATCTCGTCATCAATCTGCTGATGAATATGCGGTGATTGTGATTGGTAAAATCGGACGCGACTTCTTCAAAAAGCGTGGTATTCCAGTTATTTCTGAAGTCACAGGGCTTGGAGACGAAGTAGCGTTTGCTGATATTAAAGAATTAGCAAGCAGTACAGTACAAATGTTCTCTGATGAAGCGTTTGATGAGCTTTACATGTTCTATAACCATTTCGTCAGTGCCATTTCACAAGAAGTAACAGAGAAAAAATTATTGCCGCTAACGGACCTTTCGGCCGCAGCGACACCAAATAAACGTTCCGCATCTTATGAGTTTGAGCCTTCTGAAGAAGAAATTCTTGAAGTTCTCCTTCCTCAATATGCAGAGAGTTTGATTTTCGGTGCGCTTCTTGACAGCAAAGCAAGTGAACATGCTGCAAGGATGACAGCAATGAAGAGTGCAACAGACAACGCAAAAGAATTGATCGACAGCCTGACACTCTCTTACAACCGTGCTCGTCAAGCAGCGATTACACAAGAGATTACAGAAATTGTCGGCGGAGCAGCTGCCTTAGAATAGAAATAATTGTCAGGAGGGAATGCAATGAAAACAGGACGCATCAGTCAGATCATGGGACCAGTCGTAGACGTTCGTTTTGAAGACGGTCACTTGCCTGAGATTTATAATGCGATCAAAGTTTCGCATAAAGCGGAAAGCGAAAGTGAAGTTGATATCGACTTAACTTTAGAAGTAGCACTACATTTAGGTGATGATACAGTGAGAACCATCGCAATGGCATCAACAGACGGTGTGAAGCGCGGTATGGAAGCTGTAGACCTTGGAAAACCAATTTCAGTACCAGTTGGTAACGTAACACTTGGACGTGTATTCAACGTACTGGGAGATAACATTGACTTAGATGAGCCACTTGGTGTGGAAGCGCAAAGAGACCCAATCCACAGACAAGCGCCTTCTTTCGATCAACTTTCTACAGAAGTTGAAATTCTTGAAACAGGTATCAAAGTTGTTGACCTTCTTGCTCCTTACATCAAAGGTGGAAAGATCGGTCTATTCGGTGGAGCCGGTGTTGGTAAAACCGTTCTGATTCAAGAATTGATCAACAACATCGCACAAGAACACGGCGGTATTTCTGTATTCGCTGGTGTTGGAGAGCGTACACGTGAAGGAAATGACCTTTACTACGAAATGAAAGATTCTGGCGTTATCGAAAAAACAGCGATGGTCTTCGGCCAAATGAACGAGCCACCAGGTGCACGTATGCGTGTAGCTCTAACTGGTTTGACAATGGCAGAGCATTTCCGTGATGAACAAGGTCAAGACGTATTGTTCTTCATCGATAACATCTATCGTTTTACACAAGCAGGTTCTGAAGTATCAGCCCTTCTTGGACGTATGCCTTCAGCGGTAGGTTATCAGCCAACTCTTGCAACAGAAATGGGTCAGCTTCAAGAGCGTATCACGTCTACAAACGTAGGATCGGTTACATCGATTCAAGCGATCTATGTACCTGCGGATGACTATACAGATCCAGCTCCAGCTACAACGTTCGCTCACCTTGATGCAACGACAAACCTTGAGCGTAAGTTGACAGAGATGGGGATTTACCCAGCGGTAGATCCACTTGCTTCAACATCTCGTGCCCTTGCACCTGAGATTGTTGGCGAAGAGCATTATGCGATCGCGCGTGAAGTTCAGCAAACATTGCAACGTTATAAAGAATTGCAAGATATCATTGCCATTTTAGGTATGGATGAATTATCTGAGGACGATAAGCTTGTGGTACACAGAGCTCGTCGTGTTCAATTCTTCCTATCTCAAAACTTCCACGTAGCAGAACAGTTCACTGGCCAAAAAGGTTCTTATGTGCCATTACAAGAAACTGTTAAAGGCTTCAAGGAAATCTTATCTGGTAAATACGATCACCTTCCAGAAGATGCATTCCGCTTAGTCGGCCGCATTGAAGAAGTGGTTGAAAAAGCCAAAGAGATGGGTGTAGAGGCCTAATCTGGTCCTTAGGAGGGTAAAAGCATGAAGACCGTTCAAGTCAATATCGTTACTCCCGACGGCCCAGTGTATGAAGCGGATGTGGAAATGGTCAGTGTAAGAGCAGAAAGCGGTGAGCTTGGGATTTTAGCTGGCCACGTTCCAATGGTTGCTCCGCTAAAAATCGGTGCAGTTCGCTTAAAACATAGTGGATCAACTGAATTGGTTGCAGTAAGCGGTGGATTTGTTGAAGTTCGCCCCGAAAAAGTAACCATTCTTGCTCAGGCTGCTGAAACATCAGACAAAGTTGATGTAGATCGTGCAAAATCAGCGAAACAGCGTGCTGAAGAGCATTTGAACCACCCGAATGAAAGTGATGTACGCAGGGCGGAACTCGCATTAAAACGGGCATTAAACCGTTTAAATGTAGCAGGGAAATAAAACAGAAAATCCTTCTTATCATTGCGATAAGAAGGATTTTTTTTAGGATGACATGAGAGATTGATACATCGACACATAAGGATGAGATGCTTGCTTTTCTAGATATAACTGCTCGCAAAATTGCGTACTGCAATGCCATGTTTTATTATTTCTGCGTAAGCCAAGGGTATATTGGTGCGGAGAGTCCATATAAGGCCGCACGACCCAATCAGCATCTGAATGATGCTTGATGACAACCTCTCCCATGTACACACTCAACATCGCTTCCAATGCATCAATAGGCATTTTCCACTCAGCAAAAAGCTGCTGACGGAAGGCATCGAAGTATAATGACTCTAACTGATAAAGGCTTTCCTCTGAGTAATCCAAAGAAATGTTATGAAAATGACACAATTGTGCTAATTCTTCTAGCTGTGTCTGTCTATAATCAAAGTAGAAAGCAATGGCTTCCCATTCATGTTCAAATGAGGGAACCAGTTCTCCGTACAAATCAACAAAGTCAGGAAAAGAATCTTTCAAATATGATCAGCTCCTTCCACCGCAGTATATCATCTCCTTCGCATCAGAATAAGAGGGGATTCACTCTAAATGTAGCTCTTTTTTCCAAATGATTCATCTTTCCGATTTTGGAGGATATAATGAAAGGGAGTTTTCCTTTACAGAAATCAATAAAAGGAGGATTCAAGTGTATGGAAGACGTAGGACAACAAGCAATTGTCAGTATTGTGATCCACCTATTTTTTATTGCCATTACGTGGTGGGCATTGCTTGCGGTGAATATCGATCCACTGATTAAAAAAGGAAAAATTATTCAAGCTAGATTGCTCATGATGCTGATCACGATTGCTATTGCATCGGCAGTCAGCAATTTCTTCCTTGATTATTTAAATTTCTCCAGACAAATCCCTTATATGTTTTAACATAAAAGGTTTGGTCACTGCCTTCTGCGGGAACGTAAAAAGAAGTGTCAAAAATATGGCCTTTGATGACTTTTCCACGTATGCATTGATCTCCTTGCGGCAACACTTGTAGCAAGGGGGAATGACAAGTGAGAAAGTATTTAAAAGGTTGGCCATTATTTGCATTTATTCTTTTTTTTGTTCTGATGATTCAAGGTGTTCGGGCGGAAGAAACATCCACGCTCGCTCAAATAGCAGAAGGTATGAAAAACCAGCAAATCGAAGTAAGTGGATGGACGCTTCATGCCAAAACAAATATAGACATTTCATCCGAACAATTTTCAAAAAAAGTGAAACGTTTGAAAGACGAACTACGACAGTATGAGTGGACCGAAAAAAAAGAGAAACATGTCACCAAAGTCACAGGAATTTACAAAGATGAAAAAAATGATACATTATCGAAAATTTTACTCGTGAAGACCGACACAAAATCAAACCAAAAGTCGTATTTATTATATGAGCAAAAAGGTGCTCGCCCACTGAATACCTGGGAGCATACATATGATCAGTTCGTACGTCATGCAAAAAGCATATTACAAGAAAAATTTGTGATTTTTACTTGTCTCGATGGTCATGTAAATGGTATGATGGATGTTGTTTTGCAAAAAAAAGCTGAAATGATAGCAAATGAATTTCAAGCAAAACCTGTTGAGTATCTCGTTGAGTCTAATTTTGTGTCGCTTTCCGCTTACACAGAGAAGTGGGAACAGTTCATTATGACTTCAAATGATAAAATGAATGTTCAAATTGCCATCAGAAGTTCGGAAATGAACGAAAATCATACGATTACGGTTGGCACACCAATCGTAACGACTGAATATTAATATAGAGAATTTGGGACGCGGAGGGGAAGACCTTGGAAAAAATCATCGTCCGCGGCGGTCAAAAGTTAAACGGCACAGTTAAAGTAGAAGGCGCAAAAAATGCCGTTTTACCAGTTATCGCTGCATCTTTGTTAGCAAGTACAGAAAAAAGCGTAATTTGTGATGTACCTACGCTCTCCGATGTATATACAATCAATGAAGTGTTACGTCATTTAGGAGCAGAAGTACATTTTGAAAATAACGAAGTATCAGTAGATGCATCTCATGCACTAGAAACTGAGGCTCCGTTTGAGTACGTCCGTAAAATGAGAGCATCTGTGCTCGTCATGGGACCACTTTTAGCTAGAACAGGTCATGCAAGAGTTGCATTACCTGGTGGTTGTGCGATTGGTTCAAGACCAATTGATCAGCATTTAAAAGGCTTTGAAGCAATGGGAGCTAAAATTCAAGTAGGTAATGGTTTCATCGAGGCTGAAGTAAATGGCCGTTTAAAAGGTGCAAAAATCTATTTGGATTTCCCAAGTGTAGGGGCAACTGAAAACATCATCATGGCAGCAGCATTGGCTGAAGGAACGACGATTTTAGAAAACGTAGCAAAAGAACCTGAAATTGTTGATTTGGCAAACTACATCAATGCCATGGGCGGTAAGGTTCGCGGTGCTGGAACTGGTACAATTAAAATCGAAGGTGTAGAAACACTTCACGGTGCAAAACACAACATCATCCCTGACCGAATTGAAGCTGGTACGTTTATGGTGGCAGCAGCCATTACTGAAGGAAATGTTCTTGTAAAAGGCGCTGTGCCTGAGCACATGACTTCACTTGTGGCGAAAATGGAAGAAATGGGTATTCAGATCATTGAAGAAGAAGAAGGTTTAAGAGTCATTGGACCATCTGAGCTCAAGCCAATCGATCTAAAAACAATGCCGCATCCTGGTTTCCCAACGGATATGCAATCTCAGATGATGGCGCTATTGCTTCGTGCGAACGGAACAAGCATGATCACAGAAACTGTGTTTGAAAATCGTTTTATGCATGCTGAAGAATTCCGCCGCATGAATGGCGATATTAAAATTGAGGGTCGCTCTGTGATAATCAATGGACCTGTTCAACTTCAAGGTGCTGAAGTGGCAGCGACTGATTTAAGAGCAGGAGCAGCACTTGTACTTGCTGGATTAGTGGCAGAAGGTCATACACGTGTCACTGAATTGAAGCATATTGACCGTGGATATGTGAACTTCCACCAAAAACTAGCAGCAATCGGTGCAGACATTGAAAGAGTAAATGATGAATCAGCAGATGTGACACAAGAACAAGTTGTATCAGATCTAAACGCATAATCATAAAAGAAATCAGTGTGTCCATTTGGGCATGCTGATTTTTTTTAGAATCATAGACTGGTTGCATTTTCAAAAGCTTATCATTAGTGTATCCAATCATTTTAAATTTTATTCATAAAGACGAACAGTAAATCAAACGATGAAGAGCACAAACATATCAGCAAAAGACTTGTCCAATGAATGAAAGAAGCTGTCATATTAGCTTGTCCTTGCCCATAGGATAAAAGAGATTCAATGACAAATGGGGGCAGCCAATATGAAACCAATGATATGGACAATCGCAGGAATTTGCATCATCATTTTAATGATTCCAACCTTACTCGTGTTGCCGACGTTCCAAGGAAAACCAGCAGCCAGCCAACACGTAGCAGCAGAACCATCGGTTAAAAAAGAAGTGAAAGGTTCAGTCAAATTGAAACAATCACCCGTCTCCATTCCCGTCTACCGTTCAGCACATCAGCAGGTAGAAAACATCCCCTTAGAAGAGTATGTGATCGGTGTCGTCGCTTCTGAAATGCCAGCCGATTTTGAAATAGAGGCGCTCAAGGCACAGGCACTCGCCGCTAGAACGTATATCGTCAGACAAATGATCATTGATAAAACCGTCAAATCTCCACAGGGTTCTCTTGTAGATGACACCCAAATGTTCCAAGTGTACAAAAATAAACAGGAACTGAAGAAAATTTGGGGAAAAGCGTACAATTGGAAATTAAAAAAGGTCACAGAAGCGGTCGCCAGTACACAAGGGAAAGTACTGACGTATGACGAAAAACCAATTGATGCTTCCTTCTTTTCAACAAGTAATGGGAAAACCGAAAATGCAGAAGCTTATTGGAAAAATGAAATCCCTTATTTGAAAAGCGTCTCAAGCAAATGGGACGAAAAATCACCCAAATTCCAAAACAAGAAAACCATCACAGTGAGCGAATTTCAGCAAAAACTGGGTGTGACCCTTGGCCAGCAGCAGGTGGGAGAAATTGTAGAACGAACACCAGGCAATCAAGTAGCCAAAGCCGTCATTAACGGAAAAACATTGTCGGGCAGAGACATTCGCGAATCACTAGGATTGCACTCTGCAGACTTTACATGGGAACGAAGGGGTCAGCAAATCGTGATTACGACAAAAGGGTATGGCCATGGTGTGGGCATGAGTCAGTATGGTGCACATTATATGGCACAGTCAGGCAAAAAAGTAGAGGCGATCGTGAAACATTATTATCAAGGGATAAAAATTGAATCAGCTGATCGCTTTCTGAACACATATATGGCTAAGAAATAAAAGCAAAGGTGCCTCAAAATGGGGGCATCTTTTTTTTATGTGTGAAGAGGTTTGAACAGAATGTGACAAATTGCGACTTAAGGCGCACCTCAGGAAATCTTAAACATTTACATCCCGACAAGAACCGATGGCCGATACAAAGCCCCTCGAAAGAATGAGAAAACGAGGGTGACAAAAGAGTCGTTAGGTGAATATATCTAGACATCTGACAGAATTTTAGTGATTTTGATGAAAGAGAAAAAGGGATCGAGTCCTATACCATTCCAAGACAGAATATTTTACGATTAAGATGTTTCAATCAAATACATAAGGAGGAAGGAAAAGCATGTTGAAAAAAGTATTTACACTCGTAACCTTAGCTGTATTGACATTATCAATGTCAATCTCTTCACCAGTATTTGCAGAAGCAGCATCAGCCAAAAAACATAAGAAAGATGTAAGAGTGACGATCTTACTTGATGCAAGTGGAAGTATGGCAAGAAAAGTGGATGGAGAGCGCAAATTCGATTTAGCAAAACAAGAGGTATTTAAATTTGCTCAGTCTCTTCCGAAAGATGCTAAAATCCGTATGAGTTTGTTTGGGTCTGAAGGAAACAACAAAAACTCAGGTAAAGCCCAATCATGTGAAGTCATTAGAGGCGTTTATGGCGTTCAGCCTTATGAAAAGGATAGTTTCGAAAACTCTCTAAACGGTCTTGGACCAAATGGCTGGACACCGATTGCACGTGCTCTTGAAAGTGCAAAGCAAGCGGATAAGCAGCTTCATAAGGGAACAAAACACATTGTGTACTTAATTACTGATGGTGAAGAAACTTGTGGTGGAGATCCAGTAAAAGTAGCGAAAGAGCTTCATAACTCAAAGGGATCTACTGTAGTCAATGTGATTGGATTAGACTTTAACGATGGCTATGAAGGTCAATTGAAGCAAGTAGCTAAAGCTGGTAAAGGTCATTACTACCAAGCAAGCACTGGGAAAGAAATGGGTTCTATCCTTACAGCAGAATCATTAAAACTACACGAATAACTTGCTGAAGAAAAGGGAAACGATTGATTGATGCTTTCGTTTCTCTTTTTCTGTACAAATGAAAAAAGGGAGATTTTTTAATGAAAAGAAATATTATATTAACCATTTTAGCGAGTCTTGTTCTGCTTCTTTCT
This sequence comes from Bacillus sp. FSL W8-0183, assembly GCF_038006825.1. Taxonomy (NCBI): domain Bacteria; kingdom Bacillati; phylum Bacillota; class Bacilli; order Caryophanales; family Bacillaceae; genus Bacillus; species Bacillus sp. FSL W8-0183. The sequence continues at coordinate 3,535,274 of NZ_JBBOVY010000001.1, read as the reverse complement.
TCACCAGCTCATGCTGTAACGAAAAAGGAGCCTGCTCATGTGGTGATTTTACTTGATTTAAGCGGAAGCATGGCACAATCGGTTGAAGGCGAAAAGAAAATCGATATCGCAAAACGCTCGATCCAAAGTTTCGCAAGTATTTTATCAGAAGATACACAAGTCTTGCTTCGTGTTTTTGGTCATGAAGGAACGAATAAAAATGCAGGAAAAGCCGTTTCTTGTGCAAGTTCCGAAGCAGTTTATGGATTTGGAACATATGAGCAAGCAACCTTTCAACAAGCGCTAAATGTGTATGGTCCAACAGGCTGGACACCACTTGCCAAAGCATTAACTGATACGAAACAAGATTTTGAAGATCACCAAGCTAAAGGAAAAAATATTGTATATGTTGTCAGCGATGGTGAGGAAACATGTGGCGGAAGCCCATCACAAGCAGCAAAGCAATTACATGAAGAAGGTATTGACACAATCGTCAATATCATTGGCTTCGATGTAAATGAAAAAGAAGCAAAAAGTCTAAAATCTGTTGCCCAAGCTGGTGGTGGACAATATCAACCAGCAGCAAATGCAGAAGAATTGAATCATATTCTTCAAAAAGAAGCGAACTCTTTTGGTCAATAGGATGTGAATAGACAGCTGGGGAGAAACCCCCAGCTGTTTTTTCATAAAGGATCAATTTAAAGTCGTTTCCAATTCATCAATCCGTTTCTCCACGTAGTGCTGATCTTTTCTTGCATGAAAGGTTTCGGCTTTTTCTAATATCGCGGTGGTATTGTATTCTGGAATCTGGGAATAGCTTTCGTAAACTCCTTTTGGTATTAACACGTTTCCTTCAGGCCAATAAACTGCGATATTTCCACGTTTCAGCTCTCCGAATTGAGCAACTCCTTGGTAGGATCCATATTGATTAAAAAGGACAACGGGATCGCCTTCTTGGACGTAAAGCTCTTTCGCATCTTCTTCATTCATCAAGATAGAATGCCGCTTTCCACCATTAAAGGCATCCTTTTCACTGTAAATCATAGAGTTGAATTGCTTGCCTCGTCTTGTCGTGATATTGAAATGCCCCTCAGTTTTTCGGTATTGAGGCAGCTGTGCCGGGAGTAGGTGTCCTTTTCCATCCGGTGTTGGACACACCCCATCTTCGCAAAGCCATGCGCCACCCCATTGAAAGACATCCCCTTTATGACGCAAATGCTGGATCCCATCATAGTTCCGATTTGCGATGGCAATCTCACGACGAATGTCTTCAGCATGGTCAAAATGAATCAGCTTCGCGTCTTCTGGGCGAACTCTTTTTGCTAGGTCAATATAAATGTCCCATTCAGCTCTAGCTTCTTCAATGCGAGGTCCTTCAATTTCCGGACTGAAATACACCATGCGTTCCGTACTGGTTGATGTACCGCCGCCTGGCTGTTCATATCTTGTCATTGCAGGCAGAACAATCACAGTCTCTTCTGCTTCTACCAGTGTAGAGGTGTTCAAAATAATATCTTGATGGACACGGAGTTCAAGTTCGGATAGTGCTTTTTCAATCGCTTCTGGATTTGGCATCGTTTCTAAAAAGTTTCCACCGCTAGTAAACAGCATCTTCAGCTTTTGAGGGTGTTCTTTTGGAAGATCCATTTTTTCAAATGATTGCCCAATCGTGTCACCATGCCATTTTGGAATATCAAATCCCCATATCTTCTCGATTCTTTTAATATTCTCTTCATCAAAATCACTGCCGGGCAATACGAATGGATCAGCACCCATTTCGCCTGAACCTTGGACACCGCTATGGCCACGAATAGGCATAACGCCACAATGTTTTCTGCCAATAAATCCGCGTAACATGGCAAGGTTTGCGACTTGAGATATATTATCAGTTGCAAAGCGATGCTGAGTGAGACCCATACTCCAAATAAACACCCCTGAATTGGCATTGGCAAGCAGTACAGCGAATTCCTTCATTCTTTCTTTAGATAAGCCTGACGATGCTTCGAGATCCGACCATTTTAACTGAGTGACATGCTGCTTTACATCTTTTATGCCGGTTGTATGTGCTTGGATAAATTCATGGTCAAGAGCGGAATGGGGCGCTTGCTCCTCCATATCAAACCAATGTTTGATGACACCATTCATAAACGCAATATCGCCGCCTATATTGACTTGATAAAAATCATCCGCTATTTTTGTGCCGAATAAAGCACTTTCTGGGATAGAAGGGACCCAATATTTTTCCATTGCAGGCTCTTTATATGGATTGATGACAATGATCTTGGTTCCTTTCTTTTTAGCGGCGTACATATATTTAGTCGAAACCGGCTGGTTGTTTGCTGCAACAGAGCCCCAAAATATCAATACATCTGTTCCAATCCAATCACTGTAATTACAGCTGGATGCACCTATACCAAGGGAGCGTTTAAGAGCGGTTTTGCTTGGTGAATGGCAAATACGAGAAGCATTATCGATATGATTTGTTCCAATAAATCGCGCAGCTTTCGCCGCAGTATAGTACACTTCATTTGTAATCCCTCTAGCCGTTAAATAGAAAGCAAGCTGACGTTTATCAATTGATTTGATTTTAGCGGCGATTTGATCTAATGCATTATCCCAAGAAATGCGTGTAAAAGCATTCTCACCTTTTTTTCGAATCAGGGGATAAGGAATACGCCCAAGTTTTCGAAGAGACGTGCTATCCATTTGTTTGAGCCGCTCAATATCTTCGAACCATTTTGGATCAATAGCTGGCATTGTGTTAAGCCGTAGCACATTCAGTCTTGTAGTGCATATATGGGGTCCTGCTAGTGTTTGATCGTATAAACCTGATACACCAAGAGCACAGCCGTCACAAACGCCCTGAGTCAATATACGGTACGCATAAGGGAGATTATCTTTGTTCTCCCATGCCACTTTCATCGTGTCTCGAATGTGTTTCGGTTTTACTTTTCCGAGCCCCATAGGAGCAAAAGAGGCCCATAGCTTTGGTGAGGGTTTTTTGTTGAGTTTAATAGGCCCCTTGTGTTTTGTTTTTCCCATGATATCGTCACCCTCCTATCATTTTGTAAAGCGTTTTCATATCTAAAAATTACCTGTAGATTGTCATTCTGTCAAATTCATATTAAGAGCGGACCGTGACAGAAGAAGGAGCAGTAAGATTTGATTCACGAAGTTGTTTAATATCCTTCCGAATGAGAAGAGATATGATAAACGCAATGAAAAATAGGCCAGAGAAGACCATGAGACTTTGTGTGTAATTGCCTGTAATGTCACGAATAAAGGAGGAAAATAAAGGTCCTGCTAAACCAGCAGCGGCCCAAGCGGTGAGAATATAACCGTGTATGGCACCTAGCTGCTTCGTACCAAATAAATCTCCGATATAGGCTGGAATTGAAGCAAACCCTCCTCCGTAGCACGTATAAATGATCGCCATCACGATTGAAAAGATGGGCGGTTCTTTTAAGTAGGGAAGTAAGGGAAAAGCAATGAGCTGTATAGTAAAGAAAATCGTATACGTATTTGGCCTTCCGATATAATCAGAGAAGGATGCCCATCCGATCCGTCCTAGCCCATTAAAAGCACCTAAAATTCCAACAAGAGTAGCTGCTGCACCCGCCGTGAAACCAACACTTTCTTGAGCAAGCGGTGATGCTACAGAAATAATAGCAATTCCGCATGTGATATTAATAAAGAGCATGACCCACAAATAATAAAAACGCCGTGTTTTAATGGCTTCATTTGCGGTGAGCTGTGATAAATCTTGAGGAATTTTTCTTTGGCTTGTTTTTAGCACGTTAAATTGTTTGACATCATCAGGTGTTGGTGGTGATAAATAAAGAGATGAAACGACCATGATGATAAAATAAGAGATTCCGAGAATATAGAAGGTATTTGCAATATCAACTTTTTCAATGAGAAATTGAATAATGGGACTGCAAATCAGAGAAGCAAATCCAAAACCCATAATGGCTAAACCCGTTGCGAGTCCTCTTCGATCTGGAAACCATTTGACTAATGTTGATACTGGAGCAATATAGCCTACACCTAATCCGATTCCAGCGAGTACACCATAAAATAAATAGAGGAGAGGTAATGAAGACATGTGGACAGCAAACCCTGATCCAGTCATCCCAATGCCGAAGAAAATAGCTGAGAAGAGCCCTGATGCCCTCGGCCCATACTTTTCAACGAAATGCCCCATAAAGGCAGCTGATAAACCTAAAAATAAAATAGCGATGCTAAATGTCAGGCTTATTTCTGTTAATGACCATTGAAAGGTTTGATGTAAAGGATTCGTAAAAACACTCCATGCATAAACAGATCCGATAGATAAATGAATCCCCACAGCACTTGTAGCGATCAGCCAACGATTTTTTGTTTTATTCATTGTGTTCCCTCCATATAAAGCAAACAAAAAGTTTGATAAGATAGAAATATGTTACATTTTTATGACTTTTTAAAATAATATCACAATTCGTCTGGTTCATATAACTAAATTTGTGTTGAAAGGAAGATCAGATCATGAATCCTTCTGTTAAAACGAAACGGCGCATACACCAATATCGCAAAGGTCAAATGACATGTAAAACAGATGAAGTTGTAGAAGAATTCCCTTTAACCGTGCTGGTGAATGGTGAAGAGTTTGTCACACTCGTTTGTTCACCGGATCATTTGAAAGAATTGGTGATCGGTTTTTTAGCTTCAGAAGGAGTCATTCGATTTGAAAAAGAGATTAAAAGGTTTACAATAGATGAAAGTATGGGTTTTGCATATGTTGACTTACATCACACAACTCAGTTCCAATCCTCAGATTTTACAAAACGAGTGATCGGATCTTGCTGTGGGAAAGGAAGACATTTTTATTTTCTCCAAGATGTGAAGACGGCAAAAACAGCCATTGACCGAATCAGTATTTCTGCTGAAACTTGTATTCATTTAATGAAATGTTTACAGGAGGAAAGTCAGTTATTTCAACATACTGGTGGTGTCCATAATGCTGGACTGTGTGATACAGAAAAGCTATTCATCACTAGGACGGATATAGGACGGCATAATGCGTTGGATAAAATCTATGGATATTGTTTACTTCATAAAATCCCACTGAGAGATAAAATCCTTGTATTTAGCGGCCGGATATCATCTGAAGTTCTGTTGAAGGCAGCAAAATTAGGAGTATCAATCGTCATATCAAAATCAGCTCCTACTGAGTTAGCACTTAAAATGGCAGAAGAATTAAATATAACAACAGTTGGATTCGTAAGAGGAGAATCTTTTAATATCTATACTCATCATCAGCGTATTACAGAATAGGAGGCTAAGTATGGTCAGTATTTTGGATAAAAGACATCGACCATTGCGCGATTTAAGAATATCCGTAACAGATCGCTGTAATTTTAGATGTACGTACTGTATGCCTGCTGAAATCTTTGGACCAGATTATCCTTTTTTAGATAAAGAAGAGCTGCTTAGCTTCGAGGAAATTGAACGACTTGCTGCGCTTTTTGCAAAGGAATTAGGTGTGGTGAAATTACGTATTACAGGCGGTGAACCTTTAATGCGTAAAGATTTGCCCGTTTTGATAGAAAAACTCGCAAAAATTCCAGGTATTGAAGACATCGCGATGACAACCAATGGAACGCTGTTACCTTTGTACGCAGATAAGCTAAAGAAAGCAGGTTTGAATAGAGTCACCATTAGTTTAGATTCTTTAAATCCAGATCGTTTTAAGCAGATGAATGGAAGACACATCTCTATCCAAAAAGTATTTGATGGGATAGAGGCTGCAAAAAAAGCTGGACTTGCTATTAAGATCAATATGGTTGTCCAAAAAGGTGTGAATGATCAAGATATCTTACCAATGGCAGCCTATTTTAAAAAAGAAGGACACATTCTACGATTTATTGAATTCATGGATGTTGGCAATACGAATAAATGGAATCTCAAGCATGTATTGACGAAAAAAGAGATTATGGAGCTAATTCATTCAAAATACCCTATCAAACCAGAACCTCCTCGATATCAAGGGGAAGTAGCCAAGCGTTATTTTTATGAGGATGGGTCAGGAGAGATTGGCATTATTTCTTCCGTTTCAGATGCTTTTTGTGGATCGTGTAATAGAGCTAGACTATCTGCACGTGGCGAATTATTTACCTGTCTTTTTGCATCATCGGGTTTTGATCTGAGACGATTCATCCGTAATTCAGAAAATGATGAATACCTAGTGAACATATTGAAGGAACTTTGGTCAAACAGACAGGATCAATATTCAGCTGAGAGAGAGCAAAAGAAAGATCAGAAAAAAGTTGAGATGTCCTACATCGGTGGGTAATGACAACAAAGTATCATGATCATCGATTTTTGAAAAGAAGAGAAAATGCTATAATCACTGTTGAAAATCTTCTTTTAACATCAGGACAATCTTTCCTATAAGCTCGGTCCCATAAAAAAACAGCAGAGATTCTGCTGTTTTTTAAAATGCTATTTTGTACCTCAAAATTGACGGAGTAAGGATGAAAAAGAGATTTTTATTCATTTTGTCCTGCTTTACATTGACAGGAACTATGCTAAGATCAAATCAATCTTTACCAACTCGATTTTTTCACTCCTGGAATCTGTCCTTTATAGGCAAGCTCACGAAAAGCAATTCGAGACATTTTAAATTTTCTCAAGTAACCTCTAGGACGGCCAGTTAATTCACAGCGGTTTTTTAAGCGAGTGGGTGAAGAGTCTCTAGGTAGTTTCTGCAAAGCTTCATAGTCACCTTTTTCTTTTAGCTCTTTCCTTAATTGTGCATATTTCAAAACGAGCTGCTGCCGCTTTTTTTCTTTTGATATTTTTGATTTCTTTGCCATTTAAAACCCTCCTGGTTTAAGTGTGTATGTTCCATTGAAAGGGGTCTTCAAACGTTGTCCAATCTTGATCAAATTCTTCAGGTGTAAGTAAGCATTGATCTAGTGTACGAATAATATCTGCTTTAGGTAAATCTACACCGATAAAGACAAGTTTTGTATGTCGATCACCAAACTCTGCATCCCACTCATCTAGAATGTCTGGTTCCTGATTTAAGATCCGTGATCGTTCTTGCTCAGGCAAGGCAGCAATCCAGTATGCGATTGGTTCAATTGCCACAGATTTTCCGGCTTGTGAAATTAAAATGGTTAAATCATGATGTGTCGCTAGCCATGTAAATCCTTTCGCTCGAACGATTTGCTCTGGCATTTGATCTAACCATGCATTCAGTCTGCCAGTATGAAAAGGAAGCCTTCTTTCATAAACAAAAGATGAGATTTGGTATTCTTCTGTTTCAGGCGTATGCTGAGAGTGTCCAGCATTGATTTCTTTGATCCAGCCCGCAGAAGCACTAGATTTTTCAAAATCGAATAAACCAGTATTCAAAATATCACTAGGCTGTACGTTACCTTTAGAGGTTCTAATAATGGTTGCTTCTGGTTGAAGTTTAGTTAATACGTGCTCAAGCCGATCTAGTTCTGATGCTGATACAAGATCACATTTGTTGATAATGAGCACATCACAAAATTCAATTTGATCAATAAGTAAATCGGAAATCTCTCGTTCATCATCATCTGAAACTGCTTCTTTACGATCCAATAAACTTTCTCCTGACTGGAAATCTGTCCAGAAACGGTTTGCATCTACCACCGTTACCATCGTGTCTAATCTGCAAAAACGTGTCAAATCTATGCCCATTTCTTCATCAATGTAAGAGAAAGTTTGAGCGACAGGAATTGGTTCACTAATACCTGTAGATTCAATGACAATATAATCGATATTCCCAGCCTTACAAAGGCGTTCTACTTCAATTAATAAATCTTCTCTCAATGTGCAACAAATACAACCATTAGATAGTTCAACCAGTTTCTCATCTGATCGAGAGAGTTCGCCGCCTTGCTTAACTAATTCCGCATCAATGTTTATTTCACTCATGTCATTGACAATAACAGCTACTTTTAGGCCTTTACGATTCTGAAGAACATGATTTAATATCGTGGTTTTTCCAGCTCCTAAAAAGCCGCTTAAAACTGTGACAGGTATTCTTTTATCCATTTGTTTTAGTCCTTTTGAACATGCTCATTTTGTATGCCGCCTCACTTATATAGTAATGATTACGATTTAAATCTTAAAAATTATTTTGTTTCCCGATGAAGGGTGTATTTCTTTAATCGTGGAGAATATTTTTTTAACTCCAATCGGTCTGGATTCGTTCGTTTATTTTTTGTAGTGATATAGTTTCTGTCACCTGTTTCAGTACAGGCTAAGGTGATTTTCACGCGCATAATTGCTATAATCCTCCTTTATTTCGTAATGATTACGATTTGTATTTTAAAATGATAAAGGCTGATTGTCAAGTTTAGTATCAAGTCTATGCCAACTCAAATAAAAAAGGGGTATCGTATTTCATTGATACCCCTTTCTATTAATAAAAGTCACCAAGTTCTTCTTCGTAATAATCTTCGTACTGTTGGACATCGGTAGGGAGTTCTTGGAGGAAGGCTAGCCCGCCTAGTATAAACATCAAAACGATCGCGATGAATGAGAGAATAACGGCGGCAATACTTGAAATCGCAAACAGTGTTTGCATTTTCATCATCTTAGCATATTGTTCCAATAATTCTTCGTAAGAAGTATCAGGCGCTTGAATCAATTGTTCAGCTGCTTTCACGGATTTTTGGACATGTATTCCCATCATGATGAGAAAAACGCCAATGGCAGCAGGAAGAACAAGCCAAAACCCACTGAGGATGGATAGACCACCTGAAATATAGAGAAAGATGCTCCCAACCTTTCCCCACTTTGTTATTGAATGAAGAGATTGAATGATTTTCTCAGTTTGTTGCAATTGGGTTCACTCCTTTATGTATTCACTCTATATCATACTTGAGCAAGTAGTACTTTAGGAAGAGTGAATTGACCTTTTTTCTATCTTTCATTTACTTTTTATGGATAAATAAATTATTTTTGAATAAGAAAAAAGTAGCAATTACTACAATTCTAATCGATAAATTTTGTCATAAATAAGAAAAGTAGTTTGAAGTAATTAGAAAATTTATCAAAATATGTTGTTAGTTGTCTATTAATTGGTTATTATTGTATTGTATTACCATAAAAATTGGAAGGTGGAATTCATATGTTAGATCGAATTTTAAACAAAATGACCAATGTTCAACCTGCAGCTGCTAGATGTATTTTGCAAAGATTGGTAACTTCTTGCCAATCAGCACCAACTTGTTTCCTTCAAGGTGTTGGAACTTTCCGTTACTATGTGGATCGTGACACAGGTGAGATTTGTACTAGCCAAGAACGCGTTAAATGTGGCTGCTAAATCTAAGTATCTTATTTATTAGGGTGTGAACGCATGAGCATAACTCCAATTTCATTAGTAACAAATGCTATGCAGACGTCAAATAAGCGTCAAGCAGGCCATACATCAAATTCTTTTTTGACCCAAGCAGCGCAAATTGTTCAAGGCGACCATTCTCCAGAAGAGAGAAAGGCGTTATTTCAACAACTGACTTTAGTTCAGCAAGGAAAAGATTTAGAGCTTCATGTTTCTAAATTAAAGGAACTAGAGAAAGAGGTTCAAAAAGAGGGGTCTTCTTCTGTTACTGTGAATCAGCACGGTGATCAAGTTGACATTTCAAATGAAGCTCGCAGTGAGTTTGAACAAGCTGAGGAACAAACATCCGCTTCAAGCGAAGGTAATGAAATCGCTGCAGAGGAAAAAGGGAAGGATGTTCAGCCAAATTCACAATAATAAAAAATGAGGCATGTGTTTGATGCTCTTCACATGCCTCATTTATCTTTAGTTTGCAGCTAGTCTTGAATAAAGACCGTCTGGAAAAGGTGCTGCATATGAGATGGTATCATTTTCTTCTACCATGATGTAGAACGGAAACTCCTGAATTTGGAATGCGTTTATCAATTGTTCGTCTACCGGAATAATTCGCAAGTTTGTTTCGTGATCACGATATAATTCTTGGTCCTTTTTTTGCCCGTTTTTCAACAAAATACTCAATGAAACGTTTAGTTTACGCTGCTTTTTTGTTTCTAGGAATTGTTCGAGTGATGGAATGCAGTGCGGACATGCTGTGTCAGTGAAGATCAGTAATTGTTGTGTACGATTTGTTTGCAGCAGATCATTCATGTGAATGGGTGATGGCTGTTCGAGAAGTGGATGCGCAAGTTTCTGCCCCACGTGTTCTATAGGTAAGATGATAAGCTGCATCTGTTGTTTTAAATAGATGATAATTCCAGCCGTTAATAGAAGACTGCAAATCATAAGAGCGAGCTGTAAAAGAAAAATTGAATTCATCGTATATCGTCCTCTCAAAGTGAAGTTACGCAAAGCTATCATATTACAAATATCAAAAATATGTCAATTATACTAAATGGTGTAAGGTGGAGCATCTCATGAGTACAGTGAACCATTGTTTATATGCAATCTCCTATACTTGGAAAAAAAGTCGTTCTTATCTTCTTTTAACTTTGTTCATTCAAGTGATCGTTGGTTTTATGCCTTTGGCTAGTGTCTGGATTATTCAAACTTTGATTAATGAAATTATTTTATTTATGACGTCTTCAGGTGACATCCAAAAGGTTTTGTGGTTATTTGGACTGCAAATGGTCATTGTGATTTTAGGATATGGGCTTCAATTCATTCTTCAGCTTAGTCAACAGAAAGCTACAAATCTTATTGGTCTGCATTTGAAAGGTGAATTGCTTCAAAAAGCGATAAGACTGCCGTTTATTACGTTTGAGCACCCGTCCTTTTACAATGAAAGTCAACGTGTGATGAACAGTCATCAGCATGTTCTCAGTATGGTGAGAAGTATTTTTACAATGATGAGCGCGTTGATTACTGTTGTATCACTTCTTATCTATATGATCGGTATTCATTGGGGCTTAGCGGTCATATTGTTCTTGTTTACCTTGCCTGTATTATGGATTGAACTTTTCTTTGGAGGCGCACGTTATCGATTAAATCGTTTGTTAACGGCTAATGATCGAAGAGAAATGTATGTATCTGATCTCGTCGCGCAGCGAGATTCTTTAAAGGAAGTTCGTTTATATGGAATAGGGAATTATCTTCTTCAAAAGTGGAGAGGTCACTACGTTAAAAGTGCAGATGAAAAATATAATTTGCTGAAACGCCAAGTGCGCTGGGAGATGGCAGGCGGGTTGCTCATGACATTGGCCTATGTGTGCTGTGGTTTATTGATTGTCTTTCTTATTTTTCAAAAAAAATTAGCAGCGGGTACGTTTGTTGCAGTGCTGCAAGCTGTACAAAACATTCAAAGTGGGTTTCAAGATTTAACGAGGGAATGTTCTAGTTTATATGAAACAAGCCTATATATTGATGAAATGAGAGCTTTTCAAAAGAGAGAAGAGGAAATGCATGAACAGACAGAAGAGGCAGCGTCGCTTCAGGGAATTGAGCATATCCAGTCCATTACATTAGACAATCTCTCTTTTACTTATCCGAATATGAAAAAACCAGCGATTGAGCATATTCATTTTCATATGAATAAAGGTGAACGAATTGCATTAGTAGGTGATAATGGGTCCGGTAAAACCACTTTAATCAAATGTTTAACCGGCTTATATGATCCAGATCAACAGAATATGCACAAAGTCAATGGAGAGGATATTTCCACCATCCATAAAAAGACCTATCATGCGAGAATGGCTGTTCTTTTTCAAGATTTTATGAAGTACGAATTCACTGTGAGAGAAAACATAGGGTTTGGCCGTATTGATGATATAGAAGAGGAAGAGCGGTTGATTTCAGCCGCCCGTCAAGCAGGTATAGAGAAAAGAATTAATGCAATGGAAGACACATATGATGCGCAGCTAGGTCGTTTTTTTGAAGAGGGACATGAATTGTCTGGCGGACAATGGCAAAAGCTTGCGATGGCGAGAACCTTCTTTAGAGAAAGTGATTTTATTATTTTAGATGAACCGACCTCTGCTCTCGATCCATTGTCGGAGATCTCACTCATTCGAAAGTTGTTCGATCATACGCAGGATCAAGGTGTTTTGTTTATTACACATCGTATGGGAGCGGCCCGCTTAGCAGACCGTATCATCGTCATGAAAGATGGTGCTTTTATTGAAGAGGGTAACCATGATGAACTGATGGCATTACACGGAGAGTACAGAAGGCTATACGAGGCACAATCTCAACTATTTCAACAAAAGGAGATGGTGTAAGGTGAGTGTCTTTTATTTCATAGGCGTCTATTTACTAGGAATCATTTTTGCAGGTGCATCGCTGGATAAAGCAAGGAAACAGAAGGCACATGTTCAGCAGATCAATGCTTATCGGCTGCTGCCGCCTTCTTTCGCGGCACCCATGTTTTATGTGTTTTTGTTGATTGAGTTGGTTTGTACGATTCATTTGTTTATATGGAACATGTCTATCCTGCCTGCAATTGGCCTTACAGCCCTGTTATGTATTTATACTGGAGCGGTTACGTTCAATTTAATTAGGGGGCATCGTGATATTTCGTGCGGTTGTGGAGGGTTACTGGAAAACGATCGCCTGCATTGGGGGATTGTGATTCGTAATCTGCTGATGCTTACTCTTGTGGCTGGGTTATTTTATGTACATCCTAGTGTTGAAATGATTTCATTGCGGTTGAAAATGATTTGTTTTCTCATTGCAGCGGCTGTCTGTTTGATCATAGCGGTCAGCCAAGAAATTGTGCTATTAAAGCGAAAGTGGATCGACTCATTCCAGATTGCAGATGGATCAATTATAGAAGGAGATAAAATGAAATGACAGATATTTTATTAATCATTGTGTTATTAATTGTCATTGCCCAGCTGGCTGTCGTGTTTTTGCTTGCCCGTTTTATCGGGAGATTTATGAATAAAATAAAGTCCCTTGATGGAATTGAATTGAAGGAAGCGGATATTGGTGACCCGGCTCCGTTATTTCGCAGTTATTCGCATGTAGGTGAAAAGGTGATCTTGAAGGAGTATTTGCAAAATGGGCGAGCTGTGATGCTGTTATTTGTGAATTCTACTTGCATGACTTGTAAAAGTATTTTGTCTGATGTGCAGCCTCAAACTTCACATGATGATGCTCATGTGATTGTTATTAATGGAGATGAACAAGCCGATGATGCCTCGCTTCTTCAATTGCTGCCGGAGCAAGCTGTTTATATGCGCTCATCACAAATTATGGAGTTGTATGGAGTAACAGTTGTTCCGCAAGCGCTTCTGATTGATGAACATGGTATCATTCTGAAAAGAAAATCGCTTCAAAATGCGAAGCAATTTGAGCAGTTGGTGCATGCTTCATAAAAAAGCGTCTCTTTCTTCAAGAGACGCTCCAGCGTGTAGACAAACCCTCGCATTCTTTGTCAGTCCTGCGTGCTGGTGCTCACGAATGTCAAATTCGCTCCGCGCCAGTACTCGTCCTTCCTAGACTGCAAAGGTTTTCTATCACGCTGAAAAGAAGACAAAGGGCTAAAATCAAGTTCATTTTAGCCCTTTGTCAACAATCTAAAGCGTCTCTTTCTTCAAGAGACGCTCCGTTCATAATTCTTTTCCTAAAATATCTAAGTCGTACCGATTGCCGTCCATTTCCGCGATGCGTGGCAAATGTCCCCAAGTCTCAAAGCCGTGCTTCTTAAATAATTTGATGCTGGCTTCGTTGTGGCCGAAAATAAAGGCAAGTAACGTTCGGATGCCTAATGAGGGTGCCAATTCAAGCGCCTCTTGTAAGAACAATGACCCTAAACCTTTTCCTCGATAGTTTTGGTTCAAATAAATACTCATTTCAACAGTACCGTTGTATGCAGGTCTGCCGTAAAACGTTTCAAAACTGAGCCAGCCGTAGATATTTCCTTCCTCATCTGTTTTCACATAGAGAGGACGTTTCTCTGAATGATTCAAAAACCACTGACGGCGGTCTTCTACTGTAACAGGTTCTGTATCGGCCGTTACTTCTCTTGAAGCAATCGTAGAATTGTAGATATCGACGATCTCTTTGAGGTCATTTTCTGTTGCCATGCGGTTGAAAGTTTTCACCATATGTACCCCCATCTTTTTTCATTCATCATACATATTATTGATGCGATTGCGCAAAATAAAAAGAAAAATGATTTCGTGTGTATATATTTTTTGAAAAGTGTTCAGAATGTTGCTGAGGTGATGAAAAATGAGAGAGGAAGAAAAGAAACGTACTTCCAAAATCACAAAAGTTCAGCAATTTTTCCGTAAGCGCTGGGTATTCCCTGCTATTTACTTGGTCAGCGCAGCGGTCGTGTTAACAGCCGTTCTTTGGTATCAAGCTGTATCGAAAGATGTGAAAGACCAACTATCTGATGGAAATCAAACAGGACAAGAACAGCGTGATGATGCCGTTGAAGTTGGAAAGCCAATTGAAAATGTCGCTATGCCGGTCCAGAATTCTGAGAATGTTTCTGTCGTGAAAAAGTTCTATGAAGCAGATGCTGATCAAAAAGAAAAAGAAGCAGCACTTGTAAACTATAATAACACCTATACCTTAAGCAAAGGTATTGATCTTGCAGATAAAGATGGCAAAGTGTTTGATGTCACAGCTGCTCTTAGTGGAACAGTCGTTCAGGCGAAAAAAGATCCAGTTCTCGGTCACGTTGTTGAAATTGAACATGAAGATGGATTGTCTACTGTTTATCAATCGTTGTCTCAAGTGAGTGTAAAAGAAGGCGATGAAGTAAAGCAGAATGATGTCATCGGTGCTTCTGGTAAGAATCTATATGGTGCTGAAAGCGGCAACCATGTTCACTTTGAAATTCGTATGGAAGGTTTAGCGCTTAATCCACTTAGCTTCATTGATAAGCCTGTTTCTTCCATTGAAAAAGCAGCGCAAGAAGTGACGGAAGAAGCAAAAGAACCTGCTCAGCCAAAAGTTGATGAAAAAACGAAGGAACCTGCTGCTGACGATAAGGCAAAAGAGCCGGCTGAAGAAAAATCTGAAGATAAGTCTGATGAGAAGGGGAAATCCTCTGATCAAGAAAAGTCTTCTGATTCCTCTAAAGACCGCAGTCAGTCAGAAGAAACAAAACAATCTTAATACCTTGCAGCCTCTGTGTATATGAATATGCAGAGGTTTTTTTCTGTCTTAAAAAATCCCCCGCACTCGGCGGAGGATGGATTATAAGGCGGCAGGTCCTTCTTCACCTGTCCGAATGTTGATTGTATTTTCTATCTCATATATAAAAATCTTCCCATCCCCTGGTTCTCCTGTACGAAGTACCTTTTGAGCCGTTTCCACGACCTGTTCAACAGGTACTTTGCTTAAGACGATTTCAATCTTTAAACGTTCGTACACATTGCTTTCCTTTTTGACGCCACGGTATAGTTCCGTATGTCCCTTTTGTAGTCCGCAGCCGTGCACATTGGAAAAGGTAATCGAGGTGACACCAATCTTTCCAAGCTCCACCTTTAATGTTTCAAAATTAGCTGGACGTGTGACAATCTCCACTTTATACATTTTGCTCATAGAGACACCCCTTTTTCTTTAATCTTGATATGCTTTTTCGCCGTGCATCGTTAAATCAAGACCGACTGATTCTTCTTCTTCAGTTGCGCGAATCTTGAAGAAGATGTTGACGACTTTGATGATCACGTATGTGACAACTGCAACAAAGACGTATGTGGCCACGATGGCGACAACTTGTTTCCAAAGTAAGCTTGGATCCCCGTAAAATAAGCCGTTGGCTCCGCCATCATTGACAGATGTAGTGGCGAAAAGGCCTGTAGCAATGCCTCCCCACGTACCGCCGATTCCGTGCAGACCGAATGCATCCAGTGCATCATCATAGCCGAACTTGGCTTTAAGTGAATAGACGCCCCAGAAACAAACGATTCCGCCGATGATTCCGATGATAATCGAAGCAAATGGTGTGACAAAACCTGCGGCAGGTGTAATCGCTACTAGGCCTGCAATGGCTCCAGAGATTGCACCTAGCATCGTTGGTTTTTTGTTGATCATCCATTCGACTAACAGCCAGCCGATGATTCCTGCAGCAGCTGCTGTATTGGTGTTAATAAAGGCATACATGGCGACACTGTCTAATGTGAGGGCACTTCCTACGTTAAACCCAAACCAGCCAAACCAAATCACAGCTCCGCCAAGAAGTGTGTAGATCAAGTTATGCGGAGAAGAACTTGCCGCTTCTTTTCGCTTCCCGAGAACAATGGCTACGACTAGACCAGCCACACCGGATGAAATGTGGACGACGTTTCCACCGGCGAAGTCAAGTGCTCCCATTTCGCCAATCCAGCCGCCACCCCATACCCAGTGAGCGACTGGAGCGTATACAAATGTGACCCAAAGGAGTGTAAACACGACCACCGCTGAGTAACGAATACGTTCAGCGAAGGCACCAGAGATAATGGCTGTTGTGAGGACAGCAAAGGTCATTTGGAACATCATGAACAATGAATGTGGAATCGTATCACTATATGAACCAGGTTCAAAGCCAACGCCTTTTAGTCCAACCCAGTCAAAGCCTCCGATCCATGCATTGCCTGGCGCAAAGGCCAGTGAATAGCCAAATACGATCCAGACGATAGAGACAATGGCTAGTGAGGTTAAGCTGTGCATTGTCGTACTTAACACGTTTTTACTTCTCACAAGTCCTCCGTAGAATAAGGCTAAACCCGGTGTCATTAACCACACGAGTAGTGTGCAGAAGAACATAAATACTGTATCACCCATTTGCATGCTGCATTCCCCCGAATCATTCAGAATTAATAGATTTCTTAATTCTTCATTATAGAGAGAAAAGTCATATATAACATATTTATGTAAGTTTATCTAACATGGTTTTTTGGTCATTATCAATATAAATGGATGAAAAGTTCGTAAAAAATGAGAATAAACGTGTATGAACGACGAAAAATAAAGGGCGTTTGACCTATAAAATCGAACTGAGAAACAATTTGGTTCGCTCCTCTTGAGGAGAATCAAATAATTCTGATGGGGTACCTTGTTCGACGATTCGTCCTTCATGCATATAAACAACTCGGTCAGCTACTTCTTTTGCGAAGCCCATTTCATGAGTGACGATGACCATTGTCATGCCTTCTTTGGCAAGACTTTTCATGGTTTGCAGCACTTCGCCTACAAGCTCTGGGTCCAGCGCAGAAGTGGGCTCGTCAAATAACATGACATCGGGCTTCATGGCGAGAGCTCGTGCGATGGCAACGCGCTGTTTTTGACCTCCTGATAGCTTTGAAGGGTACACTTTTGCTTTATCCGCTAGTCCGACTTTCTCTAATAAGACATTGGCTTCAGTTATCGCTTGTGCTTTCTTTGTTTTTTTCACCATAACCGGTGCTTCGATGATGTTTTCAAGCACGGTTTTGTGCGGGAAGAGATTAAAATGCTGAAACACCATGCCTATTTTCTGCCTCATTTCGTTTAATTGATCTCGTTTTGGATGAACGGGACTGCCATCAATGATGATCTGACCGTCATTTTTTATTTCTAAAAAATTCATACAACGGAGCAAGGTGCTTTTCCCAGAGCCGCTTGCACCAATTAAGACGACGACATCATTTTCATATACAGTGAGGTCGATATCTTTTAAGACATGCAGTTCTCCAAAGTGTTTATTCAGTTTTTCAACACGAATGATCTCTTTTGATTCTGTCATGCTTCTCCTCCTAATGATCACTGACTGATAGTTTCTTCTCAACGGTTTGCACAGCGAATGTTAACAGCAGGACAAGAACTAAGTAATAGACAGCCACGACAAGTAAGTACGTCATGTTGTCAAAACTGTTGGAGCCTTGAGTGGTGGCTATGTTAAAGAGTTCATTGACGCTGATGAAGGCAGCAAGTGATGAATCTTTTAAGCCGATGATAAACTGATTGCCGAGAGGGGGAAGGGCGCGCCGCATCGCTTGCGGGAGAATGATACGTCTCATGGTTAGAAATCGCCCCATGCCAAGAGAACGTCCTGCTTCTTTTTGACCTTGATCGATTGATTGAATCGCCCCTCTGAATATTTCTGCTATATAGGCACCGTTATGGAAGGCAAGCGCAATAGAGGCTGCCCAAAAGTCGGGTATATTTAATTCTGTAAGCCCAAAATACAGGATGAAAATCTGCACAATGAGTGGTGTCCCGCGTACAAGGAAGATATAGGCATTTGCGATATAACCGAAAACGGCCACGCGGGATATTTTTAGTAAGGCAAAGAAAAGCCCGATGAACATGCCGATGAAAATACTGATGACAGTGAGTTGTAAGGTGAGCAGCATTCCTTCTAAGAAAACGCCTCTAGAATCAATCAGCGTTTGAAAAAAATGTGATAAGGTAGGCAAAACAATCATCTCCATTTGAAGAAAGTGCGCCTGGAGAAAGGCGCACAATCGTGGTTTTAATCCTGTTTGACGGTAATATCTTCGTCAAAATACTTTTCGCTAATTTGTCTTAATGTTCCTTCTTTTTTGAGTGCATCAATCGCATCGTTGATTTCTTTTATGAGCTCTTTATTGTCTTTAGAGACAGCAATTGCTTGCTCACTTTGCCCGAGTCTTTCTTGTGCTTCAATTTTTAGTTTTTTCTTCATGGCTTCTGCCCCTGTGGCAAAATCAGTGACGACCGCATCGTGTTTGCCATTGGCTAGTGCTTCTAAAGCGACAACATCACTGTCGTAATATTTCGGTTCCTTACCGCTATGTTCTTTGGCAATATCCGCATAAGACGAACCTTTAGAGACAGCGATTTCTTTGTTTTTTAAGTCATCTGCACTGTGAATGTCTGCGCCGGGTCTTGTGAAGATTTGCGGACCGGAGTAGTAATACGGTTGAGAAAAAAGGACGTGTTTTTTTCGTTCCTCGTTGATGGTATGACTTGCAATGGCGGCATCAAATTTACCTGCTTTGACGCCTTCGACGATGCCTGCGAATTTATATTTTTTCTGTACAGGCTCTAGGCCCATCTTGTCGCTAATCGCATTGCCGACATCAATATCAAAGCCAGACATCTGGTTTCCATCCATGTAACTGAATGGGTGGAATTCACCTGATGCTGCAAAAATAAATTTCCCATCCTCCAAAATCGGCGACCCTTTCGCTGTAGAATTACGTTTATCTCCGTTCCCATTTGTTTCATTTGAACCACACGAAGACAGAAGTAATACTGCAACCGAGAAAAGGGCTGGGACCCAAAACCGTCTTTTTTTAATAATAAGCTTCTCCTCCTTTTCAGCCGTTCTCCGTATAAGGAGAAAGTAGGCTTTTCAATATGTGTAGCATCTTACCATTTGTTCCTCATATTCTCAATTTTATATGCGCTTTTCCAACACTTGCCCTTTTTAAAATGTATGTCTTGCTTTTCGGAGAGAGAACTTGAATTGATCAGGGTAAAAAAGGGAAATGAATCTCATAATAACGAGGAGATAGACAAAGAACGTGTATGTCAAAAGAAGGGGGCGGGTGTATGATCAAATGGAAAAACAATCGAAAAGTCTTTTTAACGGCGATTGCTTTTGGAACGATGTTAAATCCATTGAATTCCTCAATGATTTCTTTAGCCTTGCATCAAATTCAGCATGAGTTCGGTTTGTCGTTTACGACGGTATCTTGGCTCATTTCAACCTTTTATTTGGCCAGTGCGGTCACGCAGCCGGTGAGTGGACGAATTGGAGATCATGTGATGAGCCGGAGAACCTTATTTTTATTTGGACTAGTTCTAGTGGCAGTCTCAGCCATTTGTGCGCCGTTTGCCCCGACTTTTGCGGTGCTGATTGTGATCCGGCTTCTACAGGCGATTGGAAGCAGTGCGATCTATCCTTCAGGTGTTGGACTGATTCGGGATCATGTGAAGGAACGACAAGCTTCTGCTTTAGCGGTATTGTCCATCTTTGCTTCAGCGATGACAGCACTCGGGCCGACACTTGGCGGGTTTTTGATGACGATCGGCAGCTGGCCGGCGATCTTTTTAGTGAATCTGCCATTCATATTGATCAGTTTTTTTCTAGGCCTTTCCTTGTTTCCTAAGGAGAAGAAGAAAAAATTGCGTATCGGAGACACTGTCCGAAAGCTTGATTTGCCAGGGATGTTTCTATTTACAGTTTGTATTGTCCTTTTGCTTTCTTTTTTATTATCACTATCTGATGGTATTCAGTATGTACAGGGCATTCTCTGTCTTGTGAGTGCGGGTGCTTTTATATGGTGGGAATATCAGGTGGATGAGCCATTTATCCAAATTCGGATGTTCAGGCAGGAGAAACGGCTTTCGCTTGTGTATGTGCAATTTATCATTTTGAATATTTTCTTCTATTGTCTCTTTTTTGGCTTGCCAAGTTATTTTCAGGATGAATTGGGCTGGCGTGTGGAGATGACAGGTCTCTTTATGCTTTGCATGTCTGGCGTGAGCATAATGGTATCGCCGCTGACTGGCAAGTGGGTAGATCGCGGCGATGAACGGCACCCTGTTTTGGCAAGTGCTGTGCTGATGCTGGCCGGCGCTTCCGCAATGACTTTCTTTTTTATTCCTGCGCCATTCTGGGGGAAAGGACTGGTTCTTGCTTTGCTTGGACTCAGTTACGGGATTGGAAATGTTGCGCTTCAAGCTGCGATGTTAAAAGCGAGCCCTCAACAAATGATTGGCACGACCTCTGGGCTTTTTCAAACATGCAGGTACCTTGGTTCCATTCTGTCATCTGCCGTGCTTGGCATGCTGTTTGGTGAGGAAATTGCAGGTTCTCATTTTGAACAATTAGGCTGGACATTGATCATGATTTCCCTTGTCGGCATTAGCGTCAGCCTTTATTTTTCGAGTATGGTCAGAGGAAAACAAACAATGAAAAAAGCGGCTGGGATAAAGTAGAAGAGAGGTCTTCCATACTTTATCGCAAGCCGCTTAAGAGTTGGACAGGTCTGATCCTTGGTCCTTTTGCTTCCTTCTGAAAATTTTGCCCACAATGTTCTCGTAAAATGTCACGATACGGTCAATTGGAGAGTCAAAGAACTTCCATAATTTATTCATGATAAAGACAACCACAATCGATACGATCAAGCTGCCTAATACATCAAATGGATAATGATGACCGACCCAGATGCGGGAGAACCCTGTCAGTAATCCAAAAACAAGCAAAATATTGCCGAGTTTTTTATTACGGGATCGAATGGCTAGTGAAAGAGCCAGTGCACCTGTTGTGTGGTCACTTGGGAAGGAAGCGTCTGCTGAGTGCGGGATGAGTGTGTCGACTTTGTGCGCCACAAACGGCCGCTCTTCATAATAAAACAGCGTAATGGCAAAATTGACGATGAGTGCCACGATGCCTGTTACACCAGAAAAGAAGACATGCTTCTTAAATTTGTGATTACCTAAAAACCAGCAAATCAATAAGACGAGGGCATATACGAGAATGGCCTTTTTCGTAATGAAAATCATGGCCTGATCTAAAAACTCAGAATGATGAGCCATCCCGTGTATGACTTTAAACAATTCGTAATTCAAAACATCACCTATACTTTCGCTTAACGCCAACTATTTTTCAAAAGACCTATCTGTTCATTTGAAATATCCTATATTTTAGCATGTTTTCAGTGAAGTTTAAAACAGTATCCTATTCTGATAGGGAAACCTTTTGTGCTTTTGCTTCTTGCGGTTTTCGTTCGCTCCAATAAAAAACACCCATGCTGAGTAACACGACAACGCCAGCAATGAGATATACATTTGAAAAATCTGTGAAGCTGACAAGCAGTCCGAAGACAAAGGATCCAGCGGCAATCCCCGTATCATAAAGGGTAAAGAAAGTTGCTGTGGCGTAGCCTGTACGGTTTGCTGGTGAGTGCTGTATCGCAAGTGTTTGTAGACATGGCACCAAAGAGCCGTAGCCAAGGCCGATGACAGCGCCGGATAAAAGAAGCATGGTGGCTGTTTGGGTAGCGGTCAGCATCCATAAACCAATCGCAAAGAGAGCAATCGATGGATAGATCACAATATGAGGCCCGACTCGGTCAAACAGTCTACCTGTAAATGGACGTGATCCAAGCATTGCAGCTGCAAATACAATGAAGAAATAACTGCTTGCACCCATTAGGTTCAGGGAATTGGCATAAACTGAAATAAATGAAATGATCGGCGAGTAACAGAAGGAGATAATGATTCCAACTGCTGCCGTTTTTAAAGCACCTTTTTCAAACAGGTGAGAAAAAGTGAATCGAAAGATGACACTTCCACCGTTTTCAGGCTCTGGCTGTCTAATCAGCATCGTGAAAGCTGCACCGATAGAGACGATGATCGAAAAGAGAAGAAATAAAGAATGGAATCCTACTTTTCCGACTTGATTCAGTGCGATAAACGGACCGATAACCACAGCGAGGTTCATTGACATCACAAAGTATCCAAGACCCTCTCCTCGTTTATGTTTCGGAATCATATCAGCTGCAATAGCACTTGCTACGGTTGTCAAAATGCTGAAGAAGATTCCTTGTACGAAACGCAGCATGAGAAGTGTTTGAAATTGATCAATTGGAATGTATAAATAAGTGAGCAGGGCAAAAGCTGTTGAAGAAAAAATCGCCATGCTTTTCTTGCCGAATTTCTCAATAATGGCCCCTGAAAATGGTCTTGTCACAATTGCTGATAATAAGAAGACCGTCACAAGGAGGCCGCCCTGTGATTCTGTTCCATTTAATTCATCCATTGTGTAAATGGGGAGTAGTGTCAAAAGGGCATAAAAAGAGGTGAATGTAAATAAATTCACCAGGACAATCATGATAAAGTCTTTTGTCCAAATGCGTTCGTTCATGGTGTATGTCACTTCCTATTCAGTTGATAATTTGTGTAAAAGTGTATGGAGGAGTTGTTTTTCTTCGTAGGTAAAATCTGAAAGACATTCTTCTTCAAATTGTTCCATCGTCTGTTTGATTTTTTTAAACTTTGCTTTTGCATCGTCTGTCATGACGATGAGATTCTCACGTTTGTCTTTTCCTTGGACTCGTTTCACCCAGCCGTTTGCTTCTAGACGCGTCACGGTTCTGGTAATCGTCGGTGCTTCGACGTTCAAATAGGTCCAAATGTCTTTTTGCGTTTTAGGACCGAATGTATCCAAACAAAAAAGTACAGTCCACTGGGACATGTACAAGTCATAAGCAGCAAGCGCTTCGTTCGCTTTTTTAGACAGCAGCCGCGCGCTTTGATGTATTTGATGTAAACACTCTCTGTTTAACGTATCCATAGGCTCACCTTTATTCATTATTTATCTAGGTAAATAAATTCACCTTTCCTATTTTACGTGTTACACCGATGCTTGTAAAGTGAAAATTTTCGCTACTCGAAATGATTTTTTGTTTTGTCTTTTCTGATAAATCCCTTGTCCCATCTTCATTTTTAGCATATTCCCTATGCAATGCTAATACACTGTTACAAACCTGACAAAGAGAGTGTTTGAGGTGAGGGATCGTGTTTGGCATTTACTACCTAATGGATGAGAAATTAAGACGAACAAGCGCCGCTGAAAATGGATAATATTGATACGGATCTCATTTCACACTTCTCACATCCATTTTAGGGAGGTCGAGTGGTGTGCACGATTACATCAAAGAGCGAACAATCAAGATAGGAAAGTATATCGTGGAGACAAAGAAAACCGTTCGTGTAATTGCGAAAGAATTTGGAGTCTCTAAAAGTACTGTACACAAGGATCTAACAGAAAGACTGCCAGAAATTAATCCAGATCTGGCTAACGAAGTGAAGGAGATACTGGATTATCATAAATCAATCCGCCACCTGCGAGGGGGAGAAGCCACAAAGTTAAAGTATAAAAAAGAAGAAATTTTAGAAGGTGAGCCTGTAAAACAGTAAGCTTTAGTTCTTTGTTCATAAACATGATATATATATCTTCCTCTTATCGGTAGTTTCTAACCACAAATTTTGTAAAGACTTTTGTAAAGAAATATCTTTTTTTCTGCAAATTATGATAGAATATATAATTAGGGCAGAATGTGGTATTTGCTATGGAAACAGATTTTCAAGGAGGATATATATAGATGTTTGCTAGGGATATTGGAATTGATCTTGGTACTGCAAATGTACTGATTCATGTCAAAGGAAAAGGAATTGTGTTAAATGAACCATCTGTTGTCGCTCTTGATAAAAACAGCGGGAAAGTATTAGCTGTTGGAGAAGAAGCGAGACGTATGGTTGGACGTACGCCTGGGAATATTGTTGCGATTCGTCCATTAAAAGATGGCGTAATTGCTGATTTTGAAGTAACTGAAGCGATGCTCAAGCATTTTATTAACTCATTAAATGTGAAAGGGCTATTCTCTAAGCCGCGTATGCTCATCTGCTGCCCAACAAACATTACATCTGTTGAGCAGAAGGCGATCAAAGAAGCTGCTGAAAAAAGCGGCGGGAAGCATGTATTTCTTGAAGAAGAGCCAAAAGTAGCAGCTATTGGTGCTGGTATGGATATTTTTCAGCCAAGTGGAAACATGGTCGTAGATATTGGAGGCGGAACGACAGATATCGCTGTCATCTCAATGGGTGACATTGTAACCGCCTCTTCTATTAAAATGGCTGGAGACAAATTTGACTTGGAAATTCTAAACTACATTAAAAAAGAGTACAAGCTGCTGATCGGTGAGCGAACTGCAGAGGACATTAAGATCCAAGTTGCAACGGTATTCCCAGACGCACGTCACGAAGAGATCTCGATTCGTGGACGAGACATGGTGACAGGATTACCAAGAACGATTACCGTCACAAGCAAAGAAGTAGAAGAAGCATTACGTGAATCTGTATCTGCCATTGTTCAGGCTGCGAAACAAGTTCTCGAAAGAACACCACCTGAATTATCAGCTGATATCATTGACCGCGGCGTCATCATTACTGGTGGCGGAGCGCTTCTAAACGGGCTTGATCAATTGCTTGCAGAAGAGCTGAAAGTACCAGTTTTCGTTGCAGAAAATCCAATGGATTGTGTAGCAGTTGGTACTGGCGTGATGCTTGATAATATGGACAAGCTGCCAAAGCGTAAACTCAGCTAATGATTTCCCTCATTCTTTTTAGAAAGAATGGGGGATTTTTATTAAAGAAGCCTGCCAATATGCCGATATATTTCATAGAAGATTGTGTACTGATGATTTTAGGTCATGTGAAAGAATTTGAATGAGGTGAGCACGTGTTAAAAGGACTATACACCGCAACATCTGCCATGATCGCTCAAGAGCGGCGGACAGAAATGCTTTCAAATAATATCGCAAATGCGAATACTCCAGGCTATAAAGCAGATGAAGGGGCCATGCGCGCATTTCCAGAAATGCTGCTAAGCCGAATGGAATCAGGACGTTTCCAAACATCTTCAGGCAAAGGCTTTAGTATCCCACAGCAAACGGCGATTGGCGGAATTAATACGGGAACATACATGCAGGAATTGATTCCTCAATTTACACAAGGAACATTAAAAACAACGGATCAAACAACGGATATCGCATTAGTAGAAAATAATGTACCCATCAACCCGGAGACAAATCAAAAGTCAGCGCTTTTTTATGCTGTGAATACACCAGAAGGCGTTCGTTATACGAAAAGCAGTTCCATTACATTGAATGATCAAAATCAGTTGACGATCAATGGACGTGCCCTTCTTTCCGTGACGGGCCAGCCGATTACCGTTCAAAGTGAGAATTTCAAAGTGAACGCAGATGGAACCGTGAGTGAAAACGGACAAAACCTTGGACAAATTGATGTACGTGTTGCAATGGATACAAGAAACCTTGCGCGTGAAGGAAATGATTTATACCGTACAGCTGATAACCAGCCTCTTCCAAGTGCGGTCAATAACGGTCAAATGTCCTATACATTAAGCCAAGGTGTATCAGAGCTCTCGAACGTTGATGTGACGAAATCATATACAGAAATGACAACAGCCTACCGCGCATTTGAAACAAACCAAAAAGTGGTTCAGGCATATGATAAGAGTTTAGAAAAAGCAGTAAATGAAATCGGAAGAGTGTATTAATGAAAAAATGAAGAGAGAGGAGGATTCTCATGCTTAGAACGATGATCAATGCAGCTGTGTCAATGAACGAGGTGCAAAAGCAGCTTGATATCATTAGTAATAACATCGCAAACAGTGAAACAACAGGGTATCGCGCAAAAAACACCCGTTTTTCAGAGCTGATCAGACAACAGTTTAATCAAGTAGATGAAAAAAATGAGCAGGTGGCAAACAGTCGTCTGACACCTGCTGGTTTAAGGCTTGGAACTGGAACGATGGTCAATGCATCCATTAACTCATTGCAAGGGTCTATTAAAGAAACAGGCCGTGACCTTGATGTTGCATTTGGTGCGCCATCTCAGTATTTGCAGGTCAATGCTGGCGGTAACATCCGGTATACAAGAGATGGCTCTCTTTATTTACAGCCAGGAAATAATCCGAATCAAGTCCAGCTGGTGACAAGCGAAGGCCATCCGATTCTTGACGAAAACGGGAATGAGATTGTCTTAAATGCGAATTTCCGTGATATTTCTATCGATAAAAATGGCCGGCTTACAGCTATTTCTCGAGGCAATCAACCGAATCAGCAGGTGAATCTTGGGGTTGTTCAAGTGAATAATTCTTCAGCACTCATCTCTGAAGGAGAAAATTTGTTCTCAGTCGACGGCAACTATCAAGGCGCTTTAACGGCACTGAATGGGGCAAACCGTCAGGCCATTCAACTTCAGCAAGGTGCACTTGAAACGTCGAATGTGGACATGTCTAAAGAATTAACAGACCTCATGACAACACAGCGTTCGTATCAGATGAACTCAAGAACCATTACGATGGGCGATCAAATGCTAGGACTCATTAATACCATTCGATAATGAGCAGGCGGATGTCAGCCTCTCATGATAAAAAAGGCGGCTCGCTCAAAGTCGCCCTTTTTTTTATAAAAATCTGAGACATCTGCAAGCAGATCTTCAAGATCAATCCAGGCTTCTTTTCGTTCAAGACATGTGACGAGTGTAGCAATCTGTTCATCTGCCTTGGGCGCTTGGCTGTAGAGAAGGAATAAAATTTGGAACTTGATTCTTAATAGATCAAATTGGGCATCAACGGCTTCTTTTAGCCCTTTTTGAATATACTTCATTCCTTCATCAGTTAAATTCTCTTTAAAGCAGGAACGCACAGTTTCATAGAGACACGATACATAGGAGTGGGCAGATTTCCGGTATGCTGGGAGCCGAAGCGCTTTTTTAAAGTATTCTAGTGCTTCCTTATGACGATTCTGTCTCGACTTGATAAAACCAGCGTCATAATACACGATACCAAGCAGTTCTTGGTCATCAATCATTTTCACGTATTCGATAATTTCAATAAAAATAGCTTCTGCTTCTTCATATTTTTTTTGATCACTAAAGTTAAGGGCGAGCACAATTTTGCACCGATAAATGCTGTGGATATCCCCGTGCTTTGCAAAGATATCCATGGCTTTTTCAACATGTCGAATGGATAACAGTGAATAGCGGTTGTTATAATAAACACCACTTGTACGGAAATGAAACTCCGCTTCCTCTAGCTCATCGTCTAGCAGGGGCAGTTTTTCTTCTGCTTTTTCTAGATAATGAATGGCATCATTTTGATCGCTCTTTAAAGATTCGTATAAACCGAGAAAAAAGTAAAAATAATATTGCAGTTGATCATTCATTTGATCTTTGTGGAGCATGAGTTCATGCTTCAGTTTTTCTAAGTCTTCTGTTTGGTTCATCCAGAGCTGGTGCCGAAAAAGCATAAGCTGATAATGTAAATGAAGCTCCTGTTTCTTTGACAATCTACGTTTATATTTGGTTAAGGACGTTTTGATCTCTTCAGCCTTCGAAAAATGTCGATGTTTTAGCATTGTATACCACGAATGGAGAAGTTTTTTAATGGATTTATCGCTTATAAAATTCATTTTTACCCTCTTATTCAATCAATGATGTAATATATATTACCATATTTGTGAAAAAACGATGAGTGTAGAGTGGATTATATTTCATGACAATAGGTAATGATAGATTCTATTTTTTACCATAAATGTTGGCTGAACATTGAAAAATGACTGCATTCATAATATACTTCAATAGGAATCAAATGAAGATTAGCGATATAGAAAAGAAGGAGAGATCAAGACATGCTTGATGCTCAGCAAATTCAAGACATTATTCCACACCGTTATCCATTTTTATTGGTTGACCGTATTTTAGAAGTTGATGGTGAGAAAAGAGCGGTTGGAATCAAAAATGTCACAGTAAATGAAGAATTTTTTAATGGCCATTTCCCAGGATACCCCGTCATGCCGGGTGTGCTTATTGTAGAAGCGCTTGCTCAAGTTTTTGGGGTCATCATGTTAGGTAAAGAAGAGAACAAAGGGAAAATTGGTTTGTTTGCAGGGATTGACAGCTGCCGATTCAAAAGACAGGTCAAGCCAGGCGATCAGCTACGTTTAGAGGTTGAAATCACACGTCTTCGCGGTCCAGTTGCCAAAGGAAAAGCAGTTGCAACAGTAGATGGCGAAGTGGCATGTGAAGCAGAACTGACATTTTCTATCGGTCCGAAAGTATCGTAATGTGTCTGACGGTTCATCTTGTATGAACCGTTTTTTATATGGAAACATTCATCCAGAGCGGATGAGGACTTGCTTTTTTGACAAAAAAACGTCATATTAGACAAAAAAAGATGAAGGTGATAAAGAATGCTGAAAGAATTTAGAGAGTTTGCCGTCAAGGGGAATGTGATTGACCTTGCTGTCGGTGTCATCATCGGGGGAGCATTTGGCAAAATTGTCACTTCTCTTGTGAATGATTTAATTATGCCGCTTGTTGGTATTATTGTTGGGGGGCATGATTTTAGTGGATTGTCTATTAAAATCGGTTCTGCTCAAATTTTGTATGGAAGTTTCATTCAAACAGTGGTCGACTTCTTGATTATCTCCTTTTCCATTTTTATCTTTATTCGTTATTTAAATAAATTAAAACGGAAAAAGGTAGAGGAAGAAGAAGTGGTTGAAACGCCAGATCAAACGGAAGTGTTGTTAACCGAAATTAGAGATTTATTGAAAAAACAAAGCCAATCGAAAGATGTGCAATAGAAAAAGAGCGGCTCATCCCGCTCTCAGCGTGTAGACAAACCCTCGCATTCTTTGTCAGGGCTGTGCTCCGGTGCTCGCCCTTCCTAGACTTCAAAGGTTTTCTATCACGCTGAAAAGGAAGACAAAGGGCTAAAATAAAGTTCATTTTAGCCCTTTGTCAACCATCTAAGAGCGGCTCATCCCGCTCTTTTTTTATGTGTTCTGTTTAAAAGCATCCAGCAGTTTTTCTCCTGATAGCCCCTCTTTGACGAGGTCTTTTAATACTTCTTCGGTTTCTGTTCTGTAACGATTTGTGATCATTTTACCGTCGAGTAATACAGATATGTTTTCTTCTAAGGCAACGATGTTTTTGACTTGGACCGATAGATGAACAGGGCGGTTGTTTTCTTTTGTAATCGTCACGAGAATCTTTACTTCTGTATGCTGCTGGAAGAGCACCTCAAACACTTGTCTATGCTTCTTTGGGATCAGTGCCTCGATCATCCAGTGATTTTCGCCATCTTCTTTATTAATGATTAAGCCGTCACGAAGGGGAATGCTGGACATTTTATCTTGCTTTGGATCAAGTTCGATTTTTAAATCAATCAGCCTAAAGGTTTTCATATTTATCACCTCACAAGCGTTCATTATTCGTAAGTATCATTATAGCATACAACATCTGTATAAATGAAACCGCTGCCTACTCAGAACTAGCTGCATATAAGTGAAAGGAGATGTTTTATGGAGTCCTATCAACTTCGAAACATACATATTGGTGAGGAAAAGGAAAGCAATGTGAGGGTCTATACATGGGGAGACATTCTCTCATTTTGTGACGTGTATATGGAAGAAGGGGAGTCCCTCACTTTTCAATATGTGACAGACGATCAAATGGACTGTTTTGAATTTCAATTGTCAATTCATGATGGAAGGCTTTGTTTTTATTGGTTTGCGTGGGACGGGTCTGACTATATTCACATGCCTTCTAGTAATTGGATTCATTCAGATGTTTTTTATCAATTTATGAAAAATAAGTATTTCGTCAAACAAAATAAGATGATGTTTTATACGCAAGCGGTAAAAAGTAAAAATGATTGAGGAAATTAAGAATTTGAAGAACGATTTTGTCATTTTCGTTTTTTGTCTCTTGTGCTATTTCTCAGTAGACTAGGGTTAGCTGAAAGGAAAGGAGGCAAAAGGCAAAGGTCTAGCATCTCGTGGCCCCCCTCTAGCTATAGCTGATAGACTTTGCCTTGTACACATATTCACTGCGTAATAGTAGAACCAAGGTTTCTTTGTATCAGTCATGTGTCCCCTGTGAATCCCCTTATGCGTATCCGGTCATGTAGCGTGACCGGGTACTCTTATATTCATTGATAAGCCGATCATCCCTTGCAAATAGTGGATACTCATTTCATAATGATGATGGATTTGATAAACGGAAGGTCAACTGAAAATGCAGGCAAAAAAGGAGAGACCGATGACAAACATTCAATTAATCGCAACGGATTTAGACGGAACTTTATTGAACAGTGAGCACAAAGTGAGTCAGGAAAACGAGCAGGCGTTAAAGGAAGCAGCGGCGAGTGGGATTGAGGTTGTCGTTTCAACAGGAAGAGCGTATTTTGATGTGAAATCTATTTTTGATCAGCTTGGGATGAATACGTGGGTCATCAGTGCAAATGGAGCTGTGATTCATGATCCAGAAGGTCAGGTATATCATTCGGCTGTTCTAGAAGAAGAAAAAGCAAAACACATCTTATCATGGCTAGAGGAGCGTGATTATTACTATGAAGTGTTTACGAATGAAGCCATTTACACACCAAACCGCGGCAGGGAGCTTCTGGCGATAGAAATGGACCGCTTAAAGAGTGCAAATCCAGAAACGGATCAGCGTGTTCTTGAGCAAGCGGCTGAAGTTCAATACAGCCAGTCAGGTTTTGCTTATATTGATACATATCAAGAATTGTTTCGTGAGGATCAGAATCTTTCGTTTTATAACATCTTAGGTTTCTCATTTTTTCAAGACAGATTGAAAGCCGGATGGGATGCGTTTGGACATGATTCTGAATTAACATTGGTTAGTTCGGCTGATCATAACTTTGAAATTGGAGCAAAGGAGGCGTCGAAAGGGCAGGCGTTAACCAGGCTGGCAGAAAAGCTCGGTATTCCATTAAGCCGAACAGCGGCTGTAGGAGACAGTTTAAATGATGAATCGATGATTCGGGCAGCTGGGGTTGGAATTGCAATGGGGAATGCGAGAAAGGATATAAAAGAATTAGCTGATCATGTCACGTTAACAAATGATGAACATGGTGTGGCACATATGATTCAACATCTTTTGAAATAATTGAATCGTATGTATTTGTATAAATGACATAGGATGAAGCGCATTCTACAAAAGAGGAATTCAGAACTACTTCTATTTACACCCGCTATGGAACATCATATAATTTAATTATGAATATAACCCGCTTGTAAGGAAGTTAAGGAGAGTAAACGAATGGCGCTGGAATCTTATAAGTCCGACAATCTGCATTTAATCAAGGAAGCCTTAGACTATACTCAGGTTGGCCTGACGGTGACGGACCCGTCTTTACCTGATAATCCTTTAATATATGTGAACAAGGGCTTTTTAGATATGACAGGCTATCAAGAAACCGAAGTATTAGGAAAGAACTGTCGTTTCCTTCAAGGAGATGAAACTGAACAGATTGCTCTCAAACAAATTAGGGCAGCCATTGAAAACAAAGAGGCTGTCACTGTACAGTTGAAAAACTATAAAAAATCTGGTCAAATGTTTTGGAACGAGTTAAGTGTGGCGCCTCTATGGATTGATGAAAATGAAGGGAAACGCCTTTATTTCGTTGGTCTGCAAAAGGATGTTACGAAAGAGATGGAACAGCAAGAGCTTCTTGAGCAATCCATTGATGAAGTATTGAATATTTCTGTCCCGATTGTTCCGGTGAAGGATGGTATTTCTGTCCTGCCGATCATTGGTACGTTAACAGCGCCAAGGTTTGATAAAATCATCTCAACAGTCTCCACTTATATCTCTCAATCCAAAGACGATTACTTTATTGTGGATCTGTCTGGTTTATTAGAGGTGGATTCATTTGTGGCAGATGCGATCTTTAAGCTGAATGATTTGATTTTAATGACTGGCACAGAACTGATCGTGACAGGTATTAAACCAAATCTTGCGATGAAAATGGGAGAAATGAGAGAGGACTTCCGTGAGTTGAACACGTATATGAATGTGAAATCTGCATTGAAAAAGCTGCAAATTTAAGCATTCCTTTAGATGAGATTAAAAAAAGAGGACTTTTCATCAAGTTTGAGAAAAGTCCTCTTTTTGCTGTCATTACGATGATTGAGCGGCTGCACTTAACGTGAATAAATCTTCTAGTTCGTTCGTTGACAGCTCTGTAATCCAGCTTTCACTTTGGATAATTTGATCATTTAACGTTTGTTTTGTTTCGAGCATTTGATCAATTTTTTCCTCTATCGTGCCGGTTGTGATCATCTTATGGACGTGAACAAACCGCTTTTGCCCGATGCGGTAAGCACGGTCTGTTGCTTGGTTTTCTACAGCAGGATTCCACCATCTATCGTAGTGAATGACATGATTGGCAGCGGTTAAGTTTAGTCCGGTTCCTCCTGCTTTTAAAGAAAGAATTAAGATGTTGAACTCTTTTTTCTGGAAGCGTTCCACCATTTTGTCCCGATCATGTTTTGATAAGCTCCCATTTAAAAATTGAACTGGTTCTCCAAACATCTTTTCGGCGAGCTGTTTGATCATGTTGCCCATTTCAATATACTGCGTAAAAATGAGACAGCTTTCTCCTTGTTCGTGTATGGCTTTTAACAGCTCTGCTAATTTATCCATTTTTAATGAACGCTTCAACAATTTCACATCTGTTCCGCTCTCTTTTAAATAAAGAGCAGGGTGATCGCAAATTTGTTTGAGTCTGCCAAGCATACTTAAAATGATGGCTTTCCGCTGCATCCCTGTTAATGAGGCCATATGTTCGAATGTATCTTTGACCAGCTGTTCATATAAAGATGCCTGCTCTGCAGATAACGGGATGAATTCTTTTTCTTCTAGTTTCTCTGGAAGATTGAGTGCGACTTCTTCATCTTGTTTTGTTCGTCTTAATAAGAATGGCTTGATCAGCTGCTGCAGCTGTTGGATTCTTTTTTCTTCACGGTCTTTTTCAATCGGAAGGACGAACTTTTTATGAAAACTGGTCAGGCTGCCGAGATATCCTTTGTTCACGAAGTCGAAAATAGACCAAAGCTCTGTCAAGCGGTTCTCCATCGGTGTCCCGCTGAGGGCAATGTGGTGCTGTCCTTTTAATTGCCTAATGGCTCTCGATTGTTTCGTATGGGCATTTTTAATGTTCTGGGCTTCGTCTAAGCAAATGGTATTCCATTTGGCTGCTGTTAATTCATCACGGTCAGAATGTGAGAGACCATACGAAGTGAGGACGATATCTGTTGATTCGTA
The DNA here is from genome assembly GCF_038006825.1 of Bacillus sp. FSL W8-0183. Taxonomy (NCBI): domain Bacteria; kingdom Bacillati; phylum Bacillota; class Bacilli; order Caryophanales; family Bacillaceae; genus Bacillus; species Bacillus sp. FSL W8-0183. The sequence goes on along the minus strand of NZ_JBBOVY010000001.1, from coordinate 3,501,706 downwards.
CGCTTTTGTAAAGTTCTCACCTTGTGGACGTGACGGTCCATAATGCAGAGCGACATTCAAATGTGGTGCGAATGTTTCAAGCTCTCTTTGCCAGTTCCCTAATACGGAAGTCGGTGCAATGATGAGAGATGGAGCGGCGTCTTGTTGATGCTCCTTCAAATAAGTGAAATAAGCGATCATTTGAATCGTTTTTCCAAGTCCCATATCATCTGCTAAACAAGCCCCGAATCCATGAGACCTTAAGAACAGAAGCCAGTTGACACCGTGCTGCTGATACGGGCGTAGTGTGCCCTTAAAGGACTCACTCATCTCATAGGATGGCAGCTCTTGTGTATCATTTAACTGATGAACAAGCCCTCGTAATTGAGACGAAAGTTCAAATTGAATATGGGCAAAGGCCGAACTGTCTAGCAACTCAGGAATCGACTCAGAGGAGGCCTCTTGGTCTGCGAGTTCACGTGATAAAATATCCGACATATGAAGTCCTTCGTTCTCAGCGCGCTCCATCCATTTCTTCATTTGCTGGATAAAGGTCGGATCGATTTTAATCCACTGTCCACGAATGTTGACAAGACGACGTTTACTTTGAACAAGCTCGTTGAACTCATCTTCTGTCAGCTCAATACCGTTTGTGGCAAAGCGCCAATTAAAGTCCATAAGGGCATCCATTCCAACGTGCGATTCGCCTCGTGGTGTGGAGGAAATCCGTGCTTTTAGCATCATGGTGCTTTCTTTGACGATCTGCCACCATGATGGGAGCAGGATCTCAATCCCCATGTTCACAAGTGTTTCACTCGCTTCAGATAGGAAGAGCCACGCTTCTTCTTCTGACATGAGGGTGGTACCAGATGTAAATGAGAGCCAAGGGACAATCTGACCGAACCGCTCCAGCTCTCTGGTGATTTTTTCTTGAAACGGACGCCATGATTTTTTTAAAGAACGGATGCCTTCAAAGAAATGCAGATCACTGTTTTTCTTATCACGCAAAAACAATTCAATTTTCCAATCATCCCCGTCGAAATCAGGCTCATTTAAACGCAAGCCGACAGTGAAAGGCGTCTCATCATCAATCCAGCCGATCGTTTCCAAGAAATCCTGTTCATCTAAAAAATGTCCCTGGAAGGAGGAAAGAGCAGGCGATTGTGCAGTCATTCGGTTCCATTTGTGCTGCAAGGCATCATCATATTGAATGTAATCCTGTACGGCAAAGGAGAACCAATCAGCTGTGTAGCCATCTAATAGGCCTTCTTTGTCTTTAAAGCGAAGCATGCCTTTTGTCCATGCCTCGAAATCTGGGACAAAATCTTCATCCTCGATGAATTCGTAAATGGTTGAGGCTGTTTTCATAAGCGGCTCTGTTTCATCCGTTAACGTCACATGGCTGAAAGTATTGAATGAATTTTTCCCTAGCAATTCAACGGTCATCCAAGGACTTAACAGGAAGGCAGGTGTGCCAATAAAGCTCACATCTTCTAAGAATGTTCCGTAAAAAGATGATTCGTGCCATTGGAAAAGCTGCCTCTTCATTTCATTTAGCGGTACAGGCTGTCCGTCCTCTGCTTGCGCTGAAATGGTGAAAGAGAAATCTTCGGTTTGTTCTGCATGAATGACAATTTGTTTATGGCGTGTCATCAATTAATTTTCCTTTCTTCATTTCCTCTTGGAACGCACGCAGCCGTTTTGTTGAATCTTGCAGCTGCTGTACATATCTTTCCCACACCGCGGTTTTTTTCGTTTTATGATAAAGCGTACGCAGTTTTTTGAGCATTTTCACAGATTCCCGGTAAGCACTTCGATTCTTTTGATCGAGAAGCAGTGAGATTTCCCGGTGGTACGAAGGAATGAGTGCTTCAGGCTCTTCCTTTGCAATCTGTTTGATCAGTTCTTTCTCCAATTCACTGATGGAGAAACCAACGAGGCTGTGTATTTCAATCCATTCTGCATAGCGTTCTTGTGCATATAAGAGCTGACTATATTCAGTAAATGCATAAGGCATACAGATTTGGAGATAGCGTTCATACAAGAAATGATCTTTCGTCTGTTTAAAGTACGCGTCTAAATAAAAGAAGAAATCGCTGACGGCTCCACGCAGTTCTCTATAAGATAGGTCAAGCTGACAATATTCTTCTAATACATATGTGATCTCTTGATACCAAAGTTTGAGACGCTTCCAGTCCTTGCGATTTGTGAGATCCTTTAGCCAATTGAGCACATTCGGCAGCATATCTGCATTGAGCAATTTTAATTGCTGGAAGAGTCTTTCGTCTTCTTTTAGCAAATAATCCATATGCATGAGCCCAATGGTTCGCTCAACCGTTTGTTCCTGCTGTTGGGCGCTCTTGAGTAATTCTGTTTCTTTTTTGACCCATTTCCCTCTATTTAATATAGTTCCCCACATTTCCATAAAGACCGCAACTCGTTCATGTTGGAAAGGTCCGCTGATTTGAAGAAGTGTCCGAACGGCAGTTGGTGTGTTTTCAAGAAACGGATCGAGGGAAAAGGAAAGGGCGTATGTCCTCAAATGATCCACTGAATCAAAAATGGTGTTCATGAGCTGTTCTACATATGGATTCATCGAATAAAAGTCTTTTTCGGCATCAAGACGGCCGAGATCGATTAGCTCATAGAGCCTTAACCACACATCGATGGACGTATGAATCGCATACAAACTCTTGAATTCAGGTGAAGTGGGTGCGTGTTTTTTCAGGATCGATAAATAGCCGTAATACAAATGCTGTGGCGTTTGCTGGTGCTTCGGTGTCCGTTTCAGCCAGAGGTGAAATTCCTCCTGGAAAAAATTCAGCCAGCTCTGAAGTGATTGTTCATCTGGGCGCTTCACTTGGAAGTGCTGACGAATGAGTTCTTTGCTGCGCTGTAATTCATCCTTCTCTGACCAATTTTCTGTAAAGCCGGTCACACTCTCTACTTGAGCGTATAGCGAAAAGAAGACAGCGAGGATGTGTTTACATAGTCCATCAGCTGGACATGAGCAGCTGCTTCTCACTGGAAACAGCACATGAAGGTGGACTCTTGCTGCCACGACATCATGTACATAAGCTGACCATTCGGTATCAGACTCTTGCTTGAGCCGATATACGCTGTCCTGTCTATAAGTAATCAATGCTTTTTTGATGAGTTGCTTGTTTTCATCTGTTGCAGGAAGAAGTTCTTTGATCTGTTCGGCTGTTTGTTTGATTTCTTCTTCGTTGATGTTGTGCTGAAGCATTTGACCCGCTCCTAACCAAGTAAAAGATTCCAATTCTTTTATTATAGCTCAATGATGATTTATAAAAAAGTTTTTCATGAAAATGGTCATAAATTTCAAAAGCTGTCGAATGATGTATTAGAGTATTGCATAAACCAACCATACAGCATATAATAATGAAATTAGTGGAATCGAAAGGATACAGACATGGATAATAAGGGTTTAAATCAAGAAGAGTTTTTAAAGATTTTGATGTACGCTCATGATATTGGTGAAAATTCCAATGATGTCACAACAAAAGAAATGCTTGAAAATCTGATTGCTCATATTCGAAATGGCCTTGTTTCATAAAAGTAGCCCCCTGCTCTCTCAGCAGGGGGTTTTTGTATGCTTTTATGAATGGATCGAAAATCCCCGGCATACGATGACATTACAAGCATAAGGAGTATGGGGAGCTGATGTGTCATGAAGATTGCGATTGCAGGCTGTGGGTATGTGGGGCTTGTCACAGGGGTGTGTTTAGCAGAGGCGGGACATGATGTGACATGTATGGATATTGACCGGCGGAAGGTCATGCAGCTGAAGCAAGGGAATCCTCCGATGTACGAGCCGGGATTAAAAGAACTGCTCAAACGGAATATGGAGCAAGGACGCATTCGTTTTCACATCAATGGAGTGTCAGCCTATTCGCAGGCTGACGTGTTAATGATTGCTGTCGGTACCCCGCAGCAGGCAGACGGTCAAGCTGATTTGCAGTATGTCTTTCAAGCGGCAAAGGAGATGGGCTTACAAGCAAAGCCAGGCGCAGTGCTTGTCGTGAAAAGTACAGTGCCTGTCGGAACGGGCGATCAAATTGATCATTTGATTCATCACGTGTTAGGTCGTAAGGAGCCATTATCTATTGCATCGAATCCAGAATTTTTACGAGAAGGGTCTGCCATCTCAGATACGCTGCGAGCGGATCGGCTGGTGATTGGAGCGGAAACGAAGAACGGATTAGATCAGCTAGAGTCTATGTATGCGGATTTCCACATTCCATTCGTGAGAACAGATCGGAAAAGCGCAGAGATGATCAAATACGCATCAAATGCATTTCTTGCCACAAAAATCAGCTTCATGAATGAAATTGCTTCGATTTGTGGAAAAACGGGAGCTGATGTTGAGAGAGTTGCAGAGGGGATGGGACTCGATCAGCGGATTGGTGCTTCGTTTCTTAGGGCAGGCATTGGTTACGGAGGTTCCTGTTTTCCAAAGGATACTAATGCCCTTGTCCAAATTGCAGGGCATGTGTCCCATGATTTTGAGCTATTGAAGGCTGTCATCAAAGTCAACAATGAGCAGCGAGCAAGTTTTATTCGAAGTGTGAAGGAGCGGATGGGAGAAAACTTGGAAGGGAAGAGAATGGCTCTTCTTGGCCTTTCCTTTAAGCCGAATACAGATGATATGAGAGAGGCGCCGTCAATCCCAATCGCTCATCAGCTCCATCAATTAGGAGCGGAGATCGTAGCCTATGATCCTGCTGCCGCTCGCAATGCAGCTCAAGAACTGCCTGATCAAGTCCTTTTTGCTCAAACGATTGAAGAGGCGATCAAGGATGCTGATGCTGTCTGTATATTAACTGAGTGGGCGGATATTCAGTCCTTTCCACTTTCAGCTTATAAAAATTTCATGAGGCAGCCGATCATTTTTGATGGACGGAATTGTCATACGCTTGAAGCGGCAGAAGTAGCTGGTGTCGAGTATCATTCTATTGGGCGCAGGTCTGTCTCTCCTATTTATATGTAATGAGAAAAACCGATAACTTCGCGTGTTATCGGTTTTTGCATTAATGCGGAAGAATGAATCCGCCATATAAAAATGCAGCCACAATCAGAAAGGCAGGGTGCAATTTGAATTTGGTCATAAAGAAAAATGAAATGGCGGCAATGGCAAGTGATTGTGTCCAGCCAATGGCTTTCACGGCATCTCCGCCAATTTCCCATGTTAATAAAAGCATCATCATGGCAATGACAGGCTGTACAGATAGGGTCATGCCTTTGACGACAGAAGATTGGCGAAAACGGTCAATGAGTTTTAGCAGTAAGATCAATCCGATCGCAGACGGCAGGACCGTCGCAAGCAGTGCAACGATAAAGCCTGGCCATCCCATGACATCATAGCCTACATAAGCCGCAATTTTCGTAGCGATTGGACCTGGAAGTGCGTTGGCTAATGCGAGCATATTGGAGAACCCTTCGTTCGTCATCCAATGAAAATGATTGACGATTTCTTCATAATTGAGCGGAATGGAGGCAGGTCCTCCGCCATACCCTAACAGATTGGATAAGAAGAATGCCCAGAATAAAAAGAGAATCAGCATCACGAAGACACTCCTTTCTCTTTATTTGTTCGAGTCCAGCGATCTTTCAGTTTGAAATGAAAGGCACCATAACATAAAAAGATGATGACAATGATTCCTGGATGAATCGAGAGTACTTGAAGACCGACAAATGCCAAAAGGAATAGGGCGATTCCGAAGATCATGCCGAAGCCCTTCAACGCTTTTTGTCCAAATTCATATGCCATCATTCCTAACAGAACGGCAATTACTGGTGTCACAGCACCGATCATATTTTGAATGATGACTGAAGAGCTTAAGACGCTGACAAGTGTAACAAGTGCCACCATAGCGAGACATGTCGGTAAAATATGTGCAGCTGTTGCAACAATGGCGCCAGATACACCTTTTAATCGATAGCCGAGGTATGCCGACATTTTCGTAGCAATCGGTCCGGGCAATGCGTTGGCGATGGCGAGTGTTTCTCCAAATTCGTCATCATTGATCCATTTGTATTTGACGACCGCTTCATGGCGAATGAGCGGGATCACAGATGGTCCTCCGCCAAATCCCAGAATACCGGTTCGCACCATGGCGATCATGAGTTCAAGATATGATTGCAAGTGGTTCAACTCCTATCTACAATTTCATGCCCATTCGGCTTTTGTATCGTTTAATGAGCATTTGACAGTCAACACTGACGACGCCTTCAAGCGGGTACAGCTTCTTTGTCAGGAACGTCTCCATTTCCTGTTCATTTTGAAAAATGCCATGCATATGCAGCTTGCTTGGTCCTGTCATATGATAAAGGCTTGTGACGGCTGTTTCCTGTTCAAGCTGAAGGGCGACTGTTTCTAAACATTTCGGCTCAACCTCTACGTTAAAAAAGACAGAGACATGAATGCCGATCTTTGCTGGATTAATGACAGCGGTGAATCGTTCAATGACACCTGCTTCAATGAGCTGCTGAATACGGGCTTGTACAGCAACACGGGAAAGGCCGACTTGTTTCCCTAGATCCGTGTAGGACATACGCCCGTCCTCGTGTAATAAGGAAAGAATTTGTTTATCTCTTTCATCTAATGTTAAGTTTGGAATGCGATATTCATGTGCCACCGTATAACCACCTTTCTTCTGTTGATATTCTATCATATTTTATTACGAATAGAATGTTTGATTTTTAATTGAGTAACGAAATGAAATAATAAAAGAAGATAACATATCTTTTTGCATAAAAAAACACCCCGGTATCACCGAGGTGTGTTCATTTTATTTTTCTGGGCTGCTTTCCGCACTGGCAATTTGCTGTGCAAGGTCAGCACGATCAATGTCTGCTTGGAAGAACTCCTGCGTATTTGGAAGGTGTAAATTCATGTGACGTTTTTGGGAAATTCGGATGGTCACTTGATCCACAGTGTAATCAAATACATGCCCGCCTACGCTTCGATCATCATCAATAAAGTGGAGATGATATCCGCTTACCGCAATGCCATGTGCGTACTGTGGTGTACGGAAGCCTGCGATCGTCCCGCGAATATTTTCAAAATCGAAAATAGGCTGTGACTTGACTGCCTCTACCATCGGAACGTAAGGTTTTTCCTGTTTTTCAACCGTACGGGTTTGAACCTTTTTGAATGACCCATCGATGCGGATCGCATAAAAGACATTCTTGCTCGGTAAGATTCGGTCGATTTCTTCCTCTAGCTCTTTGGACGTCATCGGTGCATCAATTCGATGAACGATGTCCGTTTCAAAGAATGCTAGAGAGCAGAATGGTGAATAATCTTGATCGGTTACTGGTGTGGCTGTTCCATCAGAGCGCAGTCGATAAAAAGCGCCGTCAAAGCCGATTAGTTCCCCATCTAATTGATTGAATGTACCAATGCCAAAATCACCATGCTCGGGAATATGTGATAGGGAGAAATCTCCATCGTATACGGCTTCCAGCAAGGAGGTCATGGTTGATACTTGATAGACCTCTTGCTTTTTGTCCTGCGGTATTGTGTTGTTTTGTTGATTCATTGGGTGCATCATACCCATATCCGCTCACTCCTTTAACGTAATGTATCGAAGTCTTATCTGACGTTCGTTGTGTGTTTTTCACGAAAGACTTCTGGCCATTTTTGACTGGCGAGGTCTGGGTTGTCTTGATAGTCTATCGGAATATCAATAATAACGGGTCCTTCTATGTTTATACCCTTTTGAAGGACAGTTGAAAGCTCTTCAGGTGAGTTGACACGTAATCCAGTTGCTCCAAAGCTTTCTGCATATTTCACTAAGTCGATCTGACCGAACTCAACACAAGACGTACGGTCATACTTCATTTCCTGCTGGAATGCCACCATATCGTATGTGCTGTCGTTCCAAACGAGATGAACGAGATTTGTTTTCATGCGCACGGCTGTTTCTAATTCCATGGCGGAGAAGAGAAAACCGCCATCACCTGAGACTGAAATGATCTTTTCATCTGGATTTAATATGGAGGCTGCAATCGCCCACGGTAATGCCACGCCAAGTGTTTGCATTCCGTTACTCACTAGGAACGTGTTCGGTTCATAAACACGGAAGTGGCGAGACATCCAAATGGCGTGCGATCCGATATCACATGTCACTTTCGTGTCATCTGGGATGATACGTCTCAACGTATGAATGACATCCAGCGGGTGTGATAAATGACTTTCTCTTTCTGGTGTTTTTTCGATATCACTTAACAGCTCTTGTAATTCTGTGACGAGATCTACGTTCTTTTTGCATAATGAAAGTGGAACGCTGTCATGAGCTAGATGTTGCACCGTTTCAGATATATTGCCCACAAGCTCAAGCGTCGGTTCATAGAAATGGTCAATATCTGCCTGCATGTCATCCACATGGATGATTTGACGCTGCTGCGGTTTCAAATTCCAATGCTTCGGATCGTATTCGATTGGATCAAAGCCAATAGTTAAAATCACATCCGCTTTCTCAATGAGAAGGTCGCCTGGCTGATTACGGAATAAGCCGATTCTGCCCACATATTGAGCCTCAAGCTCTCTTGAGAGAACACCGGCTCCTTGGTACGTTTCGACAAATGGGATACCAAGTGTTTTTAATAATGTTCTTGTCGCATTTGCCGCAGCTGGACGGCTAGCTTTCATTCCCACAATTGCAACAGGTAAGTGCGCATTTTGAATTTTGGCGATGGCCGAACTGATGAGAGCATCCGGTGCAGGACCTAGTTCTGGAGAAGGGTGAGCAGACACTGGTGTTTGTGTGGTGTGTTCGGTCACGACATCTTGTGGAAAGCTGATAAATGCTGCCCCAGCTTGACCTCTTTGTGCCGCGCGAAAAGCATTTGTTAAGGCTTCTGGTATATTGTTTACGTCTTGTACTTCAACGCTATATTTTGTCACTGGTTTGAATAATGCCGCATTGTCGAGTGATTGATGTGTTCGTTTGAGCCGATCCGCACGGATGACATTTCCAGCGATTGCAACAACAGGGTCACCTTCTGTATTGGCTGTTAATAGACCTGTCGCTAAATTGGATGCGCCTGGACCTGAAGTAACTAGACAAACGCCTGGTTTGCCAGTTAAACGACCGACAGCTGCTGCCATGAATGCCGCATTTTGTTCGTGCCTGCATAGCACAAGCTCTGGACCTCTGTCTTTTAATACATCAAATACTGCATCAATTTTTGCACCTGGAATCGCAAAAACATGGGTCACACCTTGGGCAATGAGCGTATCGACAATCAACTCTGCTCCTCGTTTTGTTAGGGGTTGTGTTTGAGAATTCATTTACCCCGCACTCCTTTCGGCAAGTAAAATTTTTTATGAAAATATATTTTCATGATATGATTTACTATACATTTCACAAAATAAATTTTCCAATATATGTTTAACGTAGTTTTAATATGTTTCACGAATAAGTGTTTGAGGAGTGAAAGGATGGAACTGAGACATTTGCAGTATTTTGTCACAGTCGCGGAGGAGCTGCATTTCGGCAGAGCGGCCGCACGATTGAACATGACACAGCCTCCACTTAGTCAGCAAATTAAGCAGTTTGAGGAAGAATTGGGATTTCCTTTGTTTCACCGGTCTAAAAGGGTGGTGGAGTTAACAGCTGCTGGAAAGGTTTTTTTACATGAGGTCCGGGGGGTGCTGCATCAGCTTGATAAAGCCGTTGATCATGCCCGGCATACGGCAAGAGGGGAGCTTGGGAAGATTATCATCGGTTTCGTTGGTACAGCGACATATGATATTCTGCCGCCAGTTGTCCGTGAATTCAGAGAGCGGTACCCTTCTGTCAGTATTGAGCTGCAACAGCTCTCTGTCCCGCAGCAGCTTGAGGCGCTTTTGAATGGTGAGATTGATATTGGTTTTTTGCATCCTACATCACCGCAAGAAGAATTGGTCAGTCGTTTAATGAAGCAAAGTGAATGTATTTTTGCGATTCCGAAAAACCATCCGCTGGCGGAAAAAGAAGCGGTCACGATTGAAGATATTCGTGATGAGCCGATTATTTCTTTATCAAAGGAATCATGGCCGTCCCTTTATCAGCATTTTGTCCTACTTTGTGAAAAGTACGGATTTTCACCCAATATCGTGCAGGAAGCAGCAGAATATCAAATGGTCATTGGGCTTGTCACAGCGGGAATCGGAATTGCTATCATTCCAACATCGGCCCGGCGTTTATTTAATTTAGATGTGGTGTATCGGTCAATTGAAGGTGAGCAGCTACTCGCGGAATGGACCATTTCTTATAGACGAGAAAATCATAATCCGGCATTGTTTCATCTTGTCCATCATATTCTCCATCGCGGTGAGCCGGAGTAAGGGAAGAGAGAACTGGGTATGGTATGATGTCGTTACATACAAGAGGAGGCATGTCTGAAGTGATTACATTACAAATGGATCAGCTGTCACGAAAAGAAGCATATAAAGTATTATCTGGTTCCGTCGTTCCAAGACCCATTGCATTTATTACAAGCCTTTCTAAAGAAGAAGTCGTCAATGCTGCACCATTTAGTTTCTTTAATGTCATCAGCGGCCATCCTCCGCTGATCGCTGTTTCTATTGGACGTCGTCAAGGAGAGATGAAAGATACAGCAAGACATATCATCGACAGGGAAGAATTTGTTGTCCATGTGAGTGATGAAGCGATGATTGAGGATATTAATGAAACAGCTGCTACTTTGCCAGAGGAAGAGAGTGAGCTGACTCGTACCGGTCTTCATCAAGTGAAGAGCAGCGTGGTGTCAGTGCCAGGAATCAAGGAAGCACGCATTCGCTTTGAATGTCAGCTGGAAAAACATCTGACCTTTCAAAATGATGAAGGGGAGATCACAGTCGATCATATCATTGGCCGGGTGGTGTGTGCGCATTTAGATGAATCCGTCTATGATGCGGAAAAAGGATATATTTTTACGAATGAATTAAAGCCAGTCGCGCGCCTAGCAGGTAATGATTATGCCCATTTAGGCACGCCATTTGTACTGAAGAGACCGGAATAACATCTAAAACCCCCGAGGCTATCGGGGGTCCAGCGTGTAGACAAACTCTCGCATTCTTTGTCAGTCCTGCGCTTCGGTGCTCACGAATGTCAATTCGCTCTGCTCCGGTGCTCGTCCTTCCTAGACTGCAAAGGTTTTCTATCACGCTGAAAAGAAGACAAAGGGCTAAAATCAAGTTCATTTCAGCCTTTGTCTATAATCTAAAACCCCCGAGGCTATCGGGGGTTTAGTGTTTATTTCTTTTGTTCTAGTTTCAATGGAGCGGCGATATTTTTTTCTACCTTTTTTCCTTTTAATACATCGTCAGCAGCGCCGACTGCCAGTTGACCGATCAGCTCTGGCTGCTGCGCGACTGTTGCAGATAGTTTTCCTGCTTTGATCGAGTTGAGTGCATCTTCATTACCGTCGAAACCGACGACAAGAATGTCTTTTCCAGAGCTTTGGATGGCCTCTAGTGCGCCAAGTGCCATTTCATCATTGTGGGCAAAAACGGCTTTGATGTCAGGGTTTCCTTGAAGAAGGTTTTCCATCACGTTGAGCCCTTTTGTCCGGTCGAAGTCAGCGGCTTGTTTTGCTGTGACATCTAACTTTTTGTCTGCAATTTGATGAAAACCTTTTCCTCGTTCGCGTGTCGCAGAAGCACCTGGTACACCTTCTAGTTCAGCCACTTTTGCTCCTTTACCGACTTTGTCGATAATAAAGTTAGCTGCCATTTCGCCGCCTTTGATGTTATCAGAAGCAACAAGCGCTTCAACCTTTCCGCTTTCTGCCGAGCGGTCTAATGTGATGACCGGTATGTCTGAAGCATTCGCAGATTCGACAGCCGTTGATATGGCAGAGGAATCGGCTGGGTTAATGAGTAATGCATCGACCCCTTGTTGAATTAAATCTTCTACATCACTTGTTTGTTTGGCTGAATCATTTTGTGCATCGGCAATGACAACTTCAATGCCAAGCTTTTTCGCTTCTTTTGTCACACCGTTTTTAAGAGAAACGAAGAATGGGTTATTTAAAGTCGAGATCGACAGTCCGATTTTCATGTCTTTTTTCTTGCCATCCTTTGTTGATTTGGCCCACTCTGGCGGTTCAAGCGAGCAGGCAGAAAGCATGAATAGTGAGAGAGTCACGATCAGGATTACATATTTTTTCATAGCAGCTGCCTCCTTAAGCAGATTTCTTTCTGTCGAGTAGGACTGCAATCAAGATGACAATCCCTTTCACAACAGACTGATAGAATGATGAAACACCAAGTAAGTTCATACCATTGTTCAAGACCCCAATAATGAGTACACCGATGAGTGTGCCGACAATTCGCCCTCTTCCGCCGGACAGGCTTGTCCCGCCAAGTACAACGGCAGCAATTGCATCAAGTTCATACGACGTACCAGCTGTTGGCTGGGCTGAGTTGAGACGAGATGTTAAGATCGCACCTGCTAAAGCAGACATAAAGCCGGCTAATGAGTAAATCATGATTTTGACGCGTGGTACTTTAATACCTGAGATGAGGGCTGCTTTTTCATTTCCGCCAATGGCATACGTTCTTCTGCCAAAAGGTGTTTTATGAAGCAAGACCCAAAGAACGATAAAGGTGAGAAGCATGGTGATCGCTGGAACAGGAATGCCTAAGAAGTATCCACGACCAAATAGCTGAAATGCATAGTTAGAGCCAAGCCCTGTAATTGGGTTTCCGTCTGTATAAACAAGCGTCAATCCTCTGAAAATCGTCATCGTCGCAAGTGTTGCGATAAAAGGAGCCATTTTTCCTTTTGTGATTAAAAGACCGTTGATCATTCCAAGGATGGCACCGATGATACATCCAACGATGATGGCAAGAATCGGGTCCAAACCAGATACAATAAAGCCGGCAGTCAGAGCACTAGACAGCGCTAGAATGGCACCGACAGACAAATCAATTCCTCCGGTTAAAATAACAAACGTCATGCCAAAGGCAATGAGGGCGTTAATGGAGATTTGTCTGAGTAAGTTTAAAATGTTTAATGGTTCTAAAAAGGCCGGATTTAAAATAGAAACAATGGCAACAAGGATGATGAGTCCTAAGAATGGCCCAAGCTTTTGCATGATGTTGTCAAATCGTCCATTTGAAGTAAGTGGTTTCATGTTACTTCCCTCCTGTAGCTAGTGTCATAATTCGTTCTTGTGTAGCTTCTGTTTTACTTAATTCTCCGCTGATGGTTCCTTCATGAATGACAAGCACTCGATCGCTCATCCCAAGAACTTCTGGGAGCTCAGAGGAGACCATCAAAATGGCAACGCCTCGATCCGTCAGCTCGTTCATGAGCTGATAAATTTCTCGTTTCGCCCCGACGTCGACACCTCTAGTCGGTTCATCTAAAATCAGCACCTTCGGCTGAATGCCGATCCATTTGGCGATGACGACCTTTTGCTGATTTCCACCGGACAGGCTGCGTGCAGAAATTTCAGATGAAGCGGTTTTGATCGTGAGTCGTTTGATAAGCAGATCAACAAAGTCCTGCTCGTTTTTCTTATCGATCAGCCCCTTTGGAGAGAAGCTGTCTAAGTTAGGCAAGCCGATGTTTTCCCGAATGGATGCATCCAGCATCAGTCCTTCATCTTTACGATCCTCCGTGATAAAACCGATGCCAAGTTTGACTGCATCACTTGGTTTTTTAATGACAGCCTTTTTCCCATGAACCCAAATTTCTCCTTGATCCAGGGGATCGAGTCCAAAGAGCGACCGCATCATTTCCGTCCGGCCAGCACCCATTAAGCCTGCAACACCGACAATTTCTCCAGCTTTGACGGAAAAACTGACATCTTGAAAGCGGCCTTTCCTCGTTGCTTGCTTCACTTCTAGGACGGTATCACCAGTAGAAGGTGTGCGCTCAGGGTAACGATCGGTTAATTCGCGGCCGACCATTTTTTTGACGACTTCATGGAAATTCGTGTCCGGTATCGCTTTCGTATCGACCGTTTTTCCGTCACGCATGATCGTAATCCGGTCACAAATCGCGAAGATTTCTTCCATACGGTGAGAAATGTAGACGATGGAAACGCCTTCTTTTTTGAGTGATTCAATGACCTGAAATAGCTTTTCAATCTCACGATCTGTGAGAGCAGCTGTTGGTTCATCCATAATGATGACCTTTGCATCGGTCATTAACGCTTTCGCAATCTCAATCATCTGCTTTTGTCCGACAGAACAGCTTCCTGCCTCTTGATCGAGCGATAGGTTGACAGACAATCGGTCGAGCTGCGCTTGGGCGAGGGTTTTCATTTTCTTGGTGTCTAGGAGACCAAGTGTTGTATAGATTTCTTTCCCGATAAATAAATTCTCGAGTACCGTCATATCAGGCCATATATTCAGCTCCTGATGAATGAAGGCAATCCCGTTCTGCTCGGCTTCTTTCGGGTTCTTGAAAGCGGTTTCTTTTCCGTCGATTTGAATCGTTCCTTGATCCAGTGAATAGAGTCCTGTCAGCAGATTCATTAACGTTGATTTTCCTGCCCCGTTTTCACCCATTAGTGCATGGACTTCACCTGTGACGAGGTCAAAGGAGACCCCGGCGAGAACGGTGTTTTTTCCAAAGGCCTTATGGATGTTATGCATTTCAATGTTCATAAGTGGCTCCTCCTTTTAAAAGATGACACCGGCATGAAGAATGCAGTTTGCGTATGGGGTGGCTTCACCCGTTCGAATCACTGCTTTTGCCTGTTTGGTCATGTCTTTAAATGTCTCGTGATCGACTTCATCTAACGGATGTGAGAACGCTTTCTTTAGAAATAAATGATCTCTCTCATTGGCTTCTTTGATTTCACTGGCGATCGTGATGTGTTCAACGGCCATTTCCTCAAGAAGAAGGGAAGTAACCTCCTGAAAGGATGGTGTGCCGATGGATAATGCAAGGTCGATCTTGACCGGGCCTTCTGGAATGGGCAGGCCGCAGTCTGCGATGACAATCGTATCTGTATGACCAAGATCAGCAAGCACCTTGGCGATATGACTATTTAAAATACCATTTTTCTTCATTTCTTATTCTCCAATTCTTCTCTTACTGGCATGCCGCCTTGAGCACCAAATTTTGTGACTGAGATAGATGCAGCTAAGTTGGCAAAGGCAAGTGCGTCGTATAGGGATTTTCCTTCTGTTAGTGCTACAGCTAAAGCGCCGTTAAAAGTATCGCCAGCGCCTGTAGTGTCGACGGCTTTCACAGGATAGCCCGGTACCAACACTTCTTTTGATCCGTCAAAGTATCGAACGCCATTTTTTCCTTCTGTAATGAGTAATTTGTTTGGATATTGTCGCAAAGCCTCTGCTATGGTGAGTCCATCAAACATAAGAGCTGCTTCGTGTTCGTTTGGCGTGATGTAGGCAGCTTGATCTAATATTTGCTGAGAGACTTTGCGAGCTGGTGCGGGATTTAAGATGACTGGAATCCCTTTTTCGCTGCAAATGGCGCAGACGGCTTCGACTGTTTCTTCAGGAATTTCCTGCTGGATGAGGACGATTCCGATATTTTCAATAGAAGAAAGCGCATCTTTTACATAATGAGGTGTTACCTCATTGTTTGCTCCTTTGACGACAACAATGCTGTTATCCCCTTCAGCTAAAATGATATGAGCTGTTCCGCTTTCCATTTCGGTAACCGGTTTCATATAGGTGGTGCGAACACCTTGTGCTTGCAAATTGCTCATAATGTCCTGACCATATGCGTCATCACCAACTCGGCCGATCATATATACATCTGCACCGAGCCTTGCGCTTGCCACTGCTTGATTGGCTCCTTTTCCCCCAGGAACCGTTTTAAATGATTCGCCTAGGACGGTTTCTCCTGCATTGGGACGCTTACTCGATGTGACAACTAGATCCATGGAACAACTTCCTACGACAACTATTTGACTCATTGTGAATCCACCTTTCTCGTGGTCTCTCGTTCAATAAAAGAGACGGGCATTTGAATAACTGCTTGATCTATTGGCTGTTTTTGAATGGCTTTAATGATCAGCTTTGCGGCTTCTTTCCCCATATCATAGGCAGGCTGCCGGATCGTTGATAAAGAAGGGAAGAGCAGTTCACTTTGCGGAATATCATCAAATCCAATGATTTGGACGTCTTCTGGAATGACTTTTCCAATACGAAGCGCTTCGTGTACGACGGCTGCTGCGACGATGTCATTGCTGGCAATGATGCCATCTGTTTCAGGGTACAGCTTGAAAAGAGCCTTGGCGCTTTTTCGGGCTTCCTGAAAAGAAAAAGAAGCGTTAGACATCACATGAAAGTTAGCACCTTCTTCAGTCAGAACATCAAGTGCGCCTTTGAATCTTTGCCGCGCCGTTTGAAGATGAGCGGGCCCTTTTAGCAATGTGATTTGCTGACTGCCGCGTTTGATTAATTCCATTGCAGCCATTTTCCCACCTGCCGTAGCATCTGCAAACACAGAAGGTGCATTTGGAACGGTACGATCTAAGAAGACAACAGGCAGTTCATCATCATTGTACAAATCCGATTCAGGTTCGTTTGTGACAGCGATGACACCGACCACCTGGTTTTGCTTAAAGGTTTGTAAATAGGCCATTTCCTTCTCCCGATCTTCATCACTGTTTCCGAATAATAAGCGAAAACCGTTTGCATGAATCTCATCCTCAACGCCTCTAGCCAGCTGAGGGAAGAAGGGGTTTGTGATATCAGGTAAGATGAGACCAACTAATCTTGATTCTCTTTTAAAAAGGGATCGTGCCACTTCATTGGGGAAGTAGTTTAGCTCCTGCATCGCTTGTGTCACACGGGTTTTCGTATCAATATGGACGTATCCAGTATCATTGAGCACGCGTGAAACAGTTGCAACAGACACTTGAGCAGCTTTTGCAACATCTTTAATTGTAGCCAATGGAGTGCCTCCCTTCTTTGATGTGTAACCGTTTACACACAGATAGATTATCACGAAAGCATTGAAAAAACAATCTTAAAAAAATAAAAAAAGAAAAGAAAGAGGACGTCTTCCTTTTCTTAACTAATAATGCCTGTTTGAGTAATGTTCACTTTGATTTTTGGAATGATCTTCACTTTTGGATAATCGGTGACCCAATTCATTTTCATATACTCATCATAATGTCTGACTCTGTATTTTCTGCCGAGGCTTAGCACATCGGAATTCGCATCTTGCAGGGCAGCGATAATTTTTTCTGCTTCTTTTGTCAAAATGACTGATAGCTTTTTGTTGAGCATTTCAATTTTTTTGTCAGTATCAAGGTTATCTTTTGGGTACTCAATGACAGAAGTATTAAATTCAAATTTGAGTGAGTATGTTAAGTTTCGATGATCAGGATTTAGAATCTCGATGTCTCTCTTTACATCAGTGACTTGAATCGTAATGTAATTGTTTTCTTTTGACTTCATGTCGCTTCTCACTTTTTTTGTGAAGTTGGCATACTTGCCCATTTTTCCGTCCATGACGGTGAGCAAGATCGCGTCTTGACCGTACAACTCGCCTTTCTTTTTCTCATTATCAAATAGGGCAACACCTTTTACACTGATTAATTTCTTCGATTGATCAAAATGGATTAAGGGCAATGTGAAGTCCTCTCCAGTTTGGAGCATTTTAGATCGAATACTTTGAATGTTTTTAGGTGCTACTTGGGAGGAGCGTGATGCGGTTGTGATCAAGTTATTTAAATAGTCACTCACGATGAGTTTTTCCTTCAGTAGCGAGTTAATCACTTCTTCACAAGTTCCCCCTTGAACAACGGCAAGATTTGCGAGGAGGGGGCTTTTTGGATCACGATAAAACATATCTAAGTAGGGCAGAAGACGATTTTGGGCAAATTCATCACCGATCAGCATCACCCGCATTTTCGACATGTCTATTTTTTGATCCACTATCCGGCTGAAGTTGGTTCTTGCTTTTCTTAAAGTAGGTGCTTCCGTTGTGAGAAGAGTGGTTAAAAAGCTGCCAGTATTTCCTTGCTCCATACTTTGAGACTGCTGCACTTTTCGATAAGTGATTGAGTATTTCGCATTGTCATCCTCTCCTTGATCAACAGCGGAGGTTAACACAAGAGAGATGTTCTTTAATAAATTTTGATCCCAGCAGCCAGGCATGAATATGAGAGAAACACACATGAGCAACGTCAGTATGTACTTATGACGCATGTGATTTCACCTTCCCTTTGCGATGTTTGATAAAGATGATAATGGCCATAAAGATTGGGAGTGTGTAAATAAATGAATATTGAGCGATGGTGGTAAAATCATTAAAACGCTGAATTCTAAAATTATCGGTTGCAAGGTAACAGCTAGCCGCATAAATCAAAATGGCAAAATAAAAGACGTATTTTTTGTGGTCTTTTTTCTTGAGAATACTTGCTACGCCATTTGCACAGAAGTAAAGGTAATTGCTGAGTGTGGCAAGAATAATAAATACCCAGAAACTGAGAAAGATCAAGTCTGTTCGCTCAATCACACCGAACGAAATGGTTTTTAACAGATAAAGAACAGGATTTGGAATGATTTTAAGCTCAATCGGGCTGAAAAACATAAAACAAATCACTGTGATAAATAGGTAGTAAAGAGTCGTGCATATATTGGCAATGGTCATGACCTTGTATCGCGCTTTAATGGTGCCTTTCATCAGTGGAGAGATGATCAGAATCATCTCAAATCCATTCATAGATAATACAACATCCTTCAATCCAAGCTGAAATTGAGAGAAGTCCGTTTGGAAAAAGGGCATAAGGTAGTCGATATTGGTTCCTTTTAATGAATACAGCATGATGAGAGACAACAAGAGTAAAAAAGGAGTCAGAATAAAGTTGAATCTGACAATCGCTGTAATTTGTTCCTTGGCGATGTAAAGGATGGATATCATGAGTAGTAGGTTGATGACCCAATTGGGTGTAAGTGGTAAAACCCATATACCCAGAATTCTCGTGAAAATAGATAGAACGACAATACAGACTGAGGCGAAATAAATTGTATAAAGAGCCACTAAGATTCGCCCAACCCATTTTCCAAAAACCTCAATTAACGCCTCGAAAAATGATGTCTCAGGATATTTGTGAATGATATATATAAAAATGGTATTGATGATTTGGATAAAAAAACAGGCCAAAATGATAGCCATCCAGCCATCATGCCCCATATCCTTCATGAGCAAATGAGGCAGGGCTAAAATACCGACACCAATTTGAGATTGAATGATAAAAAAGACAGCTTGAGATGGAGATATTTTATTTTTCATCTTGATTTTTCCATCCTCTCAAATTTTCAATTTGCTCTTTCTTTTTTGGGTTTAAGTAAACAGGGCGCTTTTTATACATCCACATTGGTAATCGAATCACAGTGTCTTTTAAATCCTGCCAGTTAAATGGAGCTACTGGAGATAAATACGGGACACCTAGTGATTCAAGGCGGCATAAATTCATCAGGACGATCGACAGGCCGAATGAAATGCCAATAAACCCAAACATCGATGCCATGAACATGAGGGGAAAACGCAGCATCCTGATGGTAGACGTCATTTCAAACGAAGGAAGAACAAAGGAAGCAACAGCGGTCACGGCGACCACAACGATAAGAACATTCGAAATGAGTCCAGCTTTTACAACAGCGTCCCCAATAACCAAACCGCCTACAATTCCAATCGTCTGACCAATTGGCTTTGGCAGTCGCACCCCTGCTTCTCGTATGAGCTCAATCGTAATCTCCATCAGCATTGCTTCTATTAAAGGCGGAAAAGGAATGCCGATAATGGAATTTTTCATCGTAATCGCTAATTCATCCGGGACTACCTCATAATGAAAGCCGATGACTGCAATATAAAAAGAAGGCAAAATCACAGCGATGATACAGGCAATATAACGAAGAATACGAATAAACGTAGCTGGAATCCAGCGACTATTGTAGTCATCTGGTGATTGAAAGAAGCTAAAGAACGTAATAGGCAGAATGATAGCCATTGGACTGCCATCCATCAGCACAACAATTCTTCCTTCAAGAATGGCAGATCTTACTTTGTCAGGTCGTTCTGTGTCAATAAGCTGCGGGAAGATGGAATACGAATCATCCTCAATCGCTTCTACAATAGAACCGGGGCTAAGCAGCGTGTCTACTTTAATAGAAGAAATTCGTTTGTTAACCTCATCTATCTTTTCTTGATTGGCAATATCAGAAATATAAACCGTCGCAACCTTTGTTTCAGATTTTGTACCGACCTTATGATACTGGATTGCAAGTTTTCGATCATTTAAGTGTGAACGCAGCAAATATAAATTGGTATCTAAACTCTCAACAAACCCATCATGTGCGCCTGCAATAATACTTTCAGAAGAAGGTTCAGAAATGGAACGCAGCGGCGGCTGTCCAACGGCAAATATTTTGATCTGTGAGGATTTTTCATCAAGGAAAGCAATGCTTCCTGCAATAATGCTGTCGACAATCAGCGTCAAGTCTCCTGTTTCGAGTGTACTAAGTGATTTTGTATAATTCTGCTCTCCAGGAGGACCGAGCAAGTTGCCGATAATGAAGTCGTTTAATTTGCTTTCTTCAACTCTTGTTTTAATATAAAACAGCACTGATTTCGTTTCATTCACCATTAATTCCCGGTATTCAAAATCAGCGCTTTGCTGAAATGCTTTTTTCAGAATCCGAATCTTTTCCTCAAAACCGCCTGATAAAAAGTGTAAGCGTGTTTGCTCATTCGTGTTTGGCATCTTTAGCCTCCTCTCACAGATTTTTTAACCATAGTGTAAGCCGAGAAGATGATTTTATGCGTCATCTTTGGGGAAAGCATGACACGCTCCGACAACTTTCAACTAAAATCACATTAAAAATGTTAAGAAATGATGAATCTTGATAAAAAGAAATGAATAATGTTTCATTGTTTAGGTCATAAGGAGTGAATATCGTAAAAAGAGGCTATAACAAAATGATTAATCTTTGACATCTTATCCCAATTTTTTGTGACCTGAAAATAAGCAGATGACTTGATTTTTTGAGAGGTGACCTTTGTCATAGGTCAACACATAGCGTTCTGACCAATGAGGATGACTTTCTAACCTGTTCATTTAAAAATATAAAATATTCTAAAACACGCACTATTCATTTAAAGCGCTGATATGACTGATTTCGTAGAGATGAGAGGGCTTTAAAACATTGATTCAAAATACATCTTAATAATTGTCGAAAAATTTAGGGAGAAAAGGACAAAAGATTTTTCACTGTTTGATGGTAACGCTTTCTCTTGTTTGAAGCAGAAATTCAGTCGTCATTTTGTCCGTCTTTTGGCCTTTTCATTTGAGCGTGAGATAGGCAAATACGCCTTCTGATTAGAGGAATTTGGCATACGAGGAAGTGAAAGATTATGTTACATAATACCGATTGTGATTTTATGCTGAACCTATATACTGTTGATTGAATTTACATATCACACTCATAAAAAAAGGAGATGTAGATAAGCGATGTGGTTAATCGTTATAGCCTGTGTCATCATGTTAGGGATT
This sequence comes from Bacillus sp. FSL W8-0183, assembly GCF_038006825.1. NCBI lineage: Bacteria > Bacillati > Bacillota > Bacilli > Caryophanales > Bacillaceae > Bacillus > Bacillus sp. FSL W8-0183. Next base: position 3,480,217 of record NZ_JBBOVY010000001.1, on the reverse strand, counting down.
GGCTTTATTGAAAAGAAGCGTCATCAGAAAAATATCGATGCCCTGCCGGTACGCGTCAATATTAATGGTATACGCGGAAAGTCTACCGTTACAAGATTGACAACCGGTATCTTAATGGAGGCAGGTTATAAAACTGTCGGCAAAACAACAGGAACGGATGCAAGAATGATTTATTGGGATACGCCAGAAGAGAAACCGATTAAAAGGAAACCGCAAGGACCGAATATCGGAGAGCAGAAAGAAGTTATGAGAGAAACCGTTGAAAGAGGAGCAAATGCCATCGTCAGTGAATGTATGGCGGTGAATCCAGATTACCAAATTATCTTTCAGGAAGAGCTGCTTCAAGCGAATATTGGCGTGATCGTAAACGTTCTTGAAGATCATATGGATGTGATGGGGCCAACTCTTGATGAAATAGCTGAAGCCTTTACAGCGACAATTCCTTACAATGGGCACTTGGTTATTACGGATAGTGAATATACAGATTTCTTTAAAGAGATTGCGAAAAAACGCAATACTGAAGTGATTGTTGCAGATAATTCCAAGATTACCGATGAGTATTTACGGAAATTTGAGTACATGGTGTTCCCGGATAATGCTTCACTTGCACTTGGTGTCGCACAAGCATTGGGAATTGATGAAGATACGGCATTCAGAGGCATGTTAAATGCGCCGCCTGATCCAGGAGCGATGAGAATTCTTCCATTAATGGACGCAAAAACACCTGGACATTTTGTAAATGGATTTGCGGCTAATGACGCAGCATCTACATTGAACATTTGGAAGCGTGTGAAGGAAATTGGGTATCCAACAGATGAACCGATTATTATCATGAACTGTCGTGCGGATCGCGTAGATAGAACGATCCAGTTTGCGGAGGATGTACTTCCTTATATTGAAGCAAGTGATCTTGTCTTAATTGGTGAAACGACAGATCCAATTGTGAAGGCATTTGAGGATGGAAAAATTCCGGCTGACCACTTACACAACCTTGAATATCAATCTACAGAACAAATTATGAACATGCTTGAGAAAAAGCTTCATAATCGAGTGGTTTATGGAGTCGGCAATATTCACGGCGCCGCTGAACCTTTAATCGAAAAAATTCAAGAATACAAAATTAAGCAGCTTGTCAGCTAGGAGGAAATATAGAAAATGTTCGGATCAGATCTTTATATCTCGTTAATTTTAGGTGTTCTACTCAGTTTAATCTTTGCAGAAAAAACAGGAATCGTACCAGCTGGGTTGGTTGTTCCAGGTTATCTGGCGCTCGTCTTTAACCAGCCAGTCTTCATTTTAGTTGTTTTATCTGTCAGCTTGCTGACATATGTGATCGTTCGTTTTGGTCTATCGAAATTTATGATTTTGTACGGACGCAGAAAGTTTGCGGCGATGCTGATTACAGGAATTGCCCTAAAGCTCATATTTGATTTCTTCTATCCAGTGGTTCCGTTTGAAATAGCAGAATTCCGTGGAATTGGAATCATCGTGCCTGGATTGATTGCGAATACGATTCAAAAGCAAGGTCTTACGATTACCCTTGGAAGCACATTACTTCTAAGTGGTGCAACATTTGCCATCATGTATGTTTACTATCTATTTTAAGATAAGGTGTGTCCAATGATGAATAAAAAATTGAGCTTTCAGGAAAAGCTGCTGAAAATCACAAAGAACCAAAAGAAAAAGACGAATAAACACGTACTGATTGCTTTACCGATTGTCATTGCTTGTACATTTCTATTTACATTTATCGGAAAAGCACAAGTACCAACTGTAGAAAAGAATCCAGAAAACATCCTGACCGCTTCGTTTGTCGGAGATATTATGTTTGGAAGAAATGTAGAGAAAGTCACAGACCGCTATGGAAAGCAGCACCTGTTCCGCTATGCGAAGCCGTATTTTGATGTATCAGATTATGTAACTGGGAATTTTGAGCATCCAGTGGCTTCAGATAAGGAACAGGCAGCACAAAAGAATATTCATTTGAAAACAGATGAAGATTCTGTACAAGCGTTAAAGGATTTGAATTTCTCTGTACTAAACTTTGCGAATAACCATGCAGCAGACTACGGTGAAAAAGGCTTAAATAACACGATTGATGCCTTTGAAAAAGCTGACATGGATTATACAGGGGCAGGGCGCAACGTCAAAGATGCGAAGCAGAACATTTCATACAAAGAAGTGAATGGCGTTAAAATCGCTACCCTTGGTTTTACAGATGTATATGGAAAAGATTTTAAAGCAACAAATCGCAAGGCAGGTATTCTGCCAGCTGATCCATCTATCTTTATTCCGATGATTTCACAAGCTGCTGAAAAGGCAGATATCGTTGTTGTTCATGCGCACTGGGGACAGGAATATAACAATGAAGTAAACGACAGACAAAGAGAGCTGGCAAGAGCGATGTCAAAGGCTGGTGCTGATATCATTATCGGTGCACACCCGCACGTTCTTGAGCCGATGGAAGTCTATAACGGAACAGCGATTTTCTATAGCTTGGGGAACTTTATTTTTGACCAAGGCTGGTCAAGAACACGTGATTCTGCCATTGTTCAGTATCATCTGAATGAAGATGGAAAAGCGACATTTGAAGTGGTTCCAATGTACATCAAAGAAGCGACACCTGCTCCAGTCAAAGCAGGATCTCTTGAATCAAAATCGATTATCCGTATGCTGACAAATGGCACGAATGCGGATTGGAAAGAAAAAGACGGACATATTTTCTTTGAAGTCGATCATTCTGATAAAGTTCAAACATTAAAAGAAAACGAGGGGAAGGATAAAAAATGAAATTCCTTAAAGCAAGCTGGCCGTTTGTTGCGTTAATTTTAGTCTTTGTCTTTATGTCTGCTTTTAAATTTAGTGACAGCCTCACAGATCATGAGAAACAAAAGATCTCGGTTGAAATGCAGAAAATTGAACAGCAAAAGCAGTCAAAAGCGGAAGCGAGTAAATAAAGAAATGATGATGAAAAGAGCACGCGAGGCGTGCTCTTTTTTGACGGAAAAAGGTGTAAAATGAAAGGGGTCATGTCGAAACTATAAAAGAAAGGAGGAAGAGAGGATGAAATGGAAAGGAATACTGCTTGGAGGATGTGCCATTGTAGGACTTATATTTATGTCTCAAACAGAGGTGTCTGCTCAAACAACATCTCCTTTAAAACAAGCGGAAACGCTGATAGGTACGCCTTATCATAAAGGAGGAATCGATCCGAAAACGGGCTTTGATGCTTCTGGCTTTATACAATATGTATACAAAACAACAGGTGCATTTGATTTGCCGCGAAAGGTGATCGATCAATACCAAATCGGTGAAAACGTATCATGGGGAAAAGCGAAGCCCGGAGACCTTGTCTATTTTCGCAGTCTTGAAGAAACAAAAGACATCCCGACACATGTTGCTTTGTACGCTGGAAATGATCAAGTGATCCACATCACACTAAGTCAAGGGGTGGTGAAAACAGATGTCAGCAAAAGTAAATATTGGACCGATCGGTTCTATGCGGTCAAACGGCTGCCTGTCTCCCAAGAGATGTCGGATGATCAACTGGTGAAAGATGCGATGAAATATTTAGGAATCCCTTATGTATTCGGGGCATCAGATCCAAAAGTAGGATTCGATTGTTCAGGTTTTTTACAATATTTGTTTGAAAAATCACTTGGGATTTATTTACCAAGAAGTGCTGAGCAGCAATGGATGGTTGGAGAGAAAGTAGCACGAGACGATATTCGGCCTGGAGACTTTGTTTTTTTTAGCAACACGTATAAAAAAGGAATTTCACATGTAGGAATGTACATCGGAGGAGACCGCTTTATTCATGCGAGCCGTTCGGAAAGTGTGACGATTTCTTATTTGTCTGAATCGTATTGGCGTGAGAAATGGACAGGTGCGAAACGATTAACTGAGCTGAAACTAGCGAAAGAAGACCCAGTCGTATCAAAAGCCGCTACGTATATTGGAGAAGTACCTTATGTAAAAGGTGGTGCGAGCCCAAAGCAAGGCTTTGATACAGCAGGATTCACGCAGTATATCTATCAAGAAGTGCTTGGAATTGAGATGCCTCGCTATGCGCCGGGACAAGTTAAAGCAGGCACACCTGTGAAACGATCGGAACTAAAGCCAGGAGATCTTGTCTTTTTTAAAGGGACTTCGTTGATGCCAGCCATTTATGCTGGTTCAAATCAAGTCATTCATGTGACGGTTTCAAATGGCGTTGTCATTACCAATATGAAAACAAGTACGTATTGGAAGGATAAATATGAGACGGCCGTTAGAATCAAAAAATAAAGAAAAAGCCCGATCAATGCTCGGATCGGACTTCTCGACTTCTCACTAGGCGCTGATCAGACAAGCGTCTTTTTTTCTTGAAATTGATTCTGCAAAAGCAGATCAATAAAATAGGCGACGCCATCTTCATGGTTGCCTTTTGTGATATAGGTGCTTTTTTCTTTAATGACATCCACCGCATTCCCCATCGCTATCCTGTGTCCTGCTTCATCGAACATGGATAGATCATTGGGGCTGTCACCGATCGCATAAATATCGGATCGGTCTACGCCATAATGGGCTGCAAGTTTCTTGAGGGCATGTCCTTTGCCTGACTCTTTTGGCAGTACCTCAATGATATGTTCTCCAGATGAGGTCAAGGAGAGCTCAGGCATCTTAGAAAGAAGATCTCGTGCTTCTTGCAGCTTATTCATATCAAATGAGAAGCATAGTAATTTATAAGTTGGTTCATTCGACTCGAAAATTTGACGGATGTCATCGACAGGTTTGATGCCAAACTGTTTAAATTGAGTCATCGCCCCTTCCCATAAATCAGCTACATCCTCATGAGGATTGGCGCTTTTGATCATATCAAATTCAGCTTTGAGCTTTTCTTTTCCATCAAATGGGGAAAGGAGGGCATCGTCTGTATAGACCTCGAAATAAATGTTCCGTTCCACTAATTCCTTTGCAGCACGTCTTCCAGCTTCTTGATCAAGGGTGATTCTGCTGAAAAGCTTGTACCCTTCTGTATGGACAGTTCCTCCGTTTGCCGCAATAATGGGAATGTCCAAATCCCCAAGAAGCTCTTTTACATCAAAAGTCGCGCGCCCTGTACAAATGGTCACAATATATCCAGCTTCCTTCGCACGAATCAATGCTTGCCGGTTTTGAGCGGATATTTCACTTTTCGTATTTAAGAGTGTACCGTCTAAATCAATCGCAATCATTTTTTTCATTGCTGTTATATCCTCCTTCATTCATGCAATAGCCTCTTCAAAGTATGTACGATTTCCTTCATTCTCATGAAAGAGTCGGATCGTGGATTCCTCTCTTTAAGGCTAAACAAAAATGGTCAATTGATCAAGGATATAAGAAAAAGCGCCCAAAAGGACGCTTTTAGCGTGTAGACAAACCCTCGCATTCTTTGTCAGTCCTGCGCTCCGGTGCTCGTCCTTCCTAGACTGCAAAGGTTTTCTATCACGCTTAAAAGAAGAAAAAGGGCAAACACCTTTTTCAACACATAAAAAGCGCCCAAAAGGGCGCTTTCTGTTTTTATGATAATTCAAGCTGTTTCTTCAATTCCGTTTTGACTTCGTTCAGTTGGTTTTGATCCAATTGGTAATAATAAACGCCATTTGGCTGGTAATCAGATCCTTTTAGTTGAATCGTATCAACAGATTTCAATGAAGTGAGTAGTGGGAAAAGACCGACTAGTTCTTTCATTGACAGGTTAGTTGAGACGTTATCACCTAGAGTATCTATGATATTGTCATAAGACGGAATAGACGTTACTGATTTTGATTTATCGAAAATGGCTTTTAAAACTTCCATTTGACGCTGTCCGCGCATGAGATCACTGTCTGCTTTTCTTGTTCTCACATAAGCGAGAGCTTGATTACCATCTAGTGTGTGAGTACCCGTTTGCAGCTGAACTTTGCCCTTTGTATCTTTAAGAATCTGTTTCACAACATATTCATCTTTAATGTTAACGGAAACACCATTCAATTCATTCACAATTTCCTTAAATGCTTTGAAATTACTTTCAATCACAAAGTCGACAGGAATATCTAGTAAATTCTCAACTGTACTCACCGTGAGGTCTGCATCACCAAATGCGTGTGCATGTGTGATTTTGTCATAACCATGACCTGGAATATTAACATATGAGTCCCTTGGAATACTTAATAATTTCACGGTTTTATTCGTACGATTTACTGTTGCTAATACCATTGCATCGCTTCGTGCTTGTTTGACGGTTTCGCCTGGTCTGCTGTCAATGCCAAGCAGCAAGACAGAAAAGCTGTCTTTCCCAGGATCAAATGCTTCAATCCGTTTGACAGATTGTGCACCGCGGTCTAGAGAGACTTGTGCTTTTTTCGCAGCCGATGTCACTTTATAGTAGGCATAGCCGGTGACAGAAGCGGTTGTCAGTAAAAGAATACCAAAAATAAAAAGAGTGACTTTCACCCATGGTTTTAAACGCTTTTTGCCTTTGCGTTTACTTCTTGTTTGATCCATATATTTAAACCCTCGCTATGATTTTATAGTAAAGATGTCCTTCTTCCTGCTTACAAACTAAAACAAATATACCTTAAAACGGGATATAGTGCGACATTTTTTTCACTAACGCTTAATTGACGTTTCCTTATCTAAAAAAGTTTCAATGATACGCAAATGAAATATATTTGTCATAAAACATCGAAATGTTTGAAATGACAGGAAGTGAGGAAAATGATTTTTCATAGAGAAACATCTAGTCATTACATAGATAAAAGAGGGGTTATGATCATGAAAAATCGGAATGGGTGGCTTTATTTCTTCGGCGCACTTGGCGGCGCCTTATATGGTTACGATACAGGTGTCATTTCTGGCGCTATCTTATTTATGAAAGAGGATTTAGGTTTAAATGCATTTACAGAGGGGCTTGTGGTCAGCTCGATTTTAATTGGGGCGATGCTCGGGTCTTCTCTTTCTGGAAAACTGACAGATCAATTCGGACGGAAAAAAGCGATAATCGCCGCAGCCATTTTATTTATTATCGGCGGATTTGGAACAGCCCTTGCACCGAATACGGAGGTCATGGTTTTATTCCGAATCGTGCTAGGACTTGCTGTCGGATGCTCGACGACGATTGTTCCATTATATTTATCTGAACTTGCGCCAAAGGAATCAAGAGGGGCACTTTCCTCATTAAACCAACTCATGATCACATTTGGTATTCTTCTTGCCTATATTGTGAACTACGTTTTAGCAGATGCAGAGGCATGGCGTCTGATGCTTGGAATTGCCGTTGTTCCTTCTGTGCTCTTGTTATGTGGTATTTTGTTTATGCCAGAAAGTCCTCGCTGGCTGTTTGTCCAAGGACAGGCGGACCGGGCGAAAGAAATATTGTCAAAACTTAGACAAAGTAAGCAAGAAGTTGAAGACGAGATTGCCGATATTCAAAAAGCAGAAAGTGAAGAAAAAGGCGGTCTTAAGGAATTACTCGAGCCATGGGTGCGCCCCGCTTTAATTGCTGGTGTCGGCTTAGCCTTTTTACAGCAGTTTATTGGGACAAATACGATCATTTATTATGCACCAAAAACATTCACAAGTGTCGGCTTTGGCGATTCAGCAGCCATTTTAGGAACTGTAGGAATCGGTGCAGTCAATGTTGTCATGACGTTTGTTGCGATTAAAATCATTGATCGTGTCGGGCGGAAAGCGTTACTCTTATTTGGAAATGTAGGGATGGTTCTTAGTTTGATTGTTCTAGCAGTGGTCAATCGTTTTTTCGAGGGATCAACAGCTGCAGGGTGGACGACGATTATATGTTTAGGACTTTTCATCGTCATTTTTGCTGTCAGCTGGGGCCCGGTCGTATGGGTGATGCTGCCGGAGCTGTTCCCAGTACATGTCCGGGGAATTGGTACGGGGGTATCGACCTTCCTACTGCATACAGGGAATTTGATCATCTCGCTCACATTCCCAACCTTGTTAAGTGCAATTGGCATCAGTAACCTTTTCCTTATTTATGCAGCCATCGGCATAGGTGCCTTCTTATTTGTGAAATATTTGGTCACAGAAACGAAAGGGAAAAGTCTTGAAGAGATTGAAGAAGATTTAAAAAAGAGAAACCGTGCCGTCGTGAATGACGAAGGGGAAACGGTATGAAAAAAGACCAGCTGCATGAGGTAGCTGGTCTTCCTTTGTTAAACAAACGTTTAATCAAGAAAGGACAATCACTCATCTTCTGAACGTGCTGCCTATGACATACATATGGAACAGGCGGGCGAAAGGTGGAAATGAGATGAAAGGAAAAACGAGCATTGTGATGCTGACGTACAATGAATTGCACCTAACGAAAAAATGTATCGACAGTATCAAGAAGCATACTCGGCGTGATGAATATGAACTCATTATCGTGGATAATGCTTCATCAGACGGAACAAAGGAATATGTGAGACAACTGGAAGATGTCGTGTTGATTGACAACGAGAAGAATCAAGGCTTTGCCAAGGGCTGTAACCAAGGGGCGAAAAAAGCAACAGGAGATAGTCTTCTTTTTTTAAATAACGACACGATTGTGACCGAAAACTGGCTTTTGCCTTTAAGAGAAGCCCTTTTTGCATCAGATCGTATTGGCATGGTAGGCCCTGTCTCCAATTATGTGAGTGGTCCTCAGCTCGTTCAGCCATCTTACACAGATGTGAAGGAGCTTCCTGCCTTTGCGAAGGCATATACGGCTTCGAGAAAAGGTCAAAGAACATATGTGCACAGACTTGTTGGTTTTTGTCTGCTGGTCAAAAGAGAGCTGATCGAGGATGTAGGGTTATTTGATGAGCGGTTTGTATATGGATCATTTGAGGATGATGACCTTTGTCTGCGTTCGTTGCTGAAGGGATACCAGCTGCAAATCGTCCATGATTCTTTTGTGCATCATCACGGTCATGCTACCTTCAATGCCAATGAAGAAACGAACATCTCTACATTGTTTGCGGAAAACAGGCTTCGTTTTTTAGATAAATGGGGCATTGATTTAAATCTGATAACGCCCCATCCATATTTTGCAACACTGCTCCCTGAGGATGCCGGATGTGTGCTGGATGTTGGCTGTGGTGCTGGGGCGACAGGACTTGAACTGATCAACCGGCAGTCCGTTGACATGTACGGAGTAGAGGCGGATGCATTAAAAGCAGAGATGGCAAAGGCGTATTACAAAGAAGTGATTGAGACAAAAGCGGAGGCGTATCCTTGGTCAGAGAAAGAAGCTTTTTTTGATGCTGTGATCTTTTCTGATGTGTTAGAGCATGTGTCAGACCCATGGCAGATGATTGCTCAAGCGCATGCGTCTTTAAAACCAGGTGGCGTGATCATTTGCTGTTTACCTAATATGATGCATGCGGAAGTACTGCTGCCTTTATTGGCAGGTGATTTTACGTATCAAGATGTGGGGATTTTAGATCGAACACATATGAGATTTTTCACACCAAACACAATGCGGGCGCTCTTTCCAGACCATTTGTTTCATCGCGTGATTGAACAGCCGATCAATGTGCCAATTGATCAAAACGTTCAATTGTTTTTTGACGAAGTGGCGAGAGTAGGAGAGTCACTTGGCTTTCAAACAAAAGCATTATCTGATCAAGTGACGCTCTATCAGCTTTTGATCGTTGCACGTAAAAAAGGCGGTTCCCCCTCCGGGTAATCCGCCTCAGCGTGTAGGCAAACCCTCGCATTCTTTGTCAGTCCTGCGCGCCGGTGCTCGCGAATCCTTCATTCGCTCCGCTCCGGTACTCGTCCTTCCTAGACTGCAAAGGTTTTCTATCACGCTGAAAAGAAGACAAAGGGCTAAAACAAAGTTCATTTTAGCCCTTTGTCAACCATCTAAGGCGGATGACCGCCTTTTGTGCTACCATTTAAAGCTTTTCGTTGCGCCTTCTGCACCAAAGTTCAAAATGCTCACTTTGACGTCATATGCAATGTCTACTTCTTGAAATAGTGTATCCCATTCATTGCGGTGCTGATCCCAAAAGTCTGGATACTTGATGCGCACCTGCCGATTTAAAAGGATCGGGTCAACACCAACTTCTTTTTGCATGTGGTGGACAGCTTTTTGAATGCGTTCTTTGATTTTGCGTTCAAAAATGCGCTCAAATCGTTGGATGTATTGCTCATCGTATGAGTTTTCAGGGGGATATTGATCTTCTGATAGTTTCCCGTTTGTTTGTACACTAATTTTAAAGGAAATCTTTCCGTTCTTCAGATAGGGTTCAATCTTGGACTTTGCTTTCTTGATTTCATACGTAATCGGAAAGCCTTTGTAGGTGGCGGGTACGACTCCGCCTGAGATGCGATTCATGACCCAGTTTAAAGATTGGACATCTTTTGCTGGTATGAATCCTATCAGCTTTCGTGTTTTTCCATGGATAATGCCTGCACCATCATAGGTGAGTTCTCCATTTACGACATCCACACTCTGGACAAGAAAGCTTGTACCCATCTGAAAGTAATCCGACGCTCGGCCAATACGTGTTGGCAGTAAAATCTTCCCGTTAAAGCTCCGGTTTTTTGATGTTTCAAAAATATGCTCGACTGGAACCCTTTGTTGTGATTTTAATTTTTGATTGATGACTTTTGATGCCTCATGGCGTGACACTAAGAGGTAACTGCTTCTTCGAACCTCATCATCTCGTATAAAGTGGTTGAGTGTCCCTTGAATATCATGATGCTCGGCTTGATCTTTGCCAAACAAAAAGATTTTGAGGTGATCACTGTAAATCGGCGGGTCCTTCAAAGCGACATTGCTGACTGCTTCCAGTACATTTTTCCCCTTTGAGACGACATTCACATAGCCAGGGGAATCTGCTTCTTGTGTTCCGCCCATTTTAGGGACAAGGTTTTGATAGGTAAGTTTGACTCCGTTATCATCTTCCTCGTCAATGCCAACACCGCGCACAAACGATAATTTCTCAATATCCTTTAAGTCCCAGCAGCCTGTCGATAAAAGCAAAAGACAGCAAGACAGAAAGGTGAGCCATAAACGCCGTCCTTTCATGCAGATCGACCTCCCCATTTTTTACGTATCATGAGCAGAACAGCTGTTAAAAAAGGAATCGCTAACACAGCGAATAATGCATAGCCGAGTAAAGTCGAGTAGTAAAAGACTTCATTGATATTTCTCGGAAAAAGAGAGAGAGCTGAGGTCAGCAAAAACAGCAACCATAGCAGTCTCGTTAAATTGGTTGTCTTAAAAACCGTTTGACAGCCTTTAATAGCAAATTGGAAAAAGCCAAGCATACAAATAAACTGCTGGCACGTCCAGATCGTCAGTAAGAAAATATCAAAGCGTTCAATGAAGACCCCTTCTAGTTCTAGCGCTTGAATGAGTGAGACAGTGGGCCAGGTGAGTGATTTCGTTTCTCCAACCGTCATGGAACCAATCACAATAAAGAGCGTGAGGGAGTAAATAAGTGTGGTGATCCCTACACCGATCGCTGCGGCCCATTTCGCTTTTGACCATTTGTCTTTATAGATAAGCGGTACGACAAACAAAATGACTTCAAAGCCTGTAAATTGAATAAATGTTTGAGAGAACAAATTACTAAAATCTTTAAACCCGTGCGCCATCACTGGGCGTAGGTAATCAAAATCAAATATTTTCAAACTAAACAGCATGAGCCCAATGTAAATGATCATGGTCATCGGATAAATATATGTCACCATTTTCACTACCGGAAAAATTCCGCTTTTTAAATGATAGGTGGCCACAAGTAAAAAAATCATCACAATCACCGTCATAGGGGTCGATTGCAGCAGGAAAAACTGAACCACTTCCCCCAGTACACGCGCCTCAAAGCCCACAATGGCTAGTAAATAACCGATCAGCATTAGGTTAAAGATCGTGCCAAAGAATGCACCGGCTCCTTTTGTATTCGATTCAAAAATGGTATCCGGTGCATTCTTCTCCGCAATCCAACCTAGCAAAAAAGCAACGAAAGCAAAGATGACTCCCTGTATTAATACAATGATCCAGCCATCAGGGAATCCTGAATTGGCAGAACTGCGAGGAATGGTTAAAATTCCAGCGCCTATCATTGTAGAACTGCACAGAATGGTGACTTGTAACAATGATAGCTTCTCAGCTCTGTACATCGTTTACTCTCCTTGTCTTTTGAGATTTTTTGTCTTGGCTGTTTTCGGTCTTGATTTAAATAGCCCTATTGGTAAACGAACGTACGTATCTTTTAAATCTGAAAACGGTGAAGACAAAACAGGTGTGAAATAGTCAAAACCAAAGGTCTTTAGCTGCATCAAGTGACAAAGTACAAATAAATAACACATGATGAGGCCGTATAATCCAAACATGGCTGAACTGAAGATCGCCATAAACCGCAGAATGCGTAAGGGGAAGCTGAAATCATATGATGGAGCAGTGAAATCGGCTAGTGCCGTCAGAGACACAATAATGACCATTAAGGCACTGACGATATTGGCTTGGACAGCCGCCTGTCCAATAATGACGCCGCCAATCAGTCCAATCGTCTGACCGATCGCCCTAGGAAGACGAAGTCCAGCTTCCCGCAGCAGTTCAATCGTAAACGACATCAAAATGGCTTCCACTACAGGAGGAAAGGGCACATTTTGCCGGCTACCTGCGATGGTAAGTGCCATTCGTGTTGGTAATAAACCAGGATGATAGGAAACAAGGGCGATATAGAGTCCCGGTAAAAAGATCGTCAAAAGCACGGCAATATAACGGAGCAAACGCAAAAGAGTCGCACTTGTCCATCTTTGATAATAATCCTCCGGTGATTGCATTAAGGCAGTGAGTGTCATCGGCATAATGAGGGCAAATGGCGTCCCGTCGAGCAGAATAGATACCTTTCCTTCTAGCACAGAGGCAATCACCCGATCAGGACGTTCTGTATTTTGAATCTGCGGGAAAATAGAGATATGACTGTCTTCAATCAGCTGTTCTATGTAGCCGCTCTCAGGAATATCATCCATTTTGATTTGCTTCATACGAGAGAATACATCATCTACTAGTTTGGGGTCTGCGATATCACGAACATACACAAGAGCAGCAGATTTCTTGTTACGAGTACCTATGTTCACCTTTTGAATGACAAGGTTCGGATCGTTTGCCCGTTCACGAAGCAATGCCGTGTTTTTTTCAAGATTTTCAATAAATCCAATCCTTGGTCCTCTTACAAGGACTTCTGATTGCGGCTCCTCTACTTCTCTAAATTGAAAAAGATTCGTATGGAGCGCAAGCGCTTGAGTGGCCCTATCCACAAATAAAATAGCCCTGCCGCTGTATAACTGCTCGATGGCAAGGTTCATATCTTCCAGCACATCATTTTGAATACCAAAGAACGTTTTAGAAAGGGAAGAAAGTGTGGTGTGGTCGACCTCAGTGATGGTCAGTTCCTTTTGCATAGGTGAAATGATTTGTTTGGAAAGCATCTCAAATTCTGTGAGTCCTTCAACGTACACGAGACATGCAGAGACAGCGGAAGGACCAAATGAAAAAGAGTGGAACACGATATCATCACTTTTGCCGGCAAAGCTTTTGACACGCTGAATGACGGACTCTATATCTTGTTCAATACGACTTTTCATAATACCTCACCCTCATGTCTTTTTTTATAGAGTGACTCGGAAGGAGAAGAATTATGCAAATAGAAAAAAGAGAATCCCCTAAAATAGGAATTCCCTTCACATGTTTATCTCGCCAGCCAGCCGCCATCTACGGCTAAAATATGACCGTTCATATAATCGGAGGCAGGGGAGCTGAGAAAGACGGCGGCACCTGCTAGATCTTCAGGCCGTCCCCAGCGTCCAGCGGGGATTCGTTTCAGAATCTCTTCATTCCGGTTCGCATCGTCACGAATGGCTTGCGTGTTATTGGTTGCAATATAACCAGGCGCGATCGCATTGACCTGAATATGCTGACTTGCCCATTCATTTGCAAAAGCTTTCGTCAAACCTGCGACAGCATGCTTACTTGCTGTATAAGCGGGAACAAAGACACCGCCTTGAAATGATAGAAGGGAAGCGATATTGACAATTTTCCCTTGCCCTTTATTCAGCATCTGCTGTCCGACCTTTTGCGTGAGGAAAAAGAGACTGTTGATATTCACATCCATGACAGTATGCCAGTTTTCCTCTGAATATTGAGCGGCCTCTTCTCTTTTAATGGTCCCAGCATTATTGATCAAAATATCAATTGAATGCTGTTTTAAAAGAGCATCAACATCCCGCTTTGCGGACTTAGGATCTGCAAAGTCTACTTGAATCGCATGAAATGATCTGCCGGTCTGTTCGACAAGTTCTTTTGTTTCATCAAGCGGCGTATGGTGGTAGGTGCCGATGATATCTGCACCTGAACGGGCAAGCGCTACGGCAATACCTTGCCCAATACCAGTTCCAGGACCTGTGACAAGAGCTGTTTTGCCTTCGAGGGAAAAGAGGGACGCTACATATGATGTCGTCGTCATTTCATTACCTCAGCTGGTCCATCGGGACAAAGTCCATATCTTTAAACGTATAGTTTTCTCCCGCCATTGCCCAAATAAATGAATAATTTGCGGTACCTGAGCCTGAATGAATGGACCAGGCAGGTGAGATGACGGCTTCTTCATTTGCCACAACGAGATGTCTCGTTTCAGATGGCTCCCCCATAAAATGAAAGACACGTGCGTCTTCCTCTATATCAAGATATAAGTACACTTCCATCCGCCGGTCATGTATATGAGCAGGCATCGTGTTCCATGTGTTATTGGTTTCAAGCTGAGTGATGCCCATCATAAGCTGGCAGCTTTGGATGCCGTCTGCATGAATGACCTGATACAGATTCCGTACGTTTGAGGCGGATGCTTCCCCTAAATGATTCGGTGTTAATTCAGCAATCGCAGCCTTTTGTGTCGGATACGCTCTATGAGCTGTGGCTGACACAAGATAAAATTTGGCCTGCTCACCTGATGAACTAGCAAACTGTACATGTTCGTGTCCAAGTCCAATATATAAGAAATCTTTATGCTCCAGCACAAATGACTCACCATCGACTGTAACCGTACCTTGGCCGCCGACATTCACAATGCCAATTTCCCGTCTTTCAAGGAAATATTCTGTACGTAAAAAGTCGCCGGCATCTAGCTTGATCGGTTCTGATGTCGGCATAACACCGCCAATCACCACACGGTCCTCATGCGAATAATATAGCTTCAATTCACCACTGACAAAGAGTGTCGGAATATGAAAATGACGACGAAGTTCCTCTGTTGTAAAACGCTTGACCTGCTCAGGATGTACAGCATAACGATTTTCCATTTGAGATAAGCCTCCCTTTCCATCTGAAACATATGATTGTTTTATTTGGTATCGGTTTCAAGGAAAATTCTAGAGGAAAAAGAGAGCGGCGTCAACCGTTAATTTGAAATCGCTTTCTTTAATTATATAAAAGCTTTTTTTCTTCATGTTCATGAAAAAAATCTTCTGATACAGTTCAACTTGTGGTATGCTTTTTTTAAGTTTATTTGAAATCGGTTTCGAAACAAATGAGAAGATCGATCTTGGGAGTTTTTTGTATGAAAGAGAAAAAGCAAACGAAAGTCACCATTAACGAAGTTGCAGCATATGCAGGTGTCTCAAAATCAACGGTATCCAGATACATCAATGGCAGAACAAATGAAATTTCTCCTGAAAAGGTAAAAAAGATTAAAAAAGCCATTGAGGAGCTCCATTACCGTCCGAGTCAGCTTGCCCAAGGATTGAAAGTAAGAAAGAGCAAGGTCATTGGTTTTATTGTGGCTGATATTACGAATCCATTCTCTGTTGCGACACTTCGTGGTGTGGAAGAGATTTGTGATGAATATGGATACAGCATTATGGTGTGCAACACAGATAATCGTCCAGAAAAAGAACGAGAAATGCTTCTGAAGCTGAATGCGCATTATATTGAAGGGCTGATCATTAATACGACCGGTCAAAACAATGACATTTTGCAAGACTTTAAGCAAAACGGTGTACCGATTGTTCTTGTTGACCGTAAGTTACCTGAACTCAAGGTCGATACCGTCACAACGAATAACCGTGACATCACGGCTCGTCTACTTCACCAAATGTATGAAAAAGGCTACGAACACATCGCTTTCTTTACTGAGCCGGTCGATGGGATTAGTCCTCGTGAAGAACGAAAAGAAGCCTATGAACAGACGGCCATGAGTCAACATAAGAAACCTATGATTGCAGAAATCAATTTGAAGCAAAAGGAACAAATGCGAGATGAGATTTGTCGTTTTTTACAATCAAACCATCAGAAAAAAGCGATTTTAGCAGGCAATGGATTACTCATGCTGAAGCTCATCAGTGAACTCGTCGATCTTGGGGTGAAGATTCCTGAGGAGATAGGCATTGCCGGATTTGATGATACAGAATGGTATAAGCTGATCGGGCCAGGCATCACTACGGTGGCGCAGCCATCTCATGAGATGGGGAAAGCGGCGATGCAAAAAATCAAGACGCGTCTTGAAGGGGATAAGAGTGCACCCCAGACCATTCAACTTGATGGAGAAATCATTGTGAGAAAATCTTTATAAACGTCAGACAGAGAAGAGTATACATACGTGCATGCTCTCTCTTTTTCAACTGTTTTGAAACCGGTACCAAGAAAGGGGAGAAATCAGTGAAAGCATTGGATGTGATCACATTTGGGGAATCAATGGCGATGTTTTATGCAAAAGAAATTGGCGAGCTTCACCAAGTGCATACGTTTCAAAAAGCACTTGCTGGTGCAGAGAGTAATGTTGCGGTCGGCTTGGCAAGATTAGGCTTTAGCGTAGGCTGGATGAGCAAGGTCGGGGCGGACTCACTTGGTACATTTATTTTAGAAGAGCTTCAAAAAGAAGGGGTCGATACGAAGGCAGTGCTCCGTTCAAATGATGGGGCCAAAACAGGGATATTGCTTAAATCAAAAGTCATCGATGGAGACCCTGATGTGACGTACTACCGAAAAGGCTCTGCTGCGAGCACATTGAACCCAAGCGATTTCCCGTCCACTTATTTTCAGAAGGCAGGACATCTTCATATGACCGGAATCCCGCCTGCTGTGTCTAGTGAAATGAGAGCGTTTTCTTTTCATGCCCTTAAAGAAATGAAAGAAGCAGGAAAAACCATTTCCTTTGACCCGAACCTTAGACTTCAACTATGGGAAGAGGAAGAAGACATGATTCATACGGTGAACCAGATGGCTGCTCAAGTAGATTGGTTTTTTCCAGGGCTTGCAGAAGGTCAAAGACTCACAGGATGTCATGAGCCGGAAGCGATTGCGGATGTTTATTTACAAAAAGGTGTCAAGCTTGTGGTCATTAAACTGGGAGCGGAAGGAGCCTATTTCAAAAGTGCATCTGGCCAAGGTGTAGTGGATGGTTTCCATGTGTCTCATGTCGTGGATACAGTCGGAGCTGGTGATGGATTTGCAGTGGGAGTGATGAGCGGTCTGCTGGACGGATTATCATATGAAAAATCGGTTGCAAGAGGCAATGCCATTGGAGCACTTGCAGTCATGTCCCCAGGAGATCACGAGGGCCTGCCGACTCGGAAAGAGCTTCAGGCATTTATAAAAGAAGCCAAACGATATCAAAGGCGACACGATATGAAGGGAGATGAGAGGTATGGGAAAGTCAGCAAGTATGAGCGTTAAAGAGAAGCTCGCAGCTTGTAAACTCATTGCGGTGGTCAGAGCAGGTAGTGAAGCAGACGGGATAGAGATGATTGGTCGTTTAAAGAAAAAAGGGGTGCGCGCCATCGAAGTGACATATACCACGCCCAATGCAGAGCGAATCATTGCATCTTACCAGCATGACCACGACTTGATTGTCGGAGCCGGAACGATTACAACGCTTGAGCAGGCACAATCAGCCATTGAAGCCGGCTCTCAATTCATCGTTAGCCCTGGATATCTTCCTACTATCGGAGAGCACCTATCTTTTCACGATACACTCTACGTGCCAGGTGTTTTGACCCCGAGTGAAATTATGCAGGCAAAAGCAAATGGATACAGCGTGTTAAAGCTTTTTCCGAGCGGCTCCTTCGGTTTGTCCTATATGAAAAATTTGCAAGGTCCGTTTCCAGAGATTGAGTTCATCCCAACAGGAGGCATTCATCCAGTCGATGTGCCAAAGTGGCTTGAAGCAGGAGCCGTGGCAGTAGGTGTCGGCAGCCAGCTTGAAAGCAGTACAGCAGAAGAATTACAGGCTGTACTTTCTTCCACCATCATGTAGTTCACATAAACAACCGGCTGATGACTGCCGGTTGTTTGTTCGTTTATCTAACATAAAAGATGGGAAGGCGCTTCTTTTCACATAAAATGAGCATAAAGGAGAGGTCGATATGTACATTCAAGAAGATGAACTAAAAGATGGTCAAATTGAACAATTGATTAAAGCTCATTTAGAAGAGATGAAAAAACATTCACCGCCAGAAAGCATTCATGCCCTTCCGTTAGACGATCTGAAAAAACATGATGTCACAGTATGGAGTGCAAGGGATGGAGAGGTGCTTCTTGGCTGCGGAGCCATCAAGGAGCTATCAAGTGAACATGGTGAACTCAAATCGATGAGGACGGCAGCAGCCCATATGCGAAAAGGCGTGGCGAAGCATCTGTTGACCCACCTTCTCCAAGAGGCGAAGCGGCGGGGGTATAAAAGAGTGAGCCTTGAAACAGGTGCGATTGCTTTCTTTGAACCGGCAAGAAAATTATATGAAAGCTTTGGATTTCAATATTGTCCGCCTTTTGGTTCATACCAAGAAGATCCAAACAGTTTATTTATGACAAAGGAATTATAGAGGTCGAGAGAGTATGCTTTTATAAGCAGCTCTTTTTTTATGCGGCAACAATGGAAGGAGGAGAATGTGAATGAAATGGTCGAAGTTGTTCGGAATGGGCGCATTTCTCACATTTTGTGTCGTATCTGTTCTTTTTTTATCTGTATTAGGTCAAGATTTAGTTAAAATTGAAAGCGTTTCCAATGAGACGGTATCAACTTATCAATATCACTTTGTTCTTGTACCAGAGGAACTTGATAATGAATATTGGCAATTGGTGCAAAAGGGAGCTGCTGATGCGGCGGAAGTTCATCGGGTGTATCTTGAATACCTAGGTCCAAAGCAGGCTGATTTGGATGATCACCTGAAAACCATTGATATGGCGATTGCTGGTCATGTGGATGGCATTATGACGCAAGGGCTTGATGCAAAGAGATACAAACCGCTCTTTCAAAAAGCAAGAGAGAAAGGTATAGATGTCGTCACAGTCGATACCGATGCAGAGGGGAGCAAGCGTCAAGTGTATGTCGGAACAGATAACTATTATTCCGGCTTTATCGCCGGACAGGCACTCATCGCCGATACAAAAGGCGAACAGTATGTGGGCATTGTGACGGGACGTCTTGATGCGATTCACCAGAAGCTTCGCGTGAAGGGGTTTCGAGATGCCGTTTCTGGTGAGAAACGCATTCATATTGCTGGAATAGAAGAGTCGGCGATTACGAAATCAGGTGCTTCCGGTGCTGCGTATAAATTGTTAAATGATCATACGCAGCTCACCGCATTTTATGGAACAAGTGCATTAGACGGTGTCGGCATTATTCAAGCAACAGAGCAATATCATTCGTCTAAAGATGTTTATGTGCTCGCATTTGATACTCTGCCTGATACGATTCAAGCGCTGGATGATGGGAAAATTGATGCAGTGGTTGTACAGCACCCTTATGAAATGGGCTATCAAGCGGTTGAATCTCTTGTTCGTTTGCAGCAAGGGGATAAACAAGAACCGCTTCAGTACACAGGGACGAGTGTGATTCGGCGAGGAGACCTGCCCCTTCATCAAACGGAAAGACCACAGGGGGTTCAGCCATGAGAAAAATACGAAGTAAATTATTATTGGCATTTTTAATTCTTGTGCTCCTTGGTAATGTGGCCGCTTTTTTTGTGTATTGGAGCAGTTCAAAAATCACATCAGAATATAGCAAGAGCTTTCGTTCCTTTCTCCTGCTGAATGATATTTCGACAGAGGCAAAAACGATGTATGAAAAGGTCAACGCCTTTGCCATCGAAAAGGATCAGGCGTTTGCCAAGGGGTATGCTGAATCAAAACAGAAAATGACATCATATGATCAAGCATTGCTCAAAGATGCAGAGCTTCATGCCGCCATCCCCTCCATTGAAAAATATCAATATATGATGCGGACGCTCATAAACGAAAGTGATGCGACAATGAATCATGTAAAAAAAGGGAAAATCAAAGAATATGCTGCAAGTGTGAAAGAAGTAAGAACCGTGTCCTCTTATATCCAAGAGCAGACAATGACTCTTTTGGATGATGAATTATCTGAGTATCAAGTACTCTACCAATCCCTTCAAAAAAGACATCAAACGTATGCGCTTTTTACTCTATGTCTGTTTACATTATCGATAGGCATCGCATTATGGATGGCCTATATCATTGCGGGCGGAATTTCAAGACCGATCGTTCATCTGTCTCGAAGTGCCAAAGAAGTATCAGAAGGAAATTTTGATGGTCCGAATTTGCATGTGTCATCGAAGGACGAAATCTCTGTGTTAAATCATGCCTTTGAGCGAATGCGGCGAGAGATGAAGGTCATGATTGAAGAGATGAAACAAAAGGCCGCTTTAGATCAGAAAATTAAAGACATGAAGCTGAAAACACTACAAAACCAAATGAATCCACATTTTTTATTTAATACATTAAACATCGTTTCACGTATGGCGTACTTAGAATCAGCTGATGCGACATCGAGATTGATACAATCCGTTTCTACGCTGATGCGGTATTCGCTATCTCCTCTCAGCACATCTGTTACGTTAGAACAAGAAGTGAAAGTGGTAAAAGAATATTTTCATATACAAGAAACAAGATTTTCCGATCGTATTACATGCAAAACGACCATAGATGAGTCGTGTCTATCTGTTCACATTCCGAGCCTTACATTGCAGCCGCTTGTCGAAAATGCCTTTATTCATGGGGTAGAACCAAAAGAGGAGGGGGGGCTTGTAGAGCTCTCTATTGATCGAGATGGTGGCTTTGTCATGATTCGGATTCGGGATAATGGACTTGGCATCAGTGATCAAGAGAAAAAGAGATTGCTATCGCAAGAGGAAGAAGATCATCCAGACACACGTAGTAAAGGTCACTCGACAGGAATTGGTCTTCGAAATGTGATGTCGAGGCTGCGTTTGTTTTACGGAGTGCAGGATGCTCTTCAAATTGATTCAAAGCCAAACGAAGGGACTACCATTCAATTGACAATACCAATCAAGGAGGAACGAGCATGCTGAACGTGCTGATTGTGGATGATGAAAAAATTGAACGAATGGCGATGCGTAAGTTCATGACCGAATGGCTGCCAGACTGTCATATTGCAGGGGAAGCTGCGAATGGAAAAAAGGCGGTGGAATTGGCGCGGTCTAAGCCAATAGACCTTGTGCTCATGGATATTCAGATGCCAGGCATGGATGGACTCACAGCGATCAAACAGATCAAAGTAAGCTGTCCTCATACTAAATTTATTATGCTGACAGCCTACGATACATTTGATTATGCCAAACAAGCCATGCAGGAAGGGGTCAAACAATACCTTGTCAAACCAGCTGATAAAGACGAAACCATTACAGCGATTCGTTCTGTTGCGGCAGAAATTCAGCAGGAGGTCTCCCTGCGGCAGGCGGAGAAAGTCAATCAGCAATCAAAATGGCTGGAAGCTCATGTGTTGAACGGTCAATCTTATTCCTCCACAGCGTTTGAGCGGCTGTTTCAGGATTTTCAAACAGGTCTAGTGATCGCTGTTCAGCGGACAGGCGGGGATCAACTCCTGAATCATTTGCAGGAGTCTGCTCTTTTTCAAGCAGTGCCTATCAAAGTGAGCGGTGAGCTGTTTACATGCTTGATTTACAGCCGTCAATCACCTGGTCATCTAAAGGCGAATGTACTGCAAGCCATTCGCGCTGCTATGACAAGCGAGCAGGATTCCCCTGTTATTGTTGGCATGGGTCATCCTGTCTCAAATCCACTTCAACTTCAGAAAAGTGCGGCAGAAGCGAAGCTTTCCTATTATCAGCGAAAAAAAGATGACGGTGCGGTTCGTTATGGCTTTTACTATACAGATAGACAACCTTACGTATTGATCAACTTGCCTGAGCTTGCCGATGACATGATGCTGGCACTAGAAGAAGGGAGAAGAGATGATGCTCTTGCTTACTATGATGCCTTCCAATTAGAAGGGGCAACCATTTCTCATGTGAAAGAGCTGCTCATTTTACTCAAATCACGACTTCGTGCAGATGTGCCGATTCTAGCTATCACTACAGAAACAGAATGCCGCCAATGCTGTGAACATTTATTTGATCTGTATGAAGCAAGAACCCAGACGGTGAATGATATAGAACGGGCGAAACGATACATTCAAACACATTTTTGCGAACATATCACGCTGGAGCAAACGGCCGCCTATGTTGATTTAAGCCCGACGTATTTCACCAAACGCTTTAAGGATGAGACAGGTCTGACGTTTAAAGAATATGTGACGACCTGTAGGATGGATAAAATGAAGAAGCTACTGAAAGAGAGTTCGCTTAGTTTAAAAGAAATCACCTATCAAGCAGGATATACTGATCCGAATTACGTCAGTCGTGTGTTTAAAAAAATGGTTGGCTGTTCACCGAAGGAATATCGAAAACAGGTCGTAAAAAAATGAAGAATTTCATAAAAAAGTGAAGAAGTTTGCCTGAAAAAAGGCAAGGATCTGCCAGTATACTTATTTTGATAACGCTTACAAAATAGGGATGGGGGATCCATGATGAAGTTTAAATTAGGCTTTACTTTATTGGCACTCTGTATGCTGGTCGTCTCTGCTTGCAGTTCATCGACGAACTCAGATGCAAAAAAAGAGGGCGGAGCGGAGAAACTAGAAATTTTCTCTTGGTGGACTGGTGCAGGTGAGGAAGACGGACTGAAGGCACTCATTCAATTGTTTGAAGAGAAAAATAAAGACATTCCAATTGAAAATGCAGCTGTCGCTGGTGGCGCTGGTACGAATGCAAAGGCTGTTCTAACAAGCCGGATGCAAGGAGATGATCCGCCAGCTACTTTCCAAGTACACGGGGGAGCAGAGCTGAATGAGAGCTGGGTAGCCGCAGGTAAAATGGAGCCGCTGGATGACCTTTATGAGAAAGAAGGCTGGAAGGATAAATTTCCAGAATCACTGATTGACCTTGTGAGCAAAGACGGGAAAATCTATTCCGTTCCAGTGAATATTCACAGAGGCAATGTGCTTTGGTATAACAAAAAAGTATTTGAAGATCAGGGCTTAGAACCGCCAACGACGTTTGATGAATTTTTCAAAACAGCCGATGCCTTAAAGAAAAAAGGGATTACTCCACTTGCGCTTGGGGATAAAGAACCTTGGGCAGCGACTCATTTGTTTGAAAGCGTTCTTCTAGGTGTACTAGGTGCAGATGACTATCAAAAACTTTGGGCGGGCGACTTAAAAATGGATGATGCAAAAGTGAAGGAAGCGGCAGACATCTTTGGACGTATGCTCGAATACGTCAACGACGATCATAGCTCGCGTAACTGGCAGGATGCCTCACAGCTCGTGGCAAAAGGGGAAGCTGCAATGAATGTCATGGGCGATTGGGCAAAAGGATACTTTGTGAATGATCTAGATTTGAAGGTGAATAAAGACTTTGGATACGTGGCAACTCCTGGTACGGAGGGCAGCTTTATGGTCATCACGGATACATTCGGATTGCCGAAGGGTGTCAAACAGCCAGAAAACGTGAAAAAATTCTTATCTGTCTTAGGATCTGTGGAAGGACAGGATGCGTTTAATCCGCTGAAAGGGTCAATACCGGCACGTGTGGATGCAGACGTATCAAAATATGATGAATATGGAAAATCGGCAATGAAGGCGTTTAAAGAGTCAAAGCTGGCACCGTCTCTTGCGCATGGCTCAGCTGCTGAAGAAGGTTTTGTCACGAAGGCGAACCAAGCCGTCAATATTTTCGTGACACAAAAAGATAGCAGTCAGTTCGTTTCTTCTTTAAAAGATTCAATGAAATAAAGATGAAAGAGGCGGCCGTTAGGCACCGCCTCTTTTTTAAAAAAGGAGTGTAGCTTCATGCGCATGGACACATCGCCGATCACAAAAACACCAGCAGCAAAAGTGAAACGTGTTCGGAAAAAATGGAATGGAGACCAGCTGCTTGCCCTGCTATTTTTAGCACCGTCAGCTGTTTTATTATTCATTTTTGTTTACGGATTTATTGGCTGGACAGGATATGTTTCATTATCGAACTGGACCTCGCTTGTTCCTGATTTTTCTTTCGCAGGTATGAAAAATTATGTCATGCTGTTTCAAGATTTTCGCTTTCAGTCAGATCTTCGAAACACGGTCTTTTTTACATTATTCTTTATTGGAGCAGTCATTGCTTCTGGGCTTGTACTGGCCATTTTACTAGACCAGAAGATCAAGGGAGAATCACTTTTTCGGAATCTCTTTTTCTTTCCGATGGCCCTTTCCTTTGTTGTCACAGGTGTTGTGTGGCAATGGATCCTAAATCCATCAACTGGGGTGAATCTATTTTTAAAAACACTCGGCATCCAGCCCAAGTGGTACACGGATACGAACATTTTAGCTGGATTTGTCTGGGGGAAAATTGAGTTTGGTGTACCGGCAGCAATGATTGCAGTTGTCATCGCTGCTGTGTGGCAGATGACAGGGTTCTCACTTGCGATGTATTTGGCTGGTCTTAGAGGCATTCCAGAGGAAGTGAGAGAGGCTGCTAGAATGGATGGCGCAACCGAGTGGCAAATCTACTGGAAAATCATTTTTCCGCTGTTAAAACCAATCACAGCGAGCGTCGTCATTATCATGGCACATATTTCTTTAAAGATCTTCGATTTGATTTACTCGATGACAGGACCAGGTGCAAACTTTGTCACCGATGTGCCAGGTGTTTATATGTTTGAAATGACCTTTAGAGGAAACCATTATGCAGGTGGTGCCGCCATTGCGATCGTCATGTTGATTTCTGTTGCGGTCTTTATCGTGCCGTATCTCCTGTCTAGCCGGAAGGGGGCTTCATCATGATCGCAAGAGGGTTTGTCCGTCCAGTTCTTTATGCTTTATTAATACTGTGCAGTTTGTTTTTTCTCATGCCTGTTTATGTCATGCTCGTCACAAGCTTAAAGCCATTAGGTGAAGTTACCCTTGAGCGAATGTGGGCGCTTCCATCTACACTTGATTTCTCAAGCTACAAAATCGCTTTTGAAAAGTTATCACCCAATTTAATGAATTCTCTTTATCTAGTCATTCCTGCAACCTTATTGTCAGCTGTATTAGGTGCGATGAATGGCTATGTGCTGTCTAAATGGCGCTTTAAAGGATCAGAAGTGGTGTTTACCTTCATGTTGTTCGGTATGTTTATACCATACCAAAGTATCCTCATTCCACTTATTCAATTTTTACGTGAAATCGGCTTGTATAACTCCATTCCGGGACTTGTACTTGTCCATGTCGTATATGGCCTGCCAATCACAACACTCATGTTCCGCAATTTTTATGTGAGCATTCCTGATGAAATGATTGAATCAGCGAAGCTGGATGGGGCCGGATTTATCGGGATCTTCAGACATATGATTTTGCCGCTTTCCATCACAGGGTTTGTCGTAGTTGCCATTTGGCAGTTCACAAATGTGTGGAATGAGTTTCTATTTGCGGTCACTATGACCACAGCAGAGAATCAGCCGGTCATGGTTGCACTGCAAAATTTATCAGGCAGTCAAATTGTGCAATGGAATGTTCAAATGGCAGGTGCCATCTTGGCTGCGCTGCCGACACTTTTGGTCTATATTCTACTCGGAAAATACTTTGTGAAAGGGCTTCTTGCAGGCTCTGTCAAAGGGTGAATTGATTTTCTTGTTATCGTTTCCATTCGGTGTACTGAAAGGATTGACTTCTCTTTAGATAGCGTCATAATAAAAGTTGAGACTTGCTAGTTTTCATCATGCTAGGCAAGGATTATCAAAGGGTAGCAAAGGGAGGAGTCATCCTGAATGAAGCAGTCACCAATTTTTTTACTGCCTGAATTGAAGGAGAGAATATGGGGAGGTACAGCCTTAAGGGATCAATTTGGCTATGATATTCCTTCTGATCAAACGGGAGAATGCTGGGCAATTTCTGCTCATCCAAACGGACCAAGTGTCGTGCAAGACGGTCCATATAAAGGGAAAACGCTGATCGAACTATGGAACAATCACAGAGAATTGTTTGGGGGAATAGAAGGCGATCGCTTCCCGCTCTTAACCAAAATTTTAGATGCAAACCAAGACTTATCCGTTCAAGTTCATCCAGATGATGATTATGCGGAAAGACATGAAAATGGTGAGCTTGGGAAAACAGAGTGCTGGTATATCATTGACTGCAAAGAAGGCGCAGAAATGATCTATGGTCATAATGCACGGACGAGAACTGAGCTTGTGACCATGATGAACAGCGGAGATTGGGAAGGCCTTTTGCGGCGAGTGAAAATTAAGCCGGGCGATTTTTATTATGTGCCAAGCGGTACCATTCATGCGCTATGTGAAGGCACACTGGTTCTTGAAACGCAGCAAAGTTCAGATACGACCTATCGGGTGTATGATTATGAACGAAAAGACCAAAATGGCCATGAACGTGAACTTCACTTCACGCAGGCCATTGATGTCACAACGGTTCCACATGTAGACGGTTATGCAGATGAATCAGTAGAAACTCGTCCAGGGGTGACCATTAGAACATTTGTAGAAGCAGAATATTTTTCTGTGTATAAATGGGAAATTGATCAAAAAGTAGAGCTATCGCAAGATTATCCGTTTTTGCTGTGCAGCGTTATTAATGGGGAAGGGTCCTTAGAGCATAATGGACATACATATCCGCTGCCAAAAGGAGCCCATTTTATCCTGCCTGCTGAAACAGGGAACTTCACCATTGAAGGATCTTGTGAACTGATTGTGTCACATATATAAATAGAAAAAGACTTTCAAGCATGGAATAGAGCTTGAAAGTCTTTTTTAGTTAATTTAACACTTTATAAAAAGTATCCATTGCTTTTTTATTGTACTCTTTATAATTGAATGGAGCATAAGCAGGATTTGTATGATTACTAAATTTATTTAGCCCTCCTACAAGTCCATCGACACTGTTATTGACTAAAGCACCATATTTGCCATTCTCTAAAACTGTTCGATTTGCAATAATATCTGTTGCCAAGATATCCATTCCTAACGTCATGGCTTCTAAAAGTACCATTGGCTGGCCTTCATAGTGTGATGATAAAACAAAGCAGTCACACATTTTTAGGACGGTAAATGGATTTTCAACTTGGCCAACTAAAAACACATAGTTTTGCAATTCTAATTCGTCTATTAACTTTAGAAGGTCATTTTTAAGAGGACCATCGCCGAGAATATATAGTCTGCTGTTTGCATGTGTTTCTAAATGTTGTTTAAAAGCAGTAATTAAATTATCTTGCCCTTTTTCTGGAGACAGACGTCCCATATTAACAAAATTATAGTGTTTTTTGGAAGGGTAAGGAACAAATTCATTTCCTATTTCAAACCCTCGAACTTCAAGAATTTCAATCGCTTTTTTATCTACCCAGCCTACTTTTTCGTTATTAAACACTATGGAACAGTAAGTTGATATAGGTGTGGTAATTTCTTCTGTAATATCAACTTCTTTTTGATTGTAAAGATAAAAATCTTTCAAGACTTTAAACCTAGTATCTTCGTTCGTTTTGCTATAAATTTTAAATTCGTTCAAATGAAGAGAAGCAGAGTAGCTCACTTCTTTACGATTTAAAATAGTTTGATGATCTAATGTTTTAAACGCTTTTACATGTAACCATCCAATCACTTTTTTATCTAAAGAGAATTGGTAATATGTCGCTTCTTTTGTTTTATGGCTCTTGTGTACAGTTACAATAGCACCTTTATATAACTCAGCGCTGCAAACTTCTTCATATCCGAAATTTGGATATGCTTTTGTCCATATTGTATGATTCTCTGTATGGACAATTTTCATTTTTTTATTTATATTTCTTTCTAAAAGTGTTCTATTAGGCAATGAGCGAATAAACTCTGCATGTTCGTGGTAATTTTTGTTCAATAATGTTTGTATTTCTTTTTCCATCATGACTTGCTTTTCCTCAGATTGAACACTATTTACTTCATAATTCTTCAGTATTTTTAGTGCAGATGAGTCTATCCAGCCTATTAGTTGTTTGTTGATATAGAATCTGCAGTAGAGTGAACGTTCAGTTCTAGCTTCTCGGTCTATCTCTACCATAATATTCTTATAGGGGTGACTCGAAGAAACCTTTTTAATTCCCCTCGTTTTAAAGGGTTTCGTCCAAATATCATTATGTTTAGGATTGGTGATTAATGCTAATTTATGAACTTCTTCTTCACATATAATACTATCTGGAAGAAGTTTAAAAGCATCTTTATTTAGCCATCCCACAACATGATCTTCATAAGAGAACTTATATAAAACTTCGTTTTGTTTTGTTACAGCTTTTCTTGTAATCATCACTACATTGTTTTCAAACTCTTTGCTTGAAAAAGTGGACAGGTTATCTTCTACTAACGTAGTGAAGATTTTATCATGTTTGCTGCTTAGAATTTTTGCTCTTGATTTAAAAGGTTTATTCGATTGGATAAGGCTTGATGTGTTTTGGTCACCAGATTGTAATTCTATTCCTAATATTTTGTCTGGATTGATTGAGTTCATCACATAATCAAACTTACTTTCATCTGCATAGTGAGATAAATTTTGTTTGTTTAATTCCATTGTGCCTTTAGAAACACTGACCAATTTATCAAATTTATGATATATGGTGAATAAACCTCTCAAATTTATTTTATGAGGCTTCTTACCATTGATCGTTCTTTCGCTATCAGAGAGAAGATCATTATGCATAAAACATATTTTTGTTTTAGCATCTGCAGAAACGAGATATTTAGCCCAATATAAACTATATCCGCTAAAATCAATGACATGGTCAAAAGTGGATTTTCCGAAAAGGCGACTAAATTCTCTGGAATAAGCGTCTTGTGGATAGAGCTTTTCCCCGAATTTACTGGTTACTCCTCGATTATGAATGAATTTATCTTTATAAACTTCTTGTAAAGTGTAGACAGGTAGGCCTGGCTTGAAAATAAACCTGACATTTTTATTGACTTTTGCAATATTATTTAATACCTCTTTGGAGTTTGGTGTGCTCATATAGCAACTAACATCATATTTATGATAATCAATATTTTGTGTTAAATTAATGAAAGAGGAAGTGATACCATTATTTTTCATTCCCCCAGGGTAAATCAATATCTTTTCTTTCTTTTCATGAAGAGCATTGATGAAACGGATGTCTTCCGTTTCATTGTTGAAAATAGATTTCACAACTCTCTCAGTCACTTTACCATCGTCATGTTTTGTGAAGTCATGTTTAAATTGATCATACGAACGTTTAAATTGTGAATTTATGTCTTCTATATGAGCAATCGAATCTGCCAAATTTTTAATGTTATAAAGGCGGGGACCAGGAAGGTCTTTAAGGTTAAAATACATGCCTCGCTCTTCATTATATTCATCTGCATCCCACATATAAAAAAGAACGGGTTTATTTGTAACTAGAAAATCAAAAAATATACTTGAATAGTCAGTAATCAATAAATCGGTCGCACTTAGCAGCATATTTGTATCGATAAAGTCTGGTATCAGCCGACCTTGTAATTCTGCTGATTGACTGGCTTGTTGATACAGAAATGGATGAAGCTTAAGAAGGATATTATATTCTTGACTAAAGCGTTCATGTAAGTAATTCAGGTCAGAAGTGATCTGAGTTAAATTGTTTTTAACTTTACCTACACTTGTCCCTTTCCAAGTAGGGGCATATACAATGGTTTTTTTGTCTAAAGAAAGGTCTACTCCAAAAGAGTGAAGATCTTTTTTAAATTCAAGGGAATTAGTATTCAACGTTAAATCAATTCTTGGATACCCTTCTTCTATAATTTTTCCCGAGAAAAGATGTTTCAACTTATAGCTATTTATAAACATACTTGTTGTATGTTCATTTGGGCTAATGAGATAATCTGAGCTCAAAAAATTTCTCAATACATTCTGAGAATGTGCAGGGTTTCCTGGAATATCAAAGCCCATATATTTCAATGGTGTGCCATGCCATGTATTGATATAGACTTGTTCCTTTTTACATATAAAAAATGGTTGAAAAGTAGAGTTGTTTATTAAATATTTTGCAGTTGCTAAGTATTTCAAATAATCTTTAGAATTTCGCTTTACAAAAATGATGTTTTTATAATCGGTATACTTATCTAAAATTGGTCTTAATATTTCAAAATCATCAATTGACCAAATATGTGTATAGTCTTTGAAATGAGGCTGATGTAACAAATATTCAAAAATGGCTAATGGGCTATCGGTCATACTCTTTCCGTCTCTAGATTCATATAGTACGGTTTTTTCAACAACATCAAAACGTTGATAATAGTATGCATATAAATTGTTTCTTTGGTGTCTTTTATCCTTTATAAAATTCATTAAAGGGTCTTTTAAAAAATTTATTTTTCGTTTTAATATTTTTTTCTGACGTTTAAAAATTTTCTTGTTCATTATTATGACTCCTTTGGAGATTACTATTGAAAAAGTCAAGAAATTCGTTTTGATATAAAATACAAGTGAATTTGAAAATTCTAATGATGCTATATGATACCATATCTTTTAAAGGAAATTAAGAAATCGCTATATCTTTAAAGTGAATTTAAGATTATGTATTGAGGTGAAAGTCTCCTGAAAATGTCACTTTTCATAGGCGAATTTAAATATATTAAGCTTATTTTGTTAAAAAAGTCTGGTGTTTTTGTCGATAAAGAGATTAGTAGACTATTATGCAAAGTTAAGAGAGGGACAGGGACCGTGAAAAAAACCATCAAGATTATGTTACTCGCAGCTGCCTTTGGTATGACATTACACACGGGCAAAGAAGTGCAAGCAGCCTCCTATGTCGATCAATCCATTTATACGATTAGCACCTCAAAAGTATTTACAACAGAAGCAGAAGTGAAAAAAGCGGTTGACACGTTGAAAAAGGATAAGAAGTGGACAGCCACTTATCAAACCTCAGGAAATACATCGACTTATCAACTGACTGCCTCAGGATATGACTCACAAGCAGCAGCGAGTGCAAGTGCCGCTGCATTAAAAAAAGAGTTAGGCATGAGCGGTACGGTGTCTCCAGTAGGTGACCGCCTTCCTTTACAGAAAATCGTATCTGATCCAATCAACGATGAAAGTCAGGCGAAAAAACTGACGCTCGAGCTGACGAAAACATCAGGACTCAATAGCACGTATGAAGCTATCAATCAAAGTAGACCATCTTATCAGGTCATTTCAGGAGCCATTGATTCTGAAACGAAAGTCAAAAATATTCAAACCGAACTACAAAAACAGGCCGGAGTCACTAGTACATATCAAACCGAAAACAAAGCTGGCACCTTGTATCAGCTGATCTCAGGCAATATTGTCGGACAGAGTAAGGCAAATACCATCCTGCAAGGTTTTCAAAAGGAATCTGGTTTAAAAGCAGCACTCCAAACGGTAGCAGCAGGCAAACCGTATTACATCGTCACATCTGCTGCACAAACGAATCAGTCTAAAGCGCAAACCCTTCTGACCCAGCTGCAAAAAGAAGCGAAAATCAGCGGAAAGATTCAGAAGGCTGGAGCTGTTAAAAATGTATATAGCATGGAATCAGGCTATTTCAAAGACAGTAAGCAAGCAGCCTCAGCGGCGGCTCAGATCAAAAAACAAGCTGGTGTGTCAGGTACTGTGCAGCGAGTAGGAAAAACGAAAAATTATATCGTAAAGCTCAATCAATTAAATGACACAACTTACGCAAAAACAGTTGCCTTTTTCAAGAAAAAGAAATGGCGCTATACGTCTAAAAAGATCTCCTCTACACAGCCATATCAAGTAGTGACTGGGAATCTTTTGGGCGATGATCAAGCAAAAAAAGCAACGGCATTTTTCCAAAAGAAAAAAGTCTCTGCCACAACGAAAAAAACAGGCAAAGCATCTGATAGCACGTATCGACTTGTCGTGAATCAAGCAACGGATCAGACAAAAGTAAATAAAGGTGCTGCATACTTAAAAGCACAAAAGGTGACAAGCAGCATCACAACAGGCAAGGGGCAAGCCGTCAGTAAAGCATACAGCCTAATGACAACTCCTGTATATGATCAAAGCAAAGTGAAGCAGGCACAAGAGATCATAAAAAAAAATGGAGTTGCCAGCAGTACAAAAACATTAACAGAAGCTGTTAAGCAATACCGTATTACGACAGAGGCAACTGTGAATCAGACAAAGCTGAATCAAGCCTTAAGTTATTTAACTAAACAAAAAATGAAAGCAGCCGCTCAAAAAACGGGTGCAACTGATTATGGCCAATATCAGATCAAAACAGGGGTTATTTCGACTGCTGCCTTAAGAGACCAAGGCATGACATTCTTCAAAAAACGAAATGAACCAGCTGCTTATACAACAACGACAAAACCGGCATATAAAATCAACATCACACAGCAGTTTACAGGGTTACCAAATGCGAATGCGGCCATTGCTTTTGTGAAAAGCCAATACGGCTGGACAGCCACAGCTACCAAAATCAAAAACGGTCCAATGGTGATGCAGACGAATTATAACCTCACAGTCAATGAGATGGTAAACAAACAAATGAAGGTGTCGCCGCAGACAGATGGTGCAGCCTACGTCTATGCGACATATGTAGACCCAGCGACGTCCACAGTGAATACAGACGGGCTAAATGTACGTTCTACACCTGATTCGAGCTCTGCAAGCAACATTGTGGCACAGCTGAATAAAGGAGCAAAAGTGAACCAGCTTGGGAAAGAAGGAAACTGGATCAAGATTAACCTAGGTTGGAGAAATGCAAGTTCCGCAGAGGTGCAAAAATATGTAGATCCAGCCAATATTGTTGAGGGCACTCAATCTTATTTTCAATTTCTGAAACTCTCTGAAGCTGCGAATCTCAATCCGGCAGAGGTCAATTCAAAGATTTTAGCAGGCAAAGGGATTCTTGCAGGTAAAGGACAAGCCTTTATTACAGCAGCGAAAACGTATCATATTAACGAAATTTATCTCATTTCTCATGCGCTGCTTGAAACAGGTAACGGAAATTCCATTTTAGCGAATGGTACGATGTTTAATGGGAAAAAAGTATATAACATGTATGGCATTGGTGCATATGACAGTAACCCGAATTACCTCGGTGCAAAGTATGCGTATGAACAGCAATGGTTCACACCAGAGGCAGCTATTATTGGCGGGGCAAAATTCATTGGCAACAGCTACATCAATAATGCCACATACAAACAAGATACCATTTACAAAATGCGCTGGTCTGCGACAGCCACTCACCAATATGCAACAGATATTGGCTGGGCTTCTAAACAGGTCACTCGTATGTATAGTTTGTATAACTTACTTGATAACTATACGCTGTATTATGATATCCCCGTGTATAACAAATAAAAAAACGTCCGTGCTTCTTAATGAGAAGCCGGACGTTTTTTGTGTAAGAGCTGATGTTCAATAAAGGAAAGAAGCTGCTGACTTGATTTCCCTTTTGAATATTGATTCCATTCCTCAGCAAAGGTTTTCAATAAGTCTTGATTGGCTGATTCGTTTAGCTGCTTAAGCTCCGTTAAGAGCATATCTTGAGTGACGCAAGCCTTTCCTGGAATGATGTCTTCATAACGTTCGACTAAGCCGCGTTTTGTGCGATAAGTCTCTAGATCGTAAGTGAAGAACAAAACAGGTTTTCGGAGCAGCGCATATTCAAACACAATGGATGAATAATCTGTAATCAGGACATCGCATACAGAGAGCAATGGAAAGAGCGGCTGATCGGACACATCAAAGATCCACTCGCCATCTGTTTCTGCTTTGGCTAAATGTTTCACCGCAGGATGAAGTTTGACGAGCAGAATATAGTCGCCATTCAGCTCACTCTGCAATTGTTCTTTAGAAAAAGGTAAGACAAGACCGTTCATTGCAAAGTCCCGGTAGGTCGGCGCATACAGCAGCACTTTTTTGCCTTTTGGAAAAATATCCGTTTGAAAGGAAATAGGGCGCTCATCATAGTACGCATCTGTGAAGGGTACACCTGTTGGCAAAAAACGATCGTCGTTGACGCCAAATGAAGTTTTGAAAATCTCGCGCATGTGATCTGAGCCAGTAACGATATAATCGAAAGACGCATAGACCCGCTTGAAACGCTGCAGATCACGAGAACTACGGTGATGATTTGAAGCATCTTCAAGACCGAACTTTTTCAAAGCACCATTGGCGTGCCACACTTGAATACAAGTAGTAGAAGGTCTATTTCTTAGCACACTTGTCATCAGAAAATAATTATCTGTGACGACGACTTTGCTTTTTAGCATCGTATAGATACATTGAATGAGATGGATGGGGTTTTTTTCATGAAAATAGCGAAATGACACATGAGGCACGTCCTTTTCTATCATGGAAGCATGCTTCGTATAGAGGACAGTGAGCTTCATTGTCATATTCGCCTGTTTTTGATAAGTATCAATGAGAGCAGCTGCGTTCTCTTGGAATGAAACAAGCAGCGTCACCTGATTGTCAAGAGGTTTCACGCCGCTCATGAGCCATCCAGCAAAAGAAACAAAAGCTGCATAGCATGAGATGATCATTGAGCGTATATTCATCATGTATCAGTCTCTCACAGCTGCTTCGTCTGATCTTTTACTTGCTCAGGATAGTAGCGCTTTTTCCCTTTGTTTTCTTTTAATACGGCAAAAGCGTACTTTGGGATATTCAGCATTCGTTTCCATCTCCACGGATTGACAATGAGTCTGTACAGCCATTCCGTATTTGTTTTAATCATCCAGCGTGGTGCACGCTTCACCGTTCTGCTAAATACATCAAAGCTTCCGCCTAAACCGATGCAAACAGCTTGCGGGAACAAATGACGGTATTCATAAATAAAGTTCTCTTGGTTTGGATAACCTAAAGCAACAAACACCATATCTGCTTTTGAACGAGCAATTTGTTTTGCCACAAACCGTTTATCCGCCTGATAACCATCACAGCTGCCTGCAATCACCACATTCGGATATTCCGTATCAATTCGCTGTTTGACAGCCTCAAGCACTTCTTTTTTCGCACCATATAAAAAAATACTTTTAGATTGCTTGTTTGCGAGATCAAGCATAGACATGAACACATCAAAACCTGCAATTCTTGATTTCAACGGATGGTTTATAAGACGTGACATCAAGACAACACCTACACCATCAGGTAAGACATAGTCTGCAGAAGAGATGACTTTATGATATGCATGATCCTTCATAGTTGCATAGCCTATTTCTGGATTCACCGTTGCAATCATTGCGCCTCTTCGCTGAGAAAGGTGGTGTTGGTTCATATAACTAATAAATTCGTCTAAGTCGCCACTTACATAAGAAAGGTTAGAGACCACTTCTGTTTCCACTGTATAAACCCCCTTTTTCTTTTTGTTATCTATTGTACGATCATTGTAAATTCATTCTTAACCTACAGATCATTTTATCACAGTTACTCCATGAAATATTAACAATAACTTTACAATCCTTTTAATTTCATGACATTTTAATAAACAACTAGTCTCTAAAAAGGTTGAAATACTGGATTGACGCAGTTTCACTATTTCATCCATTAAATTGGAAATAGTTTGTCTTTACATTTTCTTAACCTTTCATAGGCATTATGATATAATGAGGTTCCGAAGAGCGAAAAAACATGATCGATGATAATAGGATTACGGATAAACATTACTGCTTGAAGCAGATGAATAAGGATGAAGGAAAGGAGTTTATGTTTGCAATGAAGAAAGTTATTACTTACGGTACATTTGATTTATTACACTGGGGGCACATTAAGCTGCTAGAGCGTGCAAAGCAGCTTGGAGATTACTTAGTGGTAGCCATCTCGACAGATGAATTTAATTTACAAAAATCCAAAAAGGCTTATCATAGCTATGAGCATCGAAAGCTGATTTTAGAAACCATTCGTTATGTAGACGAAGTCATTCCAGAAAACAGCTGGGATCAAAAAGTCCGCGATGTACAGGAGCATGACATTGATGTCTTTGTCATGGGAGATGACTGGGAAGGTAAATTCGATTTCTTGAAAGAGCATTGCGAAGTCGTTTACTTGAAGAGAACAGAAGGTATCTCGACAACTCAAATTAAGGAAGAAATTGCGGGACTATAATAGATTGAAGATAGTACTTCTTGCCAAGGTGAGAAGTACTTTTTTAAGTTTAAATTAATGAACAAAAAGGAGAACAACGTTGATTACTCATTTCTTAAATAAGGTGAAGAAGATTAGCAGCAATTATAAGAATCTATCTGAAATTAAGTTTCCTGATATGGAGTATTACTTTATTAGTGGATCAATTCCTTTTGATTTTGGAGGATTAACAAAATCTCTTTTACTCCGAATGAAGATGTTTGGTGAACTATCGGTTCAATCCACATTTTTAACTTATAAGTTTGATCCGAATTTTAAGTTTAAACTAGATCAAATAATTCATCAAAAAATGATTGATAAGTCACAATCATCTATTTTGAATATGATAGATGATTATATTATTCCGAATAGTGGAATAAAAAGAATTTATGTGGAATTTGCTGTAGGTAAAAAGGTAACAAATATAAATAATGTTGATATCATTGAAAGCAATGAAATTCGTATACAAAAATATGCTAATTTTCCCGCATTAATACAATATGTTGATGTTCTAAACGAAGCGGGAAATATCATCAAGCGTGAAGAATATAGTATGGAGGGCGTTCTGTGTAGGGTTTTGCACTATTTTCCAGGGGGAGAAGCGCCATTCCATGAGGAATATGTGAAGAATTATAATGAAATCTATCTTGAAAAAATGTTTAACACCTTTAGGAAGAATAACCCTACAATTAATATTAATTGGTATAGTCACAATGGAATTAAATCTTTTAATAGAAAAACAAGCTTACGCCAATATTGGATCGAATATCTACAAAAAAGTAATAACCAAAAAAAATTCTTTCTTGTAGATAGCCGCCATCAGGATGCTCATTTATTTAGGGTGAAAAAAGATACAAATTCTTATTATGGAGCTTTTGTTCACAGTAGTCATTATGCGAATACAAAATTTAAGCTTCAAAAAAGATTCGAAGAGTTATGTAAAAATGTTGCATTAGAAAACATGGATTGTGTATTTTTTATTACAGAAGATCAAAAAAAGGATTTTGAAAACTTCTTGGGTAAGCAGAATTGTTTTTATTTCACACCACATACACACAAAAAAGACTTCAACCCCGAATTATTAAGAGATGGGGTTGACCATAATAAAGCAGTGATCATATCTAGGCTGTCTAAAGAAAAGAACATAACTGATGCAATTAAAGCATTTAAAATAGTGGTAAACCAGTTACCTCATGTTCGCCTTGAGATATTTGGGTCTGGAGAAGAAGAAGACAAACTTCGTCATCAGATTAATAGTTTAAATTTAGAAAAACACGTTTTACTTAAAGGTTTTACTAGAGATCCCGATAAAGAATTTCAAACAGCAAAATTTTCCATCTCCACTTCTCACGCGGAGGGATTGTCTTTATCTATCTTAGAATCGATTTACAACTATTGTCCTGTTGTTTCATATGACTTTGATTATGGACCTAATGATTTAGTCCATGATGGCAAAAACGGTTATTTGGTTAAACAATATGATATAGAAGAACTAGCAGAGAGAATGGTTTCCCTTTATCAGGAGAAAAGTAAATACTCGAAGATGGTTAAGAATTGTCGCTCAATTGCTGAAAAGTATTCGCATAATAGCTATTATCTTCACTGGGAAAAAGCTCTTACCGATGTAGTTTATAAGAGAACAGAAGTGGAGAAGATAAACAAGATATTAAAAGAAATTAGATGCAATATAAATGATGCAGTGGTAGATCAAAATAGACTGGTTTTGTTGTTTGATTGGAACCTAAAAGATATAGATTTGAATAAATATACTATTGAAATAGTTGGCTTAGATAGGCGTCATGGTGCTGAGTTAATCACATATAGGCTTACTGATAATCAAGTGAAGTTCAACCTACTAGACGAAGAACTTAAAAGGAAATTGAAGTTATACGATACAGAATATATTGATTTTTACTTGAAGATTAGAAATGATGACCATATTAAATCACTTAAAAGGATTTCAGTAAATAAAGATGTTGATTTAGAAAAGGTTAATCATGCAATGTCTTACGCAACTATAAATGGAAATTATTCTTGGAAAGTAACACATTAATAGAGTGTCATATTTTAGAATAAGGAGAATACTGATTAATGATTGAGGAAACCATTCAACAGCAGTGTAAGGTTGAGAGTTTACAAAAACACCAAGAAGAAATTGAGTTGTTAATTAGTGTAGTGGACCCAGCTCCATTTGAAGGCAGAGAGTTTTTTCTATTGATAATAGAGAGAAAATCCCAATATGGAAAATACCTCCCTCTTGTTTATTTGAGTGAGAATCTATACAAAGTAACATTAAGTGAATTATCTTTGCAAATTCCATTTGAACAAGGACAGACATATAATTTTTATGTTACAGATTTTGATGAACAACAGTTAGTTGAACTGAATTCTTCTCATGGTTGGATGAATGCCACTCAGCCAGAAGAAAATAAATACTTCATGAAACGCTTGGAAATAAACATTGATATGCCTGAAATGTCGCATCTAGTGAATCATCAGAGTATGTTGTTGATGACCCCTTATCGTACTAACAAAGGGAACTTGTCCATAAAAGTAAAACGTGAAATGAAAATTGTACGATTTAAGAATATTAATTTAACAGACAATCGTGAAATTCTTTTATCCGGTTATACAGGTGTTTTAAGTGCAGAAAAACGATATAAGGTAAAAAGGGTTCAATTACTTATCAAACAGAATGAAGAACCTCTTCATGAATATCGCTTTCCTGTTTCAATTCGAAAAGAAGGTTTGGAGTTAGAAGAACAAAAGCATGTGTCTTACCCAGAATTATATCTATATGAATCCAAGTTTTCATTGGATGAGTTAGAATTCTCTTTAAAAGAGCGATTTGTTTATCGTTTTTATTTTGAATTTATTTGTGAAACAAATGGGATTGAAGAAACTTTAACAACGCCAGCTTTAAGGCTTGGAGATCGCTCTAACAAACTCAAAGGACTAGTTCAAATTCATAAAAAGAACGATGTCCCGATTCGGTATGAGGTGTACCGAACGAAAAAGAGACAATTGCTTGGCATCCGAATTAATGATTATACAATGAAAACACGTGCGAAGTACTATCTCAAAAGCAAGTGGAAGAAGTTCAAAAAGAAAATCGGCAAAATAAATAAAGTCCGTAATCGCCTTGTGACAAAAACTTTCCAAACGACCTTTCAGCTGGCGAGTAAGCTGTCTGTCAAAAAGAAAACCGTTGTTTTTGAAAGCTTTAATGGAAAACAATTCAGCTGTAACCCGCGTGGGATCTATGAGTATATGAAAGAAAATCATCCTGAATATACGTTAATCTGGAGCGTGAAAAAAGGGCATGAAGCACCGTTTCAGGAAAAAGGTATCTACTATATCAAACGTCTGTCATTGAAGTGGATTTTTGCGATGGCAAGAGCCGAATATTGGGTCATCAACAGCCGTTTACCGCTGTGGGTTCCAAAACCAGAGCATACAACATACTTGCAGACATGGCACGGTACGCCGTTAAAACGACTGGCGATGGATATGGACGAGGTGCATATGCCTGGAACAAACACGAAGAAGTACAAAAAGAATTTCACGAAAGAAGCATCGAATTGGGACTATCTCATTTCTCCAAATGCTTATTCGACCGAAATCTTTACACGAGCCTTCCAATTTCAAAAGACCATGATTGAGTCAGGATATCCGAGAAATGACTTTCTTCACAATCAAAACAATGAAAAAACGATGAGAGCACTCAAACAAAAAATGAAGTTACCGCTTGATAAAAAAATGATCTTATATGCTCCGACATGGAGAGATGATCAATTTTATAAAAAAGGACAGTACAAATTTGATTTAGATCTTAATTTGCATG
The DNA here is from genome assembly GCF_038006825.1 of Bacillus sp. FSL W8-0183. Lineage (NCBI taxonomy): Bacteria > Bacillati > Bacillota > Bacilli > Caryophanales > Bacillaceae > Bacillus > Bacillus sp. FSL W8-0183. The sequence continues at coordinate 3,439,951 of NZ_JBBOVY010000001.1, read as the reverse complement.
AGATGAGAGCTGCACTTGGAGATGAATATGTCATCATTTTGCGTATGCACTATTTAGTTGCTGAAAACTTTGATTTAAGACCATATGAAGGCTTTGCCTATGACTTCTCTCATTATGAAGATATTAGAGACCTTTATATGATTTCTGATCTGCTCATCACAGACTACTCATCTGTGTTCTTTGATTATGCAAACCTCAAGCGTCCAATGCTGTTCTATGTGCCAGACATTGAAACATATCGTGACAAGCTGAGGGGCTTCTACTTCGACTTTGAACAAGAAGCTCCTGGACCTCTTGTGAAAGAGACAGCAAGTGTTATTGAGTGGATAAGAGAAACAGAACAGCCAACCTTTACTTTGCCAGCTTCATTCGCACCGTTTTATGAAAAATTCTGCTACTTAGAGAGCGGTGAGTCTTCGAAGCGCGTGGTAGAGGTAGTTTTTGAAACAATAAGGTAAACATGATAAAGGCTTGCAGCATTGGCTTGTAAGCCTTTTATCTTATAAAGTGAAAAATCCCTCAACATCTGTTACAATTATGAGCGTGCTTTTCAAAATTATTTACAAAAACTTATGTTTAAGGAAGATTAGAATGAACGCAATGTTGACGATATTAAAGGAGCAAATCAGCTCATTTTCGCTGATAATGCGACTTGCTGTTTATGAAACAAAATCAAAATATCAAATGAATTATTTGGGGGTTTTATGGCAGTTTTTAAATCCTTTGATTCAAATGCTGGCTTACTGGTTTGTTTTTGGTATGGGTATTCGCGGAGGAGAGCCGATTGTCATTGGTGGAATAGAGGTGCCATTTATTATCTGGATGCTTGCCGGATTAATCCCTTGGTTCTTCATTAGTCCGACGATCCTTGATGGATCAAACAGTGTGTTTAAACGCATTAATATGGTATCGAAAATGAATTTTCCAATTAGTGCTTTGCCTTCTGTTGTCATTATGTCTAACCTCTTCAGCTATTTTGTCATGATGGCGCTATACTTCATCGCATTGATTTTCAATGGTATTTACCCTGATATGCATTGGCTGCAATATATATACTATTTTATTTGCATGATTGCGTTTATGTTTTCGTTTAGCTTGTTTAATTCCACGATTAGCGTACTCGTGAGGGACTATCAATTTCTTTTACAATCAGTGACACGTTTACTTTTCTTTTTGCTGCCGATTTTTTGGAATATCTCAGAGAAGCTTACTGGAGAAAAAGCGTGGATTGCGGATATATTAAGATTGAATCCCTTTTTCTACATTATTGATGGTTTCAGAAATAGCTTGTTAAAGGGAGAATGGTTCTTCCAGGATGTGAAGTATACACTTTATTTTTGGCTGATCACGCTTCTTTTTTTAACAATCGGTTCATTGCTTCATATGAAATTCAGGGATAAATTTGTCGATTTTCTTTAAAAAGTAAGGAGTTTATACGATGAAACTAAAGGTTTCGTTTCGAAACGTATCCAAGCAATACGTCTTATATAAAAAGCAGTCGGATAAGATCAAGGGACTGTTTTTACCTAATAAAAATGAAAAAGGCTTCTTTGCTGTTCGTGATGTTTCCTTTGATGTATATGAAGGTGAGACAATTGGTTTTGTAGGGATCAATGGATCTGGAAAGTCTACGATGTCAAACCTTCTAGCGAAAATCATTCCACCGACAAGTGGTGAAATTGATATGGATGGCCAACCCTCGTTAATTGCCATCGCGGCGGGGCTGAACAATCAGTTGAGCGGGAAAGACAACATTCGCCTCAAGTGCTTAATGATGGGGCTGACGAACAAAGAAATAGACGAGCTGTATGAGAAAATCGTAGAGTTTGCGGATATTGGCGATTTTATTGATCAGCCTGTCAAGAGCTATTCAAGCGGAATGAAATCACGTCTTGGCTTCGCTATTTCAGCGCATATCGATCCAGATATCCTGATTATTGATGAAGCATTGTCTGTTGGAGACCAAACCTTTTATCAAAAATGTGTGGATCGAATCACAGAATTCAAAAAACAAGGGAAGACGATCTTTTTTGTCAGTCACTCCATCAGTCAAATTCAAAAAATCTGTGACCGGGTGGCTTGGATGCATTATGGTGAGCTTCGTATGTTTGATGAGACGAAGAAGGTTGTGAAAGAGTATAAGGAGTTTGTTGACTGGTTTAACAAGCTTTCCAAAAAACAGAAACAGAAATATCAAATGGAACATAAGGAAGGTAGAAAAGGCGTTCAAAAGCTGGAAAGAGTCACCCGTTATAAAGGAGATGGAAAACGACGTTCATTTTTTGGGCCAGCTTTTCAAGTGACGGTGATTGCTGTTCTCACCACCTTACTTGCCTTATCAATGTTTTCAGATCGTCCGCTTCGTACACTGGCCACGTTTGGTGTAATCCCGTCAAATAAGACAGAAGCATTTCAGTCAAAAAACCTCCAGACGAAGGGATCGCCTGATATGAAAAAGGTGAATCGACAGGCAATTGCCACGTCAGATCCACTTACAGTCTATAAAGATCGTGCCATGAAAAAAAAGGAGGCTGTCACTATACCATTTGGACAGGAAGTACAAGTAGTGGCTGAAAATAAACAAACCGTTCAAATCAAAACAGCATCAGAGACGTACTTTGTCAAACCTAAGGGACTTAAAAATGCAGAGGATTTAAAGTTATTATCCATTGGACCAAGTCAATTCATTTCCTATGTATCGCCTGCATCTGCTGGCTCGTATGAGTATTTACTATCTTTCCTTGGAAAAGAAGAATCTATGCTTAAGGAAAGAATGCAAACACTGTTCTCGACCAAAAGTGAACAAGGTGCTACTATTGAGCGGCTGACTACTGAGAAAACCGATTATGTGATTCAAAATGGACAGGCGAATAAGTTGGTATTCCGTGATGTTATGTCAATCTCTCCTTCAGCACTTGGGCTACCTGAACAGAATGTCTGGATGAATAAGAAACAAACGAAATTCGCAGTGAAGGGCAAAAACAATCTGTTTGTCATTGATAATGAAGAGCATACACTGACTATTTCAGTGATCAAATAAAAAGCTGCCGATACCGGCAGCTTTTTTAGTTTACTTCTTCTTTCTCGAGAAGCTGTTTCATAAAAGGAATGAGTTTCTTTTTCAGTTCCTCATCTTGAAGGGCAAATTCGAGAGTAGTCTCGATGAAGCCTTGCTTCTCACCGACATCATATCGTTTACCTTCAAAATCATAGGCGAATACGCGCTGAATGTCATTCAGCTTCTGGATGGCATCTGTCAGCTGAATTTCCCCGCCTGCACCAATCTCTTGCTGTTCAAGGTACATAAAAATCTCTGGCGTAAAAATGTAGCGTCCTAAGATGGCTAGATTCGATGGTGCTGTTCCTTGTGGCGGCTTTTCAACAAAGTTTTTGACTTGGTAGCGGCGTCCTTCTTGTGTAAGAGGGTCGATGATCCCATAGCGATGCGTATCGTTGTCTGCTACTTGCTGAACACCAATGACAGATGATAGAGTTTTTTCATATTCATCCATCAGCTGGCGGAGTCCAGGTGTTTCGGCTTGTACAATATCATCACCTAATAAAACAGCAAAGGGTTCATCACCAATAAAGTTGCGTGCGCACCAAACAGCATGTCCAAGACCTTTTGGTTCTTTTTGACGAATGTAGTGAATATCAGCAATGTTAGAAGATTTCCTTACTTTTTCTAACAGCTCCTTTTTCCCTTTTTCCTCTAGGTTACGCTCAAGTTCTGGAGCAAAATCAAAATGATCTTCAATTGCTCTTTTTCCTTTTCCAGTGACGATAATAATGTCTTCGATTCCTGATTCAACAGCTTCTTCAATAATATATTGAATGGTTGGTTTATCAACAATTGGGAGCATCTCTTTAGGCATAGCTTTTGTTGCAGGGAGGAAACGTGTTCCAAGACCTGCAGCTGGTATAATGGCTTTACGTACTTTTTTCAATTTATTTTGCACCGTCCTTAACTACTGATGTGAAAATTAATAGAATACCACTAAATTCTACCTTATTTTTAAAAGTAATCAAATAATTTTATGATGTTTAAAGTAATTTTAATAAAAAATTGTAAGTATAAATAATCAGATCTGTGAAAATTTTATTAATTTTAGCAGGGTTAGTTTATCATTCTTAGAGATCTTCTGTATAATAAAAACAATATGTAATGATGGAAAGAGGCATAAACAAGTGAAAAAACTAAATGTAATGACTATTTTCGGTACTAGACCTGAAGCAATCAAAATGGCTCCACTTGTCCTTGAACTTAATAAACATCCACAAATAAATTCAATTGTCACTGTAACAGCTCAGCATAGAGAAATGCTAGATCAAGTTCTTGAGGCATTTTCTATTACGCCAGACCATGATCTAAACATCATGAAGCAGCGCCAAACATTATCTGAAATTACATCAAATGCATTGTTGAAACTAGATCAATTATTCCAAGAAGAAAAACCTGATATTGTGCTTGTTCATGGCGACACAACGACAACCTTTGCAGGAAGTTTGGCTGCGTTCTATCACCAAATTTCTGTCGGCCACGTCGAAGCTGGCTTAAGAACTCACAATAAATACTCACCGTTCCCTGAGGAATTGAACCGCCAAATGACAGGCACTATTGCTGACATTCATTTTGCCCCTACGGCTGAGGCGAAGCAGAATCTTTTAGTAGAAAATAAAAAAGAAGAAACCATCTGTGTGACAGGGAATACGGCCATTGATGCGTTGCAAACAACAGTCACAGAACACTATCAACATCCAATTTTAGAGAAGATCGGTTCAGATAAAATGATCTTATTAACGGCTCATCGCAGAGAAAATCTCGGTCAGCCGATGAAGAACATGTTTAGAGCGATTCGCCGTGTTGTCGAAGAATTTGAAGATGTTCAAGTCGTATACCCTGTCCATTTAAATCCTGCTGTTCGTGATGCGGCTCAGACAGAATTCAGTGATCTTGATCGTGTGCACTTAATTGAGCCGCTTGAAGTAGTTGATTTCCATAACTTCGCTGCTGCGTCGCACTTTATTTTAACGGATTCTGGCGGTGTGCAGGAGGAAGCTCCCTCTTTAGGAAAGCCAGTATTAGTGCTGCGTGATACAACAGAACGTCCTGAAGGCGTGAAAGCTGGTACGCTTAAGCTTGCAGGAACCGATGAAGAAACCATTTATCAGATGGCAAAAGAGCTGTTAGAAGACAAGCAAGAGTATGATAACATGTCGAAGGCTTCTAACCCATATGGTGATGGACAAGCATCGAAACGAATTGTCCAAGAACTCCTTCATCGTTTTGGTTTAAGTGATGAAAAACCAGCCCCATTCCAATCATAAAAAAAGAAGACTACAGGAATGTAGTCTTCTTTTTTACTGCTCCAAACTATCCTTCAATTCCTTCTTCACTTTCGCTAAACTGCTGTCATCAAGCTGATAGTAATAAATATTATTGATTCGTGCGCCTGTACCTTTCAGCTCGTGCTGTTTCACATTTTGTCTTGCATCACGATAATCATTCATCATCGTCCACATGTCGTCAAAGGACATATTCGTTTTCATGTTATTTTCAACGACTTTAAACATATCGCCGAATTTCGTAATAGATGAAATGTTAGCCCCTTTTGCAATGATGCCTTCAATGACTTGTCGCTGTCTTTGCTGACGGCCGAAGTCACCTTTAGGATCTTGCTTTCTCATTCTTGTATAGGCAAGGGCTTGATCACCGTTCAGGTTAATTTCTCCTGTACCAAATGAATGGCCATCATAGCTGAAAGCAAACGTGCTGTTCACCGTAATGCCGCCAAGTGTATCGACAATGTCTTTAAAACTTTCCATATTGACTTTTACAAAGTAATCCACAGGTACATCAAGCAGTTCCTCTACTGTATCTGCCGCCATTTGTGTACCGCCGAAAGCGTAGGAGTGGTTGATTTTATCCATTGTGCCTTTTCCGACAATTTTTGTATACGTATCACGGGGGATACTCACCATCTCAGTTGTTTTCGTTTTCGGATTCACAGTCATGTATATTAATGTATCTGCACGGCCTCGGTCATTCTTTCTTTCATCGACACCCATGACTAAAATGGAGATCGGGTCTTTTTTACTTAAATCGACATCTTTGTCACGCTTATCTGACTTCTTTAAGTTCTCTTGAATGCCTGCGACAGTTGATGCGGCTGTATTCCAAAGATGATACGCGTATCCGCCAGTGGCTAATACGAATAAGCCAATAATCGATAAAACAATCCAAAGAACCTTCTTTTTCTTTCTTTTTCTCTCTGCTCTCATTCTGTCCCTCACCTTTTCTATCATTCTTCCATGATTATAGGTTTACGAATCTTGATAAACAAGTTATTTTTTTACTCTGAACCTAGATATAGACGTTGTAACAAAAAAAAGGTTTCAAAAAACCTTAAATTTACCTTAAAATATTAAGTTATAAGACGATACAAAGACATGAGGTGAAAAAAATGAAAAAAATCGTCGTTTTACCGTTCTTAATACTACTACTAGGTATCGTGCTCACAGCATGTGGAACGGCTGAGCAATCCTCAGGAGAAAACAAGACAAGCAGTTCAACTCCTCAGGTGCTGGAAGAAAAAGCTGAATTTATTGGAATGGCTGATGCACATACAGTCGAAGTAAAAAAAGTGAATACGACCTTAAATTTCGAGTTTACTGATAATTTTAAAGATGTATTAAATGAGTTTGAATCAGGTAATAAAGTAAAGATCACTTACTTTATCAATAATAGTGGTCAAAAAGAAATTCAAAAGATTGAAAAACAGAAGTAAAAAAGATGGGCGGGATGAACAAAATTGAAGAAATTCCTTTTATCAGTAGTTGCGATTCTTATAACTGCAGGTATCTCAACTCCACAAAAAACCTTAGCTGCAAATTCCACCATATCAGTTAAGTTATCAAACTATGTTGGTAATAAAAAAAGTTTGGACATCACATCATCAGGGTCATATAAAGTAAAGGGGAACAATGTTTCTTCTGTCACCCGATATGCTGGAAAGACATTATATGACACCGCCAATTTAATTGCATCAGCTGGTTGGAGTTATCCAGGGACTGTAGTCATTGTAAATAAAAATGCTTTTTCTGATGCGATTACAGCTACTCCTTTGGCTTATAAATTAAAAGCGCCTATTCTTTATACAGAGGCTGGTCAATTAACAAAAACCACAGAGAATCAGATTAAAAAAATGAATCCAGATAATATTTTAATTATTGGAGGCACTTCAGTTGTATCTACAAACACTGAAAAAACTTTAAAGAAGTATGGGAAAATTAAAAGAATAAGTGGAGCAACTCGCTATGAAGTTTCAAAGAATGTTGCGAAAGAAATGGGTAATTATAGTCAAGCTGTTGTCGTAACAGGGCGTGTTTTTGCAGATGGTGCTTCAGCAGCTCCTTATGCGGCACGGAATGGGTACCCAATTTTACTTGCGCCAAAAACAACTCTACCTAACTATCGGATTCCTAAAAAAGTAACCATTATTGGTGGAGAACTTGCAGTTAATAAAAATATTGAAAACCAAATTAAAAAAACGGCTTCAGTGACACGAATAGGTGGAGCTACGCGCTATGATGTATCTGTAAACATAGCGAAAGCCATGAATATGAATGCTGATAAGCTTTATATAGCTAATGGAGCTTCCTTTTTAGATGCAGTGCCACTTTCTGTCTTAGCAGCAAAAAATAATAAGGCAATGGTTCTTGTAAAAAAAGACAGCCTGCCAACACCTGTTAAAAACTTATTAAAAGATAAAGGTACATACTCTTTTCAAATAGCTGGTGGTACTAGTGCGATAACAGAAAACCTTCAAAAGAGCTTAGCAAATGAATTTTACTTAAAGAAAAATACGCCATATCAATTGAATGTGACTAATGGGAAAATTTCAGTCAAAGGAATTAAAACAATTGGTACATCGGTAAGGGTCGTTCCTGAAAAATATTCAACTTCTAATGTTCTCAAAATTGCTGGAAAGCCTTATTTAGGAAATATGAATTTTGTTCTTGAGTCAGGATATATTAGACCAACTAATGAAAACATTCCATTTGAAGACTACCTAAAAGGCGTAGTGCCATATGAAATGCCTGCAAGCTGGCATGTTGAAGCGTTAAAAGCACAGGCAGTTGCCGCTAGAACGTATTCGGTGAACAGTATTGGAAAAGTCGTACCTGATACAACAGCCTTCCAAGTATATGGAGGGTATAACTGGTACACGAATTCGACAAAAGCTGTCGATACCACAAAAGGAAAAGTACTGAAATACAACAACCAGCTCATTTCAGCCACCTATTATTCTAGTAATGGCGGCTATACAGAGGCAAGTGAAGAAGTGTGGGCAAATGCACTGCCGTACCTAGTGGCCAAAAAGGATACAAAAGATCCGGTGAATGCATGGACACTGAAACTTTCTAAAAAGCAGCTAGGCACATCATTGACTGCTAGTACAGTAGCATCTCAGTGGTCTAAGGCAAAAGAGACAAATGCTGCTGATCTTGCTGGTCTCAAATCATGGCTGCTCAAAAACAAAGAAACGGCTGCGTCTGATATGAAAATCGCATCCATCTCAAGTCTGACGTTCTCAGGAACAACAAAAGGCCAGCGTGCAAAGACGGTTTCGATCAAGCTGACATACCACCTGAAAAACAAAACAGGTACGTATACAGTAAACAAAAGCACTACGGCAAGTATGAAGATGACCGAGTTTAGATCAGTCATGGGCGCAACAAAAGTAAAAAGTACATTTGCGTCAGTCAAAAACAATACAAATGACTTCATGATTTCAGGAAAAGGATATGGTCACGGCATTGGCATGAGCCAATACGGATCTAAAGCTAGAGCTGAATCTGGAGAGTCATATTCTTCCATACTTTCGTTCTACTATCCAGGTACAAAATTAACAAACTATTAGAAAGGTGGTATTGATCATGCGTGCATTTATAAAAATGCTATTTATATCAATAGTGGCGTTATTTGTGTTTATACCATCAGCTTTAGCGGATAACTCTGTAACAAGAGTAGATGGAAAAACACGTTATTCAACGGCTGTAAATGCAGCCAAAAAAGGGTGGACTACAGCTAATACAGTTGTATTAGTTGGGAAAACTGCTTATGCAGATGCTCTTAGTTCTGTTCCTTTCGCAAAACAAAAAGACGCACCTGTTTTATATACGAACAAAGACAACTTATCTCCTGAAACAAAAAGCGGATTGAAAAGCTTGAAAACGAAAAAAGTGATTATTATTGGGGGTCAAAGCAATATTTCAAATAAGGTGGCCAATCAATTAAAATCGATGGGGATATCTGTTAGTAGAATTGCTGGAAAAACTCGTTATGACACTGCCACTTTAATTGCCAAACAGATGAAAATTACAAATGTAGCGATTGTTGCAAATGGTTTTGCTTATGCAGATACTGTTGCTATCTCGCCTTATGCTGCAAAAATGGGTTACCCTATTTTATTGACAAATAGCAAGGGTTTACAATCCGTGACTGCTTCCTATCTTAAAAACAGAGGAATCAAGCAGACGATTGTCATTGGTGGAGAATCAAGAGTAAACAAAGCTACTTTCAATAAATTACCTTCGCCAACAAGGGTTGGAGGAGCGACACGTTATGACACAGCTGCAAATGTAGTAAGAAAATATAATATGAGTACGAACAATACGTTTATTAGTAATGGATTTGCATATGCTGATTCCGTAAGTGGAGCAAGTTTAGCAGCAAAACAAGGAAAAGCCTTTATTTTCACTAATGATAAAAGCTTACCTACTCCAACTAGAAAAATTATTGGAGAAAAAAAGATCACACGGTTTAGTGCAATTGGGGGAACAACTGTTATTTCTTCAAATGTACTCTCTCAATTAAAAAATCCAGTAGTAGGAAAGAAAGTATTTATTGATCCTGGTCACGGTGCACATGATGCTGGGGCAATTGGCTACGGTCTTTTGGAGAAAAACGTAAACCTAGATGTATCAAAACGCCTAAATTCAAAATTAATAAATGCTGGGGCTCTAACCTCGTTATCTCGGACGAAAGACACGTATGATACTCTTGAACAGCGTGTAATTAAAGGTGCAAATGCTAAAGCAGATATCTTCATCAGTGTCCATGCGAACTCAAATGATAACAGCAGTGCAAATGGAACTGAAACGTATTATGACAAAACATATGCGGCAACAAACAGCTTGAAGCTTGCGCAAAATATTCAGCCTAAAATGGTCAGTGCACTTGGCACAAGGGACCGTGGTGTGAAAATAGCAGGGTTCTATGTCATCAAAAAATCTAAAATGCCGAGTGTTTTACTTGAAACTGGTTTTGTGTCCAGTCCAGTTGATTCAAACATCTTGAAGTCTGCTACGTATAAAGATCGATTGGCGTCAGGCATTGCCAGTGGTGTGTCAGGTTACTTTAAATAAGAAAATACAAGATGGGGGTGCCTCAGATACTCCTCTTAGGCTGTTCGAGAACGTTTCTCGGCAGCCTTTTTTCAAAGGTCTTGAAGTGATTGTCTAATCAACTGTGTGTCAAGTTAAAAATACATTTCATTTCCGGTTATCTTTGTTATAATTGAAATATAGAAGATGAATAGTTCACACATAATCTTCAAACAGCAAATCGACAAATCATGAAGAGGTGACGATCTTGAAAAAATTAATCACAATGCCGTTTTTAGTTTTACTTCTAGGTGTAATGCTCACAGCATGCGGCACATCAAATCAGTCAAACGATAACAATACGGATAACAGCAAAAAAGAAACAACTGAAGCAGCAGATCAAAAGAAAGAAAATGCAACAGATGAAAAGACGGAAGACAAGTCTGCAAGTGAAAAAGCAGATGATGAAAGCAAAGAAACAGCTGCTCAAACAGAAGACCAAGCAGGTCAATCTGATGAAGATGCAAAAGAAAGCTCAAGTAAGGAAATCACAAAAGAAGAAACGACAAACGATCAGTCAAAAGCTGAATCTAAAACAAAAAAAGAATCTACAACGAAGAAAAATGAAGTCACCAAAGAAGGCACATATGTCGGTTTGGCTGATGGACATACAATTGCTGTCAACATTGATGGAAAAGAAGTAGCCATTCAATTCGGAAATACATTTTCTAAACAAGTGAACAGCCTAAAAGAAGAATCAAAAGTGAAAGTAACTTATACAAAAGATGCAAACGGAACGCTTAGACTGAAGACGATCGAATCCGTAAAGGCAAAATAAAAAAAGACACGTAGACCCGCAGAAATGCGGGTCTTTTTTACGTTTAAAAGGGCATAACTTGATATAAGGGCACATTCTTAACACACTTTTACAAGACTTAACAGCCCATTTACATTTGCTTAATGTTGCTCTGCTAAACTGACTTTCATAGAACATCTCTTTACACAACAACTACTTTGAATGGTGAGGTGCAGGTCAGTGAGCGCAGAGAAAGCGATGAACCTTTACAGAGAATATGAAGTGAGACGAAACCACTCTTTTGCTTTAACAGAACATATGGTTCGATATTTATTTGCAAAACGTTTCATAGATGTTGTGTTCTCGTTCATCGGATTGATGTTGAGTACGCCAATCATTTTACTGTTTGCCCTTTTAATTAAGCTAGAAACACCAGGGCCAGCCTTTTATATGCAGGAAAGGGTCGGAAAAGACGGTGTCTACTTTAAATTATGGAAGCTCAGATCGATGAGAACCAACGCAGAAAGCGGAGGAGCGAAATGGGCGCAAAAAAATGACCCTCGTATCACCAAAGTGGGGGCATTCATCAGAAAAACAAGAATTGATGAACTGCCGCAATTTATCAACGTGTTAAAAGGAGAAATGAGTATTGTAGGTCCACGTCCTGAAAGACCAATGTTTACTGCCGAATTTAATCGGACGATTCCAGGCTTTACAAAAAGACTGACAGTGAAGCCGGGGCTGACAGGTCTTGCTCAAGTAAATGGGGGATATGAAATGAGTCCAAGTGAAAAATTATCACATGACTTACAGTATATTCAAAACTTGACATTTTCTCTCGACACGAAGATTATGGTAAAAACGTTAAAAGTCATCGTGACTGGTGACGGAGCCAGATAAGTAAAGTAGGGAAGAGAAATGGCAAGTATGAAAAATCGCCTGCTGGGCGGAGCAAAATGGACAAGCTTGTCCGCATTGATCATTACCATCATCCAAATTGCACAGTTCGCCTTTTTAGGAAACGTAATGTCACTGAAAGAATTTGGACTCGTTGGCATGATCACAACGGTCACAATATTTACACAGATTTTACTTGATCTAGGCATCGGTGCTGCGATCATTCAAAAGGAACAAACGACGGAACGTCAATTATCTACATTATATTGGATCAACTTGCTGACGGGAATTCTCTTGTTTTGTGTATTGATCCTCGCAAGTCCCTTGATTGCCGCCTTTTATGCCAGACCTGAGCTGGAAGGCTTGCTCAAGTTATTATCAATCATGTTTCTCATTGCACCAATTGGTCAGCAATACCAATACATGATGCAGAAAGATTTAGCCTTTAAAACCTTAAGTACGATTGAGACGATAGCGACGATCATTTCGCTGATTGTTCTACTTATCCTAGCCTTTTTTATCAATCCAATTGTGGCCTATGTGATCTCTCAAGTGCTGCTTCAATCAGGAAAAGGTCTCATGTATGCAGCGGCTTATTGGAAGAAGTGGCGCCCAGCACCCGTTTTCGCATTAGGGGAAGTGAAAGAGTTTTTCTCCTTCGGGGCTTTCCAGCTTGCGTCAAGACTCGTCAATCGGGCAGGCTCAAACATCGACATGATTTTAATAGGACGATTTCTTGGAGCAGAGGCATTAGGGATTTATAGCCTGGCTTATCAAATCGTCACAATCCCGGTGCTGAAAATTAACCCGATTGTGACGAGAGTGGCTTTCCCAGTTTTCGCAAAAAGTCAGCGTGATCACTCTAGGCTGCGTGAGGGCTTCCTCAGCATGACGAATATGCTTGCACTCATTAGTTTTCCACTACTCATCGGTCTTGCTGCCGTATCAGATAGCTTTATAGAAGTGGTGTTTGGAGAGAAATGGCTAGTGGCGGTCCCGGTTTTGAATATTTTGTGCATTGTCGGTCTACTCCGTGTGCTGATGAATCCAAATGGTTCCATCCTTCTTGCAAAAGGGAGAGCTGACTTAGCATTTTATTGGGATACAGGCATGCTCATCGTATATGGATGCGCCTTATATGCAGGAGTCCATACCGGCAGTCTATTGACTGTAGCTTGGGTCTACTCAGGGGTCAGTCTGCTGAACTTCATTGTCGGCAGGTGGCTGATGGCTTATGTCATTCAGCTAGATATGAAGGTGTATGTAAAATCACTCGTAAAGCCTGCTGTCATGACGTTGTTAATGGCCGCCTGCGCAGTGACTATTCATCAAGGGATGAAGCTGACATCAGCGGATATACTGCTTCAATTACTACTGACGATTGTTTTAAGTGCGGCTTTATATAGCTTGCTACTTGTCAAAATGTATCCGCAAATGGCAGGAAAATTATGGAGAAGAGGTCGTTCGTCATGAAGGTGCTATGGCTGACAAGTGTATATCCTAGTGAAAAACATCCAAGTGAAGGCGTCTTCCATGAAACGCAAGTGCAGGAGCTGGTCAAACAGGGCGTAGAAGTGAGCGTGATTTGTCCTACTCCTGTCAATCCGCCCATCTTACGGATGCTTAAAACTTCCTATCGTCAGAGAAAAGATCTTCCCCAGCAGGAAGTGAGGTGCGGCGTGCCGGTTTACAGACCGCCCTATACAGCGCTGCCTGGACAGCTAAAATGGGCTCAGCCGAGTAACCGAATCGCAGCTTCTGTCCTGCGCACAATGGAGCGTTATGAACTGTCACCGGATTTCATCCATGCGCACTTTGCTATGCCGTCTGGCGGCGCAGCAGCTGTGATCAAAAAGGAAGCAAACATCCCTTATCTTCTGACCTTACACGGCAGTGATGTGAACGTCTATCCAACCTATAGCCAAGGGGCGCTTGCCGCCTTTAAAGCAGCAGTAAAACAGGCGTCTGCTGTTCTCACAGTGAGTGAAGAGCTGGCAAAGAAAACACATGACATGACAGAGGTGGATGCACAATGCCTCCCGCTTGGAATTCCGCTCAAGTCATTTTCTAGAACACTGGGGGATCAAACAGCCATCAGAAAGCAGATTGGTTTACCGCTTCACGACAAGCTCGTCGTTTTTGTCGGCCGTTTAGTCAAAGAGAAAGGTTTGCTTGAATTAGCGGAAGCTGTCAGCGGGATGGAGGGTGTAAAAGCCGTCTTTGTCGGAAAAGGGCCCCTCGCAAAGGAGCTGGCCGAACGGGCGGGAGAAACCATTATACTCCCGGGGCAGGTGCCGAATGAACAAGTCAAACATTATTTAATGGCAGCTGACCTGTTTGCCCTTCCATCCTACAGTGAAGGAATGCCGACTGTCGTCCTTGAGGCGCTCGCTTTAAAACTGCCTGTCATCGCAACACGGGTTGGTGGTCTCCCATCACTATTTTCTACCTATCAACATCTGCTCATTGAACCACGTTCAACGAGTCAGCTAAAAGAAGCGATTCACGCTTATCTTTATGAAAACAGATGGAACGAGCAAGTGAAGAACGATCTTCACCACATCGTCCATACAGATTATTCATCATCACATAATGCTAAGCTCCTGATGCAGCAATATGAAAAGGTGCTGAATCAATCAACATCCACCGTTTAAACAGGATGAAATGTGCAAAGACTGATAGATAAACAGTTTGGAACGACCAATATGCTTTTACTGAGAGGATGAAACATGTTGAAGAAAATTGCTGTGATTGGAACAGGATATGTCGGGTTAGTATCGGGTACTTGTTTTGCTGATATCGGAAATCGCGTCATTTGTTGTGACATCGACGAATCAAAAATCAACAGCTTAAAAAGCGGTCTCGTTCCAATTTATGAACCGGGCTTAAAGGAATTGATTGAGAAGAATACAGAAGAGGGAAGATTGTGTTTTACAACCAATATTCCCGCTGCAATTCGAGAATCAGAGATTATTTATATTGCTGTAGGAACACCAATGACACCTCAGGGGGAAGCGGATTTAACATTCGTGAAAGCTGTGGCTCAAACGGTTGGGGAACACCTGAATGGCTACAAAATCATCGTGAATAAGAGCACAGTGCCAGTTGGAACAGGACGTCTTGTTCAAGCCATTGTTCAAAAGGCTTCACGCAGTAAATATCCATTTGACGTCGTCTCCAATCCAGAGTTTCTGCGGGAAGGTTCAGCTATTCAAGATACGATGAATATGGAGAGAGCGGTGATTGGCTCTACAAGCTCACATGCATCCACGATCATTAAAAAATTGCATGATCCGTTTCAAACAGAAGTAGTTGAGACCAATCTAGAAAGTGCAGAAATGATTAAGTATGCGGCAAATGCCATGCTCGCCACAAAAATCTCATTCATCAATGACATTGCGAACATTTGCGAGAGAGTTGGTGCTGATGTGGAAAAAGTCAGCGAAGGCGTTGGGTTAGATAGCCGGATCGGGCATAAATTTTTAAAAGCAGGCATTGGATTTGGCGGTTCCTGTTTCCCAAAAGATACGATGGCTCTTCTCAAAATTGCCGAAACAGCTGGCTACCGGTTCAAGCTGATCGAATCTGTCATTGAAACAAACAACCACCAAAGAGCCCATCTTGTCAGCAAACTGATGAGTGTGTTCGGTGATATTAAAGGAAAAACGATTTCCGTTTTAGGGCTCGCATTTAAACCAAATACAAACGATATGCGTTCAGCCCCAGCACTAGATATTATCCCAATGCTGAGAGAGCTCGGAGCTTTTGTCAAAGCCTATGATCCAATTGCTTATGTAGAAGCAGAAAGAGAGCTTGGCCCGCAGGCGGTCTTCAGCAATGATCTCTATGAAACAGTGAAAGATACAGATGCTTGTCTCATCTTAACGGAATGGGATGACGTACAGAAGATGGATAAGGATCAGATCAAGCAGCTGCTTCGTTCTCCCATTTTAATTGATGGAAGGAATTTGTTTGATCCAGCAGAAATGAAAGAGAGAGGATTTATTTACCAGTCCATCGGCCGCCCAGGCGTATGGGAAACAGAATTGGTATCGAAGGCACAATAATAGGGGGAACTTGGATGAAGAAAGTATTGGTAACTGGGGGAAGTGGATTTATAGGATCTCATACGGTAGAGGCTTTATTAGAGAAAGGTTATGAGCCCATCGTTCTTGATAACTTTTCAACTGGATCGAAGGAAAATATCGCTCATCTTTCCGTACAATGCATTGAAGCAGATGTCACAAAATCAGAAACGGTCGATTTGATCAAACACATTGCACCAGATTATATCATTCATCTTGCAGCGCAAGTGAGTGTAGCCGTTTCGGTTCAACATTTCGTCTATGACGAAGAGGTCAATATTAAAGGTTCGCTGCATGTGATCAAAGCAGCGGCTGAAGCCGGGGTGGAGAAAGTGGTGTTTGCCTCATCGGCAGCAGTCTATGGAGACCCAGTCTATCTGCCGGTCGACACAGCTCATCCACTGCAGCCTGGTTCACCTTATGGCTTGTCGAAACTCACAGTTGAACGATACTTACAGATGGCGAAATCACTCTATGATGTGGACTATTGTATCATGCGGTACAGCAATGTATATGGTCCGCGCCAAGATGCACTTGGTGAAGGTGGTGTTGTCTCTATTTTCTCTGATAAGTTTGCGAAAAATGAGGCACCTTTCATCTTCGGAAACGGGGAACAAACAAGAGATTTCATCTATGTAGGCGATCTAGCCGCAGCGAATGTTGCAGCTTTAACAGCTCAATCAAACGTTTGTTTAAATATCTCAAGTGGTCATTCCATCACGGTGAATGAGCTGTTTCAAACGATGAAGCGAGTCACGAGATCAGATCTTGAACCGATTTATAAGCCTCAGCGTGCAGGAGATATTGTGCATAGTACATTGGAAAATGAGGAAACGAAACAAGTCTTAGCATGGGAGCCTGTTGTGAGTTTACAAGAAGGTTTGGCTCGTACCATTTCCTACTATGAACAGGAAGTAAAGGCTTAATCCCTCAAATCGGATGGGTTGCTTAGGAGGAACATGGGTATGAGTGTGAAACAAACAGCATGGCAAATCATAATCGGATGTATTTTATTAGCAGCAGGTATCTGGCTTGTACAAATGGCATCCACGCAGCCTATCGGGTTAAAGAAGATGGTGGTCATTCCGGTTTTGATTGTGGTGCTCATAGCGGCTGCTATATGTATGAAGCTCTACATGAATGGTGAGCACATATTCATGTCAGCCATTTACCTTTTGATTGCATTAACATTTCTCAATAACGCTTTTTTCTCTATCAGTGCCGGATTCTTTAGTCTCTTTCTCTACCGCATCATGCTCTTGGCTGTCTTTGCTTTATTCATATGGCGGATGAGGGACAAAGGAACGTACATATCCCAGTGGCAGCAAATTCGCGTTAAAGGCATTCTTGGTTTTTTCGCTGCATGGTTTCTTTACGGACTCATCTCACTGCTTTGGGCTCATTCGGTCACAGACGGCCTGAAATATATGTCTCTTCTTGCGATGGGAATGGGTTTTGTCTTTCTTGTGGTCATGTACATTCAGCGAATGGATCAGATCGTGACTTTTTATAGTATTTGGCTAGTCATGACCGTATTTGTGATGGGAATCGGGTTCTATAATCACTTGACCTTGAACCATTTACCGAATACCTCATTGTATCTTGGACCAGCGTACAAACAGCACTATCCTACAGCTGTCTTCTTTAATCAAAATGACTTTGCGACGTTTTTATCTATTAGCTTTTTCTTATATGTGGCGTGTATGCGCCAAATGAAAAATGGTTATATCAAAGCGTTCGGATTACTAGGAGCCATCTTAGCGCTGTATCTCATTTTGTTAACAGAATCGCGCGCCAGCTTGCTTGGCATATTAGCCGGAGCGGCAATCTATGTATGGCTGCTGATGCCTCGCTTTTTAAAAAAGTGGTCTATCATGGCAGCAGGCGGGCTTGTTATCATCTGTATCGCCATTTTTTCAGCCAAAATCTATTCTGTCTTTTATGACTTGTTTCTCGCTTCTCAGGTCGCTCATTCTTTCAGCGAACCACTTCCGTCCAACATTGCCCGGGCGAATTTAATCAAAAACGCCTGGCATTTCTTTGCAAATTCATACGGTTTCGGAGTCGGAGCGGGCAATGTGTCTTATTACTTAGCTCACTTTTCTATCTTTGATACAGATCAGGTCGTGGAAGTTCACAATTGGCTGCTAGAGGTGATGACGAATTTTGGGTTTGCCGTCATGCTAGGTTATATCTCAGTGTATGCCTATCTCATGTTCTCGCTGTACAAACAATACCAATTGGCTGACACGAGATCAGCCAAGATGATCATTGAAGGTCTATTTGCTGCCATGCTGAGCTTTCTCGTCTCAAGTATCAGTCCTAGTTCCGTATCGAATTTATATTTCCACTGGGTGTTTCTAGGTCTAGTGATCGCAGCGGTCAATATCATGAAAAATAAACAGCGCTTCAAGCCGTGGGCAAACGTGTGATGCTGAGTTTGTATGGCTACACTAGTGAAAAAGCAAATACGTCAATGTTGGGAGAATGAGCATGTCTGGTTTTATGTTAAGAATAGGGAAGCGAACGAAAAAATATATCGTATGGCTTGTGCTGCTGCCCGTTGTATTGGCTGCTTTTGGTTTCTTTTTTGCCAAGGGGACAGTAGAACAGTCTAGTTACACAGCTGCTGTGACCTTGACGCTTGGGAAATATGACGACGGTGTGTATAACAATATGGAAGAAGTGACATCTCTATTAAAAAGTGATGCATTTCTGAATCAAGCACTCCGTGATGTAAAGGAAGAAGAAAGGCAGGATGTGAAAAATCGTTTGATTCTCACGAACCAGTCCGATACACAATTGCAGTTGTCGTTTACAGATGCTGATCAAGCTCGAGCTTTGGCGGTAGTGAAACAAGTGTCAGATACATTTTTAAAGCAGGACAAAGCCTTATTTACGAAAAGACAGCAAGTCATTGAAAGGAGACTATCCGCTCTTGAAGATGAATCTGTCAGCAATGACTCCAAGGTCGATAAAGAACGATTTTTATATGAATTGGAATCGACAAAGCTCGGGATGAAGCAGGCAAAGATTGTCGATCCTGCCCAAGTGCTTGATGAAGCAGGCAAAGGCATGTCAGCGAAAAAACGAGCACTGCTTGGACTTGTCATTGGCCTTAGCATCTCGCTTATGTTTGTGGTGTTACCTGAAGTGTTCAAAGAATCTTAATGATGAACTGGAGATGAGTCTTAGGTGAACAATCAACCGTTAGTATCAATTATTACACCGGCGTATAATGCGGAACGTTATTTAACGGATACAGTTCATTCCGTCCTTGCCCAAACCTATTCCAACTGGGAGCTGATCATTGCAGATGATTGCTCAACAGATGGCACAAGGAAGTTGTTAGGGGAATTAAGTCAGACGGACGACAGAATCAACGTCATTTATTTAGAGGAAAACGGGGGAGCCGCTATTGCTAGAAACACCGCCATCAAACAGGCGAAAGGCCGCTTTATCGCTTTTTTAGATAGCGATGATATGTGGAAACAGACAAAGCTCGAAAAGCAGGTCAAGTTTATGTTAGATAATGATCACGCCTTTACTTTCACGGCATATGACATCATTTCAGAAAATGGAGAGCCGTTACAAAAAACCGTCACAGCGCCGGCTCAGTTGAACTACAATGAAGCTTTAAAAAATACGATTATCGGCTGTTTGACGGTGATGCTCGATCTTCAACAAGTAGGACACGTGGAAATGCCAAACATTCGAACAAGGCAGGACTTAGCCACATGGCTCTCTATTTTAAAAAAAGGATTTACTGCCTATGGAATGAGTGAGCCGCTCAGTGAATATCGCATCGTGGGAAACTCGATTTCTAGTAACAAGTGGAAAGCAGCGAAAAAAACATGGTTTGTCTACAGAGAAATTGAGCAGCTTCATTTTGTGAAAGCATCTTGGTGTTTTATGCACTATGCCACAAATGCTGTCAAAAAGCGCTTATAAACAGAAGGGAAAAAAGGTGATAAAGGTGAAAGCAGAGTCGATCATACATGTGATTGTCGCAACGGGAGAATGGGGACACGATGGCCTAAGGTACAGACGGCATCGACTGGCGGAATTTCTTGCATCTGATCCAGAAACGAAAGAGGTCATCTGGGTATGCCCATCTGTCACTCGTCATTCAGCTCCCTTTCAGCCTATAACGGATCGAATGAAGCAAATGACCATTCCTGATGTGCTCAAGAGCAAGTTTTTTCGCTTTGGCCGTTATCAAGATATGTTTTATTTTCATAAATTATCTCCTCTTCTTGAGCATTTGCGTCAAGAAGAAAAGCAGGGCATAGCCGTCTGTTTATGGTATACGTTTCCGGGATTTCCGCTCTTATCTTCTTTATTTGAATGGAAACATATTGTGTATGATTGCAGTGACCTGTGGGGAGAGCCCATCAGCGGAAAAAACAACATTCTCTCTTATATGAGACAGCGAGTCATTGTAAAAGCTGAAAACCGCATTATTAAATATGCACACAGCATTACATGCTCTTCACAATACTTACATGATCAAATCAAAAAAAGGCTCATGGGTGAACCGAAAGATGTCTTTACAGTGGAAAATGGCGTCGAGTATGATGTGTTTGCAAAAAGCAACCTCCCTAGCAGGGAAGACGTGCTAGAGGGAAGAGAGGGAACGGTTCTTGGCTTTATAGGTGGGATCAAGCCGAAGCTCGATTTTGACATGATCGCTCAAGCTGCTCGCATGCAACCAGATTGGACATTTTTATTTGTCGGTCCGGATGGAACGAATGGAGATCCATCTTTTCAGCATGCACTCAAACTGTCCAATGTCCTATGGACAGGAGCAGTCGCACCAGAAGAAGTGCCTGCTTATATG
This sequence comes from Bacillus sp. FSL W8-0183, assembly GCF_038006825.1. Classification (NCBI taxonomy): domain Bacteria; kingdom Bacillati; phylum Bacillota; class Bacilli; order Caryophanales; family Bacillaceae; genus Bacillus; species Bacillus sp. FSL W8-0183. The sequence goes on along the minus strand of NZ_JBBOVY010000001.1, from coordinate 3,418,944 downwards.
AAATTAATTGATGTAGGGATGATGCCATACAAACAGTCTCCTTACAATCAAGCGGTTTTTCCGCTCAAGCTGTATGAATTTTTAGCTGCCGGAATCCCTGTTGTTGGTTTAAATCTTCCATCAACGGAAAGGCTAAAAGAGAATGATGTGTATGAATATGTAGAGGGCGAAGATCCAGCTCTCTTCGTAGAAGCCTGCCAGAAAGTGATCAGTAAAAAAGATGACATGAAATGCAGACATCTAAGACAAAGCCGGGCAAAGAAAAAAGATTGGCACGCACTGTTCACAAACATGGTGGAATTAACGAATATTAAAGAAAACGCATAATTCATTCAGGATTGTGCGTTTTTATTTGTTTCTTCTTCTTAGGGGGAGCTTGTGATCATCCTATATTCAATTGTATAATGGAAAGAGCGGCCAATATACAAAATACAGATTTCAATTTAGAAGGAGACTGACCTATGGATTACGAACGCGCCTTATTAGCGTTTTTTGTCTCTCTGGCTACAGTTTTAATTGTGACACCAATCGTCAAAAAGTTTGCAATTAAGATTGGTGCAGTGGACCAGCCGAATAAACGAAAAGTTCATGATAGAGTAATGCCTCGAATGGGCGGTTTGGCGATTTTTATTGGGGTAGCGGCTGGAGCACTAGCAGGCGGGCTGTTTCTACATAATAAAATTACAGCTATATCAGTTGGCGCTGTACTCATCGTCATTTTAGGTATATTTGATGATAAATATAATTTAAGTGCAAAATTTAAATTTCTTGTGCAAGTTCTCGTTGCTTGCTTAATCGTGAGCACGGGCTTAAAAATGGACTTTTTCTCTGTTCCTTTCTTAACAGATCGACTGGAGTTAGGATGGATGGCGTATCCCCTGACTGTACTATGGATTGTTGGGATTACAAATGCGATCAATTTAATTGACGGATTAGATGGACTGGCTGCCGGAATTTCGGTTATCGGTTTAACCACGATTGCCGTCATGGCATTTTCTGCGGACAAGATCCTGATTCTTTCGTTATCTCTTGTCGTCATTGGCAGTACCATCGGTTTTCTTTTTTATAACTTCCATCCAGCAAAAATATTTATGGGTGATACAGGTTCGTTATTTTTAGGCTATATGATCTCGGTCCTGTCACTTTTAGGATTGTACAAAAGTGTTACTTTGTTTAGTGTTGTTGTCCCTGTAATTATTTTAGGTGTGCCTATTTTTGATACGACCTTTGCGATCATCAGACGAATATTGAATAAACAGCCTATCTCATCACCTGACAAATCACACATCCATCATCGACTGATGGCCTTTGGCTTATCACATCGAATGGCAGTGATTGTGATTTACATGATTGGCTTAGTCTTCAGCTTAAGCGCGATTTTGCTGACGAGTGCCACCATTTGGCTGTCATTGATCATCATCTTTTTACTGGTCATGTTTATGCAAGTTATCGCTGAAGTCACTGGTTTGGTGAACGAAGAGTTTAAACCATTTACGAAATTCTACAAACGTATGGTCAAAAGACAATAAAAAACAGCCCGCTTCCAAGGAATGAAGTGACCCCCTAAATTTAGACGCGTTTTTTTATGAGACAGCTTTCGAGGCATGAGTTCGATATTGTATCGGACTCATGCCTTTTAGTTTTGTCTTTATACGTGTGTGATTGTAGTAATCAATATATTGTTCAAGTTCTTGCTTGAAGTGTTCGATGTTCTCAAATTTTTTTAGGTATAGAAATTCAGACTTTAAGATACCAAAAAAGTTCTCGATAACTGCGTTATCGTAACAGTTACCTTTTCGGGACATACTCTGTGTAATCCCACGCTTTTTTAAGGCGTGTCTATATTGCTTCATTTGGTAATGCCATCCTTGATCAGAATGTATCATTGGTTTCTCCTCTTCATCTAAACGGTTGAACGCCTGATGAAGCATCGTTGAGACGAGTGAGTAAACAGGTCTTGAACCGACTGTATAGGTAATGATTTCACCATTAAATAGATCTAATATGGGCGAAAGATAGAGCTTCTGACCAAATAACTTGAACTCCGTTATATCTGTGACCCATTTCTCATTTGGTCTATCAGCTTGAAAATGACGAGCCAAAATATTAGGCGCTATTTTGTTCACTGTGCCTCTGTATGAACGATATTTCTTCACTCGGACCATGCATTTTAGCCCTAGAACTTTCATGATGCGCTGGACTTTTTTGTGATTCACCTTTTGTCCTCGGTTGATTAGTTCATCACGAATCCGGCGATATCCATAACGTCCTTGATGTTCCTGATAAATGGTTTGAATCATCTTTTTCAGTTCGACATCCTGATCAGGACGATCTAAATGCTTGATCAAGTAATAGTAGGTACTGCGTGGAATACATGCGAGCTTAAGAAGTGATTTCACCGGATATTGATGCCTTAAATCATAGACTACTTGCGCTTTGTCTTGTTTGGTGATTGTTCCTTGTTTTGAACTAAGGCATTCAACTTTTTTAAATACTCATTTTCCATGCGCAAATGTTCTACTTCTGCCTGTAACGCTTCCATTGATCCTTTCGTTATTTCTTGTTTTCCAGTTTTCTTTTTCATAGACGGACGCCCCTTTTTCTTAGATTGAAGGGCGTCTACTCCTTGTGTTTCCAAGATGCGCTTCCAGTTCCAAAGCGTTGTATCAGAAGGCAGGTTAAAGAGTGCAGCTGTTTCCAAGATAGACGTCCCATGTTCATTCATATAATCAAGTACGTCTAGTTTATATTGGACTGGATAATTTGTATATGACTTTGAAAAAGCTTTTTCGCCATGATATTGATACTTTCTGACCCAATATTGAAGTATGCTTTTGTGCACGCCAATCTGTTTTGCAATTCCAAGCAGGGGTTCGCGGTCAATGAGGTATCGTTTTACCGCTTTGATTTTATCTTCAATTGTAAATTTAGCCAAAAGAAAAGCACCTCCAAATGTTAGACTGTGTCTAATATTTGGGGTGCACTTCAGAACGGGCTGTTTTCCTATTATTGTCCTGATGTGCTGGTCGAAGGGGCCTGTGTATCGGCTGACCCTGTTGTACCAGAAGATGAATCGGTTTGTGTATTTGTTTCAGTTGAGGACGATGACTCAGCAGGAAGCTTTAAATGTGTCCTTAACTCATTTTGCACCTCAGCCAAGTTGGTTTGATCTGGCTCAAAGAAGTATGTTCGATTTGGTCCTAGATAAAGGTCTGATCCTTTAATAGATAGTGTTTCAGTATCGTCTCCTTTAAAACCACTGTAAATTTGCTGTAGAGCAAGTCCTTCTGTGATGCGGAAGTTGGTTGTTATATGATCACTTACTTCTTTTGCAATATTATCCACGTTTGCAATGTTATGAGGTTTCGCCATTTGATCAATCATGGCACGTAAGATTTGTTTCTGACGATCGTTACGCCCGAAATCACCACGTGGATCTTGTTTTCTCATTCGCGCATAAGCAAGTGCCTCTTCCCCGTTTAAATGCATATTCCCTTTTTTAAAGTAAATCTTTTTCGATTTTTTGACGTCACTTTTTTCATTGAAGTCAAATGGGACGTCTATATCGATTCCCCCAACTTCATCAATGACATCCTTAAAACCGTCAAAGTCCACTGTTGCATATTTGTCAATTGGGATATGCAAGAATTGTTCGACAGTTTCAATCGTTTCGTCTTTACCGCCTTTAGCAAATGCCGCATTGATCTTTACTTTATTTCCCGTTGTGTCACTAGCAAGCTGTACTCGTGTGTCACGGGGGATACTGACCATTTTCATCGTTTTATCCTGAGGATTAATCGTTGCGACGATGAGTGAATCTGAACGGCCGTGATCACCATTTGTGGCGTAATCCTCTATACCAACAAATAGGACAGAGAAAGGTTTTTTCTTTATATCAATGACAGCATCACGGAGTTTCGATTTCTCCCCACGCTCTAATTCATCATAAGTTTTGTCAGCAGCCTGGAGTGTATTCACAATCTTATAAACTGCAAATCCGCCCATGCAGATGAAGAGAAGCAAAAATAAGACCAGAATCCGTTTGAAAATCTTTTTCTTCTTACTCTTTTTCTTTCGTACACGCACTTTTACTCGTTGTGCCATTCATCTGTCTCCTTTATCGGACCAACGTCCTTTTCTAAATAAATCAATTCGCCTTCTTTAGTAACACTCTTTCCATTAGTTAACTCAGTCATCCATTCAATGAACTGCTCTGTTTGTGTTTCTTCTACATACGTTTCAAAAATCACATCTTCTGCATAATGGATGTCTTTTAGCTGAAAAGATGAGGCTCTAAGCTCATTCTCTACCTTTCCAAGCCATGTATAATCTATTGTTGTGTGCATCGTACGCATTAAACAGCGTTCTACCATACCAACATGATTGATTGCTTCAGACACAGATTTTCCGTACGCGCGAATTAATCCACCGGCACCTAGCTTAATACCGCCGAAATAACGAGTGACGACAACTACTGTATCTTTCAGCTTGCGTTTTTTTAGCACTTCAAGCATGGGTACACCTGCCGTACCGCTTGGTTCACCATCATCATTTGCTTTTTGAATCAGATCATGTTCACCGATCAAATAGGCGGAACAATTATGAGTGGCGTTCCAATGTTGTTTTTTTATGGATTGTATAAAGGCTTGTGCTTCTTCTTCAGAGACAGCACGTTGTATATGACAAATAAAACGTGATTTTTCAATGACGATCTCATGCTCGCCACGGCTTTTTACTGTGAGATAGCGGTTCAGCAAAAGACATACCCTCCTGACAAGCAAATTGTAAGGCTAGAGAAAATTTGCATTGGTTTTAGAATTTTACAGCGTATTTTGTTATGATGATAGGAGCGGAAAAAGGGTCGTCATAAAAATTTCATGATTTATACGCATTCTTTCATTATAATTCGACATAAAATGCAGATCAATGACATTTATAATAAAAAAAGATGACATCACTGTTACGGGAGGGAAAAGCCATGACAACACCTAAAATGGATCCGAAGTTATTGGATTCAATCATCATGAAAATGCTAAGTACAGTTGATGGCAGTAAGGACGAAGTATTTAGAATCGGCGAACAGTCCCGTCAACAATATGAAAGCCTAGTAGAAGAGCTCAAGCAAATTAAACAGCAAGTCAACGAAGTAATTGATTTTGGGGATAAACTAGAAGTACATACGAGACATGCTAGAAATCGATTATCTGAGGTCAGCAGAAACTTCAACAAATTCAGCGAAGAAGAAATACGAGAAGCCTATGAAAAAGCACATAACCTGCAAGTAGAATTGACCATGATCCAGCAGCGCGAAAAACAGCTGAGGGAAAGAAGAGATGATCTCGAAAGACGATTGTTAAGCTTACAAGATGTCATTGAACGTTCAGAAACGCTTGTGAGCCAGATCACGGTCGTTCTCAACTACTTGAACCAAGATTTACGTCAGGTCGGTGTTTTACTTGAAGATGCTCAGGCAAAACAAGATTTTGGACTAAGAATTATTGAAGCCCAGGAAGAAGAGCGCAAAAGGGTATCACGAGAAATCCATGATGGACCTGCTCAGATGCTGGCAAACGTGATGATGCGTTCAGAACTAATTGAACGAATTTTTAGAGACCGTGGAACAGAAGAAGGCTTTAAAGAAATTAGAAGTCTAAGACAGAATGTGCGAAATGCACTGTACGAAGTGAGAAGAATCATTTATGATTTAAGACCGATGGCTTTAGATGATTTGGGTCTCATTCCGACACTGCGAAAATACTTAAACACAATTGAAGAATATGATGGAAAAACCAAAATTACGTTCCAATGCCTAGGGGATACAGAAAATGAAAGAATTGCTTCTCAATTCGAAGTGGCACTGTTTAGACTAGCCCAAGAAGCTGTCACAAATTCATTGAAGCATTCCGAAGCTGAAGAAATCTCTGTAAAAGTAGAAGTGACAAAAGACTTTGTCACGTTAATTATCAAAGACGATGGAAAAGGCTTTGATATGAAAGATGTGAAAACAAATAAAAACAAATCCTTTGGGTTACTTGGTATGAAAGAGCGCGTAGACTTACTAGAAGGTAAAATGACCATAGACTCAAAAATAGGTCTAGGGACATTCATCATGATTAGAGTACCGTTAACATTACAAAATAAAATTGTAAAATAGAGACAAAAGACATATTGACCATAAAGTTCAGGTGTAGAACAATAAACATGGGGAGGCGTAGCTTGTGACTAAAGTAAATATTGTAATTATCGATGACCACCAATTATTCCGTGAAGGTGTCAAACGGATTTTAGATTTTGAACCTACTTTTGAAGTAGTTGCAGAAGGAGACGACGGTGACGAAGCTGCACGTATCGTAGAACACTATCATCCGGATGTTGTCATTATGGACATTAATATGCCGAATGTAAATGGTGTGGAGGCTACAAAACAGCTAGTAGAGCTTTATCCCGAATCAAAAGTCATTATCCTATCTATTCATGACGATGAAAACTATGTGACACATGCATTAAAAACAGGAGCAAGAGGCTACTTGTTAAAAGAAATGGATGCAGATACCCTCATTGAAGCAGTAAAAGTAGTAGCTGACGGAGGCTCTTATTTACATCCGAAAGTCACTCATAACTTAGTAAATGAATTCCGACGCTTAGCAACAAGCGGCGTTTCAGCACATCCACAGCACGAGGTATATCCTGAAATTCGCAGACCACTTCATATCTTAACAAGACGTGAATGTGAAGTTCTTCAAATGTTAGCTGACGGAAAGAGCAACAGAGGTATTGGTGAGTCGCTCTTTATTAGTGAGAAAACAGTCAAAAACCACGTGAGTAACATCTTGCAAAAAATGAATGTAAACGACCGTACTCAAGCTGTTGTTGTAGCAATTAAAAACGGCTGGGTAGAAATGAGATAATGTCCGGACAAGTACTCCTTTTTCGCCTGTTTTTAATTCTCTCACATTCAAGTTAGAGAGCAATGATAGGCAGGTAAGGAGTCTTTTTCGGATATAGCGGGCTTGCCTATTGATTAGGCAAGCTTTTTTGATTAGTATTATAAATCTAGTGAAAAACAATGATCATTCTTTTTTAAAAAGCAACTTAACGGATAAGGAAGGTATTTAAGAATGAAAATAGCCGTTGTAACAGACAGTACTGCTTATATACCACAAGAACTACGTGATAAACATCATATTCATATGATCCCTCTGAATGTCATCTTTGGTACTGAATCATACCGTGAAGAAGTAGAAATGGATTGGAAGACATATTATGAAGAAGTCAAGAAACATAAAGATCTTCCAACAACCTCTCAGCCTGCTTTCGGTGAGCTTATAGAATTATATGAAAAACTTAGTGAAACATATGATGCTGTGATTAGTATACATCTGTCAAGCGGAATTAGTGGAACATACAATAGTGCGGCCTCAGCGAATGAACTAGTTGACGGAATCGACATTTATCCGTTTGATACAGAGACTAGCTGTATGGCGCAAGGTTTTTATGTGTTAGAAGCTGCTGAAAAAATCCAAGGTGGTGCTTCTCCAGAAGAAGTGATTTCCCATCTCAATTATCTGAAAGAAAATCAAAGAGCTTATTTTATGGTAGACGATTTAACTCATTTACAACGTGGCGGCAGATTAAATGGTGCTCAGGCTTTTATTGGAAGCCTCTTAAAGGTAAAGCCTATCTTGCATTTTGACAACAAGCTAATTGTCCCTTTTGAGAAGATTCGTACACGAAAAAAAGCCATTTCACGTATTTTTGAATTATTTGATGAAGATGCATCACGTGGTGTTCCAATGAGAGCAACTCTGATACATGGTAATAGAGAAGAAGAAGCAGATGAATTAATTGCGCACTTATTAGAAAAGTATCCTCATGTTGAATTTTATAAAAGCTACTTTGGTGCCGTGATTGGCACTCATCTAGGCGAAGGCTCTTTAGCACTTGGCTGGATCATCAGGTAGATATCAAAATCCCCTTTTCTCATGGAAAAGGGGATTTGTTTTTCTATTTTTACAATTAGACGAAAGGCCTTCTCTTTGTACATAATGGGTCAACATGAATGGAAAGGTAGTGCGTGAAATTGAATCTGGAAAAAGCAATGGAACTCAGTCACAAGCTACAATCAAGGCACCTTCTTCCTGTTGAATGTCAATGTACACAGTCCGAATTGGAGTGGCTGGAGAATCAAGGATTTATCCATAGAACACCTGCAGTCGATAGGGTGGCGAGTGGTTTGACCTGCTGCCGGTGCGGTGTATCAAACAAGCGCTACTTTGCCCTCTCTCCGTGTGAAACATGTAAAAAAGACTGTGTATACTGTAGATCCTGCATCATGCTTGGAAAAGTAAGTGAATGTGGCTTTCTCTATGAATGGACGGGTCCACAAAAGAAAGAAACAAGACGAGTTGAATTAACATGGCAGGGAGAGCTTTCTAAAGGGCAAAAGAGAGCGTCCGATAGGCTAGTAGAAGCAATCCAAAACAAATTTGATCTGCTCGTTTGGGCTGTTTGTGGTGCGGGGAAAACGGAGGTGCTTTTTCATGGAATAAAATATGCGCTAAATAACGGAATGAGTGTTTGTATTGCGACGCCTAGAACCGATGTTGTACTGGAGCTTGAACCTCGAATGAGAAAGGCATTTCAAGGACTGAATATAGCTGCACTTTATGGCGGGAGTTCTCAAAGATTTCAAATGGCACCGCTTATGATCGCTACAACCCATCAGCTAATGAGATATAAAAACGCCTTTGATGTCCTCATTGTAGACGAAGTCGATGCATTTCCTTATTCAATGGATGAACGGCTTCAGTTTGCTGTTTTAAAATCAATGAAAAAAACAGGAGTTAGAATTTACTTAAGTGCCACACCATCTAAAAAAATGCAAAAGGATGTTGCTCGTAGACAATTAGAAGCGATCAAAATTCCTCTGCGCTTCCACCAAAAACCGTTGCCTGTCCCAACATTTCAATGGGTTGGAGATTGGAAAAAGAAATTAAAAAGAAATCGGCTTCCAGCATCTACAATGAACTGGCTGCATGAACATATCACAAAGAAAAAAAGAGTGTTACTCTTTGTTCCTTCTATTTCTACTATGAAGAAGGTAACTCATATTCTTCAAGGTCAAGATGTAAATGTACAGGGTGTTTCTGCGGATGATCAAGAAAGGAAGCAAAAAGTCCAGCATTTCAGAGATCATAGATACGATGTATTGGTTACAACAACTATTCTAGAAAGAGGCGTTACCATTCAAGATGTTCAGGTGGGCGTATTAGGTGCGGAATCTCCTATTTTTTCAGAAAGTGCACTTGTCCAAATTTCTGGTAGAGCAGGGAGACATCCAGATTTTTTTAACGGAGACGTGTACTTTTTTCATTTTGGTTTAACGAGAAGTATGAAACAAGCAAAGAAACATATCGTAAAAATGAATAATACAGCTGAAAAAGAGTTTTCTGAAAAATAGTGTGGGTTCAACTAAATCATGGTACATTATATTCACAAAACACAAATGGCAGGAGAGACAAAATATGCTACTCAACGCAAAAGAAATACTACTTAAAGAAATTCTCTATCAATATCTCAACCAATTAAACATGATTTGTCATTGTGAAAAATGTATAGAAGATGTATTAGCCATTTCTCTAAATCAAGTGAAACCGCAATATATAACAGATATCGATAAAATATCCTACAGTAAATCCGAGATGGTGGATAAACAGAAAAATACGGCGATGCTCGTCATTCTGACAGAAGCTGCTTCAACGGTCACTACATATCCAAGGTGCGAAAATCATTTGCCGTTGAACAAAGAAAAGCGTTGATTTGTCCAATTTGTGAGAGCCATTTTGTGGCTGCTTTTACATGGAAATCATTCCTACTATTAAATGAAGATCGTTTATGTGTAGCATGTAAGAACCACCTGATGAAGATTCAAGGTTCTACTTGTCCCAAATGCGGAAGAGCGCAATCAAATGATCAATTGTGTCAGGATTGTTCAAGGTGGAATAAACGACGGGATTTTGCTGAGATTCTTGTAATGAATCGATCTGTTTATGCTTACAACGACTTTATGAAAGATATTCTAGCTCGATTTAAATTTCGAGGTGATACGGCTTTAGCTGATCTATTTAAAAAAGATGTACAGTCAGCGTTTAAACGTTCTTTTTCAATCAAAGAACCGGTGCTTGTCCCAATTCCATTGAGTAAAGAGAGATTAAAGGAAAGAGGATTCAATCAGTCAATGATGCTTGCTTCCATGATTGGCGGACCTATATTGGAGCCACTTATAAAAGTACATCAAAGTAAGCAGTCTAAGAAAAGAAAAAATGAACGTTTACATCAACAGAATTTGTTCCAATTAAGGCAGTCAAACCCGATCGTTCTAAAGGATATCATATTAATCGATGATATTTATACAACTGGGGCGACAGTCTATCATGCAGCAAAAATTTTAAAAGACGCAGGCGCCAAAAGTGTTTCCTCTTTTACGTTGATTCGTAGTTAAAAATCATGACAATCAACCGATATTAAGAAAAGAAAATAACGTAAGGGGTTTTGGTTATGAATCAATTGGCAAACTGTCCACAATGTAATCAGTTATTTTTAAAAACCACCATCCAAACGGTTTGTAACAAATGCTTTGAAGAAGAAGAACGTTCTTTTGATATCGTTTATAAATTCTTGCGTAAGCAAAGTAATAGACAATCAACCATTGCTGAAATAGTAGACGCAACAGAAGTTGATGAAGAATTAATCCTGAAATTTATCCGTTTGAAAAGACTTCAAATTAGTCAATTCCCGAATATCAACTATCCTTGTGAAAGATGCGGCCAACCGATCAGGAAAAACAAGCTGTGTAGCCATTGTGAAAAGGATATAAAGACACAAATCAGCCAAATGGACCAAGAAGAAGAGCGTAAAAGGGAGATTGAATCTAGGAAAAAAGACACCTATTATGCCATTAATCCTAAAAACGACTGATTCCCTAAACTAAGTTGCAGTTTGGTCGATAAAATGGATAGAATCAAGACAGACTGTAACGGAAAGCGAGAGGAATCCCGTGAAAATTAATCGATATGGAACACAACCAGTAAATCCTTACAAGAAAACATATGAGAAACAAACGTTGCAATCGAATCAAGCAAAATCAACTGACAAAGTCGAAATTTCTAAAAAGGCAATCGAAATGCAAAAGGTGCCGAATATCATGAAAGAACGTCAAGATAAAATAGACCAAATTAAAAAAAGCATTGAAGCCGGAACATATCAATTAGATACAAAAGGCATTGCAGATAAAATGTTGAATTTTTATAAACAACAATAACAAAAGGGAGTAGCGTGAATGTCAGTAAAAATAATGATTGAAGAACTGCACCGTCTCTACGGATTACATGAACAGCTTCTAAAGCTGTCTAAGAATAAAACAGAAATGCTGAAAAATAATGAGATCGATGCTCTTTCAGAGGTTCTGAACCTTGAGCAAAAATATATTCAGGCCATTTCACAATTAGAAGAAAAGCGGATTGAAGCAGCAGTTCAATTTTTACAAAGTGATCAATCGCCGACAATCACCGCGTGCATCGAAAAAGCTACAGGAACGGATCAAGAAGAGCTTATTTCGTTATATGAGAAGCTGAATGACATCATGGTGGAACTGAAAGATGTAAACGAACTGAACAAACAGCTTATTCAGCAGTCACTTCAATTTATTTCACTGACATTCGATCTTGTGAATCCTAACAAAGAAAATATGAATTACGGACAAAATGGTCTTGAGAGTTCAAAGCCTAAACAGCATAGGGCTTTGTTTGATTCAAAGGCGTAAACAAGGAGGATATCTATGGGTTCTACATTCATGGGACTAGAAACGGCAAAAAGAGGAATCACAGCCCAGCGTGCAGGGCTTTATGTCACATCAAACAATGTATCCAATGCAAATACTGATGGCTACTCAAGACAGAGAGTTACCTTTAAAGCAGAGAATCCTTACCCAGTGATTTCTGTTTATGATGGCAAGACATACGGCCAAATGGGGACAGGTGTCCAAGTTGGAACTGTTGAAAGAATTCGAGACAGCTTTTTAGATCTTCAGTATAGAGATCATAACAATAACTTGTCTTATTATGCGACGAAGTCTGATGCTCTTTCACAAATGGAAGGAGTGATGAATGATTTGACAGATGAAGGCTTGAATAGAGCCTTTGATAATCTCTGGAAATCATTACAAGTCTTATCGGAATCGAAAAATGCTGATACTGCTTCAGCCCGTACAGTTGTTAAGACAAGTGCTCAAGCTTTAGTAGATCAATTCCGCCTGCTAAATTCTTCTTTAACAACGATACAAAAGAATTTAAAAACTGAACTCGATTCAACGGCAAAAAATGTGAACACCCTATTAACTCAAATTGATGAAGTGAATAAACAGATTGCAACAGTTGAACCAAATGGTTATCTTCCCAATGATCTTTATGATACGCGAGACGCTCTTATAGATCAGCTTTCCTCACTTGTTGATATTAAAGTGAGCTACAACCCTTCTGGAGGAAATGCTCTGGAAATTGCTGAAGGAACCGTTAACATCGATATTATCGGTGCAAATGGACAATCTGCTGGAACAATTTTAAATGGCATTACCAATGAAAAATCTGAATTGCAACTTTCCTATGATAATACGACGGGACTTGTTAACTCACTCCAATTTGGAACGACAACCATCGCAGCTGATCAATTACAAGTGAATGGTAAAGTAAAAGCACTTGTTGAGGCGTATGGCTACATGTCTAATGGAGATGAAAAAGGCATGTACCCGGATATGCTTGCTGAGCTGGATGAAGTAGCAAAAGTATTTATGGATGCTTTTAACGACGTCCATAAGCAAGGATACACGTTAAATGGCACAAGTGGACAAGACTTTTTCGATATTGAGAATAACAATGATTTGAATAAAGGCTTGGCAGCCCGTATCAAAGTGAGTGACGTGATTTTAGCATCGACAGATAACATTGCTGCATCTCTTAATCAAACGCAAGGTGATGGTTCGAATGCTACGAAATTAGCTAATATTCAAAACTTAAAGCTGCCAATCGGCGGAAATACCACAACGATTCAGGATTACTATCAGAATGTCATTGCTGAAATGGGGATACAAGCTAAAAAGAACATGACCCTTGAAAGCAGTTCAGCAGCTCTTGTGAATTCAGCCAATGAACGCAGGATGTCAACTAGTGCTGTATCTATTGATGAAGAAATGACGAACATGATCCAATTCCAGCATGCGTATAATGCAGCTGCAAGAATTATGACGTTGCAAGACGAAGTATTAGATAAAATAATAAACGGCATGGGAGTCGTAGGAAGGTAGGGTAACTGATGCGAGTCACGCAAAGTATGATTTCTCAAAATTCACTTCGAAATATTAGTAAAAGTTATGAAAAACTCTCTAAAATTAATGAGCAGGCACAGTCTGGAAAACGTTTCACAAAAACGTCTGATGATCCTGTGGCAGCAGTGAAAAGTCTTCAGTATAGTACAGCCATGTTTCGAAATGAGCAATACCAAACTAATTTAAATGAGGCACGAAACTGGATTGATACATCTGAAACAAGTGTTACTGAAATAATTGATATCATGTCAAATATACGATATAAAGTACTCGATGCGGCCAATGGAACAAAACAGCCAGAAGATTTAGCTGCTATCGGAGTGGAAATTGGTCAGATGAAGAATCAAATCATTGATGCAATGAACACGCAGATGTTAGGTAAGTTTGTTTTTAATGGGACGAATACAAATGTTAAACCAGTTGTAGAGAATGCAGATGGTACGTTTACATTTAACTTTGAAAACTATACAGATGCAAACGTGGTTCAGTCGAACATTTCTGATGGAATCACATTAAATGTGAATTCAAATCCTCTTTCAGCTTTTGGTGGGCAATCTGCCAGTGGTCAAAATGTCATTGAAATGCTGACTGATTTAGAAAACTCATTAAAAAATGGAACGTTTACAAATTCAGATGATGCATTAGGAAATATCGATCAGTTTAAAGAAGTGATGAGTGCTGAGCGTTCAGATCTTGGGGCTAGATCCAATCGTATCGACTTAGTCGGGAGCCGTTTGACTTCGCAATTTGAAGTGCTGAAAAAGGCTAAATCAGATGCCGAAGATGTAGAAAGTGAAAAAGCCATTCTTGATCTTCTTCAACAAGAGACTGTGAATAGAGCTGCTTTAGCGACGACAGCTAAAGTGATTCAGCCATCCCTTGTCGATTTCTTAAGATAAGAAAAAGCATCCGTTGGGTGCTTTTTTGCATCATGGAGGTGAACCTATGCAAATCCCTAGATTGTTAATGGAGCAAACTTATGCAAAGCTGCAAATGTCGACAACCCCTTCCAAGCAAGAAGTAGAGCAGCCAAGAGCGGATCTTGACATTCAGCAGCCAAGAGCTGTCATGAATATCACAAGGACACCGTCGAAATTAACCATAGATCAAACCGAGGCATTTGCCGATATGGATATTAAGTCGATTTTTAGACGTTCAGAGGAATGGGCGGCTGAGGGGAAACGTGCGATTGGAGAAGGAATGGGGCGTAGAGCGGAAGAAGGAAGTGAACTCATCAAGATCGAGAATGGTGGGAATGCGATTGCTGAGTTTGCGAAAATCAACGGCAGTCCTCCAGCAAAACAATTCAACATCGGTGTGATTCCTTCATTTTTTAGTGTGAAAATTCACTATCAGCCATCTGAACTTAAAATTGATGTGGAGCCGCAAAAAGCTATTATAGAGGCAACACCTCATAAACCAATTGTTAACTACCAGCCAGGTAAAGTTCATATTGATATGTTACAATACCCAGAATTAAAAATAGAAGTTGACGAAACAGGTCAAAATGGTGATAAGGTATAGTTAAGAAAAATGGAAAAGGTCGTGAATTATGATCATTCAAACAAAATACCATGGCGAAGTGACGATTAAAGAGGAGCAAATCATTCACTTCTCTAATGGGATACCAGGATTTCTGGATCAAAAACAATTTGTCATTTTACCTTTATCAGAAGAATCCCCATTTTTAGTTCTTCAATCTTTGAAAAATGCAGAACTAGGCTTTATTGTCAGCAGCCCATTTTTGTTCTTCAATCAATATGAATTTGACTTAGAGGAATCGGTTGTAGACATTCTTGGGGTGGAAGATGCCAATGATGTGGAAGTCATGGTTATTTTAACAATGGGATCTTCTATTGAAAAAACGACAGCCAATTTAAGAGCGCCTATTATTGTAAATCGGAAAAACATGAAAGCCAAGCAGGTCATTTTGCATGATTCAGCCTATCATACAAAACATTTGCTAGAGGTGGCTTCCTCATGTTAGTTCTATCTCGTAAATTAAATCAATCGATTCAAATAGGCGACGATATTGAAGTTAAAATTATTGCGATTGAAGGCGATCAAGTAAAAGTCGGAATTGAGGCTCCTAAGCATATTGATATTCACAGGAAGGAAGTATACCTGTCTATTCAAGAAGAAAACAGCCGTGCTGCTAGCTTGTCCTTTGATCTACTTTCTCAATTATCCTCACAAAAAAAGTGAGGGTTTTTTTATACAATTCGTCTTTAAACCTCCGTGTAAAATCATTTCTATGTAGGGGTATGACACCATCTATATGAAACTTTAACAAATCGGTCCATCTATATTTAATTTAAAAATTCAAAGCCGATATAAAAGATAGATTAAAGCACAGGAGCTGAATAACTATGTCTGTTGGTAAGTTGACTTCGCTAGAGCCACTGATTGATGCATTTCAAACCCGTGTTACGAATCATCAAAATGACAATGCAAACACTGATTTACAAGCAAATGGTAAAGTCGTTTCAAAAGAAGAAATTGAGAAAACGCTTCAAGGAGCAAATAAGCTGATTGAACCTACTCAATTTCATCTTCAATTTGAATTGCATGAAAAACTCAATGAATATTATGTCAAAGTCGTAGATAACCAAACCGAAGAAGTTATTAGAGAGATTCCTTCCAAAGAATGGCTTGATTTCTATGCGGCAATGACAGAGATTGTCGGTTTATTTGTCGATAAAAGAATGTAATTGAAGGGAGAACTTAAACAATGGTTAATCGAATTACTGGATTTTCAAATGTATTTGATATTGATGAAATCGTCTCAAAGCTAATGAAAACTGAGCAAGCACCACTTGATAAAATGACACGCCAGAAACAAACACTTGAATGGCAAAGAGACAGCTACCGCGAGGTCAATTCAAAGGTCAAAGAATTAGATGATCTCATTGCCAAACTAAATTTAACATATCCGAGTACTTATGGCGCAAAAAAGGTCACAAGCTCCAATGAATCTGCTGTCACAGCAACTGGATCAACAAATGCTACCTCTGGCTCGATTAATGTGACCCAACTAGCGACAGCATCCGTATTCAAATCTTCTAGTCCATCTGGATTTACTGCTGCAAACGGTACGTTCACGTTTGAGGTGACGACACCAGATTCTACAACACCTAAAACAGTGACCATTAAAACAACTGATACAGATACCCTTGATACAATCGTGACAAAATTGAACAGCTCTCAACTTGGTGTCACGGCTTATAAAGGCCAGATCTTTGATGGAACCAACTACGTAGATACGATCGCTCTGACTTCGCGTACGACTGGTGAAGGTGTCAGTATTAAGGCAGCGGATGGTAATTCTGCTTCATTTTTAACGCAATTAGGCTTCCAAGTGGATGGAGATAATAAATTAGTTGCGACTACTCAAGGGCAGAAAGCGCAATACGAAATTAATGGTCTCAAAATGGAAAATAACAATAATACTTTCACGCAGGCTGGTATCACATATGAGCTGAAAGGAACAACAGATAAGCCTGTCAGCTTGAACGTTTCAACAGATGTCGATGCCATCTTTGATAAAATTAAACAATTTGTTGATAAATACAACGAACTCGTTGAACTGGTCAATGGTAAAGTGAATGAAAAGCGAAATAGAGACTATCAACCATTAACGGCTGAAGAGAAAAAAGCCATGTCTGAAAAAGAAATTGAGTTATGGGAAACAACAGCTAAATCGGGCTTGCTGAGAAGTGATTCTATTTTACGAGCTGGTGCCTCTAAAATAAGAAGTGATTTTTATGCTGATATTACGACAAGTGATGGGAATAAAATTCACATGACACAAATCGGTATTTCTACTTCATCCTCGTATAAAGATGGCGGGAAGCTTGAATTAATTAATATTAATGGAGTAGAGAAATTAAAAAAAGCCATTGAAGAAGACCCAGACAAGGTAAGGCAAATGTTTATCTCTGGTTCTTTAAATGTTGATTCTAAAGACAAAGACAAAGCACAGCAGCAATATAAAGAACAAGGAATCATCTATCGCGTCAAAAATTCCTTATCAGCCTTCACGAAGAGTATTCAAACAAAAGCTGGTAGTACAACAATGGAGCTAAAAGAATATGGACTTGGTAAGGATTTAGATTCTTTGGCAAAACGAATGGATACATTCCAAGATCGTTTAAAAATGGTGGAAGCTCGTTACTACAAAAAGTTTAACGCCATGGATAGTGCGATTCAAAAGCTAAACAACCAATCTGGCTATCTTTCTCAACTGCTTGGACAATAATTGGAGGTTTATAACATATGGCAATTCAGAACCCTTATGCCGCCTATCAGAAAAATTCTATTGAGACCGCAACACCGGCCGAGTTAACGCTTATGCTTTACGAAGGATGCTTAAAGTTTATTAGACTAGCAAAGCATGGCATTCAAAAAGAAGATGCTGAAATGAGAAACTTGAACCTGAAAAAGGCTCAAAACATCATCCAAGAATTAAATGTCACCTTAAATCGTACGTATGATGTATCAAAGAGCATGGCAAGTATGTATGACTACATCTATCGAAGACTGATTGAAGCCAATCTGCAAAATGACGAAGAGATCCTGAATGAAGTAGAGCAATATGTGACTGATTTCCGAGATGCTTGGAAGGAAGTCATTCAAACCGATCGAAAAGGGCGTCACCACTCTATTGGAGGATCTCTATGAGTATTGTGGACCAACTGCACGACCAAACGTTAAAAATGGCAGCGGAAATAGAGGCCAACCCGCAAAATGAGACACTCGTTGAAGACTTTGATGCTTTTTTAGTTGAGAGAGACGAACTAATGAGAGACATTCAACATGAGCTTTCCGTTCAAGAAAAAGAGAAAATCAAAGAAATCATTCAAACAGATCAACTGATGGCCAAGCAATTAACGGAGATTCAAAATGGGATCAAGGCAGATATTCAAGCCATTCAACGTAAGAAAACAAAACAGCTGAATTATCAAAATCCGTATCAGCCCATGACAAGTGACGGCGTATACTACGATAAACGGAAATAAATAGGTGAGACCTGTGGCGTATCGTTCAGATGACTATATTTTATTAACCACATATTATGACCTTCTATATACGATAGAAGAGAGTCTAAAATATTTAGATGAAATTGAGAAGGATTTCGCTAAAACAGAAGGGGATCGGATCTTTAATGATCTGATCCATGCCTTCTTTCATTTAGAGACAACACACCCGCTTCTGCTTTCAATTATTGAAAATGAGCACTTTGCCAAGACGATTCGATCGTTTGACCAAATTTTTTTAAGTTTCGATATACTAGCTTTCTATACATTCCCTTCAAATCACTTCCAGTCATTCCTTACATCATATTTTATACCTGAATATAGAAAGTGGATGGATGAAATACATGCCTGTATGAGGCCGTATGTCATTCATTAATTTTTGTTCAATTCAGACCATTCGGAGGAATTTATGAGACTAAAAAATCAATTTTTATTTGGGCTTATTGTCATATGTGTATTGTTTGTCAGTATTTTAGGATTTTCTAGCTTTATCTATTACAAAACAGATCAATCGTATAAAGCACTCCTCACCAAAGAAGTAAAGCTGTACCAGACCTCACTGGAATTAGAGGCACTGCTACAAAAGCAGGAAGCACAAATTAAAACGTATGTGGTTGTTCAAGATGCTGAAAATTTACAGAAGATTGAGCAAACATATGAAGAAATCAATAAGAAAACAGCTGAAGCATCAAAAATGAGCACCGTTAAACAAGCAAAAAATCTGTTAGATCAAATTTCCGAAAAAAATTATCTTTACTACACCTCAACAAATCGATTATTTAATTCATTGAATATGCAAAATCAAAAAGAATTCAACACCCGCCTCAGTCAAGAATTACAACCTATCGAACAAGAAATACATACCTTTACAAAAGAATTTGCTCAAACACAATTGAAACAGCGGGATCAAAAAATCAGTCAGCTCAATGAAGAAAGTAACCAATTATTGCTGACGCTCATTCTCGTTAGCGCAGCGATTGTAGTCGGCTTTTTAGTCATTGGCACAAGGTTTGTTCATCGTATGACAAAACCGATTGTCTCTGTCACACATGCAGCAAGAAGAATGGCAGATGGTGACCTCACACTTGAAGAAATTGAAGTAACCTCTAAAAATGAAATTGGCCAGCTCGGTACGGCTTTTAACCAAATGACAGCTCATTTGCGTCAGCTCATCTTACAGGTGCAAAACGGGTCAAGGCAATTAGCTGATTCTGCTGCTCAATTTGAAGAAACCATCAGTCAAACCATTTCGGCTAGTGAACAGACGTCTAGCTCGATTGAACAGGTCAGTGAAGCTTCACGTGAACAATCGGATGCAGTAGGAAAAGTAGCTTCGGCGATTCAAGAAGTCTCGACTGGTATGCATAATGCGGCTGAACATACGTCTGATGTTTCGGGTCACTCAATTTCAGTGACTGAAAAGGCTGAAGAGGGCGCATCCCTCATTCAACAATTTGTGAAACAAATGAGTTCTATTAAGGAATCTGTGAATGAACATCATTCTACAATGGCCAATGTACAAGTACAGTTTACCGGCATTCAAGACCTGCTGGGGAATATTCATGCCATTGCAGATCAAACAAATTTACTTGCTTTAAACGCAGCCATTGAAGCAGCAAGGGCTGGGGAACATGGACGAGGTTTTGCGGTTGTTGCAGATGAAGTCAGAAAGCTGGCGGAAGAATCAAGTCAGCTGACTGATCAAATTAGTCAGCTACTCGCCAACGTGAACAAAGATACTGAAAGATCGTCTCAATCTATGACGAAAGTGGAACGAGATGTAGCAGAAGGTGTGAAAGTATCGCAATTGTCTGAACAGAGTTTTCAAGAAATTCTGGAATCCATCCGTGATATCTCGATGAAAGCAGAGGAGCTTTCTGCCACGACAGAGCAAATCTCAGCTAGCACAGAAGAAATTTCTCAAACAATTGGTGTGATAGAAGAAGGAGCCAAGCGAAATTCTCAGGAAACAGAGTACATGTCGGCGGCTGTTGAAGAATCACTAGCGGCGAATGAGGAAATGAAAGCAGCTGCGGAAGATTTAAAATCTTTGTCTCAATCACTGAAAACATCTATTTCATCTTTCAAGATTTAACAGTGCGATGGTCTTTTTCAAGAATTAATCGAATATATATTCATCACCTATCAAGTAAAAGCTGAAGCACCGCAGGATTCGACAAATTTCAATAAAAATTCACATTTTTTTTACGTTTGAGCAGGAGAAAAGGAGGGAAAAGTAGAAATAAGTTTACATATCCTTAATTTTAAAGGAGGCGTTCTTTACATGAATTACAATGTCCGAGGAGAAAACATCGAAGTAACACCTGCACTAAGAGATCATGTCGAGAAAAAAATTGGAAAGCTGGAGCGTTATTTTGAGTCAGATGTTGATGCTTCAGTCAACGTGAACTTGAAATTTTACAACGATCAAGAATCTAAAGTTGAGGTTACCATTCCAATGACTGATCTAGCACTTCGAGCAGAGGTGCATAATGAGGATATGTACAATGCAGTAGACCTAGCAACCAGTAAATTAGAACGTCAAATTAGAAAACATAAAACGAAAGTGAACCGTAAATTCCGTGAGCAAGGTGCGAAAAAGCATTTATTTGCTGGAGGAAACGGTGCGTCCGAAGTAGCAGTTCAAGATGACGAAGAGATTGATGAAACAGAAATCGTCAGACAAAAACGCTTCAATTTAAAACCAATGGATAGCGAAGAGGCCATTCTCCAAATGAACATGTTAGGTCACAGTTTCTTTGTCTTCACAAATGCTGAGACAAATTTGACCAATGTGGTATACCGCCGAAATGACGGTAAATATGGACTCATTGAGCCGAACGCTTAATCATTCGTTCCTTTTGATCCGAAAATGACCTAAAAAAAGTAAACCCGCTCCCTTCATTAGGGGCGGGTTTTTTGTGCTAAATCATTGCAAATTCTTTGGAAATCAAGGAAGGTATGGTATGATAAATGCAGGTAAATATGGACCTGTCAAACTTTTGGACATGCCGAAAAATTGCATGAAATAGAGGAGCGTTATTATATGCTTGGAATCTTAAACAAAGTGTTTGATCCTACGAAACGTACGATCAGCCGATATGAAAAAAAGGCAAATGAAATCGAAGCTCTCGCTCAAGATTTTGAGAAATTATCTGACGAGGCTTTACGAAATAAAACGATCGAATTTAAAGAAAAACTTGAAAAAGGACAATCTGTAGACGACCTTTTGGTTGAAGCATTTGCAACGGTTCGTGAGGCTTCCCGCCGCGTGACAGGAATGTTCCCATTTAAGGTGCAGCTCATGGGGGGGATTGCCCTACATGAAGGGAATATCTCTGAGATGAAAACAGGTGAAGGTAAAACGTTGACATCAACGATGCCTGTTTATTTGAATGCTCTTTCTGGAAAAGGCGTCCACATTGTGACAGTCAACGAATATTTGGCAAGCCGTGATGCAGAGGAAATGGGCAAGATTTTTGAATTTCTTGGATTAACGGTTGGCTTGAACTTAAACAGTTTAGACAAAGATGAAAAAAGAGAAGCGTACGCTGCTGATATCACGTATTCAACAAACAATGAGCTTGGCTTTGATTATTTACGAGATAACATGGTGCTGTATAAAGAGCAAATGGTTCAAAGACCACTTCATTATGCCGTCATCGATGAAGTTGACTCCATCTTAATTGATGAAGCGAGAACACCTCTTATTATTTCTGGACAAGCTGCAAAATCGACGAAACTTTACGTACAAGCAAATGCCTTTGTTCGTACGTTAAAAATAGAAGACGATTTCACTTATGATATTAAAACAAAAAGTGTACAGCTGACTGAAAGCGGAATGACGAAGGCGGAAAAAGCATTTGGCATCGAGAACTTGTTTGATGTCAAACATGTCGCTCTTAACCACCATATCGCGCAGGCTCTTAAGGCACATGTTGCGATGCAAAAAGACGTTGATTATGTTGTGGAAGATGGTCAAGTCGTCATCGTTGACTCCTTCACAGGACGTTTAATGAAAGGACGTCGCTATAGTGAAGGTCTGCACCAAGCCATTGAAGCAAAAGAAGGTCTTGAAGTGCAGAATGAAAGCATGACACTTGCAACCATTACGTTCCAGAACTACTTCCGTATGTATGAAAAGCTATCTGGTATGACAGGTACAGCGAAAACGGAAGAAGAGGAATTCCGTAACATTTACAATATGCAGGTTGTCACAATCCCAACCAATAAACCGGTTGTGCGTGATGACAGACCTGATTTAATCTACCGTACAATGGATGGCAAATTTAAAGCAGTAGCTGAAGACGTCGCACAGCGTTATATGACAGGACAGCCGGTCCTTGTCGGAACTGTTGCGGTTGAGACATCTGAATTGATTTCAAAACTGCTTAAAAATAAAGGCATCCCTCATCAAGTGTTAAATGCGAAAAACCATGAGCGTGAAGCACAAATTATTGAGGAAGCTGGACAAAAAGGTGCCGTCACAATTGCGACAAACATGGCGGGACGTGGAACAGACATCAAGCTTGGCGAAGGTGTGAAAGAACTAGGCGGTCTTGCTGTTATTGGGACAGAGCGTCATGAATCACGCCGTATCGATAACCAGCTCCGTGGTCGATCTGGTCGTCAAGGAGACCCAGGGATTACTCAATTCTATCTCTCAATGGAAGATGAATTGATGCGCCGATTTGGTGCAGAGCGGACAATGGCGATGCTTGATCGCTTCGGTATGGATGACTCTACTCCAATTCAAAGTAAAATGGTCTCAAAAGCTGTTGAATCTTCTCAAAAACGTGTTGAGGGGAATAACTTTGATTCCCGTAAGCAGCTTCTGCAATATGATGATGTTCTTCGTCAACAGCGTGAAGTCATTTACAAACAGCGTTTTGAAGTCATCGATTCTGATAACTTGAAATCGATTGTGATCAATATGATTCAATCGTCTATTGAGCGGGCTGTTGGATCTTACACGCCGAAAGAAGAGCTTCCAGAAGAATGGAAACTAGATGGTCTTGTTGAATTAATCAACACGAACTATTTAGATGAAGGTGCCATTTCGGTCAAAGATATCTTCGGTAAAGAAGCAGATGAGATCACCGAATTCATCATGGAGCGGATTAAAGAGAAATACGATGCAAAAGAAGAGACATTTGGCGATGAACAAATGCGTGAATTTGAAAAAGTCATCGTTCTTCGTGCAGTAGATTCGAAGTGGATGGATCATATCGATGCAATGGATCAGCTGCGTCAAGGAATCCATTTACGTGCATATGCACAAACCAATCCGCTTCGTGAGTATCAAATGGAAGGATTTGCGATGTTTGAGCATATGGTCGCTTCAATTGAAGATGACGTCGCTAAATATGTGCTAAAATCAGAAATCCAAAACAACCTAGAACGTGAAGAAGTCGTTCAAGGACAAACAACTGCTCATCAGCCTCAAGAAGGCGATGAGGAGAAAACAGTGAAGAAAAAGCCGGTGCGTAAAGTGGTGGATATCGGAAGAAACTCGCCATGTCACTGCGGAAGCGGCAAGAAATATAAAAATTGTCATGGGAAGACAGAATAAGTAATGGAAAGAGGTGAAAACCTCTTTCTATTCATGTCAGCCCCCATACATCTATGAGGTGAAGGATATGGAATTAGTA
The DNA here is from genome assembly GCF_038006825.1 of Bacillus sp. FSL W8-0183. Taxonomy (NCBI): domain Bacteria; kingdom Bacillati; phylum Bacillota; class Bacilli; order Caryophanales; family Bacillaceae; genus Bacillus; species Bacillus sp. FSL W8-0183. The sequence continues at coordinate 3,394,879 of NZ_JBBOVY010000001.1, read as the reverse complement.
GAAATTAGACAAGAGCTTGAAAATATGGCTAGCAGGCTAGCTGATTTTAGGGGGTCTCTTTGACCTAGAAACAAAAGAAGTCAAAATCGCAGAGCTTGAAGCGACGATGTCAGAGGCTGATTTTTGGAACGATCAGCAAAAGGCTCAAGGGGTAATCAATGAAGCCAATGCACTAAAGGATTCTGTGAACTCCTATCATGAACTCAGTGAATCGCATGAAGAACTACAAATGACACATGACTTATTAAAGGAAGATTATGACGAGGAGCTTCATGCAGAGCTTGAAAAAGAGCTGAAGAACTTAACGAAGCAGTTTAATGAATTTGAGCTACAGCTTCTTTTAAGCGAACCTTATGACAAAAACAATGCCATTCTTGAGCTTCACCCAGGTGCAGGTGGAACGGAATCACAGGACTGGGGATCGATGCTCCTCAGAATGTATACCCGCTGGGCAGAGCGCAGAGGCTTTAAGGTTGAAACCCTTGATTATCTTCCAGGGGATGAAGCCGGAATTAAGTCTGTGACATTACTGATTAAAGGACATAACGCTTACGGTTACTTAAAAGCAGAAAAAGGTGTTCATCGTTTAGTCCGTATTTCTCCATTTGATTCATCTGGCCGTAGACACACCTCTTTCGTTTCCTGTGATGTCATGCCAGAATTTAATGAAGAAATTGATATCGATATTCGTACAGAGGATATTAAGGTGGATACGTATCGTGCAAGTGGTGCAGGGGGTCAGCACGTCAATACGACGGACTCTGCGGTTCGTATCACACACATCCCAACAAATGTCGTCGTGACGTGCCAAACGGAAAGATCCCAAATCAAAAACAGAGAACGTGCAATGAAAATGCTGAAATCTAAGCTTTATCAAAAACGGATCGAAGAACAGCAGGCGGAATTGGATGAAATCAGAGGAGAACAGAAAGAAATTGGCTGGGGAAGCCAAATTCGCTCGTATGTTTTCCACCCATATTCTCTTGTGAAAGACCATCGTACCAACACGGAGATGGGAAATGTTCAAGCGGTGATGGATGGAGATTTAGATTCCTTTATCGATGCGTATTTACGTTCAAAATTATCATAAAAACTCGGCTTCTTGCCGGGTTTTTTTAATTGTGAGAAAATATAATGAATATAAAGGAATACATATGCCATACTGACTCTATATCCTTTGTATGATGAAATTAGCAATTAAAGGGGGAAATAATTTGGGATTAAAACCATTACAAGAGACGTGGGATTTAGATGCCTTTTTTAAAGGAGGCAGTTCTTCATCAGAATTTATCACATACTTACAGCACATACAGCAGCTATTAGATGAGTTACGACAAAAGGTAGATGCCTTTTCAAAAGAAGATACACAAATTGAAAAAAAGTTAACAGCTGTCCTTGAAACGTATGAAATCACATATAAAAAACTAGCGCAAGCAGGTTCATTTGTATCCTGTCTACAATCTCAAAATACAAAGGATATGAAGGCGGGCAGTCTCCGAGGGTCTATTGCCAAGCTGGAAGCTGAATTAGGAACCATACTAGCAGGGTTTGATCAATCACTTGCTGAGATTCCTACTAGCCAGTGGGAAGAATTAATGGATTCAGTCGCTTTTTCAGATGTTCGTTACATATTAAATGAACGAAGAGAACATGTGAAAGATCAACTGCCTGTTGAACAGGAAACACTCATTCAAAAACTAGCAGTAGATGGGTATCATGCGTGGGATGAACTTTATTCTAGCTTGGTGAACAAAATTACCATTCCATTTGAGCAAAATGGTGAAACACAAATGATTTCTGTAGGCCAAGCAGAAAATGCGATGGATGATTCAGACCGTGAAGTGAGAAAAGCCGTGTATCATAATTTAGAACATGCATGGACACAGGATGAACATTTGTTTGCAAGCACACTCAATCATCTCGCTGGTTTTCGTTTACAAGTATATGAAGCAAGGGGATGGGATCATATATTAAAAGAGCCCCTTGATATTTGCCGGATGAAACAAGAGACGCTCGATACAATGTGGTCTGTCATTGATGAACATAAACAGCCATTCATTGATTATTTACAACGTAAAGCTGACATGCTTGGGGTTGATAAACTAAGCTGGTTTGATGTGGGAGCGCCTATTGGAAGTGGGACAAAAACCTATTCTTATCAAGATGCAGCCGCTTTTATTATCAAGCATTTCGCAGGGTTTGGAAAAGAGCTTGCTGCTTTTACTGAAAAAGCTTTTAATGAACGCTGGGTAGAAGCTGAGAATCGCCCAAACAAACGAGTGGGCGGTTTTTGTACGAATTTCCCTGATAGCGGAGAATCACGTATTTTTATGACCTTCTCAGGGACTCCATCCAATGTAGCGACACTAGCACATGAGCTTGGTCATTCGTTCCATCAGGAAGTCATGCAGGATGTTCGGATGTTGAATCGTAAATATGCGATGAATGTAGCTGAAACTGCGTCGACATTCGCAGAAATGATTGTGGCAGATGCTTCATTAAAAGAGGCGGCCAATGAAGAAGAGCGTCTCAGTTTGCTAGAGGATAAGCTGCAGCGCAGTGTGGCATTCTTTATGAATATTCAATCACGCTTCTTATTTGAACAACGCTTTTATGAAGAGCGCAAACAAGGAGAAGTGCCAGCTGACCGCTTGAATGAGTTGATGGTAGAAGCACAGAAGGAAGCCTTTGGTGACTCTTTAGATGAATACCATCCGCATTTCTGGGCGTCTAAACTGCATTTCCATATTACAGGTGTCCCGTTTTATAACTTCCCTTACACCTTCGGGTACATGTTCTCGCTAGGTATTTACGCGAAAGCATTGCAAGCCGGGGCATCATTTGAAGAGAAATATATTGCGCTATTAAAAGATACAGCGTCAATGACTGTAGAAGATTTGGCATATAAGCACCTAGGTGTCGACCTGACTCAAAAAGCATTTTGGGAAGAGGCCATTTCACTGGCTGTGGCAGATGCTGAAGAGTTTTTAGAAGCGACGAAGGCATAAAAAATGAAAAGCTCCCATTACGGGAGTTTCAGCGTGTAGACAAACCCTCGCATTCTGTGTCAGTCCTGTGCGCTGGTACTCACGAATGTCAAATTCGCTCCGTGCCAGTGCTCGTCCTTCCTAGACTGCAAAGGTTTTCTATCACGCTGAAAAGAAGACAAAGGGCTAAAATCAAGTTCATTTTAGCCCTTTGTCATCAATCTTGCAGCTCCCATTACGGGAGCTTTTTTGCTGGTTTTAACCATTCCAGCATCGTCTGAACGATGTCTTTTTGTTGCGTGAGGACTGGAATGTCTGCAGGCTGATCCCCTTTTTGTTTGCCATACATGCCAAATTGAGCATGATTACCGCCTTTTATCTCATGGTACACCGTTTGAGAAGGTAGCTGCTTTTTCGATTTTTTGATTTTTTCTTGTGTCGCTAGCCCATCTTTTTCTCCTGAAATAGATAATACTTGCAAGGAAGCCTGTTTCAAATCATCTGATGCAGGATAGGAGGCAAGGAAAAAGAGGCCGTCCAGCTTGCTTTGATTTTTCTCTGCATACATAGCGGCAGCTGTCCCGCCTAGCGAATGTCCGCCAATGTACCAATGCTTGATGGCTGGATGACTTTTGAGGATATCCTCTGCCTTCTTCGTATTAAAAATCGCGAAGGAAAATGGCATGTCTGGGATAAAGACCGAATAGCCTTTCTTCATCAGCGCATTCCCTAGATAGGCATAAGCAAGAGGTTCAACTTTTGCCCCAGGATAGAGAATGATGCCAGTATCGCTTTTTGATGCTTCAAATGAATATACCCCATTTTTATGATCGACCTGCTCAATCTTCATCTGCTTTTTTAACGCTTCCGATGGTCCATATGTAAAGCGGCTCCATGTATAGAAAGCACCAAAAGCTAAGATGATGAGTGCAAGTAATGTAATACCGGTGATCTTCAGTATTTTCTTCATCGTATGTCCCTTCTTTCTCATGTACATATTAAATATACCATCATTTACTCTTCTGCCAAACGGCAAGTACGCTGATCCGACTGTGTGATAAAGTATTAACCCATTAGCACTGCATTTGGCTGTTATTTACAATCTGAATGAGAGGGCTTAAAATAGGTGTGCATTCAGAAGTAACGGAGGAAGAAAGACATGAAGCAGGAACATTCTCAACTTTGGATTGAAGTGAAAAATTATGTACTTATTTTAATAGGATCAGCCATCGTGGCGGTTGGCTTTAATACGTTATTATTACCAAATCAGATTGCTGCTGGCGGTGTGAGTGGAATCAGTACCATTATGCAGTCATTCGGTTTTGAAGCTGCATATGTACAATGGGGTCTCAATATTCCGCTCTTTATCGCAGGCTTTTATTTATTAGGTGGAACATTTGGGGTAAAAACGCTCGTTGGTTCTGTCTTTTTACCTTTAATGGTGTTCTTAACAAGACACATTGCTCCTGTCACCCATGAAGCACTGCTCGCCGCAATATTTGGCGGTGTAGTGATTGGGATCGGAATTGGGCTCGTTTTCCTCGGCAATGGTTCAACGGGAGGAACGGCACTTGCGGCCAAAATCATCAATAAATATACAGGGCTGACGTTAGGTACTTGTTTAGCGATGATGGACGGTTTGATTGTTTTGGCGGCCATGACTGTTTTTGGGATTGAAGAAGGACTGTACGCTGTGATCGGAGTGTTCATTTCTAGTAAGACGATTGATGTGGTTCAGGCAGGCTTTAGTCACTCGAAGATGGCCATGATTATTACGAGCCATGAGGATGAGGTCAGACAGGCGGTGTTTGATCAAATTGATCGTGGTGTAACGAAGATTTCAGCAGTAGGTGGGTACACCGACCATGACCGGCCTATTTTAATGTGTGTGGTAGGGCAGTCACAATTCACAAAGTTGAAACAAGTGGTAAAAGCGATCGATGCATCAGCGTTTGTCATTGTCATGGATGCAAAAGAGGTGCTTGGTGAGGGTTTTAAAAGGGCGTAAACAAGGATATAATAACGTTGACCAAATGATTGTAAGGGAGGGAAATACATGAAAAAGAGCGGATTAACGCTTCTTTTTGTCGCTATGCTTTTTGTTCTTGTGGCCTGTGGAGGAAATTCAAGTAGCAGTGACAAAGAAGGCAGTAAAAGTGCTTCAAGTGTGAGCAGTGGTGAAGAGATTTATCAGCAAAACTGTATTGGCTGTCATGGAAAAGACTTATCTGGCGGAGGCGGCCCAAGCCTGAAAGAAGTCGGGAAGAAATATAATGAAAGCCAAATTGCAGATATTGCCCAGAACGGTAAAGGATCTATGCCAAGCGGAATGGTAGATGAAAAACAAGCAAAAGAAGTCGCCAAATGGCTTGCAGAGAAAAAATAAAACCTTTGTCTAATCGACAAGGTTTTTTTATTTTCTATTTGTAGAAAAAGACTTTTGGATAGTATGAAAACGTATTATATTAAATTTTATTTAAAAAATAAGGGTAAAAAGACACGTTTTTCGGTTTTGGTTGTTCTATTTACCTTTTATTTATAAGTTTTGAAATATAAATGTAATACCATTGCGTCGATTCATGACGTATAATTGGAGTTGTTGAAATTTAGACGATTCAATTTTTTCATCTTTTTGGATGAAAAGGACATAAATTGCTTGTGCGTATCGAAGGGTATGTGCGTGACCATACATAACGTTTTTTGACGAGAAGTGTCAGAACATCATGATAAGCTGTTTGACAGCGAATAAGAAAAGATTAGGTGATTACATGATTGAAATGAAGGAAGTCTATAAGATCTATCCTAATGGTGTAAAGGCGATCAATGGAATCAATGTCTCTATCCATCCAGGAGAGTTTGTGTATGTTGTTGGTCCCAGTGGCGCTGGTAAATCCACGTTCATTAAAATGATGTATCGTGAAGAGAAGCCAACAAAAGGGAAAATCTTAATTAATAACAAAGATTTAGGCTCGATGAAGGAAAAAGAAATTCCTTATGTGAGAAGAGAAATTGGCGTAGTATTCCAAGATTTCAAACTGCTTCCAAGTCTTACGGTCTTTGAGAACGTGGCATTTGCTCTTGAAGTTATTGGTGAACAGCCAAGTATTATTAAGAAAAAAGTGCTTGAAGTACTTGATTTGGTGCAATTAAAGCACAAGGCTCGTCAATTTCCAGATCAGCTTTCCGGCGGTGAACAGCAGCGTGTATCGATCGCTCGTTCGATCGTCAATCATCCTGAGGTTGTCATTGCAGACGAACCGACAGGAAACCTTGATCCAGATACTTCATGGGAAATCATGAAGACACTCGAAGAGATTAATAACCGCGGAACAACAGTCGTCATGGCGACACACAACAAAGAGATTGTAAACAGCATGAAGAAACGCGTCATCGCAATCGAAGATGGAATGATTGTGCGTGACGAAGCAAGAGGGGAGTACGGAATTTATGATTAAAACTCTCTCGCGGCATTTACGTGAGAGCTTCCGTTCACTTGGAAGAAACACGTGGATGACATTTGCATCAATTAGTGCGGTCACTGTCACATTGATTTTAGTTGGGGTTTTTCTTGTTATTATGCTCAACTTGAATAACATGGCATCGAACGCTGAGAAAGAAGTAGAAGTAAAAGTTCTCATCGATTTAACTGCGAATCAAAAGCAGCAGGATGAATTAAAAGCAGAAATTGAGAAGATTCCTGAAATCAGTGATGTGAAATATTCATCCAAGGATGATGAACTAAAAGCACTGATTAAAAGTTTTGGTGAAAATGGACAATCTATGGGACTGGTTGATCAAGAAAATCCATTGAATGATGCGTTTATTGTGAAAACAACAGATCCCCACGATACACCAAAAGTAGCGAAGAAATTAGAAAACCTAAAAGGGACGTATAAAGTCACTTATGGAAAAGAAGAGGTCAGCCGACTCTTTAATGTTGTCGGAGTGGCGCGTAATGTCGGCATCGCACTTATTATTGGGCTTTTATTTACAGCGATGTTCTTGATTTCCAATACGATCAAAATTACGATTTTTGCTAGACGTAAAGAAATTGAGATTATGAAACTAGTAGGTGCAACGAACTGGTTTATCCGCTGGCCGTTCTTCATCGAAGGATTACTACTTGGTGTATTTGGCTCGATTATACCAATCGCTGTATTGCTTGGCACATATCATTATGCTGTCGGCTGGGTGGCGCCAAGGGTACAAGGTTCATTTATTTCAATGCTTCCATACAATCCGTTTGTCTATCAAGTATCACTGATCCTTCTATTGATCGGTGCCATTATCGGTGTGTGGGGAAGTTTAACGTCCATCCGTAAATTCTTGAAAGTATAAATCTATTTATATTGATGGCAGCACTCGAAGATTCTATAGAAGATGTGACCGGCTGATCCAATTCATCCGGTCGACTCTTCATGTCGACAGTTGTCATGGGAGGGGAATATCGTTTTGAAAAGAAAGCTGATAATGGCTGGAATGGCAGCGTTTATTGGAACAACGTGGCTATACATTCCAGGGAACGAAAATCGTGCATTCGCATACGAAGACCTAGATCAAAAACGTCAACAAATTGAAGAGAAAACATCGAAGACTGAATCAACCTTGAAGAAAAAGAAATCAGAACTGGCAAAGCTTGAAAAGAAAGAATCAAAGCTCAAGCAAGAAATTGAAAAAATTGACCAAAAAGTAAGTGCCGCAACTGAAAAAGTCGCTGAAAAAGAAAAAGAGGTCAAAAAGACGAAACAAGAGATCAAAAAACTAAAAAAAGAGATTGAAGTCATCAACGAACGAATTGAAAAGAGAAAAGCGATTTTCAAAGATCGAATTCGTTCTATGCAAAAAAGTGGCGGTACAATCAACTATTTAGATGTGCTGCTAGGTGCTCGTAGCTTTAGTGATTTTGTCAGTCGTGTGGGAGCTGTTACAACCATCGTCGAAGCAGATAAAGACATGATTACAGAACACGAAAATGATTTGGAGCTAGTAGAGCAAAAAGAAGCAGAGCTAAATAAACAGCTAAGTGGACTTGAAACATCTTTGAAAGAGCTTGAAACGTTGAAAAAGGACCTATCTAAACAGCAAAAAGAAAAAGGAAAAGTCCTTGGTCATGTAACGGAAGAAAAAGAACATGCACATGATGAACTAGGAAAGCTTGAAAATGAACAAGAAATTTTAGCGAATCAAAAAGCGGCGGTAAAGTCTGAAGAGGCACGTCGTCAAAAAGAAGAAGCGAAGAAAGCAGAACAAGCAGCTGCTGAGAAAAGTGCACCTGCACCAAGTGGAGGATCTGATCAAGTGTCAGATACACCAGCAAGTAGCTCAGGTTTCATTAAACCAGCTGCAGGCCGTTTCTCATCAGGCTTTGGCGGACGTTCTGGCGGACAGCATTACGGATTAGATATCGCTGCAAAAGGCACTGTATCTGTCGTTGCAGCCGCATCTGGAACAGTCACGAACTCAAGCTACTCGTCGAGTTATGGGAACGTGGTGTTCATTACACATAACATCAATGGCCAAACGTATCAAACGGTATACGCTCATCTTTCAACAAGAAGTGTGTCAACAGGTCAAAGAGTCGAGCAAGGTCAATTCCTTGGATATATGGGCAACACAGGTCAGTCTTATGGCCAGCATCTTCATTTTGAAATTCATAAAGGATTATGGAATGGCGCGAAATCAAATGCAGTCAATCCAGCGCAATATATCCGCTGACAAAAAGCCGATAACATGATGTTATCGGCTTTTTTCATGTAGATGAAGTTAAAATAACAGCAGTAATCCGGCAATAATAGGTGTTAAAAGCACAGCGGATTTTAAGAGAGGTTTCGGCGCAAGGCGTGTAAATTTTGCCCCAATAAAAGCTCCTAATACGGTACCGATTAAGATCTGAACGAGCAGGATAAAGTCAACATAGCCTTCTGAAATATAACCAATTCCACCGCCAATAGAGATTGGAATAATCACTAGCATCGTTGTGCCAACAGCTTGTCTAATAGACAGCTTTAGCAAAATCAAAAGCCCCACTTGAATAAATGGTGCTGATCCGATACCGAACATCCCTGAAAGCATCCCTGATACAAGGCCTAATATAATGCCCCTGATCAGCAATTGGCGTGAAGAAAGCGGCTGCTGTTCAGCATCTTCTTTTAGGACAAACAATTTGATCATCATAAAAACAGCAGATAAAAAGAGCATACCAGCTGTTAAATAGTGCAGGCTATCCTCTGGAATAAAAGGAGCCACTTTTGCTCCGGCAAATGAAGCAATACAAGCTAGTGCACCGACAATCAAACCTGATTTGAGCTGGATATTTCCTTCCCGGTAGTGGCTGTATGCACCAGATAAAGTCGTAAATGCCATAGCAGCTAAAGATGTCCCAAGTGCAGTATGGATTGGTACATCAAAGATTAACGTCAGCAATGCGATGACAAAACCAGCCCCGCCAGCTCCTACAAACCCTAGTAAAATTCCTAATAAAAGCATCGTCAATATAATATACATAGCGAAGACTCCTTCTCGATCGTAACAAAATAAAAATTACACCTAATGAAATGATTAGTCAAGCCTCCTTAGGAGAATGTCTTTACATGAAATCCCTTCTTCTGGCATATAATAACTCAGGTCATCAGGAAGAGTTGAAGAAGGAGGCCAAATATGAAAAAACAAATCGCATCCATCATGGCAAGTGTCATTCTCATCATCAGTGCAGGGGTTATGACGCATAAAGAGGCGACTCAAGCGGAGTCACCGAAAGCGGCTGCAGTGGCTGGACAAGCTCAATCAAGTGATCGAGCGAAGGAAAACGGAATGGAGAAAATTGAGAAAGCCTATGACCTCATTTCGAATGAATATGTAGAGGAAGTGGATCGTCAAAAGCTGCTTGAAGGTGCCATACAAGGAATGCTTTCAACCTTAAATGATCCGTATTCAGTATACATGGACAAGCAAACCGCAAAGCAATTTTCGGATTCACTTGATTCCTCATTTGAAGGAATTGGGGCAGAAGTTGGAATGGATGAAGGAAAGATTATCATTGTCTCTGCCTTTAAAAAATCCCCTGCGGCAAAGGCGGGTCTGAAACCGAAAGATGAAATCATCAGCATTGACGGTGAGTCGATGAAAGAAAAAAGCCTAAACGATGCTGTACTGAAAATAAGAGGAAAAAAAGGAACGTCTGTCGCCTTGAAAATCAGACGAAATGGAATTGAAAAAGAGCTAACATTCCATATCAAACGAGAAGAAATCCCGCTTGAAACCGTAACGGCTTCAATGAAAGAGGTCAATGGTCATAAAACAGGCTATATTGCGATCTCTAGCTTCTCTGAAGATACGGCGAAGGATTTCACGGCAAGCTTGAATAAGCTCGAGAAAAAGGGCATGGAAGGCCTTGTGCTGGACGTGAGAGGAAATCCTGGCGGCTATCTACAAAGTGTGGAAGACATTTTGAAACATTTTATCACAAAGGATCAGCCATATATTCAAATTGCAGAACGGAATGGCGATCGAAAACGATATTTTTCAAAACGAAAAGAACAAAAACCATACCCGGTTAATGTCTTAATTGATAAAGGAAGTGCATCCGCTTCTGAAATTCTGGCTGGTGCCATGAAAGAAGCAGGGAAGTATGAAGTGGTAGGTGACGTTTCCTTTGGTAAAGGGACTGTGCAGCAGGCGGTACCAATGGGAGATGGAAGTAACATTAAATTAACGCTGTATAAGTGGCTGACACCGAAAGGGAATTGGATTCACAAAAAAGGCGTTGTGCCGACCATTGCGATTCATCAACCAGATTACTTCACCGTTGGCCCGCTCCAGCTGAAAGAACCGCTTCAGCTTGATATGAACAACGAAGAAGTCAGACAAGCACAGACATTGTTAAAAGGGTTATCATTTGACCCTGGCAGAGTAGATGGATATTTTGACGAAGAAACGAAAAAGGCTGTACTCGCATTTCAAAGCACATACAATCTCGAAAAATCAGGTGTGATTGATTTAAAGACAGCGAAAATGATGAACAAGATGGTAGATGAAGTGAAATCTTATGAAAAGAATGATCTTCAGCTACAAACTGCACTAAAAGCACTATATCTCAAAAAATAAAGAGGCGAATAAATGCCTCTTTTTTTTGGTTCATAAGTGTTACGAACATGTAATAATTTATTCTTAAAAATATATTATATCGAGAAATATATTCATTTATTTTACAAAAAACATAACATTCCTTCGAATTTACCCGATAACATATTTATATAAGAGACTTTCTGTTGATTTAAACATGTCATGAAAATGAAACTTTTGAAAGTTGTATGTTACATAAATAATTCTTACAATAAAAAGTAGCACTCATTTTAAATATTTTATTTTTTGCGGATATTCAGCTTAAGCATTGAGCTGTACCGAGGTTTGCGCTTTTCTTAAAAGAACTAGTAAATGGGGGTACACAATTGAAAAGGGCAAGTATTGTGAGAGAGAAAAAATATTACGAGTTGGTAGAGGAGCTTAAGAGTCGTACGAAAGATGTGACGTTTTCGGCTACAAAGGCATTAAGTCTACTCATGCTGTTAAGCAGGTACTTGGTCAATTACACAACGGTAGAATCAGTCGACGAGATCGATGAAGACTGTGCTGAGATATACTTCAATTATTTAATGGATAATCATAAGAGACTTGGTATAAACTTAACCGACATCAAGAGGTCCATGCAGCTTCTCGGCGGCATACTAGATGTAGATGTAAATCACTATTTAAAAGATTTTTCACTGTCGAATGTCACACTTTGGATGAATCAGGAGAAATAAACCTGATGTCAAGCATCGATTTATTTGATAGAATAAGAGAAAATGCTTGACTTGGGCGGTGAACGATAATGAGCTCGGAGTGGATGGGAGCCGGATTAAAAGCGGTCGGTCTGTTTTTAATCCATCCTCTTTTTTATTTTATGATATTAATCAGCCTATTATATGGCTACATCCGCGTAAAGCGGGAGAGAAAAGCGTTTCAAACAAGAATAGAAGATGTTTACGATGAACTGAAATTTACATATTCAAAAGGATGGGTTCCAGGAATTTGTCTATCGATCATATCTGTAGGCTTAGGGATTTCCCTTCCGCCTGGATTCATCGTGCTGATTGCAGCGATGACCATCGTTTTCTCTTTATTCTTTAAGGCGAGTGCGCTTTCGTCTGCATACACACTCGGTTTCAGTTTTATTGCGGCATTTGGACTGATGTCTGTTCAAGTGAGCCATTCTTGGCTGCCGCAGCTTTCAATGATGAATGCATCAGCCGTTGTGATCCTGTTAGGGCTACTGTTAATGACCGAAGGCATCTTAGCCTATCGAACGGCGCATTTACGTACATCGCCTGCAATGGTGATGAGTGCGAGAGGACTTTTGATCGGCCAGCAGCGAGCAAACCGTCTGTGGCTTCTACCACTTGTTTTGCTGATGCCGGCAGGTGAATGGACTTCTTCTCTGCCATGGTGGCCTGTGCTTCAAGTGCACGATCAAAGCTTTTCATTTATTGTGATCCCGTACATCATCGGCTTTGGCCAGCGTATTCAAGGATCGCTGCCAATTGTGAGTATTCAAATTACGTCACGCCGAATAATGATGCTCGGTCTAGTTGTTGCTGTAGTAGGTGCGGCAAGTATTTGGTTTGAGCCGATTGCGTGGGGAGCTGTTGTTCTAGCGATTGCAGGAAGAGCCTTTTTATCATGGAAGCAGAGGGCGAATGACAACGCTGCACCATTCTTTTTCTCTAAGCGGAATCAAGGGCTTATGGTGCTTGGTATCATTCCGAATACCCCTGCGGCTGATTTAAAGCTTGAGATCGGAGAAATTATTACAAAGGTCAATGGAATCGAGATCAAAACCGTTTCAGAATTTTATGAAGCACTACAAACCAATCGTGCTCTGACAAAGCTTGAGATCATTGGTCTCAATGGTCAGACAAGGTTTGAGAAACGCGCCTCTTACGAAGGGGAGCATCACCAGCTTGGTATCCTGTTTGTGAAGGACGATCCTCAGCAAGAGCCAACGGCGATTTCATCTTAAAAAAGCTGCTAGAGATGGCAGCTTTTTTCTTTTGGGCGCGTTTCTCTTCCATAGGATTCGCCCCATTCACGCATGGCAAAGATAATGGGCTTTAACGTATTTCCAAGAGAAGTCAGTGAATACTCGACACGAGGAGGAACTTCCTCATAGACTTCACGGTGAACAATCCCGTCTTGTTCAAGTTCTCGTAATTGCAACGTCAGGACACGCTGCGAAATTCTTGGCAGAAGCCGGCGTATTTCGTTGTAACGCTTTGGACCGCAAGTCAAATGATAAAGGATGACGCCTTTCCATTTCCCTCCGATGACATTTGTAGTGATAGACACGGGACAGCCATGATTCACAATACTGACTGGATTGGATGGTGCACTCATCTCAACATTCCTTTCTTAAACGAAAATGGTCATAAACGAACATGTTTGTACCTAATGTTATAAAAGCTCGAAATACACTGATATAAAGGGGTTTCAAGGGTGCTAATTCAAAACCTCCCCCAGTTTATAAATTCATTGCATCTTCAAAGGCATCTACTGTTTCAAGCTCTAATTCTTCAAATGAGTGGCTATAAACTTGGTGAATCATTTCAGGAGTATTACCAAGTCGATCCGCAATAGCTCGAGCGGGAATTTTCTTCCCTATTAGAATCGTAGCGTGAGTATGTCTCAATCCATGAACCGTTATTCGCTTTATATCATTTTCATCAAAAATCTTATATAATGCATAATTCAGGAAATTACCCGAAACATGTTTTGCATTAGATTTATTTATGAAAACATAGTCATTATCTTCTAGATAAGAGCCGAAAGATAGCTTTAATTCTTTACACCATTTGCGGTATAATTTTAATTGTTTCATAAGTTCCCCGCCGCCCCTTATAGTCCGGTAACTATTTTTGGTTTTTGGGGAACGCAAATTCGACTTTATCCTCTTTTGTTTTACCTTCATTAGACGGAATACCGAATTTACCTCGCAAAAGCCCAACATACCAAAAACCACCCTTTGTTTTCTGCCGGAACGTGATAGCAACGAAAGGCTGTGATCGCCTTCCTTTATCGTGATGATTATTACGACAAAGAAACAGAGAATAAGAACATTATTGAAATCATTATTGCTAAATAGCGTAATGGTAATATGTTGAAGATAAACAGAAATAAAGTGAAAAACCTCTTCCAATAGGAGGGGGTTTCTTTAACAAAAAAATTTGAAAAATATTATGTTATCAAGGTTTATAGACACTATTTACTTAATTTGTTTACCTATTTCTTCCCAAAGGGATTTGTCCATTTTCATATATATTCCAGCTTTTTCAATATTTCTAAAAGTATCTTCTTCTATAAGAAGATCTTCTTGTTCAATAACACTGCAAATTGTTTCTAATGCTATTCCCCACTCTTCATGTTCTATAAATTCATATATATCTTTTTTATCTTTTAGAGGAAAATCAGTTAGATTTTTGACTATTTCTGTTAGTATGTTTTTTAATTCCATAAATACACTTCCTAGAATATATTATTTGATAGGAAACGCAGTAATTATATCTTTCCCATCCGTGATTACCTTTATTTTTATTCCATCTCTAATTCCTATTACCTCGTATCTTTGTACTCCCTTAACAATTCTTCCTTTTTTCCAATCTAGTTTTGTGTCAGTAGCTATATCTGAAACATTGTACATCACCATTTCCGCATTCCAACTTTTAGGGAATAGTGTTTTGTTAGGATTTCCATTGCCAGGCCATAAATGTCCACCACCCGTTTTATCTCCATAAAGAATATGTTTTGTTCTTTGTTCACTAGCTATACTAATAGTTGCCTTAGTAGTCTTCCCAGTCCTATCTATCTTTGTAACTCTCTTCACAACATGCTTCCCTTGATCAATCTTAAAGACATATTTCCCGCCTTTAATGATTTTCATAAATGGGATGATAGAGACTGCCGATAGGGCTTGGTCTGTGCTGCTGATGTTTTGGTTCGTTTCTGGGTCTTTGCCTGTCACGGCTCGGTATCCGTCGTAAATGCCGCTGTATTCTAGGATGATGTTTTCGGTGGCTGAGATGACTTCGCCGTCTAAGATGCGTTTGACATTTCCATGGCTTCGGCTTGCTGGGATGTGGTCGACTTCTTCGATTCTGACTTTACCATTTGCGATATACGTTCGGATGATTTGTTTATTGGCGTAAACGGTATACCGCCCGCCAATGTAATCAAGGGCTGATGGGTCTGCGACGACTTCATCTGCGATATCGAACTCTTTGAGTTTTTTGATGCCTTTTACATTGTATAGTTTATCATTGATGACCCGGATGTCTCCATAAATCCGTTTTTTTCTGTTTAAGGCCTCTTTTTGCAATGGGGTAAGCGATGGATCGTTTGTTTTTACTTCTCTGTGGATGTTTCGACGTGTATCATTGCGAACAACCGTATCCACATTCGGTCGCTTTTTATCATTCAGCTTCTTAAGCATGACCATCATCGGATTTTCATCAGGATTGTCTATTTTTTTATCCAACCCGCTGATGGTGCTGCTGATCTTTTTGTCTTCCTCATCTTTGAGAATGAAGCCTTTTTGATAGCTGGTGATCTCAATTTTCGGACCAGTGAACATCGTGCCTAGAGTGTCTATGTATTCCTTCATTGTTTGGATGGAGGTTTTGGTTTCATTCAAAGCACTGGCCTGTTCTTGGTCAAAGGCATGGAGCGTACCGATGGTTTTTGAGATGTTCATCCATGCTTTTTGATAGCTTGCTTGAAAAGCAGACTCGTCCACACTTGGTAAATCAATGATATGGCTGACCTTGCCGATGGCGCTGTTTGCATCTGACACGATACCAGATACGGCTCGTTCGGCATTTTTTAAACCTTGATCAAGCTCATGTTCGAGAAACGATTGTGAGATAAAACCATTTTCATTTGATTCAAATGCATGAAGTGCATTCTTTATCTTTTTGAGTGCGGCGCTGTATTCTTCAATCGTGACTTGAAAGAATTGCAAAAAAGGGATATGACACTCTGCATAAAACGCTCGGATCGCTTCTCCAGCTTCACCCTTTAGTGCGCCATCCAGTGAAATGATTCGATTGATTTGATTTTCAAGGGATTTGATATGTTGTGATTGTTGTTTTAACTGTGTCAGAGTTTGATCAATTCCATGATGCAAAGCCTGAACATCTAACGTTTTCATGGCGTTCTCCTTTAATGCTTGGTTACAATCATTAGCGATTTTACCATTATACGGAGATTGATTGGGGAATAAATACTGAACTTCCGTGAAAATGAAACAATTTACATAGGTGATAAAGACTAGATGTTCAAAAAACGAGTGTGGAACAGTATTTATGGACCGAAGACAAAAGCAGCTCTTCAAAAAGCATTGAAATGAGTATAACCCCTGTCCTTTTTAGGATGGGGGATTTTTTTGTATGTTGATTAGTAACATCGAATAAGTAAACTTTCTGAAGTATAGTTAAATATCTAAAGCATTTGCACCTATAAAAAACATACATATTCCCATATATATTTTATGTATTTGTTTAAATCCCTTTTGATTAATTCGATCTAAGTAATATATTGTATTAAATACCATAATATTCTATAATTAACACTTGAAAGATCGTTAAAGTGTTGATTATCAAATTACGAGTCTAGTCGTAATTTTTTAATAATACAATTCAAAGGGGAAACAAAATGAAGAGATTTATAACAAGTTTGAAAATCTTTGTTGCTGTCCTATTATTGTTTGCGATCACACCCATTGTAGCAACCGCAGAAGAAACTAACGATCAGGATTTAACGTTTGAAAAAGCAATGGATATTGTAACAAATGAAGACATAGAAAATTACAAAGCACAAAGCGAAGAAGAGATAATTGATCGGAAGACAGCAATTAGTGAGGGTTATGATGAAGGTGATGTTTTATCAAAAGAAGATACCTTATTTTTATTAACTCAATCAGTTGTTGAACGTCATGAACAAAACGAAGAAATTTCCACTAAAGGGATTAAATCATCAAAAAGTTTCACTGTTTCTAAAAAGAAATATGGAACAAAAGTGACTGTAAAAGGTACAATGTATCAAAATATTGCATTCATTGCAGGTACATCATCGTATCGCGGGAATATAATAGCGACTCGAAACAGTGGAAAACTAAAACAAGTCTCCCTTAAAACGTATCATGATTCATTCGGTATTATAGGGTGGGGTGGAGGCTTTCCATCTATCGGTAAAGTATATGGTGGAAAAGTGAGTCATAAAAAGGTTGCTAATGCCAAAAAATATGCAATGGATAAAACACACCGTTACAATTCTATTATTCCAGCATATACAACTATGTGGACAAAAGCATCTGTTGTTACGAAGTCAAACAATGCGTATGATGTAGCTTCTAAAACATGGTCTAAATGGCATTAAATCTTTATGAAAGGAGATAGTAAATATGCCTTGGAATACGATTATTGGGGCTAGTCTATTTGTGGTTATACCTGTAGTCATAATCGCAGCAGTAATTTATTTTATTAAAAGAAAGAACACGAAAACATCTAATAGCTGATGACTTAAAAAAGAGCCGTTTATTTTAATTGAAGTGCACCCCAAATATTAGACACAGTCTAACATTTGGAGGTGCTTTTCTTTTGGCTAAATTTACAATTGAAGATAAAATCAAAGCGGTAAAACGATACCTCATTGACCGCGAACCCCTGCTTGGAATTGCAAAACAGATTGGCGTGCACAAAAGCATACTTCAATATTGGGTCAGAAAGTATCAATATCATGGCGAAAAAGCTTTTTCAAAGTCATATACAAATTATCCAGTCCAATATAAACTAGACGTACTTGATTATATGAATGAACATGGGACGTCTATCTTGGAAACAGCTGCACTCTTTAACCTGCCTTCTGATACAACGCTTTGGAACTGGAAGCGCATCTTGGAAACACAAGGAGTAGACGCCCTTCAATCTAAGAAAAAGGGGCGTCCGTCTATGAAAAAGAAAACTGGAAAACAAGAAATAACGAAAGGATCAATGGAAGCGTTACAGGCAGAAGTAGAACATTTGCGCATGGAAAATGAGTATTTAAAAAAGTTGAATGCCTTAGTTCAAAACAAGGAACAATCACCAAACAAGACAAAGCGCAAGTAGTCTATGATTTAAGGCATCAATATCCGGTGAAATCACTTCTTAAGCTCGCATGTATTCCACGCAGTACCTACTATTACTTGATCAAGCATTTAGATCGTCCTGATCAGGATGTCGAACTGAAAAAGATGATTCAAACCATTTATCAGGAACATCAAGGACGTTATGGATATCGCCGGATTCGTGATGAACTAATCAACCGAGGACAAAAGGTGAATCACAAAAAAGTCCAGCGCATCATGAAAGTTCTAGGGCTAAAATGCATGGTCCGAGTGAAGAAATATCGTTCATACAGAGGCACAGTGAACAAAATAGCGCCTAATATTTTGGCTCGTCATTTTCAAGCTGATAGACCAAATGAGAAATGGGTCACAGATATAACGGAGTTCAAGTTATTTGGTCAGAAGCTCTATCTTTCGCCCATATTAGATCTATTTAATGGTGAAATCATTACCTATACAGTCGGTTCAAGACCTGTTTACTCACTCGTCTCAACGATGCTTCATCAGGCGTTCAACCGTTTAGATGAAGAGGAGAAACCAATGATACATTCTGATCAAGGATGGCATTACCAAATGAAGCAATATAGACACGCCTTAAAAAAGCGTGGGATTACACAGAGTATGTCCCGAAAAGGTAACTGTTACGATAACGCAGTTATCGAGAACTTTTTTGGTATCTTAAAGTCTGAATTTCTATACCTAAAAAAATTTGAGAACATCGAACACTTCAAGCAAGAACTTGAACAATATATTGATTACTACAATCACACACGTATAAAGACAAAACTAAAAGGCATGAGTCCGATACAATATCGAACTCATGCCTCGAAAGCTGTCTCATAAAAAAACGCGTCTAAATTTAGGGGGTCACTTCAAATTAGGCTCTTTTTTTATATTAGTTAGTCAAAATTGCTCTGAATAAAGCTTTACCATATCAAACACCCTAACTTTTGCGGTTTCTTTTCGGTGTGGAAATATTCCTAAAATGATAATATATGTCATTATAAGGAATAGCAAGAAAGGGGATGTAAGGAGTGGAGAAAATTCTTTCTTCTCAAGTTGGTATCTTGATAAATGAATGGTATAGATTTATAAGGACATTCAGCGTGCCGGATGCAGAGATTTTAAAAGAACAGGTTGAAAGAGAAATAGAGAACATGGAAGAGGATCAAGATTTACTGCTATATTATCAATTAATGGAGTTTAGACACCGACTCATGCTTGAGAGTCTTGAGCCTATTGAAATGAATCAACAACGCCCCACTTTATCCAATTTACTCAAAGAAATAGAGAACAAACAACCCCATGTCAAAGGAACGCTTGACTACTATTCAAACTTCTTTAGAGGTATGCACGAATTCCATCAAAAAAATTATGTTGCTGCTATAAATTTTTACAAGGCTGCTGAAGAACATTTAAAGAATGTTCCCGATGATATAGAAAGAGCCGAATTTCATTATAAACTGGCTGATGCTTATTATCGCATTGATCAACATTTTGTATCATTAAACCATTTGGAAAAAGCAAAAGAAATGTATTCAACAAGCGAGTTTTACAAAGCAAAAGTAGTAGGTTGTAATATCAAATATGGAGCGAATATGTACGACTTATACCGCTTAGATGAGGCAGAATCTTATTATAGGGAAGCCTTGAGCTTGGCTCAAGAGCTTAATGAGGAAACAGCCCAACGGATTATTGGTGTAATACATCATAATTTAGGTTTAGTGAAAAAAAGAGCCGGAGAAATTGAAACCGCAGAAAATGAATTTCTAAATTCAATTCAAATTAAAGAACATACCGAAACGATTTCAGGAATTAGAACACTTTATATGTTGTCCTGGGTATTCTACGAACAAGATAAAAAAGATAGAGGAAATCAATATTTCAACATTGGCTTAAATAGAGCTAACTTTGCAGACGATCAAGAATATATAGCTAAATTAAAAATCATTTATGCGCTTTTTGAAGAATATAATGAATCGGAGGTAAATGAAAGCCTCAGTTATTTAGAAAACAAAAGATTGTGGCAAGATGTAGCGGAGTTATCAGAGAAACTTGCAGATTATCATTATCAAAAAGGGAATTTTGAATTGAATAGAGAATATCTAAAAAAGACCATTAAAGCACAACAACAAATACTAAAAATGGCGGAGGCGTTATGATGAAAAAGTTATTTATCAGTTTAACAATTTTTTCTGTGTTATTCGCTGCCGGTTGGACACTTGATAAAATCATTACTTCTAACACTTATCATGTAACAGAAAAGGCAATTACAATTTAAAAAGCCCTTTTAAGGGGGCTTTTTTTATTTGAATATCTTTTTCATTAGCTTGCCGGATGCTTTACCCGTAGCACGTCGCATGATACGCTTTCCTATAGTGCCCTTTTGAACAGCATTGACGTCACCCAGGTATTTTGATGTTTTATAAAGGAATGATCTTATTTTGTTTATGTTCATTTTGCGCTCCTTTTACGTCTGTCCATTATAAAAAAACTCCCCAAATACTCCCCCAAACTTCCCCCAAATGAATGTTTTCATCTGCATTTGTTTGCAAACGTTTGTTCTATTTTAATGTTTAAGAAGGTTGCTAGAACAACGTTTTTTAAAATGAGAATAAAAGTTTGCATACGAAACATCTATTTGTACCTAACGAACAAAAATGTGCGTACTTGAATCAATGGAAGCTTTTCTTTTACCATAGAGATAGACATCACACATTCGGGTTGTTTGTTTTCCTATCATAACAATTTCTATTAGGGAATGGAAAGAAATTGGATTGTGGGAACACACCTGTTCATTAGAAAGGATGAATAATATGCGAGACAAAGAGCTATTAAAAAAAGAAATCATTGAGGCGTATGAATTCCGTCATGCGACAAAAGAGTTTGACCCAGCGAAAAAGATTCCAGAGGATGATTTTGCATTTATTTTAGAAACAGGAAGACTTTCTCCAAGCTCTGTAGGGTTTGAGCCTTGGAAGTTCCTCGTTATTCAAAATGAAGCATTCAGAGAAAAATTAAAAGAGTATACATGGGGGGCGCAAAAGCAGCTTCCAACTGCCAGCCATTTTGTGATCATCTTGGCAAGAACAGATGCCCGCTATGATTCAGCATATGCAGAATACATCAACAAGCAAATCAAAGGAATGACAGACGAAACGTTTGAAATGGTCAAGGGGCGCTACAGAGAATTCCAAGAGAACGATCTTCATCTACTAGAAAATGACCGTACATTATTTGATTGGGCTTCAAAACAAACGTATATTGCCTTAGGTAACATGATGACAGCTGCGGCACAGATCGGCATTGATTCATGCCCAGTTGAAGGATTTAGCTACGATCACATCCATCGTATCTTAGAAGAAGAAGGGTTACTGGAGGATGGTCAATACGACATCTCTGTCATGGCAGCCTTCGGTTATCGTGTCACTGAGCCAAAACGCGGCAAAACACGTCGCCCGATGGATGAAGTAGCTGTTTGGATTCGTTAATCGCTGTTTGTCTGAAAAAGGCTGTTGACAATTGCGTGGTTAGTCAGTATATTTAAAAAATAAAATCTTTGACGAATATACAAATTTGACTATAAACGCTTTGACTTGAGAATAGTAAATGAACATCCGTTTTTTAAGAGAGCTGCGGGTCGGTGCAACGCAGTAAAACGAATCATTGAACTCGCTCAAAGAGCGGTAAGACTGAATGAATAGTAAGTCTTTACGTGTGACCTCCGTTATCGGGTTTTAAGTTGGATTCAGCCATGGCTGAATCAATAAGAGTGGTAACGCGGTTGCAAGGTCAGTCGTCTCTTCCAGGAGATGGCTGGCCTTTTTATATGCTTTTATCTCATATTTGTCTGAAGATTCAAATTTAAAGGAGCTATAGAAAATGGAAAAGGAACATGTGCAGTTAAAACGAACAATGACATCAAGGCATATTATGATGCTTGCGCTTGGCGGTGCCATCGGTGCTGGTCTGTTTAAAGGAAGCAGTTCTGCCATTGATATTGCGGGTCCTGCTGTCATTTTGGCATACATGATTGGTGGTCTTATTTTATTATTTATTATGCAAGGACTTGCCGAAATGACCGTTGCACGACCTGGAGCAAGAACATTCCGTGACTTGATTGAACCTGTGTTAGGAAAGTATCCGGCCTATTTCTTAGACTGGATCTATTGGAAGATGTGGGTGCTGAACATTGCAGCAGAAGCGATTGTGTCGGCCATCTTTATTCAGTACTGGTTCCCACAAGTGCCAATCTGGATGCTTGTGTTAATCATTTCACTTGTAGTCACAATCATTAATGTTTGCTCAGTCAAAATGTTTGCTGAGACAGAGTATTGGTTGGCTTCTATTAAAATTGCTGTCATCATCTTATTTATTATCATTGGATTTACCATGCTATTTGTCTCATTCGGACAGCATGCAGCACCTGGATTGTCTAACTTAACGGATCACGGTGGATTTTTCCCAAATGGTACTGGCGGATTAATTGCAGCAATGCTGGTTGTCGTGTATTCATATGGTGGGACGGAGATGATTGGGGTCACGTTAGCAGAAACAAAAAACCCTGAAAAAGTCATCCCAAAGGCCATTCAAAGTACGTTTGTACGCATCATCGGTTTTTATGTACTACCGTTCTTTATCATTGTCAGCTTAATCCCTTGGAATCAAGTAAACAATGAGCAAGTAAGTCCATTTGTGACAGTGTTTGCAACAATCGGAGTACCGTATGCTAGTGACATCATGAATGGTATTATCTTACTAGCGATTTTGTCTTCTATGAACTCTGGCTTGTATGCTTCATCACGGGTGCTTTATACTCAGGCAATGGATGGCCGTGTATGGAAAGGATTCTCCAAGCTGTCAAAACAGCAGGTGCCTGTTCGAGCCATCCTTGTATGTACATCTACCTTGTATGCAGCTGTATTGATTTCTCTTTTTGTAGGAAGTCAAACGTTTAATTACTTAATGGGCTCTTTAAGTTACACAGTTCTATTCATCTGGTTTATCATTGCCGTCGGTCATTTGAAATCTCGAAGCGTCGCACAGCCAGGCGGATATCGCGTGAAGCTGTATCCTTTCACAACGTGGTTTTCGGTTATTGCGATCATGGCCATTTTTGTCGGCGTTGTATTCAATACACCAATTGTTCAAACGCTGGTCACCATGGGCATTTATTTAATCATTACACTATCTTTCTTTATTAACAGAAAACGGTTTGAAACAGCCGTCTAATTTATTAAAAAGCGTGCAGGACCTTCTGAAGGGTCTCGCACGCTTTTTTAATGCTGTTTATATTGCTTGAAGTGGACAGGGGATTGAACGGGATGTGGCTTTGCCTGAAGGCCATAGCTATCCCTGACGATATAAAGCGGCCGGTCCTTGGCTTCATCGTAGATTCGGCCGATATACTCCCCGATCATGCCTAACATAAAGAGGATGATCCCGCTAAAGAATAGCTGAATGACAATTAATGAACTCCAGCCGGTGATGGTGCTGTTTGTAAATAGCTTTAAATATAAAACTAGAAACATCGAGATGAAGCCAATAGCTGAAAGGGCAATACCTGCCACGCTGGCTAGCTTTAAAGGTTTGTAAGAAAAAGATGTGATCCCATCCATCGAGAGCTTGAGCATCTTTTTGAGAGGGTACTTTGTTTCTCCTGCCAACCGCTCATCCCGAACATATTCTACCGCAATCTGTTTGAAGCCAACCCAGCTCACTAATCCGCGGACAAATGGGTTTTTCTCGCGTATTTTTCTCATTTCATGACACACTTTACGATCCATCAATCTAAAGTCGCCGGTGTCAATAGGAATATCTACTTCGGTGATTTGACGTAGCACTCGGTAGAAAAGGGAAGCCGTGTACTTTTTGAAAGCTGTTTCGCCTTTTCGTTGCGTGCGGACCGCGTATACGACCTCATAGCCTTCCTTCCATTTTTCAATCATGTCTAAAATCAATTCAGGTGGATCTTGTAAATCCGCATCAATCACTACGACAGCTTCTCCCTTTGCATAATCCATTCCCGCTGTAATGGCAATTTGATGCCCAAAGTTACGAGAAAAATCAATAAGTCTCACATGCGGATCGGTCTGGCAGTACCCTTTAATCAGTTCAGCTGTTCGATCCATACTGCCGTCATTGACGAAGAGAAGCTCATATGCTTCTCCCGTCGAATCCATGACGGTCTTGAGGCGCTGATACGATTCATGGATCACAAGTTCTTCATTATACACTGGGACTACAACAGAGTATTGTATGTTCTTTTCCATCAGTCATCGTTCCTCCCTTTTAATAGATGAATTAATCAACGGATAGTTCATAAAGAGTACCGCTCTCCATTCCGCCCATTCGTCCATTTGACTGATCATTTTGTTTTGATGGTTGGCTGTCTGTTTGCTGATTCGTTTTGGATGTAGAGCTGTTCTGCCATTTAGAAGCAGATACTTCTTTGCCATTTTTTTGAATCCAAGTGAGAATGTCAGAGCTGCCGCCTCTCATACCAGAAAGATAGAAGTATTTGATTTTGCCGTCTTTAACGAGCTGTTTGAATTCATTAAGCGTGAGAATGTTATCAGATCCACTAAATCCACCTAATGCCATAACAGCTTTTCCTGTTTTAATAATGTAAGGCGAAGCAGTGGTTGCATCTGTTGTCCCGAATAGGAATTCTTCTCCCGTATTGTTTTTCTCCAGATAGCTGATCAGCTTTTCATTGACTTGTGAACTCATGCTCCCACTTGAAGTTGCAAGCTGAGGCCCAGCCTCTGGCAGCATACTGTTTCCTCCGTAAAGAAGAGGTGTGCTTGCCCAATATAGGGGTGCGATCAGCATCCCAAGGATGGCAATGAGGGACATGAATCGTTTTAGTTTTTCTTTCCCTTTTATTAAGAGTAGAGAAAGGATGGTTCCAACACCAATGATACCGACTGCAATGCTTAATCCAAGACCGATTGTGCTTGTAAATGTTGATAGGATAAAGATTTCAAATGCGGTTGTGACGAATATCGCAATTGGCAGTAGCCATTTTTTAAAACCAGTTCCCGTTTGAAACAATTGAGTCATAGACACCCATCCGGCTCCTGCTAATACAGCAATTGGCGGTGCCAGCATGATTAAATAATAGTGATGGAAAAATCCTGCTACACTGAAAAATGCAGCAACAGGTATAAGCCAAGCTAACCAAAATAGTGTTTCTTTTTGTTTTGTATTGAGACGTCTTCTTTCAAAGGCTGTCGAGAAGAAGATACCAATCGCACCAAAGAGCGCAAATGGAAGCAACCAGCTGATTTGATCGGACAGTTCAGATTGGAACAGACGTAATGGCCCTTTTGTTCCTGTTCCAAACATGCCAGAACCACTTCCCATTTTTCCGCCCCCACCATTTGGCGGTCCATCACCATTACCGCCTGAAGGCATATCAGGTGGTGTTGTGCCGTTTGCACTGCTTGGTGGTCCTTGCATGGAAGGCTGTTCCTGACTGGATGATTGGTATGAATTGTCTGAGTTGTTTTGAGTCCCATTTGATGGCGGCTGAGGCATGGTGGATGAATTATTGTCATTTTGCTGATCACCCTGCTGTGAAGGTGGCTGTCCCTCACCCTGATTTGTGCCGCCTCCTCCGCCAGACTGTTGACCAGTCAACCGCTGCAGACCATTGTAACCAAAGGCTAATTCTAGTGCTGAGTTCGATTGACTTGATCCCATATAAGGACGATTGTCTTTGGAAGTGAGATCAACCGCTATAGACCATGAAGCAGATACACCTAAAAGAACAATCATTGAAATCATCAGCGATAACAACTTTTTCTTCCATGTCGTTCGATAGGCAATGATGTAAAACAGGACGAGAGCCGGTACAATCATATACGCTTGTAGCATTTTTGTATTAAAGCCGACACCGATCATTGCAAAAGAAGCAATCGCCCAAAGCACTTTCTGCTGTTTCACAGCCTTGAACATCATGGCTGTTGCGAGTAAAAGAATAAAGACGAGTAAGCTGTCAATGTTATTTGTACGAGATACAGCAACTGCGATTGGTGTACACGCCATAATAAGCGCTGACAGTCTTGCAGCAGCCTGGCCAAATGTAGGTTTGACTAGGCGGTAGATTAAATAAACAGATCCAATGCCAGCTAAAGCTTGGGGTAAGATCACACTCCAGCCATGCAGGCCGAAAATTTTGGCACTGATCGTTTGCAGCCAGAAGGCGAGCGGTGGTTTATCCACCGTGACATAACCTGAGGGATCGAACGAAGCAAAGAAGAAATTATGCCAGCTTTGCATCATACTTGTGACCGCCGCTGTATAATAAGCGTTCACCGTATCGTCGTTCCAAATGTTATAAATGTTTAAAATGGCAGATAAAATCAATATGAAAAATAAATAAAGATCAAATTTCTGAAAGCGTCTAATCAAAAGCTTGTCACTCCTTTTTCTTAACTTGAAAAAAGTGTAACAAGCAAATATGAATAAATTGTTAATAAAAAAAGGCCAATTCTTTATTTTTCTGTTGAATAAAAACAGCTCTAGAAAAGAGCTGTCAGATTGTTGACAAAGGGCTAAAATGAACTTTATTTTAGCTCTTTGTCTTCTTTTCAGCGTGATAGAAAACCTTTGCAGTCTAGGAAGGACGAGCATCGGCGCGGAGCGAATTCGACATTCGTGAGCACCAGCGCACAGGACTGACACCGAATGCGTGGTTTTGTCTACACGCTGACAGCTCTAGAAAAGAGCTGTTTTGTTTAAGATGTCATCTTATTTTATGAGGAGACAGGCGGAGTTTCAGTGCTCTCTGCACTTGGTAATTGTATAATAGCGGTCGTACCTAGGCCTTGTTCAGATTGAAGAACGAACGTGCCACGATGTTTTTTTATAATTTGATAAACAATGGCTAGTCCAAGACCAGAGCCGCCATCTTTTCTTGTGCGGGCTTTATTCACTCGATAAAAACGCTCAGAAACATGAGGGAGATCTCCTTTTGGAATTCCGCTGCCTTCATCTGTAATTCTCAATTCAGCAGTTTGTTGGTGAACGAATAATTCAATCGAAATCGATTTTCCTGAAGGAGTGTAATGGATGGCATTGTCCAATAAATTACGAACGACTTGCTCAAGTCGATCGCTATCACCATAAATAATACAATCCTCTTCGAGTTCTCGGTAGAACGAGATTCTCTTTTGACTAGCAATGAATGTCATTTGATCAAGAACATCATGAATAAGCTGCGCAAAGACGATCGGCTCCATCGTTAGTGGGTAAGATTCCCCCTCTAACTGTGCGAGATCAAGAAGGTCATGTACGAGCCGGCTTAATCGTGTGGATTCGTCTTGAATAATCTGCATGCCTTTCTTTTGATCAATAATGCCTTCTTCAATTCCTTCAGCATAGCCTTTCATATAACTTAAAGGCGTTCTCAGTTCGTGGGAGACATTGGCAAGGAACTCTCTGCGATGCTGTTCAACTTTTTCTAAGGTAGAGGACAGTTTATTAAAGGAACGGCTCAGCTGATTTAACTCATCCCCTTTTTTGGTCACAGCCATTCGTTTTGAAAAATCACCAGATTCCATTTCCATTGCAATTTCTTTCATTTGATTGATCGTCCTTACGACTTTATTAGAACTTTTATATCCAATAAAGAAAATCAAAAGCAGGATAATTAAAATAGAGATGCCAAGCGTTAATCGAATTTGAACAAACGGTTCATACACATCAGATAAAGGCATAGAGAGGAAAATGGTTCCTGATAAATCATTTTTGTTTGAGAACACAGGGATGGCAATCCCGAGAATATCTTGACGAAACTGGGGGTGTTCTCTAATTAACACAACTGTTTTCCCCTGAAGAAGCTTTTGGCGTTCTTTAAACGTAATGAGGTTATCGTTTGTATTCGTATCGAAAGGAATACCGCTTGAAAGCTCCATAGGATCATCAGTAAAAATAACACTTGCCTGACTTGAGTCATTTGCCCACTTCATTCTGTCAGTAAAATATGTGTCTTTCCCGTGTTTGTGATAGATTTCTGCCAGTTTCTTTCCTTGTAAACTTAAAGAGTCAATCTGTTTATCTATATATAAGTGCTGGTATAAGTAATAAGTCAGGGCAAGAGCTGAGGCAGCAACGATGCCTATAACGGAAAGGATTAAGAAAAGCACTTTCCTTTTAATAGATAATGGCTTCATTTGTCCTCCTCAAACTTATAGCCGACACCCCAAACGGTCTTAATATACCGTTCCGCTTCCTTTAATTTCAGTCTTAGTGTTTTAATATGTGTATCGACTGTTCTTAAAGAGCCACTAGGTGAGTGTGATTCCCACAATTTTTGATAGAGCTGTTCACGGGAAAAGACTTGGCCTTGATTGAGCAGAAGAAACATAAGTAAATCAAATTCTCTTCTTGTTAAATTGATGGGCTCTTGCTTGAGATAGACTTGTCTGCCATCTTGATCGATCTCCAAGTCACCAATCATGATTCGACTGCGCTTTAAAGAAAGACCTCTAATTCGTCTTAATGTCGTTTCAATTCTAGCTGCAAGCTCACGTAGACTAAAAGGCTTCATGATGTAGTCGTCTGCTCCAATTTCCAGCCCCTTAATGCGATCCTCTTCATAACTTCTAGCTGTTAAAAATAAAATGGGGATTTGAGAGGTTTGCCTGATGCGCTGGCAGACTTCGAATCCATCCATATCTGGCATCATAATATCCAATACAACAAGGTCAATGGCCTCTTTTTCAAGCTGATGTAAGGCGCCCGTGCCATTATTTGCAGTTATCACGTGAAAGCCTTGTCTTTGCAAAAAGGATCCGATTAACTCAAGCATATCTAATTCATCATCTACTATTAAAATATTCATCTGTTCTTTCATTTCTTTTCCTCCAACATGATAGCATAAGGTCCTGCTGGGATGTTCAGTCGGTTCTTCAACATAAATGTATGTTTGTCGATGACGGATACTGAATTGTCATCTAAGTTACTGACATATATAGATGAGGAATCAGCAGTGATATAATTCGGATTTTGACCGGTCTCAACAGAGGAAAGCAGTTTGTTTTTCTCGGTATTTACTTTATATAGTGTATGGTCTCCATGACATAATACATATAAAGTAGAAGAGTTTTTTTCTGAAAAAAATGCGACTGGCATAACACCTAGTTTGATTTCTCGCTGTTTTTTACCTGTTTTAGGGTCGTAAGCAAAAATGCTCTTATTTAATGTGCCCGGTTTACCGTGTCCTCCAACCCAAATAGAATGCCCATCAAAATGAATGCCAGATGGCCGTTCTAGGACGGAAATCGTTCGTATCTTTTTTTTCTTTTCAATATCAATGACTGAAACAGAATGACTTTTTGCATTTAAAACAAACAACGTTCCTGAAGAAGACAACGCCATAGAAGAGGGTAATGTCCCAGTTTTCACAGTTGCTTTTATTTTCTTGTGCACTGTATCGATAAAATAAACGACATTTTTCTCTGAATCGGTCACAAGTAAAGTGTTGGTATCCGCATCATACGCAAGTGAAGTCAGACCTTTATTCACATCCATATAGTCCGCTGCTGTTCCTTTATTTAAATTGATTTCTATAAGAGATTGTCCTTCCTTACTTGATGCAATGATCACGTCTTTGTTGATGTGAACAAGATCAGTGAGAGGATGTTTTAAATCAACGGAAGAGACAATTTCATTTTTTTGTAAATCAACGATTGAAAAGGAGGCTTTTTTTAGTTGAGAAATGACAGCAATTGATTGAGAGCTGCCAGGGGGCGTAAATTGCTGGTCTTTTCCGCAGCCTGCTAGGAAAAATAGTAGAGCTGACAAGCATATTAAAAAATATTTCACTCGTTTCATCCTTCTGCTCCTTTGGTGCTCTATTTTCAAAAAGCATAACACAAAAATTGTGAAAAAAAATCGAAGTTATGAATGCTGGAAGATATGAAAAGAAGTTTTTAGGTGGGGAAGTAGAGGTAAATGAAAGCTGAAATTTCTTTTTCGTCTATTTATATGACATTTTTTCATGAGTAAAAGATCATTTTCACAGTTTGATCATTGTATCCATAATCGGTTACAGTAACAAATAATCGTAGCTCCCCCGCCCTAAATAGAGCGAAGGGAGTCATTAAGCAGAGTGTTCAGATGAATGAGAAGTGGGTTTCGTTTTTAGACGATGAGAGAGGAGGAAACCAAGAATACCTGCGCCCATTAATATGATAAATAAAGATTGAAAACCACTTAATATACCAATTAAAGTAGATGAAATGATACTTCCGAAATATCTAAAGGTAGAAAAAATCCCAGATGCAGAGCCGGATAAACTCTGATCAACAGATGTTAAAGAAGCCATCTGCATGCTAGTCATGCCAATACCTGATGAGATCCCCCCAGCGACTAATGTGATGATAAGGAGTGGTAAATTTGGGTAGCTGCTTAGTGTGATCAGCATAACACCGGATAAAGTAAGACAGAGAAATGAAAATCGAATCATTTTTTTGGCACCTTTTATTGGATGGAGCTTTGCCCCGAGTAATCCACTAATAGACATACAGAGTGAAAAGATTGAAAGGAAAATCCCGCTTTGTGTATGAGAAAGCGCGAGTTTTTGCTCCATAAACAGCGGCATAATGAGAAGAATCGCGTACATCACAAAATTACTAAGCATGATAGAAAGGTTAGCGTTCGTAAAGGTACTGTTTTTAAATAATGTCAAATCAATGATGGGATTTGTAACTTTCCGTACGTGTTTGAAAAATAAAGGGATGGAAATGACCGCTAGAACGCCATAGATCATGTATTCGTTTAATAATTGGCTTTTAGTAAACAAAATGAGTGTGGCGATCCCGATTGTTAAGTATAACGAACCGATGATATCTACATTGGCTTGTAAACGTGTATGTTTCATCTTCGGAATCATAAAAACGCCTGTCACAAGTGTGAGAATCAAAAATGGTATATTCACTAGGAAAATGGAATGCCAGTCAAAGCTCTGAATGAGAATAGAGCCGATAAAAGGTCCAAGTGCGGCACCAATTCCCGCTCCAAAACCGAAAAAACCCATAGTTTTAGAAAGCTTTTCATGTGATACTGTTGCTCGAATTAAAGCAATGCTGTTCGGTGTTAATATAGCTCCGCCTGCCGCTTGAATTGATCGGAAGCTAATAAGAAAAGCAAGATTAGGTGCGAAAGCACATCCAATGGAGCCAATCAAAAAGAGTATCACACCAGCTAAATACATGCTGCGGTGGCCGTATATATCTCCCAGCTTACCCGCAATAGGTTGAGTGACTGCCATGACAATTAGATAAATCGTGACCACCCAAGTAATGTTTGATATGGATTGATCGTAATAAGTTGATATGGATGATAGAGCGACTGCGATCATGGTTGAATTGACTGGAACTAAAATAGCTCCAAGCAGCAAAGAATAAATGATCAAGTTCTCTTTTTTAAGATTCAATGTGTTTACCACCTTTGTAAAAAAGAAGAATTTCACCCAATTAAGTGGGGGAAATTCCTCTCATGAAAATGTGTGTGCATGTCTCAATAAAGTCTTCTTTTTGTGTTAAAACAAGCTGAATGTCTTGCTCTAGCTGTTGAATGAAAAAGCCAAAATACGTGCTAATAAATATATCAGCATAGATGTCTTCTTTTCCTTCTAATACACGATGCTGAGCACTCATTTTTTTGAAATAATGAATTAGCATGTCTCTCAATTCTTGAGGATAAATTTTTTCATGGTCTGTTAAATCTTTAAACATAGCGGGTTCTCTCATGCTGATATAGATAAATTCTTTTTTTGAAGTCAAATCTTCAAGGAAATAGCTACCGAGAAATTTTAAATCGGTGTATAAATCGTCTTTAAATTCAGCTTCAAGGGTTTTGGTCGGTGTTGATTTCATTTTCATAATGGCAGCAATCACGCCGCGTTTGTTTTTAAAGTTACGAAAAATTGTCGCTTCACTTACATTCGCTTTTGTCGCAATTTCTTTTGTCGTTGTTTTTTGATAGCCCTTTTCAGACAATAATTCCATTGTTGCGCGAATGATCCGCTGATTTGTTGATTTTAACAAGCATACTCACCTCAGGTTATGAATGTGTTTGCAACAAAGTAAGTATACCGATAAAATCTGTGACCGCCAATATGATCCAAACAGTGACGACTATGCCCGTGAATGCTGATTTAATAACTGGATACGCCCATTGGCTCCATCTACTGTCACGAGGTCACCAGATTTTAGTTTTTCAGTTGCGATCCGTGTACCTAAGACAGCAGGTATCATATATTCTCTAGCGATAATAGCGGAATGGGACAAAATGCCGCCAGAATCGGTGATGACTGCTTTTGCGTCTCTAAATAAGCTGGTCCATAAAGGTGTCGTTGTTTTACAAACTAAAATGTCATCTTTTTCAAATTGTGAAAATTCATCAGCAGATGTAATGACTCTGACTCTTCCGGAAGTAATGCCGCTAGATGCACCAATTCCATAGATTGCATCGTCTGTGTTGTTTTCATTTTCCCTTAGCGAACCAAGCATTCTTTCTACTTGCTGCAATTCAGCTTCAGAAGGCGTTCCTGTATAAGCTGGTGGTTGGATGGATTCATTTTCCTTCATTTCAATTTTTCTTTGCTGAATGATCGAATCGTATGTGGCCGAAGTTGTGAGCGCATTGAGGACTTCATCATCGTAAAGATACCAAAGGTCTTCTTGATGAGGGATCGCTCCTTTTTGGACAAGAAGTTCACCAATTTTTAAGAGATAGAGTCTCGCTTTTGCATCTAACATGGCATCAATGTAAAAGTGATGATCATCTCGAATATTGGCTGCATGGAGTGCAAAATGATAAAGTTCCTCAAATTTTGTTTTAAACGCTTCATCTGTCACTTGATTGATAAACTCTTCATACGTTTCTTGCCTTTTGATCACGGCTTGTGCAAATTCTTCATCAAAATCAGATTGGTACTGAATGTTGTTTCTAATGATGTCCAAGACAAATTCAGGATTTTCCACCCATGTTTCCTCTGTGAAATCATGGCTTTTAACAGACCGCCAACCATAGACTTGGAGAAAAGCTTCTACGTTGGAAATGAAGTTTTTTCCTTTATCTGTGTGATTGAGAGCATATAATAGTTCAGCATTCGTTGAATGATCTTTAAATGCCTGAAGAAGCTCGGAATCTTGAAGAACGTCTTTTGCCAAGTGAGATAGCTTTTGATCTGTTTCAAGAGACTTGTTCATCACACCTATCATCATTTCATGCAGCAGAACGACTTGTGTTTGATCCCCAGTATATGTGACAAGCATGTCTTCAATGATCGCTGATAGAATGACTTGAGGTATGACAATGTCAAAATGGTCGTCATACGCTCTTAGATAAATCTCTTTTAATTCTTGAAAACCATTAATGGCATCATCAATTGTTAGCGATTGAGTGATTTGCCGATCAAGTTTTTCGTATAATGGGAACAAGTTTTGCTCTAAAATGCGATACATTCTTTCGCTTAAATGAGGAAACATTTCGAATAGGCTCTCGTCAAAAACTGGTTCCGCTGACGCTTCTGGCATAGACGGTGAAGAATACAAATGGCCTCTATAAAGCTTGATATTTTTAATATTAAGGTCTGGTACTTGATACTTCTCTCCGTTTTTCTTCATCCCGTTTTTTAAAGCAGGTATGATCAAACTTGAAAAAAGAGGACTTGTGGGTCCAGGCATATGATCGTCCATTGAGATCCAGAAGTCTTGCAGCTCTTCAGGTTTCATTTGAAAGGCTGCACCTGAGGAGCCATTTGCTGTATTGGAAAAAGATGCAGTAATCGGTCTTGCTTGAAGTAAATAAAAAGTACCATCTGACATGCCGAATTCGATATCTACTCCATGTCCATAAAGTTCTTCTACTTGTTTTGTCATTTTCGTGATTTGGATCAATTGATCATCTTGAAGACAAAATTGGCCAGCCATCTCCTCACCTACGGGTTGTTCAATGACGCCCTCTTGACAGGGGACAATTTGCACTTCTTTTGTTCCTAGTGATTTTTCAATAGAGTACGTTTCTTTGTTTACAATAAAGGTATCTGGCGTCACAAGGCCGGAGACGATGGCTTCTCCTAGTCCATAGCTTGCAGTCATCAAGACTTCGTTTGTTTTTCCTGATACAGGATTCTCACTAAAGATGACACCAGAGATGTCAGAATGGATCAATCCTTGTACAACAACAGCCATGAGCGGCATCTCTTCCTCGTTCTCAATCATTTCTTCCTTATATTCTGTGACTCTTGCTGCGAAGTAAGACGACCAACATTCTTTGACGGCTTGCAAGAATTCTTCATTTGTTTTGATATTTAAATAGGTCTCGTATTGACCTGCAAAGGAGGCGCCTTCAAGATCTTCCGAAACAGAAGAGGATCGCACTGCAACGGACGGATATGTTTTCAACAATGATTGAAAGGATGAAAGTAATTCTGTCTCCATTTGTGAAGGAAACGAAGCTTCTGTGATTTTTCGGGCAAGATTTTGATCAGTTGGATGGAAATTGTGATATGAAAGAAAGCTTGCAAAGCTGTTCGTTTTAATAATAAATCCATCTGGAACTGGCAGTCCGTGATTGTTTAATTTAATTAAATTCACGCCTTTTGCCCCTGCGAGTGATGCGGATTCTTCAGCCGCATGAAATAATACTGAATACATGGGAATGCCCCCTTATCCAAATAGCCAATGGTTTCATTTGTCTCTTTTTGTTTTTTAAAATGATAGTGCGCACTATCATTTTCATCATAGAATTTATTGGATGTAACTGTCAAAGACGTAAAGACCTATCTTTAGAAAGGGGACGTTTTCACTAATTTTCCTCCTCATCTATATCAAAAGTCTTCAACCGAGAAGAAAAAAGCTGAAATTGAAAACTGTGAATTGTTCATTATGCCAATCTTTACTATAAT
The DNA here is from genome assembly GCF_038006825.1 of Bacillus sp. FSL W8-0183. NCBI lineage: Bacteria > Bacillati > Bacillota > Bacilli > Caryophanales > Bacillaceae > Bacillus > Bacillus sp. FSL W8-0183. The sequence goes on along the minus strand of NZ_JBBOVY010000001.1, from coordinate 3,359,772 downwards.
CAAGGGAGTAGACCATGTAGAGGGAGGGTTTTTGTGATTACAAAAGCCATATTTGCACTTGTTTTTCCTTTCTTGCTCGTTATTTTATTTTCAAAGGTTACTTATAATCATTACGTTGGCATTGCATTAACAGCAGCGCTTTTATTTGCTTCGTATATGAAAGGCTATACAGAAACCTACTTTATCGTAGGATTAGATATTATTTCTTTAGTGGCCGGGGCATTGTTTATGGCCAAGAAAGAAGTCGAAAAAAGAGAGAAGGCTGAAAAACATCATTGATGTGATCCCTCTTGATGAAAAGAAAATGTTTTTGATTGCAGGAGCTGTGCTTACGATTCTAGTGAGTGCAGCTTTCTTTTTTGTGGTTTTTCTGCTGATCGAATATCTCGCTCCAAAATGTTCCATACTGAAAGGAAGGTTTCTTTAGAGGGTTATGAGCCACGGCAGAGAGGGTATGGTTGTATTGGAAATAAAAATCAAGTCAGACACGAACTTTAGTTCGTATTTTTGTGTTCTTTTATGATAATATATTCATTAGATAGATTTCGTAACGAAACGGAGGCTTTGATGTGAGTGACCGCTTTGAATTAGTTTCTAACTATCAGCCCCAAGGAGATCAGCCAAAAGCCATTGAAAAGCTTGTGGAGGGCATCCATCAGGGGAAACAGCATCAAACGCTGTTAGGTGCTACAGGTACGGGAAAGACCTTTACTGTATCCAACCTGATCAAAGAAGTGAACAAACCAACACTTGTCATTGCGCATAACAAGACACTTGCCGGACAATTATACAGCGAGTTTAAGGAATTCTTTCCGAATAATGCTGTTGAATATTTTGTGAGTTATTATGATTATTACCAGCCTGAGGCGTACGTGCCTCAAACTGATACATTTATTGAAAAGGATGCCAGCATTAATGATGAGATCGATAAGCTAAGGCACTCCGCCACATCCTCATTATTTGAGCGAAGAGATGTCATCATCATTGCCAGTGTGTCCTGTATTTATGGCTTAGGTTCTCCTGAAGAATACAGAGAGCTTGTGCTGTCTTTACGAACTGAAATGGAAATTGAACGCAATCAACTGCTGCGTAAGCTTGTGGATATTCAGTATTCTCGTAATGATATAGATTTTCAGCGCGGAACCTTCAGAGTTCGAGGAGACGTCGTTGAAATTTTTCCTGCTTCACGAGATGAGCATTGTATCAGAGTGGAGTTTTTCGGTGATGAAATTGAACGTATTCGTGAAGTAGATGCTCTCACTGGAGAAATTCTCGGTGATCGTGACCACGTTGCTATTTTCCCAGCATCTCACTTCGTCACAAGAGAAGAAAAGATGGAAAAAGCGATTATTAATATTGAAAAAGAGCTTGAGGAACAGTTGAAAAAGCTTCGTGAAAACGGAAAACTACTTGAAGCACAGCGTCTTGAGCAGCGGACAAGGTATGACCTTGAGATGATGAGAGAGATGGGCTTTTGTTCAGGGATTGAGAACTACTCAAGACATCTCACCTTACGTCCGCCCGGTTCAACACCTTACACATTGCTTGATTATTTTCCGGATGATTTTATGATTGTTGTCGATGAGTCACACGTGACCATCCCGCAAATTCGCGCCATGTACAATGGGGACCAGGCAAGAAAACAAGTGCTTGTTGATCACGGATTCCGTCTGCCGTCAGCACTTGATAATAGACCACTCACATTTGCTGAGTTTGAAAAACACATTAACCATATTGTGCATGTATCCGCAACACCTGGCCCATACGAGCTTGAGAAAACGCCAGAGGTTGTGGAACAAATTATTCGACCAACCGGTTTGCTTGATCCAATCATTGAAGTCCGTCCGATTGAAGGACAAATCGATGACTTAATTGGGGAAATTCATGCAAGGGTTGAGAAAAATGAGCGTGTGCTTGTGACGACTTTAACGAAGAAAATGTCTGAGGATCTGACAGATTATCTGAAAGAAATCGGAATCAAGGTCAATTATCTGCACTCAGAAATTAAGACACTAGAGCGGATTGAGATTATTCGTGATTTACGTCTCGGAAAATATGATGTGCTTGTTGGGATCAACCTTCTTCGAGAAGGTTTGGATATTCCAGAGGTGTCGCTCGTGGCGATTTTAGATGCGGATAAAGAAGGCTTTTTACGTTCAGAAAGATCCCTCATCCAGACGATTGGCCGTGCTGCAAGAAATGCAGAAGGCCGGGTTATTATGTATGCAGACAATATGACGAAATCAATGGACATTGCCATACAAGAAACAAAGCGGAGACGTGAGCAGCAAGAAGCGTATAATGAGAAATTTGGTATCACTCCGCAAACGATCCATAAGAAGATTCGAGATGTGATCAAGGCAACAAAAGTACATGAGGATTCGGAAGAATACGAAACAAAAGCAGCACCAAAGTTGTCAAAAATGAGCAAAAAAGAACGAGAAAAAGTGATCGAAAACGTCGAGATGGAAATGAAAGATGCAGCAAAAGCGCTTGATTTTGAAAAAGCAGCAGAATTAAGAGATCTATTGCTAGAGCTAAAAGCGGAAGGATGAATGCCAGATGGCTATGGAACGAATAGAGGTGAAAGGGGCAAGAGCCCACAACCTTAAAAATATTGATGTCAATATCCCACGCGATCAGCTAGTGGTCATTACGGGTTTATCTGGTTCGGGAAAATCGTCGCTTGCCTTCGATACCATTTATGCAGAAGGTCAGCGCAGGTATGTTGAATCACTGTCAGCCTATGCACGTCAATTTCTCGGTCAAATGGACAAACCAGATGTAGATGCGATTGAAGGGCTTTCTCCAGCGATTAGTATTGACCAGAAAACGACAAGCAGGAACCCTCGATCAACCGTTGGGACTGTTACAGAAATTTATGATTACTTGCGTCTATTATATGCTCGAGTCGGAAAACCGATTTGTCCTATTCATGGGATCGAAATTACATCACAGACGATTGAGCAAATGACAGACCGTATTTTAGAGTATCCAGAACGAACGAAACTACAAGTGCTTGCGCCGATCGTATCTGGACGTAAGGGAACACACGTGAAAGTACTTGATCAAATTCGAAAGCAGGGCTACGTTCGAGTCAGAGTTGATGGCGAGATGGAGGACCTGTCAGAAGAGATTGAGCTTGAAAAGAATAAAAAGCATTCCATTGAAGTGGTGATTGATCGAATTGTCGTGAAAGAAGGCGTGGCTGCACGGTTGTCTGATTCTCTTGAAACGGCACTCCGACTTGGTGAAGGTCGTGTGATGATTGATGTGATTGGACAAGAGGAGCTGTTATTTAGTGAGCATCATGCTTGTCCGCACTGCGGATTCTCTATTGGGGAACTTGAGCCGAGAATGTTCTCGTTTAATAGCCCTTTCGGTGCCTGCTCAAGCTGTGATGGGCTTGGTTCTAAACTAGAAGTAGATCCAGAGCTTGTGATTCCGAATAAGGATTTGACTTTACGTCAGCATGCCATTGCCCCATGGGAGCCTCAAAGCTCACAATATTACCCGCAGCTTCTTGAGGCGGTATGTAAACACTATGGAATTGACATGGATATTCCAGTAAAAGATATCCCGACGCATTTATTTGATAAAATTTTATATGGTAGCGGCTCTGAGCTGATTTATTTTAAATATGAAAATGATTTTGGCCAGGTCCGTGAAAATGAAATCGAATTTGAAGGTGTGCTTCGTAACATTGAACGGCGCTACAAGGAAACGAGCTCCGATTATATTCGGGAGCAGATGGAAAAATATATGGCCAATCAGCCATGTCCGACCTGTAAAGGATATCGCCTGAAAAAAGAAACACTTGCGGTTCTCATCAATGGCAAACATATCGGAGAAATGACCGATTTGTCTGTATCTGATGCCCTTGATTTCTATGAGAAAATTGAGTTGTCTGAGAAAGATTTGCAGATTGCTCAGCTCATTTTACGTGAAATCAAAGAGCGCTTGTCCTTCTTGAATAATGTGGGGTTAGATTATCTGACATTAAGCCGGTCTGCTGGCACATTATCAGGTGGGGAGGCGCAGCGGATTCGTTTGGCGACACAAATCGGATCAAGACTGACAGGCGTTCTTTATATTTTAGATGAACCATCGATTGGTCTGCATCAACGGGATAATGACCGGTTGATTGGGACATTGAAAAACATGCGAGATATCGGAAACACACTGATTGTCGTAGAACATGATGAAGATACGATGCTTGCCGCTGATTATCTCATTGATATTGGACCAGGTGCAGGGGTTCATGGAGGAGAAGTGATTTCAGCTGGAACGCCAGAAGAAGTCATGAAGGACCCAAAATCGTTGACTGGACAATATTTATCTGGTGAGAAATTCATCCCGCTTCCGATTGAGAGACGAAAGCCTGACGGCCGCTTCATTGAAATTAAAGGGGCAAAAGAAAACAACCTTAAAAACGTGAATGCGAAGTTTCCTTTAGGTGTCTTTACCGCTGTGACGGGTGTGTCAGGATCAGGGAAAAGTACACTTGTGAATGAAATTTTATTGAAATCCCTTGCCCAAAAACTGCACAGAGCAAAAGCGAAGCCAGGACAGCACAAAGAAATCAAAGGAATGGATCACTTAGACAAAGTCATTGATATTGATCAATCTCCAATTGGACGTACACCAAGATCCAATCCTGCTACGTATACAGGTGTATTTGATGACGTGCGGGATGTGTTTGCGCAAACCAATGAAGCGAAGGTACGAGGCTATAAAAAAGGGCGATTCAGCTTTAACGTGAAAGGTGGACGCTGCGAAGCATGTCGTGGAGATGGCATTATTAAAATTGAAATGCACTTTTTACCTGATGTATATGTGCCTTGTGAAGTGTGTCACGGGAAACGTTATAACCGCGAGACGTTAGAGGTCACGTATAAAGGGAAAAATATTTCCGATGTGCTTGAAATGACGGTAGAGGACGCACTTCAATTTTTCGAGAATATCCCGAAAATTAAGCGGAAGCTGCAAACGATCTTTGATGTTGGATTAGGATACATTACACTTGGGCAGCCTGCCACGACATTGTCTGGTGGAGAGGCGCAGCGTGTGAAATTGGCATCTGAGCTTCACCGCCGTTCAAACGGAAGATCCTTGTATATTTTAGACGAACCGACAACGGGTCTTCATGTGGATGATATTGCTAGGTTGTTAAAAGTGCTCCAGCGCTTGGTCGAAAACGGGGATACGGTATTGGTCATTGAGCACAACCTTGATATTATTAAGGCAGCCGATTACCTTGTTGATCTAGGACCAGAAGGCGGTGCTGGTGGAGGAACGATTATTGCTTCAGGAACACCTGAACACATTGCTAAAGAAGAAGCTTCTTACACCGGTCGATACTTAAAACCGATTTTAGAGCGTGATCGTGAGCGAATGAAACAGTTAGTCAAAGAAACAGAAAGTGTGACATCCTCATAAAGAAAAACCCCTCCGAAAGAGGGGTTTCAGCGTGTAGACAAACCCTCGCATTCTTTGTCAGTCCTGCGTGCCGGTGCTCACGAATGTCAAATTCGCTCCGCGCCAGTACTCGTCCTTCCTAGACTGCAAAGGTTTTCTATCACGCTGAAAAGAAGACAAAGGGCTAAAATCAAGTTCATTTTAGCCCTTTGTCAACAATCTGAACCCCTCCGAAAGAGGGGTTTTCCTTTTATTGCACATCTTCCTTTGGCATTAAGTTACTGAGGTGCGTTAAATCCTTTAAAATATGAGTGCTGCTACTATCGAGCAGTACTTTTAAATAACGGATATCACCATACTTCGGATGAGACGGATGAATGGCCTCTAGCTCCTTGATCATATCGCTGTTCATGCTTTTCTGTTTCTGTATAAGGTCTAAAAGCGTTTGTGCCGTGTGGTTAGCATTATGATGATCTGTCAAAATAATTACCCCCTATAATGATAATCACCATCTTTTCAACATATTTTAAAGGGTAATCCATGAAGAATCTACACTTAGGTGCAAAAAGAAATAATTTGTGTCTAAGGTCATATGTAAATCGAATGAGTTTGAAACTTTTTATACGCCATAAACGTATGAGTTAGAAAGGAATTTTCATCATGAAGGAGCGAATATATATGAACAGAGATCAGTCGATCATTGCATCTATTTGTTATTTTAGTGTATTTTTCATGCCGTTTATTGTACCGATCGTGGCATATTTTGTAGTGGATCAAAAGGAAACGAAACGGCATTCGCTGCGTGCATTGTGGTCACATGTTTTGCCAGTCGCAGCGTGTGTGCTGCTGGTTTTTGGAGCTATCCCCTTTTTATTGACGACACAGGCAAGCGACTCACTCGTTCCAGTGTTCACCGTACTTATCTTGTCCTTTTTAGTCGCCATTGGCTTTTTGATCTCTGTCATTTGGAATATCATTCAAGGTATTAAAGTGCTTCAATCCATCAAATCGTAGGAGGGCTTTGTATGAATGAAAAAGAACGCATTTTAAAATTAGTAGAAGACGGGACATTATCTGCAAAAGAAGCGATTACGCTGCTTGAAAAACTAGAAGAAAATCAGTCCATTTCACTAGAAAAATCAACGGCTGATCATACTTTTCATGAAGAAAAAGCTGGCACAGAGAATAAAGGAACTGGTACTGAAAACCTCGGTGCAAAGCTGTTTGGATGGTTAGATTCGGCGGTGAAAAAGGTCAAAGATGTAGATCTTGATTTGAACTTTGGACAGTCCGTCGACGTTGAACACATTTTTCAATTCAAAGACGCTGCACTGTCCCATTTAGATATTCAATTGGCAAACGGCAGTCTCAATTTGATGCCTTGGGAAGATGGGGATGTTCGGGCAGAGTGTCATGCAAAAATTTACCGTGCAGAGGATGGAGAGCAGGCAAGACAGCAATTTCTTCAACATCTGGATTGCGGGCTTGAAGGGGACAAATTTTTTATCCGAACTGAAAAGAAGACCATGAAGGTCAATGTCACCCTGTATGTACCACGTATCCAATACGATAAAATCAAAGTCAAACTGTTTAATGGACCGATTCGCGGGGAAAAGCTAAAGACAAAAGAACTGGCTGCAAAAACAACAAATGGCGTCGTCTCTTTTGCCTCTTTACAAGCAGAAAAGGTCGGAATTGAAACAGCAAATGGACAAATCAAACTGGCTGATCACGAGTGTGGTATGATTGAAGTAGAAACCATTAATGGGCTCATTGACCTGCGCGGGAAAAGTGAATCAATTGATGCACAGAGCTTCAATGGGAACATTGCTGTTCAGCTGTCAGATGAGAAATGCCGTTCGATCTATGCAAAAACGACAACAGGCAGTGTGGACGTTCAGATTCCGCGTGCTTGTGCAGTGACTGCGGAGCTGAAAAGCAATCTCGGATCGATCTCTCATGAGCTGCTTGATGCAAATATGATTAAAGAGAAAAATGAAACGTTGCAAAAAGAGAAAATGATCAAAGCCAATCAACAGGCGGAGCACAATATATCCATTTTTGCAGAAACAAAAACAGGCTCAATCCAAGTAAAGCACCAATCAGACAAGGAGTGATTCTACATGAAGAAGCTTTATCGTTCAGCGACAGATAAAAAAATAGCGGGTGTTGTCGGTGGACTTGCTGAATACTTAAGTGTCGATGCATCCCTGCTTCGTATTTTAACGGTGATCATCGGATTTATGACAGCATTTATGCCGATCTTCTTGATCTACTTCATCTGGTATTTTGTTGTTCCGGAAGAAGGCACTAACTAAATGCTTAGATGGATCGTTAGTATTTTCGTCAATGCATTACTTTTAATCGTCATTGCTGGATATTTTGATTCAGGCATTCTGCCAGGCCTTGGTAGTGTGTATATTGAAGGCTTTGGCGCAGCGATTGTAGCAAGTATTATTTTGTCCTTGCTCAATATTTTAGTGAAGCCGTTTTTGATCATTTTAACGCTGCCAGTGACAGTACTTTCACTAGGATTGTTCCTCTTTGTCATTAATGCCATCACACTGATGATGACCTCAAGCTTTATGGGAGATAGTTTTAACATTGATGGGTTTGGAACGGCCATTTGGATGGCTGTCATTTTATCCATTTTCCATCTGCTCATACAAAAAGGAATCGTGGAACCGTTAGCGAAAAAAAGCTAACGGTTTTTTTGTGTGAATTTATATCGTTTCCCCGTTCCATCTGTCATAAAAATCGTCTTCAGGAGACACAATATCCGAAGGGAGGCGGTGCACGATGGTGAATGTGAGCAGACAAATCATTCTTTTGCTTTTTTTGAGCATTCTTTTTTGTTTCAGTCAGCCTGCTTCAGCAGGATCTTTGACACAAACACAAGTGAACATACGAAATAAGCCCTTTTCACCTTTTATCTTTGATCAATTTCAAGTAGATGTCCGTCCGGTTCAAGGAAAAAAACGTGATCTTCAATTTAGGGCATCTATTAGTCAGTCAGAGCAAATTTTGTCTGCAAACTTGTACTATAAACAGAGTGATGAACTAGGATATCGATTGATCCCAATGGAACGATTGCCGGGGATGAAACCAGAATTCACAGCGAAAATCCCGACAGATCAATTGTGGAATCCAACAGTTCATTACTATACAGAATTCCTGACGCAGAAGTCTGTCATCAAAACAACCGAACAAGCAGTTCACTTAAACGGATTTGAAGAGGATCTCTCACAAATTCCTGAGCTATTGATGACAGAAATCGTCGTGAATTCAAAAAACCGCAAAGGCAAGGATGCTTTTGAATTCATCGAGGTGTATAACACAACTCATGCACCCATTTCACTTCGACATTACCAGCTTCGCTATCGCAATCCAGCGCAAGGCGTGGAGATGGATGATATATATTCATTCCACACAAGTCCTATCACCATTTCTCCTGGAAAACCGTACGTATTTTGGCTTAGAAAAAAAGGGCAGGAGCATTTAACGGTAGCGGACTTTAATGCGATGTACAAAAGTCATTTAAAAGAGGGCGAGCATCTATCGGTCATTGAGAGTAAAGGATTGTCCAATTCTAAATCCCGCCTTGTTTCTATCACAACAAATATAGGAGAAGAGGTATCGTCGGCATCCTATCGTTTAAAGCCTTCATTGTTTAGCGAGCACAGATCGTTACTGTTCAAGTATCCAATGGATGGTACGACACAAATGAAGCTGATCTCGAAAGTGGAGGAAGAGCCAACACCCGGAAAAGTGTTAAAAGCACAAATTCCAACTGAAAAAAAAGAAATATCACAAGATGTTCATAAACCTGTGATCGAAGATATGACAGACAATCAACCGATAAAACCAACTGAAGGCATTGAAATGAGGGCAGATGTGCAGGATGATCAGTCCGTCAAAACGGTCAAATTGCGATATCGGACCAATCGTCATGAAGATTTTAAAGAGGTGTTGCTTCAAAAGGATCATAATGATCGGCTGTTTCACTATATTATTTATTCACCTGAGCTCATTGGTAAAGATCGATTGGAATATCAGATTGAAGCGTCTGACGGCGAAAATCATGCAATGACAATGAAAAAAACAATTGATGTGGAACAAGTAAGCAAAGCTCACGGCCTTCGATTGAATGTAGAAGAAGGAGATACGGTTTCAGGCGTATTTCACTTAAAAGCAACAGCAGATCAGAAAAAAAGCATAAAATTAATGATAGATGGAAAACCAATTCGACAAGTATTCCCTGCACTTGAAGCAGATCCATATCTTGCATTTGATGTCAAAGGGACAAATTTATATTTTAAGAATGGTGTGTCTATAGGTAAGCACTTACTTTCCATTTTTGATGATTCGACAAAAGTGTATCGCACCTATACGATACCAATACCAGAAAAACACTTAGAAAAGGCAGGTCCACAAACGATATCATTCCATGCTGGGACGAAGTCATCGCCGTTTGACCGATTTCCTGGAGAAAATCACGATGATTTTGAATTGAAAAATGTCCAGATGATTTTATCGAATGGAACTCAAATTCTGCCTCTAAATGCGAGCCAGCATGAGGAATGGAAAATGGGCGACGGTGACAGCGCTAAGAAGGTAAGAGCATTTCAGTTTCAAATCCCGAAGCAAGCATATGCTTCAAGCTATATTCAGTGGGATACAAGAAGGCTGAAAGAAGGAGTACATGTTGTTCAGGCTAAAACCGCAGACGAATCTCAATCTGTACGTGTGAAAGTCGATAACACGGGTCCGAAAATCAAGAGTAATATACAGGCAAATGACCAATATAAAGGCGTCTTTACGTTAAAGGCAAAGGTGACGGATCGTTGGAGTGACATAGCGGAGATGAAGGCATATTTAGATGGAAAACCGATCTCTTTGCCTTATCAAACGTCCTCTAGCGAATTAGAACCTGGGGAGCACACATTGAAGATAAAAGCAAAAGATGCCGCTGGAAACAAATCAACTTTGAAAAAGGTTTTTAAGACGGTACATGAACACCCTGAAACGCCAGAGAGAGTGTCAGATAGGACAAAAAAGGAATCATCTAAGCAAACAGTGCTAACCAATGATCCTACTAATGATCAGTTAGATTACTCCTTTTACCGTGCCTATCAATATACATCGCTGCATCCGTCCATGAAGATTTTCAAATATGCAGCGGAAACAGAGCCGCCAAAACATTTAAATGAAACAGGGGAAATGATTTTTTCTAATCGAGAAAGAAATCGCATTGCATTTGCTGATGGTAAATCAGTGGAAACGAAAGATCTACAGCATTTTCCTTATCATCGCTTTCAAATCAAGGTTCATCACGATGTACGTGAAAAGGATGTTATCGAGGCTGTATGGAAAGGAAGCTCATTATCAGGGAGAAAGGTAACGATGTACGCTTGGAATCATCAGCAAGAAAAGTGGGATAAAATCACTCATCACTTTGCCAAGGATGAAAAGGAATTTTACCTGAAAGGGCTGCTGTCAGTCAGACAGTATATGAAAAATCAAACGTTTGATTTGCTTGTACAAGATGAGATCAGTCAGACGTTAAAGCCTTATAAGATGGTGTGGATGTCTGATACTCAATATTATGCCAGAAGTTATCCTCATATTTTCAAAAAAATGGTCGAGTGGATCAGAGATCAAAGGGACCCATTAAATATTCAATATGTGTTCCATACAGGTGATATTGTGGATGATTCAAAGGATAAGCAATGGAATCGTGCCGATACATTTATGCGTGTGTTAGATCAGCATCAGATTCCTTACGGTGTATTAGCTGGTAATCATGATGTCAGACACAAAGACGGCCATTATAGGGAATATGGGAGATACTTTGGAGCGAAACGCTTTGAAGACAAGCCATATTACGGTGAATCTTATCAAAACAATCGAGGTCATTATGATCTTATCTCTGCTGGTGGCAATGATTATATGATGGTGTATATGGGCTGGGGGATCAAGCAAAATGAGATTGACTGGTTAAATCGAGTCATTTCTGAACATCCAGATCGCATTGTCATTTTAAATTTCCATGAGTATTTGTTAGTGAGCGGCAATCGAAGCCCAATTGGAGATTTGATCTTCCATCAAGTGGTAAAGCGTCACCCGAATATTGTCGCAGTATTTAGTGGCCACTACCACGGAGCCAGTCGAAAAGTAGATGAGATTGACGATGATCATGATGGAAAAGTGGACAGAAAAGTATATCAAATCCTTGCAGATTACCAGTCAGGTCCTGAAGGCGGTCAAGGTTTTATGCGGCTGATCACTGCGGATCAAGAAAAAAATAAGCTTCATTTCACCACATACTCACCTTACTTGAATCAAGAACATTTTTATGATCCAAAAACGTATGGAGATCAAGATGAATTTTCAATTGATGTCGATTTAACACCAAAAATGAAATCCGTTAAAACCAATTATTTTGAATTGAATGTCTACACAAACGTTCTTCTTGGAGAAGTCAAAGGTGTGAAAAGTGGTAAAAAAGCAACCTTTGAATGGAAAGGGTTAAAGCCAAATCAAGAATATTATTGGTACACTGTCGCAAAAGACCGTTTCGAAGGGAAAGCGATTTCGCCTATATGGAAAATTCATACAAAAAATGATGATCAATCAACATTTCTTAGGAAATAAAAAACTGTGCTTTCAGGAGCACAGTTTTATCTTTCCATTGTGTGAGTGAGCTTGTATCGATCCCCTCTATAAACGGACATGGCATACTCGAATGGAAGGTCATTTTGAAAATAAGTTGTTCTTGCAATGGAGAGAACAGGGTCCCCTAATGAAATAGACAGCACGTTAGCTTCTTCCTTTGAAGCAACATTGGCTTCAAGCTCCTGCTTGGCATGGGCAATGGTTAGACCTGTGTTCGCTTCTATATATTCATATAAAGATCCAGTTAAATGGTCCTTTGTGAGCTCGCCAGCAAATTTTTCAGGAATATAACTCGTTTCAATAGCCATTGGTTCATCGTTTGCAAGGCGGATTCGTTTTAATTCATAGACATCTTCACTGTTCGACAGCTGTAATGATTGCAGCAAGTGCTCTGGGCATGCGACTTTTTTGAAATCAATCAACTGACTTGAAGCTTTGAGCCCACGTTGACGCATATCTTCTGTAAAGCTTGTTAAGCCTTGAAGCGGTTGTTCAAACTTCTTTCGGCTAACAAATGTTCCTTTTCCTTTTTGCCGGTATAAATATCCTTCGTTCACAAGGTTCGATAAGGCTTGTCTGACAGTCATTCGGCTAATACCAAAGCGTTCGGCATATTCTCTTTCAGAAGGAATGAGTGTATCAGGTGCTAACGTTCCATCCTCAATCTGCTTTTTCAAGTTCTCCATAATCTGATGGTACATGGGGATAGGTGACTGCTTATCAATAAACATGTGAAAATCCTCTCGTGTTTAGCGTAGTGAACCAGCTTCTCGATCAATAAAAATCGTCACATCTTCATGAAGTTTCAGAGCAGATGCAGGGAAGTCTGGGTGAATCTCTGTTCGTTCTAAATATTGTATCACGTCCGCTTTTGATTTTCCTGATGCGAGAAGGAGAATTTTTTTACTTGAAAGAATGCTTGCAATTCCCATTGTAATGGCATGTGTAGGTACCTCATCTATAGAAGAAAAGTACCTTGCATTGGCTTGGCGAGTGTGTTCATCTAATTGGACGACATGCGTCTTTGAGTCAAAGGGAGTACCAGGTTCATTAAACCCGATATGTCCATTTTGTCCGATACCAAGTAGCTGAAGATCAATGCCCCCTAAATCTTCAATGAGCTGATCATACCTTAAGCACTCTTCTTCCAAGTGAGAAGCAGCACCATTGGGGAGGAAATATTGATCTGATGGGAGATCAATATGGTCAAATAAATGACGCTTCATGTAAGTCATATAACTATTTTCATGATTTTGATCAATTCCCACGTACTCATCCAGATTCACTGTTCTTGCTTGTTTGAAAGACAATTGTTCTGTTTGATGCAACTGAATTAACTCTTTATAAGTGTCAATTGGTGTACCGCCAGTTGCCAGACCGAGAACCGCATCTGTTTTTGATTTAATGGTACGTGCAATGAAAGCAGCAGCTGCTTTTCCTAATTGATCTTTATCAGCAAATTCGATGATGTTCATCAGTGTGTGGCCTCCTTTTTTTCATAAACGATTTGTCCATGGCAGATCGTCATCATGAGTTCGCCAGCTTCATCCCAAATGACCAAGTCTGCCAGTTTTCCAACTTCGATCGAACCGAGCTGATGATCGATCCCGAGCTGAGTGGCTGCATTTGTTGAGGTCATTTGAGCAATTTCTGTCCATCCACATTGTGTGATCTGTCTCATACGTTTGACCCCATCTTTCATTTGTAAAATCGATCCTGCAAGTGTTCCATCTGCCAGCAATGCTTTTTCACCGCTGACTGTCACAGTCTGTCCGCCAAATTCGTAGGTTCCCTCTCCAAGTCCTTTTGCACGCATTGAGTCTGTAATCATGATCAAACGTTCACTTCCCTTTGCCAAATACGCAAGCTTTACGGAAAGAGGATGTGAATGAATGCCATCTGTAATCAGCTCAGTCAAAAGCTTTTCGTTTGTAAGCGCAGCCCCTGCAACATTTGGCTCACGATGCTGAAATGAACTCATCGCATTATAAAGATGCGTGACATGACGCGCGCCGTGCTTTGCTGCTAGTTCAATCATGTCATGAGGAGCATTTGTATGTCCAATAGAAGGAATGATATTTTTTTCTTTTAGCAGGGAAAGAAATGCAAAATCAGTATCTTCCTCAGGTGCAAAAGTGACAATTCGAATCAGCTGATCTGATGCACTCAGCCATTTCTCAAAAAGAGGAAGGTTAGCCTGTGTAATCCATTGAGCAGGCTGCGCTCCAGCTTTATCTTTAGAAATAAAAGGACCTTCTAGATGAATGCCTAAACATTGTGCCTGACTTCCAGCCTGCTTTTTATTATAGGGTCTCCACTGTGCGACATTTTTAAGTGCTTGCTCAATCTCTTGATGATTTTGTGTAATGGTTGTTGCTAAAAAGCTTGTCGTTCCTTCTGCGGGTAAGTGATCAGCAAGTGTATTCATGGCTTCTGGTGTCGCATCCATCATATCTGCACCATATCCCCCATGGATGTGAATATCAATCATTCCGGGGAGTAAATAAAAGTTTTCCCGGGAAATATATACTTTTTCATAATTTCCTGTCGGCGGTGATGTTGAAATATAGTCGATCTTGCCATCGCGTAAACCGACAAAACCGTTTTCAATGATTTCTGTCTTTGTCACAATATGAATATTGGAGAGCAATAAAGAACTGCTCATGATTGTGCCCCCTTATTCTCGTCGTTAGATTCAGTTTACCTTTTTTAAGTATAGTTGTCTATACCAGTAAATGTGATGAAACAGGATCAGGATAAAATACTATTTTGGGTTCATCATTGAAAGTGATAAAATAGAGCTGTATTTCTGAAACGCCTGCGATAAAAGGAGGAAGAAGCGTGCCGAAAGTTCGTACGAAGGACATAATGGAACAATTTCATCTTGAACTGGTAAGTGGGGAAGAAGGGATTAATCGTCCCATTACAATCAGTGATCTTTCCAGACCAGGTATTGAAATGGCTGGATATTTTACATATTACCCAAAAGAAAGAGTTCAACTTTTAGGGAAGACAGAGCTTTCTTTTTTTGAACAGCTCCCAGAACGCGAACGAAAGCAGAGAATGATGTCTCTTTGTACAGATATTACCCCTGCCATCATTTTGTCACGAGATCGTGAAGTACCAAAGGAATTGATCGAAGCTTCAAACGAAAATGGAGTGCCGGTTTTACGCTCAAGCTTAAAAACGACAAGACTTTCGAGTCGATTAACGAACTTCTTAGAAAGCAAGCTTGCACCAACGACTGCGATTCATGGCGTACTCGTAGATGTATATGGTGTAGGTGTGCTGTTAATTGGAAAAAGTGGCGTAGGTAAAAGTGAAACGGCTTTAGAATTAGTGAAGAGAGGACACAGGCTGGTTGCAGACGATTGCGTGGAAATCAGGCAAGAGGATCAGGATACGTTAGTTGGAAGCGCACCAGAGCTGATTGAGCACCTTCTAGAAATCCGTGGATTAGGCATTATTAATGTGATGACCTTATTTGGAGCGGGCGCTGTCAGAAGCTATAAGAGAATTACGATTGTTATGAACCTTGAGCTTTGGGAACAAGGCAAACAGTATGACCGTTTAGGACTTGAGGAAGAAAAAATGCGGATCATCGATACAGATGTACCAAAGCTGACCATCCCTGTACGTCCGGGACGAAATTTAGCGGTCATCATCGAGGTAGCTGCAATGAACTTCAGATTGAAACGAATGGGACATAATGCAGCGGAACAATTTACAAGTAAACTTGCCGATGTCATTGAAGACAATGGCCAGGATGAATAGGAGCTGTCTATATGAATGAAGCAATTCAACCAATTGATCCGATTGCTTTTCAGCTCGGACCTATTTCGGTTCATTGGTATGGTGTGATTATTGGGGTCGGAGCGCTGCTTGGACTCTGGCTCGCATTAAGGGAGTGTGAAAAAAGAGGCATCAATAAAGATATGTTTATTGATCTCATCTTATTTGCCATTCCTATCGCTATTATTTGTGCACGAATTTATTATGTATCCTTTGAATGGGATTATTATCAGCAGCACCCAAGTGAAATCATCAAGATTTGGAATGGCGGAATTGCCATACATGGTGGACTGATAGGAGCAGTGCTGACAGCGATTGTCTTTACTAAAGTGAGAAAGGTGTCCTTTTGGAAAATCGCCGATGTCGCAGCGCCTAGTATTTTACTAGGGCAAGCCATCGGGCGCTGGGGGAACTTTATTAATCAGGAAGCGCATGGTGAGGCTGTTTCAAGAGCCTTTTTAGAAAATTTGCACCTGCCTGAGTTTATTATTAATCAGATGTACATTGACGGGACCTACTATCACCCTACGTTCTTATATGAATCATTATGGAATATCGCAGGCGTTTTGATATTAATCTTATTACGTAGAACATCATTGCGTCGAGGCGAAATGTTCTTGTCGTATTTAATCTGGTATTCAATCGGTCGTTTCTTCATTGAAGGAATGAGAACAGACAGCTTAATGCTGACTGAGCACCTTCGAATTGCACAGATGATTTCAATTGCCATATTTGCAGTGGCTGTTTTGCTGATTGTGTTTAGAAGAATCAAGGGATATGCATCTATACCGTATAAAGAGAACAACTCATCAAATTAAGAGCAAGGGGGATAAGAGATGGGGGAGACATGGAAAAACGGCTTGAAAGCAGGGTTATCGACAACTTGGACACTTGGAAAAGTCATTTTTCCGGTTACCATTCTCGTTAGTATCTTGCAGCATACACTTGTGATGGATTGGATTATACAATTCATCCGTCCATTTATGGGTCTGTTTGGTCTTTCAGGGGAAGCGGCCATTCCGCTTGTTTTAGGAAATATGCTGAACTTGTATGCGGGTATTGCAGCCATCTTGACATTAGAGCTGCCTGTGAAGGAAGTGTTCATTTTAGCGGTCATGCTCTCCTTTTGTCACAACTTGATCATCGAATCAACAGTGGCGGCGAAGGTTGGGCTGCGGGTGTCTGTCATTTTGCTAGTCAGAATCAGTCTTGCCGTCGTGTCAGCAATTATCATTCACCTCGTTTGGCAGGGAGGCGAGGAGCCGGCGCAATATGGTTTGCTGACAGCTGCTCAGTCGGCTGATGTGCCTTCTAGCTGGTATATGATCGTACTTCTTGCTTTACAGAAAGCTGTTCTTGGTGTGCTGCAGCTGGCTTGTATTGTCATTCCTCTCATGATCATTATTCAATTCATGAGAGACTTAGGGTGGCTCCATACGCTGTCTAAGTGGCTGTCTCCTTTTACGAGAATGCTTGGAATGAAAGAAAATACGTCTATGACGATGGTGGCTGGTTTGACCATTGGTCTTGCCTACGGGGCAGGCGTCATGATGAAGGCAGTGGAAGAGGACGGTGTCAGCAAAAAGGATTTAACGCTTGCTTTCATTTTCCTTGTGGCGTGTCATGCGGTGGTCGAAGATACACTCATTTTCATTCCTTTAGGTATTCCAGTCTGGCCGCTTCTTCTTATTCGCCTTATTTCTGCTATTTTATTGACAGCTGCCATCAGCTATATTTGGCGGAGGCGGGAACATGCAGCTGTTAGAAAGGAAGCTATATGAACCAATCAACTATTAACACAGTGCTATTTGATTTAGATGGCACATTAATCAATACAAATGAATTAATTATTGCTTCATTTCAGCATACGCTTGATCATTATTACCCTGGTCAATACAGCCGTGAGGATATCCTTCATTTCATTGGTCCATCATTATTTGATACATTCTCTGCAATGGATCCGAATCTGACAGATGACATGATCCAGATGTATCGAACGTTTAATCATGAACAGCATGACCTGCTTGTGACGGAGTATGAGACGGTGTTAGACACGTTGGAAATTCTTCAGGATCAGGGATTTAAGCTCGGAATTGTGACAACAAAAATCCGTGATACGGTCTTAATGGGATTAAAGCTGACTGGATTGGAGCCATTTTTTGAGGTCATTGTCACACTTGATGATGTACAAAATGAAAAGCCGCATCCAGAACCAGTTCAACTGGCATTATCCAAGCTCGGCAGTGATCCGCATGAGGCGATCATGGTTGGTGATAATTATCACGACATTTTATCTGGTCAAGCGGCAGGGACGAAAACAGCAGGTGTTGCTTGGTCTATTAAGGGAGAAGAAGCCCTGTTAAAGCATCGCCCAGATTATATGCTGCAGAAAATGAGTGATCTCTTGGCGATTGTTGGAGCTGATTAAGTTGAGAAAAACAGATCGTTATCCTGTCAAAGGGGTCAATTCGCTTAGACAAGTCTATCGAACGGTCCCCTTTCTCAAGGTTGTGAAAAACTTTATCTTTATTCAAATGGCAAGGTATACGCCTTTTATGGGAATGAAAAATTGGATTTATCGCACCTTCCTTCGGATGAAAGTCGGGGAGGATACGGCGTTTGCTTTAATGGTGATGGTCGATCTCATGTTTCCTGAGAAAATCACTGTCGGTCGAAATAGTGTGATTGGCTATAACACAACCATTCTGTCCCATGAGTATTTGATTAAAGAGTATAGGCTTGGGGAAGTCTATATTGGTGATGAAGTGTTAATTGGGGCAAATTCAACGATTCTACCTGGAGTGACAATTGGTGATGGTGCGATTGTATCGGCAGGAACTCTTGTGAACAAAGATGTTCCGGCAGGCTCCTTTGTTGGAGGAAATCCAATGCGGATGATTTATACGAAAGAGGAAATGGAAGCACGTCAATCTTCGTCTGCTGAGTAGCTCGGCAGACTTTTTTGTTGACATTCTAACATGGTGTAACTATAATGATTACAACAGAGGTGAGAAAACATGAAAATCAGCAGCAGATTTACTGTCGCTGTCCATATTCTGGCCTTGCTATCACTTGAAAAAGGTTCTTTACAGACATCGGAGGATATCGCAGGAAGTGTCAATACAAATCCAGTGGTGATTCGCCGTATCATGAGTAAGCTCAAAAAAGCAGGCCTAATCTCAACGAGTCTTGGCAAAGGCGGTTCTCAATTGAATCGCAGTGAAGATGACATGACACTGCTCGATGTGTATAAAGCGGTTGAAGTTGTGGATGAGGGAGAGTTGTTTCAAATTCATGAAAGCCCAAACCCTGACTGTCCGATCGGTGCAAATATTCAAGCTGTACTAGAATTAATTTTGTGCCGTGCTCAAAGTGCGATGGAACAAGTGCTTGCTGAGATCAAATTAAGTGAACTAACGCAGGTTTTAATCAAAAAAATTGGATGATCTATTCAATTTTTTTTTACCTCTGTTGTAACTATCGTGGTTACATCTTAAGTGATCAAAATAACAATATATTGTAGGAGGAATTTACATGAACATTGGAATCATTGGCGCAACAGGTAAAGCAGGACAACACATTTTAAAAGAAGCTCAATCGAGAGGGCATGAAGTAACGGCAATCGTTCGAGATGCACAAAAAGTGACCAATTCATCAGCAGCTGTTTTAGAAAAGGATGTTTTTCACTTAGAGGCAGGAGACGTCAAAGGTTTTGATGTGATCGTAAACGCATTTGGTGCACCAGCAGGACAAGAGCACCTTCATGTAGAAGCAGGGAAAAAACTCATTCATCTCTTGAAAGAGACACCAGAAACGCGTTTAATCGTTGTGGGAGGTGCTGGAAGTTTATTTGTAGATGAGGCCAAAACAACTAGACTGATGGACACACCGGAGTTTCCAAAGGAATACTTTGCTACTGCTTCACACCAAGGAGAAAACTTAAAAGATCTTCAAAAGACCGAAGGATTAAAATGGACATTTTTAAGTCCAGCAGCCTTCTTTAATCCAGCAGGCAAACGGACAGGTGCTTATGTGAAAGGCAAAGACCATCTTATCGTCAATTCAAAGGGTGACAGCTATGTGAGTTATGCTGACTACGCCGTTGCACTTGTCGATGAGATAGAACAAGCTGCTCATGTTGGAGAACGTTTTACTGTGGTTTCTGAAGCAGAATAAGTAGAATAACATGCGTTTCATTGTCGCTAAAAAACGATGAGTGAGGAGTCTGTCTTATGAATGATCAAGAAAAATCTTTCATCTATGTATGGGATGCGTATTGTGGCTGGTGTTATGGATTTTCCAACAGCATCCGTACTTTACACGAAAATCACCCTGAGATACCACTGACACTTGTATCGGGCGGTTTATTTGTAGGAGAGCGTCGTCTACCGATAAAGAATTATCCACACATTTCAGAAGCAAATGAGCGTATCAGTCAGCTGACAGGTGTCGAATTTGGAGACCGTTACGAAGAGTTGCTAGAAAACGGAACATTCATTTTAGACTCTGAGGCTGCTGCAATTGGATTTTCTGCATTAAGATCCATCGCACCAGAGCGTGCATTGTACTTGGCTTCATCTATGCAAAAGGCCTTTTATCAAGACGGAAAAAGCCTAAGTGATGAAGAAACTTATAGAGATATCGCTATGAAACACCAACTTGACCCTGATGTATTGGTGGAACGAATGAAGGAGACAGAAACGATCAATGATGCGTATGCCGATTTTGCAAAGGTTCAGCAATTGAACGTGAATGGCTATCCTACACTTTTACTAAAAAAAGGGGATGAATACATCAGCCTTGGCGGGGGTGCGATGACGGCTGAAAAGCTTGAAGACCGTCTGAAGGAAATACTAAAAAAATAAATCATTCAAAAACATCCTCCATTCGTATGGAGGATGTTTTTGATGCATGTGTGAATTCTCTTCAATGGGAGAAGTGGTTTATGCTTTAATGATAATCGCCTGGCTGCCCATCTGTTTCCAAGAATCCTCAAACTGTTCACGATCGACTTTTTGATTCTTTTCTCCGTATGGGTTATTTAAGTAGACATGATCTTTGTCATAGCCTGTGATGACCACGCTGTGCATATTAAAGCTGATATCTATTTTCCCATTTGGTGTATTCCATGTTTCAATGTTATCTGTTTTGGCAAAGGTCGAAGTGGTAATGACCCAGACAGGATAACCTTTTTCAAGTGATTGATAGATGGCCTTTTTGACTGGCTTGCCGGTTAAGTCAACGGCTTGATTACCTGCATATTTTTTCGCAAGCTGATAAATGGGTTCATGGTACACACCAAGACCTGGCCCATTCTCCATATCGCCTACAAACCCGTCATGAGGGTCTCCTTTTAAGCCATTCTCATAATTGAGCGGGACACGCTTAATCTCGTTTGCCAATGCGTTTTTCGTTATATGCTCATAGCCGCTGTAATGAAGAAGCATGGCTAAGCTCGTGACTTCGCATCCGTTATAAAGCTTTGGTGCATCCATTTGATTAAAGAGGATGACGTCCATGGCTTTTTTATTTCCTTTTAAACTAGAGTGTGTCGTTTCTGTTTTTTTCGTAGAACGTGTTTCTTCTGCTGCTAGTGCGGTATCATTTTCTTTTTCTTTGGCTTCTTGCGGTGACGTTGTTTTCCTGACTTGGTCGAATTGTGAAATGTAAATAAAGCCGAAATAAACAAGACATGCGCACAACAAAGTTAAGATTAATGTCTGGATGAATTTCACTGTAATCTCCTGTGTTATTCAATATTTTTAAGTATTATAGCATGTTCCTAAAGCAAAGAGATCAAAAAGGATTAGGTGTCATTTTAATGTAATATATGAACAAATGATTAAGGAAAAAAAGGGGAAAATAAAAATGATTGATTTAATCACTTTATTTTGTTAGCATATTATCATATTAGCGAACTAAAGGATTCGGAATTTTTTGTTTTAATGTGTTGGAGGTGCGGAAGAACATGTTCATGTTTGAAAAACCATATGGTATGCGAGATTCATTACCAGGATTGTATGAGACGAAGAAAAGAGTTAGGCATTCTTTAACAGAGGTCATGAATGGTTGGGGTTATCGTTTAATGGAAACGCCAACGCTTGAATTTTACGATACAGTCGGTGTTCAATCGGCGATTACAGATACGCAGCTGTTTAAGCTTCTTGATCAAAATGGTCAAACCCTTGTGCTTAGACCTGATATGACGGGACCAATTGCGAGAGTGGCGGCTTCAAAGCTTCACGAACAGGCGTATCCGCTTCGAGTCGGTTATGCAGCCAACGTGTTTCGGGCACAGGAAAGAGAAGGCGGAAGACCTTCTGAATTTGAGCAGGTCGGTATTGAGTTGATCGGTGATGGTTCGATTAGTGCAGATGCTGAAGTCATAGCGCTTGTCGTGTTTGCATTAAAAAATGCTGGACTTCAATCCTTCAAAATTGCGATCGGGCATGTGGCTTTGGCTGAGACCTTGTTTTTAGATGTACTAGGGAATACAGAGCGGGCGAACGTATTGCGCCGATTTTTATATGAAAAGAATTATGTGGGATACAGGCAGCATGTTAAACAATTGCCGCTCTCATCCATCGATAAAACAAGGCTGCTACAGCTTTTAGAGCTGCGCGGCGGTCAAGAAGTGACCCAGCAGGCTGAAGAAATTGTGGTGTCACAAGAGGGCAAAGAAGTGCTGGCGGAGTTAAAGGCGCTGTGGGAGACACTTGAAGATTACGGCTGTACAGAATATATCCGTTTGGATTTAAGCATGGTCAGTCATATGAGCTACTATACGGGGATTTTGTTTGAAGTATTTGCAGATCATGTTGGGTCTGTGATCGGAAGTGGAGGAAGGTATGATCAATTGCTTGCTCACTTTGATGCACCCGCACCCGCTACAGGCTTCGGACTTCGATTAGACCGTCTTCTTGAGGCGCTCGACGCAAAAGAAATAAATGAGCCCCAAGAGGCTGTGATTTTTAGTAAAGAACAGCGGCTTGAAGCATTTGATTTTGCAGAAAAAGAGCGGACAAAGGGCAAAAGGATTGTTCTCCAAGACTTAGCAGGTATTGAAAATATCGATGCCATGACCAAAGCATTTGAGCAAGTGACTTATTTTATCGGCGCTAGAAAGGAAGAGCAAAATGGGTAAAGTGTTGACAATGGCAATGCCAAAGGGGCGGATATTTGAAGAAGCAGCAGGGCTATTAAGACAGGCTGGATATCAGCTGCCGGAGGAATTCGAAGATTCAAGAAAATTAATCATTGATGTACCGGAAGAAAATCTCCGCTTTATTTTAGCGAAGCCAATGGATGTGACGACATATGTAGAGCACGGTGTAGCAGATGTGGGCATTGCAGGGAAAGACGTCATGCTTGAAGAAGCACGGGATGTGTACGAAGTGCTCGATTTAAACATTAGCAAATGTCATTTAGCTGTAGCGGGCTTGCCGGGAGCCAGCTGGGGCGGTGTCGCGCCGCGTGTGGCCACAAAGTACCCAAATGTCGCTTCTTCTTATTTTAGAGAACAAGGTGAGCAGGTGGAGATCATTAAGCTAAATGGTTCCATTGAATTAGCACCGCTCATCGGACTTGCCGATCGAATTGTTGACATTGTCTCCACCGGTCAAACACTTAAGGAAAATGGGCTTGTCGAAACGGAACATATTTGTGACATTACGTCACGTTTTATTGTCAATCCTGTGAGCTATCGAATGAAGGATGCGGTAATCGATGAAATGGCGCAGCGTCTGGCAAGAATCATCGAAGGAGAAGGGGAGGAAACATCATGAACATCACCTACATACAAGAAGGTGAGACAGACACTCTCTCACTCAAGCGTTCTCTAGATACAGGAACGGAAGAGCAGCGATTGGCTGTTCAGCGAATAATCGAAGAAGTGAGAAAAAATGGTGACGAAGCGGTACGGTCTTTCACGAAGCAATTTGACGGTGTCTCTATTGAACAACCACTTGTGACGGAGGATGAAAAGACAAAAGCCTACGAACGTTTGGACCCGGAGATGATCCAAATCATCCAAACGGCGATCCGGAATATTCGAACATACCACGAGCGTCAGCTAACGTCCTCTTGGTTTTATCACCAAAAGGACGGCTCAATGCTAGGTCAGAAAGTAACACCGCTCGATGCGGTCGGTGTATATGTCCCAGGCGGAACGGCCGCCTATCCATCATCTGTTTTAATGAATGTGATCCCGGCACTTGTAGCAGGCGTTGAGCGAATTGTTCTTGTGACACCGCCAGGAAAAGACGGTCGTCTGTCTGACGCTGTACTAGTAGCAGCGAAGGAGCTGGGCATTTCAGAAATGTACAAAATGGGTGGTGCTCAGGCGATAGCTGCTCTTGCATATGGAACGGACAGTATCCAGCCTGTTGATAAAATCACCGGTCCAGGAAACATTTATGTAGCACTTGCCAAACGGGAAGTATTTGGTCAAGTAGACATTGATATGATTGCGGGCCCAAGTGAAATTGCTGTTTTAGCAGATGAAACGGCAACTGCACATGAGGTGGCAGCTGATTTGCTTTCACAGGCAGAGCATGATGCGTTGGCATCTAGTATTTTGGTGACACCATCTAAAGGATTGGCTGAAGCAGTGCAAGCAGAGGTGCAAGCGCAGCTGGACACTTTGCCAAGAAAATCAATCGCAGCACAATCTATTCAAGACCATGGTTATATTTATGTAACAGAATCTTTGGATCGTGCAGTTGATATCGTGAACCAGTTAGCCCCAGAGCATTTAGAAGTGCTGACTGCGTATCCAGAATCACTACTTGGTCAAATCAAGCATGCTGGAGCGATTTTCTTAGGGCGTTACAGCCCAGAGCCGGTAGGGGATTACTTCGCAGGACCGAACCATGTGCTGCCAACAAACGGGACAGCAAGATTCTCCAGTCCGCTTGGCGTCACGGATTTCCAAAAGAAAACGAGCATCATTTCATATAGCAAAGAAGCTTTTGAAACACATAGCGAAAGCATTGCAGCTTTTGCAAGATTAGAAGGGCTTGAAGCACATGCAAGATCGATTGAAGCGAGAAAGCGGGAGGAATCAGAATGAGACAGGCGGAAACAGCGAGACAGACAAATGAAACGAACATTTCGTTAGCGCTAGAGATTGATGGTGAAGGAAAAGCAGATATTCAAACAGATGTCCCTTTTATGACGCATATGCTCGACTTATTCACAAAGCACGGGCACTTTAACTTAACTGTAGATGCAAAAGGAGACACAGATGTCGATGATCACCACACAACAGAAGATATTGGCATCGTGCTTGGGCAGATGTTTAAAGAAGCGCTCGGTGATAAGAAAGGAATTAAGCGCTACGGCTCTAGTTTTGTTCCAATGGATGAAACACTCGCCCAAGTCGTCGTGGATTTAAGCAATCGTCCTCATTTGGAAATGAGAGCCGATTTCCCTAGTCAGAAGGTCGGCACCTTTGATACGGAGCTGGTTCATGAGTTTCTTTGGAAATTTGCCCTTGAAGCACGAATCAATCTTCATGTGATCGTTCACTATGGAACCAATACCCACCATATGATTGAAGCCATTTTTAAAGCGATGGCACGCGCCTTAGATGAAGCAACAACCATTGATCCGCGTGTGAAAGGGATTCCGTCGACAAAGGGGATGCTCTAATGATTGGCGTCATTGACTATGGAATGGGGAATTTGTTTAGCGTATCAAAAGCACTGGAACGAGCAGGGGCTTCTTATATCGTGTCTTCTGAAGTAGAGGAGCTGAAAAAGGCAGATGCGTATATTTTGCCAGGCGTCGGTTCGTTTCGTGATGCGATGCAGCTGTTAAGAGAGACAGGACTTGAGGCGTTTATCCACCAAGTCGTGCAGGAAGGAAAGCTGTTATTTGGCATTTGCCTAGGCATGCAGTTGTTGTTTGAAGAAAGTGAAGAAGCAGGTAAAACAAAAGGGTTAGGCCTTTTAAAAGGGCGTGTCGTTCTTTTGAAGGATCGTGATTCGGATGGACAAAGGCTGAAGGTGCCTCATATGGGCTGGAATGAGCTCACATTTCATCAGCCGTCACCATTATTTGACGGTGTGCCGGAAGGATTTGCATACTTTGTTCACTCTTATTATGTGAGCGGCATGAATCCAGAAGATCTATTGGCAAGTGCGCCCTATGGCGTTCAAGTACCTGCTGTTGTTGGGAAGGGGAATGTGTTTGGAACGCAGTTTCACCCTGAAAAAAGCAGTACAACAGGAATGGCACTGCTGAAACAGTTTATTCAATTAGCAAACGAACAGAGGGTGAGCAAATGAGTGATTTTACATTATATCCAGCAATTGATATGAGAAATGGCAAATGTGTACGACTTGTGCAAGGAGACTATGACCAAGAAACCATTTATGGAGATTCACCGTTAGACATGGCGAGACGGTTTGCAAATGAAGGAGCGAAATGGATACATCTCGTTGATTTAGATGGCGCAAAAGCAGGAAAACGCGTGAATCACGAGCATGTGCTGGCGATTGCTTCCTCATTAGATGTGAATGTCCAAATTGGCGGCGGCATTCGGACAGAAGAAGATGTTGCATTTTATTTAAACAATGGCGTATCGAGAGTCATTCTTGGCAGTTCAGCGGTGTCAAACCCGATTTTTGTGAAAAAAATGCTGGCGCAATATGGAGAGAAAATTGCCATTGGCATTGATGCACGAAACGGTTTTGTATCGACTGAAGGCTGGCTTGAAACGTCGGAAGTGAAGGCGGAGGAACTCGGTAAGGAACTGGCAAAGGAAGGCGCAGAGGTCTTCATTTTCACGGATATTCAAATGGATGGCATGCTGTCTGGTCCAAATGTGGAAAGTACGGTTCGATTAGCAGAAGCAACTGGCAAACAAGTCATTGCCTCAGGTGGTGTCAGTGCAGTAGGTGATCTGCAAAAGCTATCAGCACAAAAGCAGACAGGTGTGTCTGGTGCAATCATTGGCAAGGCGCTGTACACAAAGCAATTTACTTTAGCAGAAGCGTTTGAAGGGCTTGACAGCATATGATGACAAAACGAATCATTCCATGTCTTGATGTAAAGGAAGGGCGTGTGGTCAAAGGGATCCAATTTCTAGGGTTGAAGGATGCTGGTGATCCGGTCGAATTAGCGCAGATCTATGACGAGGAAGGTGCGGATGAACTCGTCTTTCTTGATATATCTGCCTCTCATGAAGGCCGAAAAACAATGGTGGATGTGGTCAAACAAGTGGCATCCACTCTCGCTATCCCATTCACGGTGGGCGGCGGGATTAACCATCTTGATGATATGAAGCGTATATTAAGAGCGGGGGCAGACAAGGTGTCTGTGAACACAGCGGCTGTTTTAAGACCGGAGCTAATAACAGAAGGAGCCGACTTTTTTGGTTCACAGTGTATAGTTGTTGCGATTGACGCGAAATACGATGAAGAGAAACAAGCATACATGGTCTATACGCACGGAGGACGCCGTCAAACGGATTTAGAAGTGAGTGACTGGGCGAAAGAAGCCGTGCGAAGAGGAGCAGGCGAGATCTTGCTGACTAGCATGGATGCCGATGGTGAGAAAACGGGCTTTGAGCATCGTTTGACGAGGCTTGTATCAGAAGCAGTCACAGTGCCAGTTATTGCTTCAGGAGGTGCTGGCAATGCGCAGCATATGCTGGAGGCTTTTACAAAAGGTGAAGCTGATGCCGCACTCGCAGCCTCTATTTTCCATTATAAAGAAACCTCCATTCAAGAAGTGAAGACATATTTGAAAGAACACGGGGTGAAGGTAAGATGAAACAGGCAAACGAATTAATCTTTAATGATGCAGGTCTCATTCCTGCCATTGTACAGGATGCTCAAAGCAAGGAAGTTCTTACTTTGGCGTATATGAATCAAGAATCCTATGAAAAAACATTAGAGACAGGGGAAACATGGTTTTTTAGCAGATCGAGAAATGAGCTTTGGCACAAAGGAGCTACATCTGGACACACCCAGCGTGTTACATCTATTCGCTATGACTGTGATCAAGATGCCCTGCTTGTTCTAGTGACACCAAGCGGCCCAGCCTGCCATACAGGCAGCTATAGCTGTTTTTCAGAAGATGGCGTGAAACAGCCAAGGGGAGAACAAGACCGCTTTGCCATTTTAAATGAACTGGAACAGGTCATTGCGAAACGGCAGATGGAAATGCCAGAAGGAGCTTATACGACCTATCTTTTTGAAAAAGGAGTCGACAAAATCCTGAAAAAGGTAGGGGAAGAAGCTTCTGAAGTGATCATTGCGGCGAAGAACCGTGATCAAGAAGAATTGAAATGGGAAACAGCAGATCTCCTGTATCACCTTCTTGTGTTATTACGTGAACAGCAGCTGCCTCTTGATGATGTATTAAAGGTATTGAAAAAGCGCCATCAAGGGGAATGAAAAGCTGGGGGTATCCCCGGCTTTTTGCTTTTAAATGAAAAACAAATCCTTCCTTTCCTTTTGTTCTATGTGACGACTCATGAAGTATGTTATACTACACACGGTACACTGTTCGAAATGGAGGGTATCGGTGAGTAAATACACTTCTCAAAATAATCACACACAAGTCGTCCAGCTATTCCAAGATGGGCATTACTTTTTTCATAAAGGTCTAAAAGCATATAGAGAAAGAAATCTGTCTAGGGCAAGTAAGCTGATACAGCGGGCCATCGTACTTGAGCCTGAAAATGTAGAAATGCTGTCGCAGCTTGCCATTATTTATACTGAAATGGGTCATTACCAACAATCAAATGAACTGCTTGATTTTATCCTTGAACACTTGGATGAGAATATGTCAGAGTGTCACTACTTTAAAGCCAATAATTATGCGAATCTCGGTTTATTTCAAGAGGCATATAGATGCGCCACTGCTTATGCTGCGCTGGAAGAAGACGGGGAATTTGCAGATGAAAATGACGATCTCCTCGATCTGCTTGATATGAGTGACGATGTTGATGAAGATTTCCCTTATGATCAGGATGATCTGATTGTAAAGCAGGATCAAGCCAACCATTTGCTAGAAAGCGGCAGGCTGGATGAAGCAATCGAGATGCTGGAACAGATGATTGTTGAGTATCCAGAGTTTTGGTCAGCGTATAATAATCTCGCTTTGGCCTATTTTTATTCTGGCCAAATCGATCAGGCAAAAGAAATGTTGAACCGGGTCCTTCATGAAAATCCCGGTAATCTGCATGCCCTTTGTAATCAGCTTGTTTTCTATCATTATGAAAAAGAAGAAGAAAAGGTCAATCTGTTAGCGAAGCAATTAACGCACGTGTATCCAATATTAAGTGAACAGCGTTATAAGCTTGGCGCAACATTTGCCCTTGTTGGAGAATTTGAATGGGCATTTAAATGGCTTTATTCTTTGTATAAAACAGGTTTCCAAGGTGATAGTACGTTTTTATACTGGCTGGCAAGTGCAGCCTATTATACGGGCCACAAAACGCTGGCGCAAACCGTCTGGGATAAGATGGTGGAAGAAGATATTGATGCAGATGAAATCAAGCCGTGGCAAGATAAACCAGAGGAGTCTGAGCCAATGGTTTCAATTGAGGAACGACTCACTGCCTACTATGTCAGCAAACAAAAAGGTGAACGTGACGTCTTGCAATCTGTTCTTGATTCCCGCGCTGCGAAAACGGCCTTTGAACAGCAGTTTATTGAGTTACTTTTATTTGAAGATCAAATGGAAGAACGATCGTTTTCAGAAGATGCGGTCTTCACAAAACAGGCGGCATCAGCTTTGGAAGAAGCGGTGCAGCCTGATAGCCACATGCCATATTTTTGGTTATTCCATATTATTCAGCAAGCACGCGCTTCAGGCGTAGAGAAGAAAAATGCCATTGCATGGGCAGCAGCTTCTTATTATCTATGGATGAATGAACAAGAAGAATCAGCTGTCAGCAAAAAAGAGATCGCAGCTTCTTTTCAGATCAGCGTTCAAACGCTGTCAAAATATGAGAATATTATTTGTGCGTTCATGGTTTGAATAGGTAAATAGATTCAGATAACAGCAGCATGGCCGAAAAGGTCATGCTTTTTTCTTGGATAAAAAGGTGGGATTTGCTAGGATTTGGCGAAGTATGACAATCTCGACATCTATTTGAAACATAAATGTAATAAAAATATTAGCTCATTTTGTCGATGTGTCATGTATAATGAAACTCGTGGATTAAAACAAAGACATATATTTAAATATTTTACTATACATAATGCAACACCTAGTGATAGAAACAATCTGGTCAACATCTGACTGAATCATCAGGAAGAAAGACACAGGAAGCACAGATTGGTCGCAGAGAATTTGCTGCTTTCTCATGTCGCTTGGGAAATTGTCAAAGGAGGAACTATACGTGAAAAAGTTTATTACTTTCGGTTTAGCTTCGGTGATTGGAGCGAGCGGTTTATTTATTCCATTTACTCATGAAGCAAATGCACAGAACTTTGAACAAAAGAAACAAGAACTAGACAGCAAGCAGTCAGAGGTAAACAAGAATCTTCAAAAGAAAAAAGAAGAGCTTTCAAAGCTTGAGGCAAAACAAGAGGCACTTGCGCTAAAGCTAAAAGAAATTGACGAAAAAGCTTTAAAAACAAGTGATCAAATCGAAGAAAAACAAAAAGAAAACGAAAAAACAAAAAAAGAAATCAAAGCACTGAAAAAAGAAATTGCTGATACAGAAAAACGTATCGAAGAAAGAAACGAATTCTTGAAAAAGCGTGTACGTGCGCTTCAAGAAAGCGGTGGTTCTACGAAATACATAGATGTATTACTAGGAGCAAAAAGCTTTAGCGATTTCATCAGCCGTGCAGGTGCTGTATCTACATTAATCAACGCAGACAGCGAAATCATTAAAGAACAAGAAAGAGACAAAGCAGAATTACAACAGTCTGAAAACGAATTAAATACAAAGCTTGAAGATGTTCAAAAGACGCTTGCAAAGCTTGAAACACTTCAAACAGACTTAAATAAACAGCTTGATGAGAAAGACAAGCTATTCAAGCAAGTGAAAAAGCAAAAAGGAAGTGCCTCTTCTCAAATCAGCGAGTTAAACACTGAGGCAAACAGCATTGCATCTGAAAAAGACGCAACAATCGCTGCTCAAAAACAAGCTGAAAAAGAAGCAAGAGAAGCTGCTCAAAAAGCAAAAGAAGAAAAAGCACAAAAACAACAGCAGCGTCAAGCTAGTGTTCAAGCAGAAGACAACAGCTCTAATAACGACAGCGGTTCTTCTTCAAATAACAGTGGATCTTCAAATAACAATAGCAGCAGTTCACCAAGCAAAAAGCCATCTTCTGGCGGTGGATCACCTGTCAGCAATAATGTAGGCGGAATCGAAGGTGCAATCAGCACGGGTTCTACGATTGTAGGACAATCTCCATATAAATGGGGCGGCGGCAGATCACAAGCCGATATTGACGCACGTCGTTTTGACTGTTCTTCATTCGTTCGCTGGGCATTTGCATCAGCAGGCATCAACCTTGGACCAGTTGGCGGTACAACAACAGATACGCTTGTAGGTAAAGGAAGAGCTGTAAGTGCATCTGACATGAAACGCGGAGACCTTGTGTTCTTTGATACGTATAAAGTAAATGGACACGTTGGTATTTACTTAGGAAACGGTACATTCTTGAACGATAATAGCTCTCGCGGTGTTTCAGTTGACTCTATGAGCAACGTTTACTGGAAAAAAGCATTCAATGGCGTTGTAAGAAGAGTCGTTGAATAAATCATTACTTACTATATAACCGTAAACAGGCTTCCTTAAACAGCAGTTTAAGGAAGCTTTTTCTTTTTTTGAAGATATGAGCAAATGATTCGCTTATTACCCGCAGATTTAATAGGATATGGGTAAGGAATAAAAGCTAAGAGTGGAAATGATGCTCTCTGTCATGAATGGAAGCATCACCCAAGGGCATTCTAATAAGAAATGCTAGCAGCAATTGAAGAGGGAGTGACAGTTGTGTCAGAAGAAAAAATCTACGATACGATCATCATTGGAGCGGGTCCTGCCGGAATGACAGCCGCTGTTTATACATCACGGGGAAATCTTTCAACACTGATGATTGAAAGAGGAATTCCAGGCGGCCAAATGGCGAATACGGAAGATGTCGAGAACTATCCGGGCTTTGAAAGCATCTTAGGGCCGGAACTTTCAAATAAAATGTTTGAGCATGCAAAGAAATTCGGTGCCGAGTATGCGTATGGCGATATTAAAGAAATTGTAGATGGTGAAGAGTACAAAACCGTCAAAGCTGGTTCAAAAGAATACAAAGGACGCTCTGTCATTATTGCGGCAGGTGCTGAATACAAAAAAATCGGTGCACCAGGCGAAAAAGAACTTGGCGGCCGCGGCGTATCATACTGCGCGGTATGTGACGGTGCCTTCTTTAAAAACAAAGAGCTTGTCGTGATTGGCGGAGGAGACTCAGCAGTAGAAGAGGGTGTTTACCTCACTCGCTTTGCATCTAAAGTCACTATTGTCCATAGACGCGACAAACTGCGTGCCCAAAGCATCTTACAAGCACGTGCATTTGATAATGAAAAAATCGACTTTATGTGGAACAAAACCGTTAAAGAAATCAATGAAGAGAACGGGAAAGTCGGCAGTGTGACATTAATTGATACCGTGACAGGTGAGGAAGAAGACTTCAAAACAGATGGCGTCTTTATCTACATCGGTATGCTGCCGCTGTCTAAACCATTTGAAAATCTAGGGATTACAAATGCAGAGGGCTACATTGAGACGAACGAAAGAATGGAAACAAAAGTTGAAGGAATCTTCGCAGCTGGAGACATTCGTGAGAAAACCCTTCGTCAAATCGTCACAGCAACAGGTGATGGAAGTATTGCAGCACAGAGTGCACAGCATTATGTAGAAGAGCTTGCTGAAAAGCTAAAAGCAATGAAATAAACAGCTGTCGTAAATCCTTAATATTGCGTCACGGGCTTTTAACTGGAATGTAACACGGGTGAAACAATTATCCGTTATGATGAAACTAGTAATTGACCCCCTTTTATAAGGAATACATGTTTGGCACGGATGTGAATCCGTGTCCTTTTTTTTGCTTAAAATCAGAAATTCACGAGATGTTCACAAATGACGCATGGAGAACCGTTAGATGTTGTAAAATAAAGAATAGAGAAAGTGCCCGTCACCATATTCATACGAAAACCTGTCTGTTTTCAGTGAAGAACGGGCATGTTCATTGTGGGAGTCATGATGAACCTGTATAATAAGAAAAAGACATAAAAGAGTAGGTGACAGCTGATGCAACGAGTAACCAATTGTGTGCTGCATCACGATGATCAAGTTCTCTTGCTGCAAAAGCCAAGACGAGGCTGGTGGGTAGCACCTGGCGGCAAAATGGAGAGCGGAGAATCGGTCAAGGATTCAGTCGTTCGAGAATTTAGAGAAGAAACAGGCATTTATATTTTAAATCCGCAGCTAAAAGGCGTGTTTACCTTTATCATAAAAGAAGGCGATCAAATCGTTCAAGAGTGGATGATGTTCACCTTTATGGCAGATTCCTTTACAGGAAAAAACGTATCAGAGTCGGAGGAAGGCATTTTAAAATGGCATGATGTAAAAGATGTGCCCAGCTTGCCGATGGCTCCAGGAGATTCCCATATTCTTGACTTCATGTTGAAAGGGAAAGGACTTCTCCACGGCACTTTTACGTATACACCAGATTTTGAGCTGATTGCTTATCGATTAGATCCTCAAGGAGACTAATAAATGAACCGTTTTCATAAAGAAGGAGAGGGAGCAGGCATGAATACGCACAAACAAGATGATATTCAGCTTGTGATTATTACAGGGATGTCAGGTGCGGGGAAAACCGTTGCCATCCAAAGCTTTGAAGACTTAGGTTACTTTTGTGTGGATAACTTACCGCCATCACTTTTACCGAAGTTTCTAGAGCTCATGAAGGAATCCAATTCAAAGATGAGCAAGGTGGCCCTTGTGATGGATTTGCGCGGACGCGAATTCTTTGATAGCTTAATTGCTGCCTTAGATGAGATGAGTGATATCGGCTGGATCACACCAAGGATTCTATTTTTAGATGCAAACGATAAGGTGCTTGTCTCAAGATATAAAGAAACGAGACGTTCTCATCCCCTTGCGACTACAGGTTTGCCGCTCGAAGGAATTGAAATGGAACGCGATCTGTTAGAAGAGTTAAAAGGCCGGGCTCAAATGATTTTTGATACATCGGATTTAAAACCCAAACAGCTTCGAGAAAAAATTGTTGCACACTTTGCCACGAGCCAAGGGCAGGTGTTTACAGTGAATGTGATGTCCTTCGGTTTTAAATACGGTCTGCCGATTGATGCTGATCTTGTATTTGATGTGAGATTTCTGCCGAATCCTTACTATATTGAGAGCATGCGTCCACAGACTGGAAACGATGAAGAAGTACGCTCCTATGTCATGAAGTGGAGTGAAACGCAAAAGTTCACAGAGAAATTAATCGACCTTCTCAGCTTTATGCTACCGTCCTATAAACGAGAAGGAAAAAGCCAACTTGTTATTGCCATTGGCTGTACAGGCGGACAGCATCGATCAGTGACGCTAGCGAACTACTTATCGGAGTATTTTAAAAATGACTACTATACACATGTCACTCACCGGGACATTGAAAAGAGAAGCAGAAAATAGATGACGACACTACCAAAGGTTGTCATTCTTGGCGGAGGCACTGGCTTATCTGTTTTACTTAGAGGATTAAAGACAAAGCCAGTGGACATTACCGCCATTGTGACGGTAGCTGATGATGGAGGCAGCTCAGGCAGACTGCGACATGATTTGAATATTCCGCCTCCAGGCGATATTCGAAATGTACTTGCGGCACTCTCTGATGTCGAACCGCTTGTAGAAGATTTATTTCAGCACCGTTTTAATAAAGGGAATGACTTAACAGGCCACTCTCTCGGCAACCTCATTCTTGCGGCTATGACGAATATAACCGGTGATTTTTTTCATGCCGTCACAGAAATGAGCAAGGTCTTAAATGTGAGAGGAAAAGTATTGCCAGCAGCGAATTCAAGTGTTGTTCTTCATGCGGAATTAGAAAATGGGCAAGTGGTAACAGGAGAATCAAAAATCCCAACCTATGGTGAGCGAATTAAACGAGTGTTCCTCACACCCGATACGATTGAGCCGCTCCCAGAATCGATTCAAGTCATTCGTGAAGCCGACTTGATCGTCCTTGGACCTGGCAGCTTGTATACAAGTATCTTGCCAAACTTGCTTGTACCGCATATTGGCGAAGAAGTGATTCGTTCTAAGGCGAAGAAAGTTTATATTTGCAATGTCATGACACAGCCGGGGGAAACGCTTTCCTACAGTGCAGCTGATCATGTGCAGGCATTAAACGATCATATGGACCGACCATTTATCGATACGATATTTGTGAACAATAAAGAAATTCCAGAAGAAATCAAAGCAAAATATGCAGAAGAACAGGCGCAGCCTGTACAATTCGACACAGATGTACTCAAAGCCATGGGACTAGAAGTCATCCCTGGGGAAATCATTACATATGACCAGCATGTGATTCGTCATGATACGTTGAAAGTAGCCGCGCTGCTTGTCGATCTGCTGCATCAGAAAAAATAGGAATGGGGGTGGCAAGGATGTCATTTGCATCCGAAACAAAAAAAGAGCTGACTAATCTGGAAGTGAAGGACTGCTGCACAAAAGCAGAGCTTTCTGCCCTCATCCGTATGAACGGTTCATTATCTTTTTCTAATCGAAAATTGATTTTAGATATACAGACAGAGAACGCAGCCATTGCAAGACGTATTTATACCCTTTTGAAAAAGAAATACGATGTGACTGTCGAGCTGCTCGTTCGTA
Source organism: Bacillus sp. FSL W8-0183 (assembly GCF_038006825.1). Lineage (NCBI taxonomy): Bacteria > Bacillati > Bacillota > Bacilli > Caryophanales > Bacillaceae > Bacillus > Bacillus sp. FSL W8-0183. The sequence continues at coordinate 3,324,020 of NZ_JBBOVY010000001.1, read as the reverse complement.
AAAAAATGAGATTAAAAAAGAATAATGTGTATATTGTCAGACTGGTAGAACGAGCGAAAACCATTTTAGAGGATCTAAAGATATTAGGTGAACAATTTGTATTTGAACGCAACATTTCAGAAGAACTTGTGAAGAAAAGATGCTGCAAGCGTTCCTATATGAGAGGTGCTTTTTTAGCAGGAGGTTCTGTGAATAATCCAGAAACCTCTTCGTATCACCTTGAGATTTTTTCACTATACAAAGAACATAATGATGCCCTATGTGAGCTCATGAATCAATTCCATCTTAACAGTAAAACACTTGAACGCAAAAAAGGCTTTATCACATACATGAAGGAAGCGGAGAAAATTACGGAATTCTTAAGTGTTGTGGGTGCTCATAACTCATTGCTTCGTTTTGAAGATGTGCGCATCGTCCGAGATATGAGGAATTCAGTGAACCGGCTCGTCAATTGTGAAACAGCAAACTTGAATAAAACGATCGGTGCCTCACTGCGCCAGGTTGAAAATATTCAATTCATTGACGAAAAGATTGGACTAGACGCCCTGCCAGATAAGCTGCGTGAAATTGCGCAACTGCGTATTGACTACCAAGAAGTCACACTAAAGGAACTTGGCGAAATGGTGGAAAGCGGCAAGATCAGCAAATCAGGCATTAATCACCGTTTAAGAAAGCTAGATCAAATTGCAGAACAATTAAGAAACGGACAAGCTGTTACACTCAAATAGGGAAATAAAAAAGGGAGGCAGATCATATGGTGGAAAAAACGGTCACAATTCAGCTGAAAACGGGTTTGCAGGCACGTCCGGCTGCTTTGTTCGTTCAAGAAGCCAATCGTTTTGGTGCTGATATTTTTCTAGAGAAAGATGGGAAAAAGGTCAATGCGAAGAGTATTATGGGACTGATGAGTCTTGCGATTAGCTCTGGGGTCACCGTCAAACTAATAGCTGATGGAGCAGATGAACAAGAAGCCATCGATGCGTTAACGGATTTTATCAATCAAGAAAACTGAGTCTCTTTCAAGGGCTCAGTTTTTTTAGGAGGGAAAGCTGTGATTCAATCAGCCTTTTTACAGAAAATTGGATATGAAGCCGCGTCCATTACGTTTGATCAATTGCCAGATTTACTAAGGAAGATGGCTTATACCTTTCCTTTTGAAAATAGATCTGTGGTGGGTAAACACGCCTATGCTTTGGATCAAGAAGGTTTGAAGCATCATCTTCTGGAAGGCAGCAGAGGTGGGCTTTGCTATGACCTCAATCCGCTCTTATATTATGTCTTAAAAGAGGCAGGTCTCGCCGTAAAGCTCGTTCAAGGGACCGTATATAACAAAGAAGCAGAGAAGTGGGCACTGGATGGGACGCATGTAGCCATCGTCCTTCAACATCACCATGAGTGCTACCTCATTGATGCAGGATTTGGTGTGAATTTACCCCTTCAGCCCGTCCCTTTTACAGGTGAATGGGTGGAAGCACCGTCCCTTCGTTTTCACGTGAACGCAGAGGAAACAGAAAAAGGAACCCATCTACTCCAATTGGATAGGGGAGCAGGTGCTGAAACAGGTTATGCTTTCACATTAAAAGAAGTCGGTGAAGATACACTTGTGCAATTGCGGCATGAGATTTATGAAAATGAAGCCTCTCCTTTTAACAAAAGGCTGCTTGCATCCAAACTGACACCAACAGGTCGTGTGATCGTGACAGAGGATCATGTCACAATACATGAACAGGAAGAAGTATCGAAGAAATCACTCTCACAACCGTTTGAGGAGTACGTACAAAAACTGCTTCCGTAAACAATATGAAAAAAGACAGCCCTTTTGACTTAGGGCTGTCTTTTTCATTGATTAACGAATCCTCGTAAATGTCGCATAGTGATCGGTTGTTTTATAAATGAGCCAGTCACTTGAATACACAAGGCGGTCAGCATTACGGAAACCAGAGACGTAGTTGATGTCGGCTTCACGCCATGTACGGCCACTAGCGGATGGAAGGCGTCCCTCCCGATTAGAGAATACGTCTCCACCGATGCTTTTGCCCGGTGCGACTTCAGCTAAATTTCCCTTTGATGCCACCCATCCGAGGGCGCTCGCTTGTGATTTGGTGATGTAATTATCAGGTAGTCGTTTATAGCGGATTAAGTAATCTGCTACACCATCAAAGGTATTAATGACGGCAAGGGTACGAAGGTCTGGTGCAAGCTGTACGGAAGCAGTCTCATTTGTGGCTGTTGGTGTAAGTGGTGTTTCTGCATGGACTTGCTGCGGGATAAATCCAGAAAACAGAATGGCAGCAATCAGAGCGAACAGAGTAAAAATCGAACTTATTTTTTTCATCTTGATCCTCCTCAAAAGGAAATAGGATGCCGTCCTCTTGATGCTTGTCTACCTCATATTATAGCACCGGCATATGAAGAGAATGTAAAGAATCAGGAGATTGGAAAAAATGAGGCTTTTTGACCTACTGTCTCTAGATGACGTAAACAAAAAGACGCAGTTCCCTGCGCCTTTTTTCAATTAAGATGAGGCAAGCTCCTTCACAATATCAACAGGGGCTTTGCCGTCAATTCCATGAAGCACATTATGAATGGCTCGTTTCAGCATAAGATCTCTTGTCGTTTCAGTAGCGGAACCGATATGCGGGGCAAGCGTGACATTGTCCATCTCTTTGAAAGGATGATCTTCCTGAAGCGGTTCTTGCTCATACACATCCAGACCAGCTCCTTTAATCCACCCTTCCTGCAGTGCTTGAATGAGGCTTTTCTCATCGACGGTTTTTCCGCGGGAGATGTTCACGAATAAAGCTGTCGGCTTCATTAATTTCAATTCCCGCTCTCCTATCATATGGTACGTCTCATCCGTCAGTGGTGTGATTAACACAATGATATCAGCTTGCTTCAGCAAGTCATCCAGTGCACAATATACAGCGCCATATGCCGATTCGGCTTTCTCGTTCCGGCTCCGGTTGTGATAGAGGACGTTCATATCAAAACCATGAGCGGCTCGTTTGGCTACTTGCTCACCGATTCGTCCCATCCCAATGATCCCAAGCGTTTGATGATGGACGTCAATGCCGAATATATCTTCCTCTTGAACAAATTTTGTCCATTTTCCCTTGCGGATAAAACGATCAAGCTCGGCAATTCTCCTCGCAGAAGAGAGAATGAGCGAAAAGGCAAGATCAGCAACGGTATGATCGAGTGTATAAGGCGTGTGCGTACCAATCACGCCTCTTTGTCTCATGGCTTCTAGATCAAAATTGTCATAACCGACTGAATTATTGCTCACCACCTTGAGTTGGGGTGCATGATCTAATAAATCTTGATCAATTTACGTGCCAGATGTTAAAAGGCCATCAGCCTTCTGCAGCTTCTCAAATAATAGATCTCTTGGGATCGGGTCCTTTGACTGCCATACCTCGTATGTACAATGTGCCTTTAGCATGTCTTCAAAAGCGGCAGGTAAGGGTTTGGCGACAAAAATATGTGGTTTCATCATCAACTCGCTCCTTTCATATGGTCATCTTTCTCTTTTTATTATAAAGCAACCATTTTGGCAGTACACGTTTGAATATGAGCTGCTCAATATTTAATATACTGAAATAACGGAAAAGGAGAGATTTTTATAGTGAAAGAGTAAATGACATGGCCATCTGATGTCTTTTTACGATGTAGAAAAACGAGTGATTAGTAGATGAGTCATAGAAAAACGCTAGATGTTTCGAGAGATAATCTGACAAACTGGAAAAAAGATCGAGACTTTTTGATAGAAAATTTATTATATTTGCAGTGTATTAAACGGGATGGTCATTTTCTACTAAACCATTTCATCGTCTTTTGGTGAAATGAAAGCCATTGTTTGAAAGCAAAAGCCGCCTCTCCCCTGTGCTGAAGCGGAACAAAGAGCAAAATAGAGAAAATGCTTACATATTCTCTCATCGTTTTCTCATTTTTTTCTTTTTTTTCTATCATTTTTCTTCTCTATGCTTGAGAACACACAAGGGAAAAGGAGGCCAGGTAAGGCGTTACAATCACTTAAAAAAGATAGGAGATGACAGGATGGGATCAACATTAGAACAGATTCTTCAGCACAATGAAGACTTTGTGAAAGAGAGACAGTATGAGCCTTTCAAGACGGGAAAATTTCCTGAGAAGAAATTGGTTATATTAACTTGTATGGACACACGCCTGTTGGAATTATTACCCCAATCCATGGGGCTTCGTAACGGTGATGCGAAAATCATTAAAAATGCAGGAGCCATCGTCACACATCCATTTGGCAGTGTCATGCGGAGTATTTTACTAGCCATTTATGAGCTGAAAGCAGAGGAAGTATGCATTGTCGGACATCATGAATGCGGAATGGCAGGCCTTGCGGCAGACCCTTTACTTGAAAAGGCAAAAGCACGGGGAATTGAGGAAAAGTGTTTGAGCATTGTGAAAAGCGCAGGTGTCGATTTAAAGGGCTGGCTGACAGGCTTTGATTCAGTGGAAGAGAGCGTATCTCAAAGTGTGAAATTAGTCAAAGAGCACCCGCTCATGCCAAGTGATGTAGCTGTTCATGGACTAGTGATTCATCCGGCAACAGGAAAGCTGGATGTCGTTATAAAAGATAAACAGATTGACCCGCAATATACCTAAATCATCTACACATACTTGAAGGAGGCCAACACATACCATGCGTTTTTATGGAAGATTTGAAGGTTATGATTCATCAAAGTTTAGACGCGATTTAATCGCTGGGCTTGTCGTGGGCGTTGTGGCAATTCCTTTAGGCATGGCTTTTGCCATTGCATCTGGTGTCGGACCAGAATATGGATTATACACAGTCATCGTTGCCGGCATTTTGATTTCATTGTTTGGTGGTTCAAAGTATCAGATCGGCGGACCGACCGGGGCATTTGTTCCAATTTTATTCGGGATCGTCAGCCAGTACGGTATCGAAAACTTACTCATTGCTGGTTTTATGGCAGGCTGTATGCTTGTATTATTCGGAATATTCAAACTAGGAAAGCTCATGAAATTTATTCCTCGTCCGGTTATCATCGGCTTTACTGCTGGCATTGCTGTCATTATTTTTTCAGGACAGATTGCCAACTTCCTCGGATTAAAGGGTGTTGAAAAGCATGAAAGCTTTTTCCTCAATATGAGAGAAATCGTGGTCCATCTCGGTACCGCAAACAGTCTCGCCATTCTCACAGCGATTGTTGGGCTCATCGTGATTTTGGCGGCACAAAAATACATTCCCAAAATACCTGGTGCTCTATTAGGTCTACTCGTTTCAACATTTATAGCTGTTCTCTTTTTTCAAGGACAAGTTGAAACCATCGGCTCTGCATATGGCGAAATCCCTCGTCAGCTGCCAACTTTCGCTTTCCCTGAATTAACGATTGAAAAAATAATTTATCTGCTGCCGCCGGCTATTGTCATTGCGCTTTTGGGCGGCGTGGAGTCCATCTTGTCAGCTATGGTTGCTGATAATATGAAAGGCTCAAAGCATGACAGCAATAAAGAACTCGTCGGGCAAGGAATTGCCAATATGGCGGCGCCGCTTTTCGGAGGGATTCCAGCGACTGGAGCGATTGCTCGTACGGCAACAAACATTAAAAATGGTGGAGCAAGCCCCATTTCAGGAGTCGTGCATGGTGTCGTCGTCTTGCTCATCTTAATGTTATTTGCACCACATGCATCGATGATTCCGCTTGCTGCCATGGCACCGATTTTGATGTTTGTGGCGTGGAATATGAGTGAGAAAAAAGAGTTTATCAATATTGTCAAAGTGAAAAATGCGGATTCCCTTGTGCTTGTCGTGACCTTCCTGCTGACGGTCATCGGTGATTTGATTATTGGGGTGACTGCAGGTCTCACTTTAGCGTTTATCGCCTTTATCAAAAAAATGAGCCAGACAACAAATATCCACACAAATGTCGCTGTTCCTCAAATCGAAACGGCGGCTGCCTTAGAAAGGGAGACCGATCAGAAAGGGATTAGTATGTATTCGATTGAAGGGCCACTCTTTTTCGGTACAACCGATTCATTGGAAAATTCGATTTTGGATCATGTTCAGACAAAGCCGAAAACACTCATTTTGCTTATGAACAAAGTGAATTATATGGACACCTCAGCAGAAGCGGTTCTGATGAACATTTCCAATCGATTAAAGCATCACAATGGAAAATTGATGATTGTAGGGCTTCAATCACAGCCAAAAGAGCTTTTACATCGTACCGGTCTTTTCCATCACATTGGAAAGCAGCATTTCTTTGAACGAACGGATGATATTTCACCACAGCAGCTATAAAAGGATAAAAAAGCACGTGACATGTCGGTCACGTGCTTTTTACCTGCTCTTTTTCACTAGAAAACCGTTGTGTGAGTTTCTGTTGATGGGAAGAGAAGATCTCTTCTACTGTTACATTATAGAGATCAGCTAGAACTAGTAGATTTCCTAAGACATCCCCCATTTCTTCAATAAGGTCCTTTCTTAACGCGGTGTCCTCCTGTGTTTTCTCATCAGGTCGATCGCGTCCAATTTCGACCGCCCTGACTGCGCGAGCGAGTTCTCCTGTTTCTTCCATCAGGAAACCTAACCTGATAAACGGCCCGTATTCTGTCCAATTTCTCATTTTGTAGAAATCTTTGATCCATTTTTCCATTTCAGTTGTTTGCATTCTCTTTATACAGCTCCTTATATGGTGTTCACCTTCTAATTTTACACTATATATAGATGGAGTGGCTGTTTCTTTACAATGAATTATAGTAGAATGAGTGGGTGAAGAAATCATAGAGAGAGATGGAGCTGTTTTGATGAAAACGATTTGTGTGTTTGCTGGTTCGAATCCAGGTGTGAATGACATCTACAAACAAAAAGCTGTCGAGCTAGGGGCTTATATGGCAGAGCAAGGAATCCGTCTTGTATACGGTGGCTCACGAATTGGCTTAATGGGCGCTATAGCGGATGAGGTATTAAAAAACGGCGGGCAAGTGATCGGAGTCATGCCAAAAGGGCTTTTTAGAGGAGAGGTTGTGCATCAAGAGCTCACTGAACTCATTGAAGTCAAAGGAATGCATGAACGAAAAGCGAAAATGAGCGAGCTGGCCGATGGGTTTATTGCCATGCCAGGTGGTTTTGGTACATATGAAGAATTATTTGAGGTGCTATGCTGGGCGCAAATTGGCATCCATCAAAAGCCAATCGGATTGTATCATGTGAATCAGTATTTCAAACCGCTCCTCGACATGGTGACGTTCAGTGTACAGGAAGGTTTTTCGAATGAATCACACCTTCAATTGTTGCATGCCTCTGGAGAACCGGAAGAATTGATTTCACAGATGGCTTCCTATCAAACGCCGTCTCTTCAGCAGAAATGGACGGAGCTGTCTTAAAACAGATGCATAACAAAAAACCGCCTGTTCAAAGAGCAGACGGTTTGTTTTGTGATTATTTTTGTTCTTCTGAATTACGGGTCAAGACTTTGTCAATGAGTCCGTATTGAAGTGCTTCTTCCGCTGTTTTGAAGTTGTCACGATCTGTATCGCGCTCAATGACTTCAATTGGCTGACCAGTACGTTCAGCAAGTACTTGGTTCAGTTTATCGCGTAAAGAAAGGATTCGTTTTGCCGCAATTTCAATTTCTGTTGCTTGACCTTGCGCACCACCTAGTGGTTGGTGAATCATCACTTCACTATTTGGAAGGGCATAACGCTTACCTTTTTCACCAGCAGCAAGCAGGAACGCACCCATAGATGCAGCCATACCAATACAAATAGTTGATACCTTTGGTTTAATAAATTGCATCGTATCGTAAATGGCCATACCAGCTGTGATCGAACCGCCAGGGCTGTTAATGTAGATAGAGATATCTTTTTCTGGATCCTCGGCTTCTAAGAAGAGAAGCTGTGATACGATGGAGTTGGCAACATTGTCATCGATCGCAGAACCAAGCATGATAATACGGTCTTTTAAAAGACGAGAATAAATGTCGTAAGCTCTTTCCCCACGATTTGTTTGCTCAATGACTGTAGGTATTAAATTCATAATGTTCCTCCTTCACCTTTTAGGTAAGTATGTAATTCAATGATACATTTTTGGTCAATAAAGGTCAAACAAAACGCTGACCTAAAATCAAATACCCCTATCCATTTTCCCCAAAACTCTTCCACTTCAAACCATCATATGAGTATATGTATGGGAATGAAGAAAATGCATCGAAAGGGATAGCGATTAATCATTGCTTTCTTGCAGCATTTCCCTTATAATTTGATATGCTGACGTTCAAAAAACATATCGTGCGCTCGTAGCTCAGTTGGATAGAGCGGTGGTTTCCGGTACCACGTCTGCCGGGGGTTCGAATCCCTCCGAGCGCGTCTATAGGATCCGATAGGATTCGATTTATCATTTGTGAAAAAGCTAAAAACCCTTTGAAATAAAGGGTTTTTAGCTTTTTTTATGTGCGTGGAATTAAAAGTGAGTAAACGATAATGTTACGTTTTATACAAATTTTCCATTTGTGGATCTTTTGAGATGTGGAGAAAAGTAAGAAGCTGTCATGACAACATCCTTGTATGACAGAAAAAACGCCTTTGATGGGAAAGGTGTTTTATGAAAAGTTAAGTATACCGATTAGTCAAATTCCAAGAAAGGAAACAGGTTATGGCTTTGAAAGGGAAGTAAATCTTCATTATGAAAATGAAATCGGCGGAAAGGTTGCGCCTTCATTTGATTTTGAAGTTCCGACGAATATGGTCGATAGTTATTTGACATACAAGAAAAACGGAAACCGTTCTTTAGTTGAAATGGAAGAAACGAAGCACAGCAGTGAAATGAAGGGCGAAACATCAGTGTATGACATTACGTACGAGCTTCCACACATAAACGTTGAGCGTCACACAGGTCACCTTTTTGATGATGAACAGGTCGAGAAAAAAGACAAAAGAATCACGTATGATCTTATGAATGGGGGACGTAAGTTTTATAGCCCTATTTGGTCTTACATTGGGAAGTATGACATGAAACTCAAATCACAGCCTATTGGTGTGAATCTCGTTATGGTGGATGTGCAACAGCAATTAGAGCTATACGCTCATATGTATGCCCATATGGATTCAGAAACGAAAGAATATGACGAGGTTCTTTTGAAGCCAGTGTATGCAGATGATCCATTTCCGAATGGTTTGCCAGAGGGATGGACAAAAGAGGACATGGAATGGATAAAAAACAAATAACAGAGAGGAGATCGGGTTTTTAAAAAGGTATGTTGCATACATTACATGAAGGGATGTATTATATAGTAACTATATACAAAGTAAATGAGTTGCAACTATAGCAGTAGGCATACAACAAGTGTTATATTTATTTGGGTATGAAGATTTTTTTAGCTTTAGAAGGTATCCATAATTAAGATGTTATAAGGTTTAAGGTAAAGGTGAAATTAACATCTAAATGAGGTCAATAAAAAGAGTTATAGTGAAGGTATTTTGATTTTGAATGAGGAATACTTGATATTTAATATACACTAAAGGTGTGTTGAAAATTGATTATTTATGTTAAAGGAAATATTTTTGAAAGCCCTGCACAAGTTTTGGTTAATACAGTAAATACAGTAGGTGTTATGGGAAAAGGGATAGCTAAACAGTTTAAAGATATTTATCCTGAGATGTTTGAGCAATATCAAACTTTTTGCGAGAATAAAGATTTAGATATAGGGAAATTGTGGATTTATAAATCAAATCACAAATGGGTTTTAAATTTCCCTACAAAAAAGCATTGGAGATCGCCTTCAAAATTAGAATATATTGAGGCAGGATTACAAAAATTTGTTTCAACATATGAAGAAAAAGGTATAACATCTATTTCATTTCCACTCTTGGGGTGTGGCAATGGTGGATTGGACTGGGAAAATGATGTAAAGCCTTTAATGGAGCGTTATCTAAGACCACTTCCGATAGAAGTTTATATCCATCTATCAGATAACAATAAATCAAAGCCCGAACATAAAGAAATTCTTGAGACTAAGAAATGGTTACAAGGTATGCCAAAGTTTCTTAGTTATAGTGAAGTATGGGATGATTTACAGAATAGCGTTAATTTTGATCCTGATTTGAAAGTCAGAGGGGAAATGTGGCATGTATTCATGGATGAGATAAATGTCTTGAATGAGCTAGAAGAGGCAGAAAAGTCACCATGTATTATTTTGCAAACACAAGAAGTGAGGTATTTTTTAATACCTTATCATATTAAAGAGGTGTGGAGACTACTTAGAAAAGTAGGGTTTTGTTCAAAAAAAGATTTGCCAGAGGGTTTGCATGACTATGGTGGGGTCGTTTTGAACCTGTTAAATAGATTAGATTATATTGAACCTGTTGAAATAGCATTTAAATTTAGTGATGATGATGATTTTGTTAATGGAATACGAGTTATCCAACATAAAATGAAGGTTGGTTTTCAAAATAAAGAGGGGGAAACCGTAGTTGGCAAAGAATAAATCTGAATTCGCTCAAGTAATCGACGACCTAATTACTGGTAAAATACAAACTGGGTTACCTTCTCCGAAAATGAGTAGAATCCCTAAATATGTATATCATTTTACTGATATAGGGAATGCTGTAAATATTCTTAAGGAAGGGTTTATCTACTCGAGAAACTCAGCAATAAAAAAATCAATAATGAAGGTTGATAATGCAAGTGCAACAGTAATTCAAAATACAGAAAATAATCGCAAGGATTATGTGAGATTTTATTTTAGACCAAAAACACCAACTCAATATAGAAATGAGGGTGTGAGGGCTATTAATCAGATAAGTTCCGAATTAAAAGCTCATTGTCCGGTTCCGGTGTTTTTTTTGTTTGATAGTTATTCGATGCTCACCTTAGAGAATTCTTTTTTCACTTATGGTAATTTTGCTAATTACGATACTAAAATTTATAATGATTCCCTTTCTTTTAGAAATATGCCATTTAATTCTGTATATCATGAGAGTTACTATGATTCATCTGTTTATCCGGATATGATTAAATTTCACAGACATGCTGAACTAATTGTACCTGATAAATGCGATCTTACTTTTCTAAAGCGAATTGTTTGTAGAAGTGAGGCTGAAAAAGAGACATTTATTAATCTTTTAGATGAATCGTTAAAGTCAAAATTTAAACATCATATAATTGTAGATACTAAAGGATGGTTTTTTAATTCCACATGGACATTTATAGAAAGAGTAAATATGACAAGTGATAGGGTTACATTTAGTTTCAATGTTAATAAAGAAATGCCAGCTTTTAGTGCTAAATTTTATTTAAAAGATTTAGACAGTAATCAATTTGAAACATGGAGTCAAATTGATTATAGACCTATTGAATCTCAAACTCTTACTTTCTCTAAACCTTATAAACTTTATTCTACAATACTTACATTAGACGATCATATTGTTTACAAAGGGAATTACACGTCATCAGATTCTATTCCTTATTAAATACTATAGTCTGATTCGGTTCAAATGAAAACCCACAATTTTTGTGATTGTGGATTTTCATTATGAGAAAATTCCTTTTTTTCTAAAAAGTTTTTAACAATATTTAGTGTCGGTAATAATGATTTAAAGTGAAAATAGAAATATTTTTTGCACAAATTTTGCACGAGATAATATCAAAATATTGCTATAACAGTAATTAAAGACATAAACTATACGTTCTCCGAGCCCGTCTATAGTATCCGATAGGATTCGATTGATCATTTATGAAAGAAGCTGAAAACCCGTTGAAATAAAGGGTTTTTTTGTTTTTTATGAGTGGTGTTGTGTGAGTAAATTGAGAGGAACTCTTCACTATGTATCAGCATTTAAGTGAAGTAGTTCATTTTGTATCGAAAAACACAGATTACAATTGTTAAAAAGACAAATTTTCTTTATGATAGCGATCAAGTAAAGTTTAATTGGTGTAAAATCATTGCATCAACAATATTCTCAAAGCTTGTTCAACTAAAAGGGCAGAATTCCTTAATAAGGAGGCACTAATGAATTGTGAAAGTGTTTTACATCAAATTGAAGTAGCTGTTAAAACATTGATAAAAATAGTAAGTCAATTAGAAGAAGCTGATTTACAAAAAAGACCAACACCTCATAAGCAGTCTATCGGAGAGTTGCTGGAACACATTGCGATCATTTGTGAAGCTGACTGGCGTATTGCAAATGAGGCGACCCAAGAAGAGATGGAAACATTTTATGCTAATGTATCATATAAAACTGTAAAGTCGATAGAAAAAGGCTTAATGACTAATTTCCATTCATTAAAAAATAATTATATGAAATTATCGGACACAGAACTACTGTCTCGTACCACTTCCTATTGGGGTGTGACATATACAAGGTATGAATGGTTGTTAGAGATATTAGCACATGTTTATCATCATAGGGGACAATTACATGCTATGCTTGTTCACTGTTACAATCAAGACCCCAAAATTTTAATGTTTGAATGATGTTCTTCGACTAAAGGGTGTTTTTTCGTAAGAAGCACCGAATCCTGATATCACAGGCAGTGGTGTATGGAAGAAAAATAAAGCAGTAAAACAAGGACATGTTCTAACCTATTCAATCAAAGAATTTATCTATGCTGATCCAATCTCAATTGAAAAACAGTCTGCTGCGTTTAAACAAATGCTGCTCAAAAATTAATAGAAAAAAGACAAAGCACTTAAAAAGGAGGCTTTGTCTTTTTTTCTGCTATCCTCTTAAAAATACTAGCCCTAAGACTCATTTATCCCCTTTTCAGGCGTATTTGTTGAGCCTGATCACTGTATAAGATTAACATGGAAGGGAATTGACAATAAGGAGAGGATTCTTGTGGCGAAGGTTTTAATGATTACGTTCCCAGCTGAAGGACATGTGAACCCAATGTTAGGGATGATTAGAGCATTTGTTGATCGAGGTGATGAAGTGCATGTGGTCACAACTGAACATTATCAAAAACGGATCAAACGCTTAGGCGCTCACATACATATACATCCAGATTATATACGGACATTAAGTGTGGAGGAAGACGATTTGGAGTCCATGCAGCCATTTTTTCATGCCATGCTACAAACGTCATTAGACATTTTAGAAGTGGTGGAAACTCTTTCTCAACAGCATTCATTTGATTTGGTCTATTTTGATATGTTTGGAGCAGGTGAGCTTGTGCGGGATTACTTACAGATTCCAGGCATCGGTTCGAATCCTTCTTTTGTGCTGCAGGAGGCGCATTTTGATACACCTCTATACAGAAAAGATGAGAAGGCGGCTCATCTGTTAGAAGAAATACATGAACGTTTTGGCGTTCAGCCAAAGCATTTGATGCAATTCATGAAAAACCGCGGCGAACTGAATATGGTGTATACAAGTGAATATTTTCAGCCGTCTGTTGATGCATTGGATGATTCGTTTGTTTTCATTGGACCGAGTTTTCTAAAACGTGCTGACCAGCACGATTTCCCTTTAGAAGCGCTTGAGCGGGAGAAGGTTGTCTTTATTTCAATGGGAACGGTTCTTGGAGATACTGAAGCATTCTTTAATATGTGTATTGATGCCTTTGCCGACTTTGATGGAAAAGTGATTCTCGCAACTGGTGAAAAAATCGACATGTCTCTCCTAAAAGAAGCGCCATCTCATTTTCTCATCGAGCCTTATGTGCCGCAGCTTGAAGTCCTTGAACTGACAGATGTGTTTGTGACCCACGGCGGGATGAACAGTGTCAATGAAGGTATTCATTATCATGTTCCAATGGTTGTCATCCCGGTTGACAAAGATCAGCCGATGGTGGCAAAAAGACTGACGGATCTCTCTGCTGCTCGTGCACTCGATAAAGACCAGCTGACAGCAAGGCAGTTGAGAGATACTGTAGAGAGTGTACTCGGAAGTGACACATACCGTGCTGGGATTGAAAAGATTGAAGAAAGTTTCCAAACAGCAGGTGGAACAGAAAAAGCATTACGTGTCATTGATCAGTTTATGCAAGCGAAACAGATGCAATAGGTAAGGTGTTTACCCAAGGTGGCCAGCCTGTCTCAATAGGAAACCTACTTGACAAAAAATAACCAATCTTTTATCGTATACGTAATAAACGACGGAAGGGTGACCCAATGCAATGAAGTACTAATCCTATGACCTGTAAGCAAAATGAAAGAACGAAGGCAGTGAGCAAACGATATGTGTTGCTATGTTTGCTGCGTTTTCATTTTTTAGCTTCGGAATAGGATGGTACAGCTTGGGAATCAAAGATTGAAGTGATGGATACGGGGGATATGTGTGCTCATTTGATGAACCGCATGTCATTCTGTATCGATACGCTTATTTTTGTACACCATTTTGCCTCCTATTCTGAGAATGGGAGGCTTTTTCATGTCTCCTGATACGAAAGGAGAGGGTTGGATGTTACTGAGAGCCCACCAATTAAAAGTATTTCGAAAGGATCGTTTGTTATTTGATATAGAGGAGCTTGCCATTCATCAAGGGGACCGAATCGGCCTTGTAGGGACAAATGGCAGTGGGAAAACGACATTGCTTCATGTACTAGCGGGGAGGGAAAAACCAGACAGCGGCACATTTGCACACACTACAACTTGTACGCTGCTTCCTCAACTAAAGACAGGAGAGGGCAGACAAAGTGGCGGAGAGATGACTCAAGCTTATATTGAGAGAGCTTTAAGCCGGCCTTCTGCCCTTTTATTAGCCGATGAACCGACGACTCATTTAGATACGGAGCATATTGAGTGGCTAGAAGAAAAGCTTCGTCATCATCAAGGTGCTCTGATTGTCGTCTCGCATGACCGTGCTTTTTTAGATGCGTTATGTACAGACATTTGGGAATTGGAAGATGGGAAGCTCAAACTATACAAAGGCAACTACAGCGATTTTGCCCGACAAAAAGAACTCGAACATCGCCAGCACGTGGAGGCGTACGAGGTGTATACCCAAAAGAAAAAACAGTTAGAACATGCACTGCAAAAGAAAATGAAAAAAGCCGACAAAGCGACAAAGCCATCTCCAAAGCTGAAATCCTCGGGGCCTAAAATTGCAAAGCCTTATTATGCAAACAAGCAAAAAAAGCTTCAAAAAACAGCCAAATCTATTGAAACAAGAATGGAGAAATTAGAAAAGGTGGAGAAGGTAAAGGAAGTCCAGCCTCTTCAAATGACGCAGCACACCATGAAGGAAGTGGCAAGCCGCTCCATTTTTCGTGTCGAACATGTAGATGGCATGGCAGGAGATAAAGTCCTTTGGAAAAAGGCGAATGTTGAAGTGAGAGGCGGAGACAAAGTCGCGATCATTGGGAAGAATGGGAGCGGTAAAACGACATTTCTCCGAATGCTTGTAAACGGACATCCCGGGATTTTTTGTTCAGAAGCCGTGAAGATTGGTTATTTCAGCCAAGATCTTTCAGGACTGAATCTAGATGAATCGATCTTACAAAATGCACTGGAACAGGCGATTCAAGATGAGACGATCGTTCGCACCGTTTTAGCGAGACTTGGGTTTCGGGGAGACGATGTGTATAAGCTGACGAACGTATTAAGCGGCGGGGAACGGGTGAAGACGATGCTTGCAAAGTTGCTCGTCAGTGATGCCAATGTTCTGATGCTTGATGAACCGACGAACTTTTTAGACCTTGCGGCAGTAGAAGCGCTTGAAGGACTTTTAAAAGATTACCCGGGCACGATTGTGTTTGTCTCCCACGACAGGAGGCTCATTGAGCAGGTGGCTACTCGTATTCTTCATGTGCACGAGGGTACCATTGAACGCTTTGATGGCACCTATGAAGAATATAAACAAAAGGAAGAAAAGCCAGCTGCTACAAAGAAAGAAGAAGAGCTCCTGCTGATTGATATGCAGCTGTCTGAAGTGCTCAGTCGTTTAAGCATCGAGCCTTCTCGTGAGCTTGAAGAGACGTTTCAAGCATTGTTAAAAAGAAAGAAGTTGTTAGAGTCATAAAAAAAAGCCCCTGTGTTTACTGCACAGGGGTCTGTTCGTTTCGTTCTTTTTTCAATTGTTCAAGTTCGCTGACTGTGACAAGCTGGTAGCCTTGTTTGGTGAGTTCATGTATGATCTTCACTGCTGCTCGAGCAGAGCTGTCATAAATATCGTGCATGAGTACGGTTTTGCCATCTGCTGCATGTGAGAGAACATGTTTTGTGATCTGTTGGCTGTTGCGAATTTTCCAGTCTTCAGGATCGACATCCCACAATGAAACGTTCATGCCCACCGCTTGATTGATGTCGGAATTTGTTCCTCCATATGGCGGTCTAAAGTGCGTAGGAGTATAACCGCTGGCCTTTTCAATCAGCTTCTGCGTGTCTTTTACTTGTTTGACCGCTTCTTTTAGAGGGAGTCTCGTTAATAAAGGATGGTTATATGAATGGTTTCCGATCTCATTTCCGCCCTTTAAAATGTCGGCAAGCATCCCAGGATAATACTGAACCCTGCTTCCTAATACAAAAAAGGTGGCGTGTCCTTTATTTTCCTTCAGCGCTGCTAAAATGGTTGAAGTTGTGGCTGGGTTTGGACCATCATCAAATGTGAGTGCAATGGCTTTTTTATTCGGATCAAGCTTTGGCTTTTGCGGCAGCTTGACGGCTTTTCTTTTTGGATTCGGTTCTTTGATTTCATTCTGATTTTTGGTCTTATTCATATATTCCGGCTTCAAGATATCTTTTAGCAACGTCTTTTTGATCGCCAGCGTTTGCGGACCTAAGTCCTTTGCGGCTACTTGAGAAGCTGGGAAATAGAACTCTATATATTTCTCTTTTAAGGCGAATTGACTGAAGTTTTGATCAGTAGGGGCTGTTCCTTTTTGAAGGAGTGATAGATCCTTAGACAAGGTTTTATCTTTTTTAAGCTCCGTGTATGTAATATAGGATAATTTTTTCAAATAGTCCTTTTTTGGTTGAAATAAATCTTTTGTGTCAAGAAAGTCTTTTTTCTGAAAATCGAAATTGATTGTGACGTGATGAGTGGTCCCATTTTGCTGACCTGTATACGTGTAGGTCGTAAAATAAATGGCCGCAGATTGTTTTGCATAGTGCACCATGTCATAGTCAATATTCAGTTCAAACCGTTTGTTTTCATCAATGTCCTTTGCTTCACTAAATGTCTTTTTGAAATGCTCTAATGCTGAATTCGCATAGCTTTGAATCTTGTCATCTAGCTTTTTTTGATGAAAAAGTGGATAGTTCACCGCATATCTCATAAACTTCCCGTCATTTACAAGAGTGACAATTTCAACATTTTTATAATTCGTATCCTGCTTCACATTTTTCTTCTCTGTACCGCTTGCTTGCTGATTTTGAAAGAATGCAACTGCTCCAATGACGATGGCAAGCGCAAATAGGATGATACTCCATTTTCCCTTTACTGACACAACTTTCAATTCTCCTCTCATGACGGGTCATTCTTTATTTCTTTGACATCTGTTTGTAATATTTTTATAACAATTGACTTACTTTTGTAATTTTAGGGGATTTTCATGCGGAAT
This sequence comes from Bacillus sp. FSL W8-0183, assembly GCF_038006825.1. Classification (NCBI taxonomy): domain Bacteria; kingdom Bacillati; phylum Bacillota; class Bacilli; order Caryophanales; family Bacillaceae; genus Bacillus; species Bacillus sp. FSL W8-0183. The sequence goes on along the minus strand of NZ_JBBOVY010000001.1, from coordinate 3,306,523 downwards.
GTCAACTATTTTCCTATTAAAATACTGTAAAAATTGATAGGTCTTTCAGAACGAGAAAAAGCAGAAGGAAAGAATTCTCTTATTTGCCGTCTACCAATACCTTCAATAATTAAAAAAATGAGCCGTACATTGATTTTTCAGAGGCTGACGGCTATAATTTTGATGATTATGATTCTCATTTTCAAACTGACTTTTAATGAAGAAAAGGATGACACCGATTTTGCCGGATAAGCGAACATCTCAACAAAAACGATCATCACCTATTTTGTTCTTTTTATTGTTTTTTCTCGCTGTCATTGGTTTATTGGCGGCTATGTTTTTGGCTGTTTCCTACGGTGCAAAGTCATTGTCTTTGCAAACGGTCTGGACAGCTGTGTTTGACTATCAGTCTCATGTGACAGAGCAGCAGATCATTCATGAATTAAGGCTTCCTCGTGTGCTAGGAGCGGCGCTTGTTGGAGCGGCGTTTGCTGTGGCAGGTGCGCTCATGCAAGGCATTACAAGAAATCCGCTGGCAGATGCGGGGATATTAGGCATTAACGGCGGTGCGATGTTTGTAGTCGCTCTCTGTTTTGCTTTTTTTCCAGGAATGCCTTATTCGGCATTGATGTTATTTTCTTTTTTTGGTGCCGTTCTCAGTACACTGCTGATCTTTGCCATTGGGGCGGCTGGCGGCGTGCTGACCCCACTTCGGCTCACTGTAGCTGGAGCTGTTGTTGCCGCATTGCTGCATGCGCTAAGCTCAGGTATCGCCATTTACTTTGATCTCAGTCAGGATCTGGCTTTTTGGTATGCAGGGGGTGTGGCAGGTGTCAAATGGCCGCAGCTGATGATCCTTGCTCCAGTCATTCTCATTGTCATCGTTTGGGCGATGTTATTAGGACGATCCCTCTCGTTATTATCACTTGGTGAAGATGTAGCTGCGAATTTAGGGGTGAAAACCCGGCAAGTGCGAATACTAGGTATGGCAGCTGCGGTTCTGTTGGCAGGCGTTTCTGTATCGGCGGTTGGGTCTATTGGGTTTGTCGGGCTTGTCATTCCGCATATTGCACGAAAGCTGGTTGGGGTCAATTATCGTTTCGTCATTCCGATGTCAGCGATTTTAGGCGCAATGCTTCTCGTCTTCGCTGATCTTGCCAGCCGGACAGTAAATCCGCCAAGAGAGCTTGCCATTGGCGTCATGGTGGCACTTGTTGGTGTTCCTTTCTTCTTATATATTGCCAGAAAAGAAGGGAGGAACCTGTCATGAAAGAGAAACGGCGTGCTCTTGTCGTGACAGCCGTTTTGCTTTGTCTGAGTGCGGCTGTCGTGCTGTATAGTTTAAATACCGGCACGCTGAAACTCAGTCCTCTCGTTGTCGTCAAAACGTTATTTGGCTTTGGAGATTTCCAAAGTGAGACGGTGCTGTTTGATTATCGTCTGCCTCGAATCGTCGTGACGATACTAGCTGGAATAGGTCTAGGCATCGCAGGTGGTATTTTGCAGAGTTTATCCCGCAATCCACTGGCCGATCCTGGGATTATTGGTCTGAATGCAGGAGCCGCATTCGGCTTAATCATCTTTGTGACGTATTTTCACGTACTAGAAGGAAATCCATCTTTACTCATTCCGCTCTTTACGTTTGGTGGAGGTCTGCTTGCGGCAGCAGTCATCGTTCTTCTTGCGTACGACAGGCATGAAGGGCTTGTGCCTATCCGGCTGATCCTTGTTGGAATTGCCGTAGCTGCGGGGTTTAGTGCATTGACGTTATATTTGTCATTGAAACTGGATGAAGATACATACACCTTCGCTTCAAGGTGGCTTGTGGGAAATGTATGGGGAAGAGACTGGATTCATGTGCTTGCGCTCCTACCTTGGATCGTATGTCTTGTCCCGCTTACGCTCATGCAGTCCAGCACACTCAATGCGTTAACGTTAGGTGATGCCGTCGCCTCAAGTGTAGGAGTACGTGTAGAGCGCAAACGACTTTTTCTTCTCACCTTAGCTGTTGGTCTAGCGAGTGCAAGTGTATCGATGACAGGCGGAATTGGTTTTATTGGCCTTGTTGCACCTCATTTGGCGAGGCGTCTTGTCGGCTCACTGCACCAATATTTTTTACCAGTGAGCGCCTTGCTTGGATTGTTGATTTTGGTCAGTGCTGATACACTCGGACGTTCCATATTTGCCCCAAATGCCATCCCAGCGGGTGTGGTTGTGGCTTTTATCGGAGCACCTTATTTTCTCTATTTACTAACAAAAACAAAATAAGAAAGAGGAACTCATCATGAAAAAAGTACTTGTGTTTGGTTTAACGCTCTGTTTCTTGATTCTGGCCGCTTGTGGTCAACAGGAAACAAAGAAGACAACAAATCAAGATGAAAACGGAACACCTAAGATTGCGTCCTTGTCGATTCATTTAACAAATGACTTATTAGCACTCGGGATAAAACCTGCTGGCTCTGTTGTAGGGGGAGACTTAAAAGATTTCCTTCCACATGCGAAAAAGCAGCTTAGCCAAACGAAAAAGCTGGGCATCGCAGCAGATCCTGATATGGAGTCATTGCTTGCTTTAAAACCAGATGTCATTTACGTCGATGAAGAACTGGCTGGACAAGACTTATCAAAATACAAGAAAATCGCCAAAACCGAAGTGTTTAATTTAAATGATGGCACATGGCGTGATCATTTGAAAAAAATCGGCAAGCTCGTCAATAAAGAAAAAGAAGCCGATCAATATATTAAGGACTACAATCAAGAAGCAAAAGAAGTCAAATCACTCATCCAGAAAAAGATTGGAAATGGAAAAGTGATGGCGATTCGTGTAACAGCAAAAGAGCTTCGAGTATTTAGTATGAAACGTCCGATGGGGCCAATTTTATACGATGATTTAGGACTGACACCTGTAGATGGTGTGAAAAAACTGGACAGCAAACGTCCATTTGAAGTCATTTCTCAAGAAGTGCTTCCTGACTTTGATGCAGATGCTATTTTTGTCGTCGTGAACCGTGATGATAAGGCGCAGCAGGCATTCAAACAGTTAGAGCAGACGCCGATTTGGAAAGGCCTAAAAGCCGTGAAGAAAAACCAAGTGTATCCGATTGCCGATCAGCCATGGTTAGATTATTCAGCTCTAGGCAACAAAATGGCAATGGATGAAGCAAAAAAGATGTTCTCTAAATAAACAGCACATAAATCAAGGCATCATTCCGCATCTAGGAATGATGTCTCTTTTTTTGATTCGTTCTTCTATTCATTCGCTTTTTGCATACATATGAGAGGGAACGAGCAGTATCGCCCGTATGAAAGGATAAGGGGAGGGGTTACAGTTGAAGGTTCAAAAAATTAGTGCAGGCACTATTGCGAGGCTTGTGCTGCTTTTATTGGCACTTGTGAACAGCGCTCTCACTGCTGCAGGAAAAAGCCCAATTCCAATTGATGAAGAAGGTGTGCAGCAATTCATTACGTTAGCCTTTCTTGGCATCACATCACTATGGGCCTATTGGAAGAACAATGATATTACGAAAAAAGCACGAACCAAAAAAGAAGAATAACAGAAAACAGAGCCTTTTCATGCAAAAAGGCTCTCAGCATGTAGAAAAACCCTCGCATTCGGTGTCAGTCCTGCGCGCTGGTGCTCACGAATGTCGAATTCGCTCCTAGACTGCAAAGGTTTTCTATCACGCTGAAAAGAAGACAAAGGGCTAAAATAAGTTCATTTTAGCCCTTTGTCCATAAACTGAAAAGAGCCTTTTCATATAAAAAGGCTCTATTTCATCGAAGCGACAAGCGCCTCTCCCCGCAAATTGGTTTGATCTCAGTGGCTTACGCCCGGTGTTCTCCTATATTGGTAAGAAACGCTTTCACTTCCTCGATGGTTAAGCCAATGGCCTTTGCTTCACTCATGAGACGCTTCCATTCTGACATATTTGAGTCGGTCAGCTTTCTATGATGGACATGTAACGTCTTTCCTTCCTGCTCCTTTCTGTAGGTTTGGAGCAGCTGATACAGTTCTTCTTTAGGCATGCCAGATTGGACGGCATGAACGATATGATCCCGCCACTCCTGTTCACCGCCCTCAGCGTAATGAAACATCATCGTTTCTGCATCAAACAGCTCTTGTAAATCAATGTCTAGTGATGAGGATACCTTTTTTAAAAACTGGACAGATGGATTACGATGGACACCACGCTCAATTTTACTCAAATACGATTTAGAGACATGGGCATCTTCAGCCAGCTGCTGGATTGAGTATCCTTTCCTCTTTCGGTAAATGCGTATCACCTTTCCTATCATTCGATATATGATCTCCCTTCTCCCCGGCGAATCGTTCTGCGACCTTTTCGTTCATTATAAGAAATAAATTGTTCTTTATAAAATTCAAAAACGTAAGAAACAGGAAGTAAACAAAAGAAAACGAACGATTTCGTTCTTTAAAAAGAACTATAAGACCTATTATGACATTTTTCTTTGCGGGTATTATCTTTTATAATCCAATCATTAACAAAAGGAAACCATATATAACCTTTTTATGATGAAATCGGGAGGTATCTATGAATGAGAATATAGGTTTTAAGCAGCTGTTTTCTGTCATAAAAGAGAAAATGGCCCTTCTGATCCTGATTGTCCTGATCGTAACGGGCATTTCAGCCTACTATCAGTTCTATGTCTCGACTCCTGTATATCAGGCAACCACTCAAATTCTTGTTCATAAACGAAGCAGTGATGCACAAGCGAATTTAAACGATATTCAGATGAACCTTCAATATACACGTACCTTTCAAGTCCTATTAAAAAGTCCAATCGTTATTGAAAAAGTAAAAGAAACACTCAATCTTACAGAATCGGCGGAAGGATTAAAACACAAAATTGCCACAAGTACAGAAAATGAGTCAGAGGTCATAAATATTTCTGTACAAGATGAGGACCGAGCGAAGGCAGTAGCCATTGCGAATACAGCCACAGAGGTGCTGCAAGAAGAAATCAAAAAAACCATGAATATGGATCGCATTAATGTTTTGTCTGAAGCCAAGCTGTCCAACACGATACTGATGAACTCACGTAAATTCGTTCACATCGTTCTGGCACTAGGCGCCTCTGTATTAGGGGGAATGACACTCATTTTCTTAATGAATTTACTCGATGATACGGTGAAACGAACACATCAAATAAGAGAAGAGATCGGATTGCCGTCGCTCGGCAGTGTCTATCAGATGCAGGCAGACAGGAGGGCAAAAAAAGACAAGCAGTCCGTCATAACGGGAGGACAGAACATTGATTTTTAAGAGGAAAAAACGAGAAAAAAGAGATTTATCCTGTATTTCTGTATTAAATCCTCACTCTGTCATTGCGGAACAATTCCGAACGATCCGAACGAACATCGAATTCACGTCGATTCAAACGAGGCTGAAGTCGATATTGGTCACATCCTCCTTGCCGAAGGAAGGAAAATCATTTACGGCTGCAAACTTGGCAGCTGTTTTTGCACAGCAGAAAAAACGGGTTTTGCTCATGGATGCTGATTTACGTAAACCAGCCATTCATGAATATTTTGATCTGAGTCCGCACACCGGATTGACCAATGTGCTATTAAATAATTGCAGTTTGGAAGAAGCCATTTTGCCTACACCGATTGAGCATTTAGAGCTGCTTCCGAGTGGGACCATTCCACCGAATCCCGCTGAGCTGCTTTCCTCCTCTGTGATGAAGCAGCTATTTTACGAGATTGAGCAGCAGTATGACATGGTGATTGTTGATTCCACACCGCTTCTGCCTGTAGCCGATGCCAAAATATTAGCAAACCGGACGGATGGAAGCATTCTTGTGGTTTTAAGCGGTAAAACGAAGATTGCCGCTGTGAAGAAATCAAAAGAAGTATTAGAGGGTACGACAGGGAAACTGCTTGGGGCGATGCTAAATGGCAAGAAAGTGAAAAAGGGAAGGCACTATATGTATTAAAGAGATTGATAGGTGATGTCTCCTAATCTTTAACAACGGAGGCACTCGATCCTGCTGTGGGCATGACATATGCCTTAGATGCTCGTCATCGGTAGTGGGATGTGAGGACGGGTTTGATGCCCATTTTACGTAAGAATAGTGATGTTTTAAAAAGGGGGAGGAGCGTTGACTTACGCCCAAAGATTATCAATCATCGTGGCACTAGACTCATATCTCATTTTAGTTGCCGTCTTTTTTGGCTTTCAATTTGTCCAAGAGGCAGCGTTAACCGTATATACATTTGAAATGCTCGTCATTTCTTCGCTCAGTCTACTGATCGGGCACCATTTGTTTTCGTATATTTTTCACGTGTACAAGCAAGTATGGGCTTATACAGGGGTTAGAGAGCTATTTTCTTTAATGAAGACTTTTGCGTGTTCATTTTTATTTTCCATGACGATGCTGTACATTTTTGTGCAGACATGGCCATTTCGCTTTTTATTTATTGTCTGGCTTTTCCATGTGTTATTCATCGGTGCATCACGAATGGCATCCAGGCTGTTTCATGATGGTGCCAAGCGGTTTCAAGTTGAAAAGGAGCGGGCACTAATCATTGGCGCTGGATCAGCCGGGACCATTATCGTTCGTCAGCTTCAGCAGTCGAGTGATGTACATATTGAGCCGGTCGCTTTCATTGATGATGACAAAACAAAGCATAAGCTTGAAATTATGGGGCTGCCTGTTCTTGGGGGAAAAGAACATATTCAAACGGCTGTTGCGATGATGGATATTCAAAAAATCATTATCGCTATTCCATCCAAAAGCAGTCACACATTAAAAGGACTATATAAGGAATGTGTAGCGACTGGAATCAAAACACAGATTATGCCGGAAATGGAACAGATTTTAAAAGGAACCCATGCGCTGAATCAATTGCGGGATGTACAGCCAGAGGATTTGCTTGGAAGAGAGCCGATTCAATTAGATACAAGCCGTCTATCCGTTCACCTAAAAGGAAAAACGATTATGGTGACAGGAGCTGGCGGGTCTATCGGGTCAGAAATCTGTCGTCAAATTTGTGTATTTTCCCCTCGGGCGATTGTGCTTGTGGGACATGGAGAATTTAGCATTCATTCTATTTTACTAGAGCTGAAAGAATTGTATGGAGACAGCATTAGTCTATATCCACAAATTGCGGATATTCAAGATAAACAAAAAATGAGTGAAATCGTTGGTCATTTTCAGCCGGATATGATTTATCATGCCGCTGCGCATAAACATGTCCCGCTCATGGAAATCAGCCCGAAAGAAGCGGTGAAAAACAATATTATCGGGACAAAAAATGTGGCAGAAGCTGCACATGAGCACGGAGTTGAAACATTTGTCCTCATCTCATCTGACAAAGCGGTCAACCCTGCCAATGTGATGGGAGCGACAAAGCGGTTTGCTGAAATGGTGATTATGCAAATGGGGGCAAGCAGTGAAACGAAATTTGTCGCCGTCCGGTTTGGGAATGTACTCGGAAGCAGGGGGAGCGTTATTCCGATCTTTAAAAAACAAATTGAAAGAGGCGGGCCAGTGACCGTCACGCACCCAGCCATGACAAGATATTTTATGACGATACCAGAAGCATCAAGGCTTGTTATTCAAGCTGGTGCACTAGCAGAAGGAAGGCAGATTTTTGTTTTAGATATGGGGGAGCCAGTCAAAATTGTCGACCTCGCAGAAAACCTCATTCACCTCTCAGGCTACACCACAGATCAGATTCCAATCACATTTACGGGGATTCGTCCCGGAGAGAAAATGTACGAGGAGCTACTCAACCAGCATGAAAAAGCACAGGAGCAAATTTTCCCGAAAATCCATATCGGCCATGCCTTGGATGGAGATCCGTATGTGCTGAACCGCTTTATTCACGAATTTAACATGATGAGTGACGATCAATTAAGACAGGCCTTGTTTGCCGCCATTGAGTCGCATGATGTATTGCCTGAACCGATGCAACGAGAGGAGGAGCCACTTGCTAATGAAGAAAAAAGTCTTGTTTTGCGCAACGGTTGATTATCATTTTAAGGCATTCCATCTCCCGTATTTCAGATGGTTTCAGGAACAAGGATGGGAAGTGCATACAGCGGCAAATGGCCAGCTGGAACTGCCATATGTGGATCAAGCGCATTCCATTCCGATTCAGCGTTCCCCTTTTCATTTGCACAACCGGCTTGCTTATGTGGAGCTGAAAAAGCTGTTAGAAAAAGAGCATTATCAGTTCATCCATTGTCACACACCGATGGGGAGTGTCATTGGCAGGCTAGCGGCCAAAGGGACGCGCAAAAAAGGGACGAAAGTTTTTTACACAGCGCATGGGTTTCACTTTTGGAAGGGGGCACCGCTTCAAAATTGGCTGCTTTATTATCCAGTTGAGAGGTGGCTCGTTCAATATACGGATGCACTCATCACCATTAATGGAGAAGACTATGAAAGAGCCGATCGTCTGTCAAAAGAGAAGGCGGCTGTGCATTATGTTCCCGGTATGGGTGTCGATATGAAGCGATTTGCACCAGTTGATGACAAAGAAAAAGACCGCCTTCGTAAAGCATATGGTTTTACCACGCAAGATTTTATCGTGCTGTGTGCTGGTGAATTAAATGACAATAAAAATCAAGGAATGCTCATCAAAGCTTGCGCGCAGGTGTATCGGAATATACCATATGTGAAAATTGTATTTGCTGGAGAAGGGACAAGTCGGTCGTCCTATGAAAAGTTGGTCTGTCAGCTGAATCTTGAGGAACATGTACAGTTTGCGGGATTTTGCAAACACATCGAAGATTGGATGCATCTGAGCGATGTCTGTGTATCAACCAGCTTGAGAGAAGGACTTGGGATGAATCTTCTTGAAGCGATGTCTGCTGAAAAGCCGGTGATTGCAACAGAAAATAGAGGGCATTGTGAGCTTGTCAAACATGGAGTGAACGGCTTTTTAGTCAAACCGCATGATGTGAATGGTTTAGCCGTTTATTTACAGCAGCTCTATCATAAAAAGGACCAGCTTCACCTAATGGGGAAAGCGGGACGTTCTATGGCTCACGCATTTGCACAGGAGCAGACGGTAAGTGCAATGGAGGAAATTTACACAACGTATATGGACCAAAAAGAGAAGGTGATGTGAGCATGCGTCAGCCGAAAGTATCGATTATCATGGGTGTTTACAATTGCCAAGAGACAGTAGAAGAAAGCATTGAATCGATTCTTCGTCAAACCTATGAAAACTGGGAGCTCATCATATGTGATGATGCATCAACAGATGGCACCTATGAAAAAGTGCTGCACTATACCATGCGTGATCCAGATAGAATTCGCCTCATTCAAAACGAACACAATCAAAGACTTGCCGCCAGTTTAAATCGTTGTCTCACTGAAGCGAATGGAGAACTGATTGCAAGACAGGATGGCGACGATATATCAGTGTCTACACGATTAGAAAAACAGGTTCATTTCCTCGAAGCACATCCAGAATATGATGTGGTTGGGACGGCGATGACGGTGTTTGATGAGTCAGGGGCGAAGGGCGTTCGAGCACTTGTCTCAGAGCCTGATCGAAGGGTGCTAGCAAGAGGAACGCCTTTTTGTCATGGGACGATTATGATGAGAGCGTCTGCCTACAAGGCTTTAAATGGCTATCGTTCTGTAAAAACAACTAGACGGATGGAAGATATCGATCTTTGGATTCGTTTTTTTGCTACGGGGAGAAAAGGCTTTAATCTGCAAGAGCCCTTATACCTTGTAAGGGAGGATGAAGCGGCCTTTCAGCGCCGGAAATTCCGATATTCAATGGACAATGCCTGGCTTGTGTTAAAAGCATGCAAGCAATTAAAATTGTCGCCGTTTGATTATCTCTTTGCGCTTAAGCCTGTCATCCGTGCCTGTATGTCACCAAAGATCATGAGGTTTTATCATCAGCGGAAACTTGGAGGATCTATGGTGAAAAGGAGGACGATTCGGGATGAGTGAGCCAAAGCGTGTACTTCATGTTGTGGGCGGAATGAACAGAGGCGGAGCAGAAACGATGATCATGAATATCTATCGTGCAATCGACCGGAATGTTCTTCAATTTGATTTCATTACCCACCGGGAGGATGTCTGTGATTACGATGAGGAAATTCGTCAGCTTGGCGGGCGGATTTTTTATGTCCCAAGTATTGGAGCGTCCTCTCCATGGACGTTTGTCAAAACGTTGACGAAGACGATTAAGCAAACGGGACCTTATCAGGCGGTGCATGCACATACAGATTTTCAAACGGGCTTTTCTGCCCTTGCTGCGAAACTGGCAGGTGTGAAGATACGCATTTGCCATTCACATAATACGGCTTGGAAACAGTCTCCTAGCCGGGTTGATCATTTGTTGCTCAAAGGATTTCGTCAATTGATCTTTGCCTTTTCTACGCAGCTCGTTGCATGCGGTGAAGATGCCGGTGCCTTTTTATTTGGACAAAAAAGAATGCACGATGGACGAGTGAACATTTTACCAAATGGGATTGATTTGGACCTTTTTTTTCAGTTGGAGCCAGAAGCGAAGGTGAAGATGAAAAAAGACCTCCATCTTCACGAGAGAAAACTGATCATTGGACATATTGGCCGATTTCATGAGCAGAAAAACCATGTTTTTTTCATCGAATTAGCGCAGACACTGAAAAAACAAGGGGTCTCCTTTCAGCTAGTTCTCATCGGAGATGGGCCGCTACGGCCAGTGGTTGAATCGTATGCAGTGAAAGCAGGATTAATGGAAGACATTGTGTTTACGGGCGTTGTCTCAGAGGTTCCGCAGTATATGGAAGCATTTGATGTGTTTGTGATGCCGTCTTTGTTTGAAGGTCTTCCTCTCGTATTAGTGGAAGCGCAAGCATCTGGACTCCCATGTGTGATTTCAGATCATATCACAAAGGAAGTCGATTTAGGTTGTGGGCTTGTGAAACGGAAATCCTTGCAAGATTCAGCACATGAGTGGATGAAAGCCATACTAGAAGCCTACCATGCAGATCCTCCTCTTCAGGAGACGATTATTTCTCAGCTTGGCCTTAGAGGATTTGATGTAAAACAGAACATCACCCGTGTGATGAATGTGTATGGATTGTAAGGAAGGATTGGCAGATGGCGGTTTATTTGGTGAACATGATCATGGTCTATTTATGGTCGAGCTTTGCTGCATTTTATGGCAGACGTGATGATACCATACAAAGCGGCTGGCGGCCGAACAAGCTTCTGGTGTTTTTTCCATTTTTATTTCTTTGTATTGTGGCGGGCATACGCTACAAAGTAGGAACTGATTTTGTAACCTATGGACAAATGTATGAGTTCTCCGTCAACTATGACAAGCCTTGGCATATTTTCGGATTCGGTGTAGACAAGGCCGCCACTGATCCGGGCTTTACATTGATCTTATGGATGCTCAATCAACTGTCACATGAGCCGCAAATCATGTATATCACAGTTGGGATCATCACCTATTTTTTTATTATCAAAACACTTGTGCGATATGGACGGCCATTTGAGCTTAGTATGCTGCTATTTCTCGGTACATTTCATTATTACGCTTCGTTTAATGGCATGCGGCAGTATATGGTGGCAGCGATTCTTTTTTATGCCATCCAGTTTGTCATCAAAGGTCAGTGGAAATGGTATTTTCCGCTCGTACTTGTATGCGCGCTATTTCATTCCTCGGCACTCATTATGATTCCAGTCTATTTCATCGTCAGAACAAAGGCGTGGTCTTGGATGATGCTTGTGTTATGTATGATTTTTCTAGGCTTAACTGCTCTGTATGACCGCTTTGTCTCCGTGTTTGTGGTGATGCTGCAAGGGAGTTCTTATGGTCATTACGAGGAGTGGCTGACAACGAATACGAATGGAATGAATGTGACGAAAATTGGTGTCTTGATTTTGCCGTTATTGCTTGCGTTCTTTTGTCGAAAACGACTTCGTGAGCTGACCCCAGAGAGTGATTATATTGTGAATTTTTGCTTGCTTGGATTTTTGTTTGGCATCCTTGCAACGAAGGATGTCATTTATGCAAGATTTCATATTTACTTTGGTCTGTATCAGCTCATTTTACTACCTTATTTCACACGGATTTTTGATCAGCGAACCAATTTCTTTATGTATATCGGAATTGCGGTTTGCTATATTTTGTACAGCATTATGCTGATGCCGTTTGATTCTTCTGTTTTACCGTACCGAACGATTTTTACAAAGTAGATTTGAAGAAAGGTGGGGCTTGCTGTCATGCCAGCTATCAGTCTATTGGTCGCAGTCTATAACACTAGTCAATATGTGGAGCAGTGTCTTCAATCGATTGCAGACCAAAGCTTTTCAGATATAGAGGTCATCCTCATTAACGATGGATCTACCGATCACAGTGGAGACATCCTTGAAGCGTTTGCTGCGCGTGATGAGCGATTTCGGGTGATTCACCAAACCAATCAAGGGCTGGGAGCGGTGAGGAACAGGGGCATAGAAGAAGCAACAGGAACGTATCTTGCCTTTGTTGATTCAGACGATGTTCTCGCTCCTCAATACTGTGAGGCTTTATATCAAAAAGCCGAAAACACCGGTGCTGATCTTGTTGTCAGTGAATATTGGATTCAATTTGAACAGTCAAAACGGATCATACCGACGACGCTGTTAGCTCAACAGGAAGCCGATAAGACAAGTTTAATAGAATCGTTATTACATGGTGAGATCACGGGATTCTCATGGAATAAGCTGTATCGGCGGGCGTTTATCGAAAAGCATCATATCCGTTTTCCGTTGAGAGGTGAGCTTGAGAATATTGAAGATCAATATGTCACGCTGCGCTGTTTTTCTTTATCACGTGTCATTGCCTTTGTTCATGAGCCGCTTTATTATTACCGGGTTCATTTGTCATCCATTGTCCAGCGATATCAAAAGCAGTATTTTCAGCATGGACTGGCGTTTTATGACGCGCAGCGTTTGTTTTTAAAAGAGCATGATGAGCTGACACCATATGAGAAAGCTTTTTATTTTTTTATCGTGAATCATACGCTGCATTGTATGCTCAATGAATGGAAGAGCCAAAATTCCCTTTCCTTTCAAAAAAAGCTTGGTCATATGCGTGAAATGGTGACACATGAAGCTTTTCAGAAGGCTGTGAAACAAGTGGAACCATCGAAGCTGACTGTGCGAAAGCGAATGATCTTATTCCTTGCTAGGATGCAGTGGGTGTATCCGCTCTCTGCCGCAGCTTCAAGCTATCAAAAATGGATTGAATATCAAACGAGAAAATCGGGGTGATGAGTGTGACATTGCAGCAATTAAAAGCACATGCCGCAGAGTGGCTGCTCTTAAAGGTCAAGTATCCACTTCAATATAGGTTGAGCCGCCAAAGACTGCCAGAGCTGCGTCATCAGAAGAAAATCATTCTCACGCTGCTACCGGCACATGACAACTTAGGTGATCATGCGATTGCCTATGCCAGCTGCTGTTTTCTACAAAAGCACTTTCCAGACTATCAAATCATAGAAGTAGACATGCAGGAGATGTATCGTCTAGCACGTCCGCTGAAGCACGCGCGGCACCCAGAGGACATTGTCTGTATCATCGGCGGGGGCAACATGGGCGATTTATATCGATATGAAGAATGGACAAGACAATTTATCATGAACGCCTTTAAGTCCTATCCTGTTATTCAGCTGCCCGCTACTGCTCATTTTACAGAAACAAAGAGAGGGAAAAGAGAAGAACGCCGCGCTATTCAAGCATATCAGCAACACCCGAGGCTTCTCTTGATGGCAAGAGATCAAACCACCTATCAATGGATGAAGAAGCATTTTCCTAATAAAGAGGTGTGGAAACAGCCTGATATGGTTCTGACATTAGACGAAACATCAAAGAGTCAAACCCGTAAAGGAGTGCTGTTTTGTCTGCGTGAGGATAAGGAGGCGTATCTCACGAAAGAGAAACGAGAACAACTGCAGGAGCATATCAAAGAAACGTATGATCAAGTTGGTTTTATCACAACGACCATTGGTAAGCGAGTGAATCGAACGACTCGTTTAGAGGAATTATCCACGCTATGGACGCAGTTGAGACAGGCACAAGTCGTCGTGACAGATCGACTGCATGGCATGATCTTTTGTGCGATCACACATACACCGTGTGTTGTCATCAGGTCGTTTGATCATAAAGTCATGGAAGGATATGAATGGGTAGAGCACTTGCCGTTTATGACCCTTTTGAAGGAACCAACGGAGGAAGCGGTGAAAAAGGCCATTCATCAGCATATGAAAACAAGCGGACAAAAGGGAGAGGAAGTTGGATGAAGGCCCTTAAACACTGCGTGAAATCACCATGAACCGTGCGTTTCTTTACAATGTCAGTGCAAATGTGATGACGTTTTTCTTGATGATGCTGATGTCTGTTTGTTTAACGCCTTACATTGTTCATACACTTGGAGTGGAAGCGTTTGGTCTGATTCATCTGACTCAAAATATGATCAATTATTTATCGGTCATTACGGCTTCATTAAGTGCTGTGGTGGTGCGTTTTTTTTCTGTTGCGGCTCATAAAGGAGAGATGGAACAAGCGCAGCGCTATCTCGCTTCCTATTTTGTCAGTTCTCTTTTTTTATCCATCTGTCTTTTTTTACTTTGTCTATTCATGTCTCAGCAGCTGGTTGACTGGCTTCATGTGCCTGCTCATCTTGCAAAAGATACACAGATCGCCTTTGTGTTAGGGGGTCTTTTATTTATGCTCAATTTCGTCATGTCTGGTATTGGGGCGGCACCGTTTTATGCGAACAAATTATATGTGTCGAGTGTTGGACAGGCCATTCAGATGTTTGGCAGGGCGCTTGTGATTGTACTGTTATTTACTGTGACGACACCAGCCATTTGGCATATTCCGCTTGCAGCCGTTATGGGGAGTTTCGCCGCTTTGGGAATGGGTCTCTATTATTTTAAGAAACTCATTCCTTGGTTTTCGTTTAAGTGGCGGTACGTTTCTTTATCTTCAAGTCTCACGCTGGTTCGATCAGGGGTGTGGCATTCATTTGAGCAAATGGGCATTTTGTTGTTTTTACAAATCGATTTATTGATGACCAACTTACTGATTGGGGCAGAAGCGACTGGACAGTATGCCGCCATTTTACAATTTCCATTATTATTGCGCACCCTTGCAGGGACACTTGCGGTTGTGTTTGCGCCAACGATCACAAAATTATATTCAAATCAAGACGAGCAGGGGCTCATTCAATACGCCGCCAATGCCATGAAATGGAGTGGTTTATTTGTGGCATTCCCCGCGGCTCTGTTAGGAGGTCTTGCCGGTCCGCTCATGCTGTTATGGCTTGGACCAGCCTTTGAGGAACTGAAATGGCTGCTGATAATTCATGCGGCTTATTTGTGTTTCACGTTGATGTTTTTACCGCTGACCTATGTACCGACTGCCTTTAACCGATTTAAAGTGCCGGCGGTTGTGACACTCATATTAGGCGGTTCCAATGTCCTGTTAGCCTATGGACTGACTCACCTACTTCAGCTTGGGTTATATGGCATTGCATCAGCAGGGGCCGTTGTTTTATTGATGAAAAATATCGTCTTTCTCCCATTGTATACAGCCAAGATCACGAAACAGAAAAGCACCATCTTTTACAAACATACAGTCGTTCCGCTGTTTGGGGCTCTGTTCATATGGGGGATCTGTGCCGGTATTCAGGCTGTGTATGATGTGACGAGATGGTGGGAGCTATTTTGTATTGGCGGAATATGTTTCGTTCTCTACTTAGGCTATTTGTATCAATTTGCAGGAACAAAACAAGAGCGGATACAGCTCATGCGTAAGGTGAAACAAGCTGCTATTGAACGATCTGTCTCTCGCTAGTGTGGAAAGGAGAAGCAATGATGAAAAGAATAATAGATGTGGTCGTGGCTTTGACCCTGCTCATCGCAGGCAGCCCCCTTTTCCTTCTCATCTATGGACTCATTCGGTGGAAAATCGGAGCGCCTGTGGTGTTTCGACAAGAACGGCCTGGTCTGTACGGACAGCCGTTTATGCTTTATAAATTTCGGACGATGACCGAGGAACGCGATGAACATGGCGTACTGCTTCCAGACCATCTTCGATTAACAAAAACCGGCGCCTTTATTCGTAAGCTCAGTCTTGATGAATTGCCGCAGCTTGTCAATGTACTCAAAGGGGAAATCAGTCTCGTTGGACCAAGACCGCTTTTAATGGAGTATTTACAAATGTACACAGAGGAGCAAGCGAAGCGTCATCTTGTGAAGCCTGGTATCACTGGATGGGCCCAGGTGAATGGGAGGAATACTCTCTCTTGGGAGGAGAAATTCACCTATGACCTCTGGTATGTAGAGCATCAATCGTTTTGGCTCGATATGAAAATCTTATGGATGACCTTGCTGAAAGTCATCAAAACAGAAGGGGTGCAGCAGCCAAATCATGCAACAGCTGAAAAATTCAAAGGAACCGATACGTAAAGAGCAGCCCATTGGCTTAATAGGGGCTGGCGGACACAGTAAGGTCATTCAGGAGTTGATTTTTTTGCATCCTGATTACTCATTGTGTGCTGTATTAGACGATCGATTTGAGGAGGCTGACACTCGAACCGGCATTCTGTATGGTCCGATTTCTATGAGTCAAAAGGTAAGAGATGAAATACCTGATATGCAATGGCTGATTGCCATTGGGCAAAACGAAATCAGACAGAGGATCAAAGAACGTCTCGCATTTGAAGAGAGGGCATTTGCCACACTGATTCATCCAGAGGCAGTTGTGAGCTCGTCAACGAAGGTTGGCCGAGGAACGGTTGTGATGGCAAGGGCTGTTGTGCAAGCAGATGCAGTAATTGGTGAGCATGCCATTATCAACACCGGTTCTATCGTGGAGCATGACTGCTTTCTCGAATCCTTTACGCACCTATCCCCGGGAGCCGTGCTCACCGGCTGTGTCTCTGTGCGAGAGGGTGCTCATATTGGAGCTGGGGCTGCTGTCATACCTGGCAGAACCATTGGAAGCTGGGCAGTGATCGGCGCAGGAGCGGCAGTGACCCGAGATATACATGATCAGAAAGTCGCCGTAGGCGTTCCTGCAATTGAGATCAAAGGTCGAAGAGAAGGTGGGAAATCATGAGAGACAGGAAACGAATCTACTTATCTCCTCCTCATATGAGTGGAAAAGAACAGAAGAAAATAGAGGAGGCATTTAAAAGCAATTGGATTGCACCATTAGGACCGCTTGTAAATGAATTTGAGCAAGTGGTCGCGGATTATGCAGGCGTGAAGAGTGGAGCAGCATTGTCTTCAGGAACAGCAGCCATTCACCTTGCCTTAAAACTCATTGGCGTTCAAAAGGGAGATATGGTCTTTTGTTCCACTCTCACATTTGTTGCCAGTGCAAATCCTATTTTATATGAACAAGCGACGCCTGTTTTTATTGATTCAGAAAAAGAGACATGGAATATGTGTCCGCTGGCGTTAGAGAAAGCCTTCGCTGAAACAAAACGACTTGGGAAAAGACCCCGTGCGGTTATTGTCGTTCATTTATACGGACAAAGTGCGAAAATGGATGAAATCATAGCGGTGTGTGAGGCATATGATGTGCCAATCATTGAAGATGCAGCTGAATCGTTAGGCAGTATATATAAAGGAAGAAAAAGCGGTTCAATGGGCAGGTTCGGTGTGTACTCTTTTAACGGAAATAAAATCATTACAACATCAGGAGGCGGAATGCTTGTCAGTGATGATGAAGCAACCATCGACCGCTGCCGATTTCTCGCGTCACAGGCAAGAGAACATGCCCTACACTATGAACATCAAGAGGAGGGATATAACTATCGGATGAGCAACCTACTCGCAGGTGTAGGAATTGCACAAATGGAAGTGTTAGAGGAGCGTGTTCAGCAAAAACGCCGCATTTTCGAGCGTTATCAAGATGCTTTAGCCGATATTGAAGGCCTTCAATTTATGCCAGAATATCAAGAAACCACATCAAACCGCTGGCTGACCACATTCACCATTGATCATCATGTACAGATGTCTCCAGTGGAGATGATAGATGCTTTAGAACAAAAGCAGATCGAAGCAAGGCGTGTATGGAAGCCACTGCATCAGCAGCCGCTCTTTCATGGTTGTCCTTTTTATACAACAGCCGATGAAGTCCCTGCATCTGAGTTGTTATTTGAGACAGGTCTTTGCCTGCCATCTGGTACAAGCATGACAGACGCGGAACAGGAGCTTGTCATTGATACACTTTACAACGCCCTGCAAAAGAAAGCATTATCCTCCACATAGGCTGCTCGTTCATCAGCAGCCTGCCTCTCTTTTTATCAATCCCTTATTTTATGGAATCATCATGACCTATGGCTTACTGTAGGGCGGTCCGGCTTTTTGATGATGTACAAATCGAAGCTGGATCAAAAGCTTTTCCTGCATGAAAAACACCCTTTGCAATCATGAGAAAGGGTGTTGTTTTTCGTCCATTTATTCGCTTTCTTTTTTCACCTTTTGGTACGCTTCATCGAGATGCTGAATTCGCTTCAAGACAACAGCATTTTTCGTCAATTGGTCCTGCACAAGTGTAGAAACCACCGACCGATAATAAGCGTTCATGGCATGAATCTTGTCTTCATGTTGATTCATGGCAATGTGCTGTTTTAAGTTATCAATAAAGTATGGAACGGAAAAAAGTTCAGACATGGAAATCACTCCTATTTCGTATATACGGTCCGTCAATCTTCATGTAAAATGATGAGAGGGAGGGGAGACAATGAGCCTTAAACTGCAACAAGAACTAGTATTAAAGCAGGTACTCACGCAAGAACTCAGGCAGGCGATTACGCTGCTGCAATTGAATTGTGCAGAGCTGGGTGAGTATCTTGATCAGTTAGCGCTTGAGAACCCTCTGATTGAGCGGAAAGACACGGACAGCTATCAACCAGTTTATCATAAAAGAACGCAAGATCGAATGACAGAGCCGTATCGTACGCATCAAAAAGAAAGCCTGCAAATGTATTTAAAGAGACAGGCCATTGATTTGAATTTAAGTGAAAAGAATCAAAGGATTTTTCAATTCATGATTGAGTCCATTGATTCCAATGGCTATTTAAATGAATCGGTTGACCAAATGGCCGCTGTTTTAAAGGCTTCGGCAGAAGAAGTAGAGGCCGTTCTTCATCAGCTTCAATCATTAGAGCCTGCCGGTATTGGCGCTAGATCATTGCAAGAATGCATCCTGCTCCAGCTTAGACGAAAAAAGGATCGCTGGTATGAAGCAGAGCTGATCATCGAAGGGCATTTCTTTCTTTTCGCAAGGAAGGCTTGGAAGGAAATCGCAGCTAAAACAGGTATGCCGTTGAAAACCCTGCAAGCCATACAAGATGAGGTGTCGCTTCTCGAACCAAGACCAGGCCTTCATTTCTCTTATGAAGACCAGGATGTGTATATAGAACCAGATGTGTTGATTACAGCTGCGGGAGGTCACATCACATTCGAGCTGAACCAGCGTGCTTTTCCGGATATTGAAATGAATGAAGGGTATTTCGCCATGATTCAAGATCAAAAGCGGCATGAAGCATATGCATATTTAAAGGAAAAGCATCAGCAGTACAATTGGCTTGTTCAAGCGCTGAAGCAGAGAAAACAAACGATGACAAATGTCGTTCGTGAGATTATCTTACAACAGACTGATTTTTTCCTGACAGGGAAGCATAAAATGAAACCGCTTACGATGAAGCGGGTTGCAGATATATTACAAGTGCATGAGTCGACAGTGAGTCGAACAGTCAAAGGGAAAATGGTGCAGACTCCTTATGGGTTAATGGAAATGAAACAGTTTTTCCAAGCGAAACTAGAAGGGCATTCGCTTGAAGAAGCATCCAGCTACACAGTGAAGACCCACATTGCAGAGCTGATTGAATCAGAAAATAAGAAAAAACCGTATTCGGATCAGCAAATCATGACGCAGCTTCAGCAAACCTTTGGTATCCGCGTCTCTCGCAGAACCATTGCCAAATATCGTGAACAAATGAACCTTCCGTCTTCCACGCTGCGGAAGCGATATGATTAAAAAGAAGCACATGCCAGAAACAATGGCACGTGCTTCTTTTTTGATGAGTGAAAGAGTGATAGAAGATTTCTTGAGAATTGAAAAAAGGGAAGACGTGTGATCTGAATTTTGGGGTAAAGTATAAGATAGGGCATGAGGCGATAGGGTAGACAACAGTGATGAGGTGAGACCAATTGAAATATAAACAAATCAAAACAAAAAAAATATATGAAGAAATTGCGGACGCATTAGTCGAATCCATTCGAACGGGGGAGCTTCTTCCGGGCGAAAAATTAGACTCGGTTCAAGCACTTTCTGAAAACTTTCAAGTCAGCCGTTCCGCTGTGAGAGAGGCGCTGTCCGCTCTGAAAGCGATCGGATTAATAGAGATGAAGCAAGGAGAAGGCACATATGTGAAGCAGTTCGATCCTGAGCAGCTCACATTTTGTTTATCTCCTGCTTTTTTGATGAAGCAGCAGGATATCGTGCAGCTTCTAGAAGTGAGATCAATCATTGAATCAGGTGCTGTCAAAAAGGCAGCATTGCTGCGGACAGACGAGGACCTCCATCGACTGCATGATGCACTTGAACAAATGAAGCGTGCAGAAGCGCATAAAGAAATTGGTGAAGAGGCAGACCTTACATTTCATCTTGCCATCGCTAAAGCCTCAAAGAATCATTTACTGGCGGCGTTAATGAATCAGGTCTCATCCTTATTAATTGAAACGATGCGGGAAACGAGAAAAATCGTGTTATTTTCAAGAAAAGCGTCCATACGTCAGCTTTACAAAGACCATGAACGTATTTATCAAGCTGTCATGGACAAGCAGCCAGAAGAAGCGGAGAGGGCGATGCTTACACATTTGGAAAAAGTAGAACAACTTCTTGGTGATGTGCTGCAAGAACAGGAAGGAAAGCCAGATATTCAATAAGCTGTGCCGAAAAACGGCACAGCTCTATTATTGAAGAGAAATATGCAATTTTTTCATTCGATATTGCAGACTTTGCCTGCTCATGCCCAATATCTTTGCAGTCTGTGAAATATTGTCGTCCATTTTATTTAAGTAATGGACGATGTATTGTTTTTCAAATCGTTCCATTTGGGTTTGGAAATCAGTTGTATGATCTGAGCTCGTGTAGACAAACGTATCAGTTGCAGCTGATAGATTAAGCGGACTCATCTGCATGTGTTCACTAGGACGTCCTTCTCCTTGCTTGAAACGGAAATGGTAAGGAAGGTGATGCATGCTTAAGTATGTTTCGTCCATCATCATATTCATTCCAGCCTCAATCACATGCTCCAGTTCTCTTACATTGCCCGGCCAATGATACGTTTGGAACAGGGCAAGTACCTCTTCATCAGCCGCCTTCACATTCATTTGAAACAGTTCATTATATTTTTGAATAAAATGCATGACAAATGTGGGGATGTCTTCTTTTCGCTCAGAGAGTGGCGGGATAAACAAGGTGACAATGCCAAGCCGGTAAAATAAATCCTTTCGCATCCGTCCACCTGCGATCGCATCCACAGGGTCCTCATTCATATTAGCAATCACTCTCACATCAATGGCGATTTCCTTTGTACTGCCTAACCTTCTTACACGTTTCTCTTGCAAGACGCGCAATAGTTTTGCTTGAAGAGCTGGGTGTAATGAGTTGATCTCATCTAAAAGCAGTGTACCTCCTTGTGCTTGTTCGAATAGACCGGGCTGATCTGTTGCCCCTGTAAAAGCCCCTTTTTGTGTTCCAAAAAGCATACTTTCAATGAGGTTATCAGGCAGTGCTGCACAATTCTGCGTAATAAATGGTCCAGATGAACGGCTGCTGCCATTATGAATGCTTTGTGCAAATAGCTCTTTCCCCGTCCCTGTCTCACCAACAATCAGCACATAAGAAGAGGTACGTGTGGCTCGTTTCGCATGTTCAATCACTTCTAAAAAGGCAGGACTCTCCCCAATGATTGAATCAAATGTAAAGCGTGTGTTTCCTTTTTTCTTCATATTGTGATGAATGAGCCGTTCCAGTTTCGTGACATCATTCGAAATTTCAACCGCCCCTTGAATCAAACCGTCTCGAACGAGCGGGTATGTATGGTTAATCGTTGTGATTTCTTTTCCATTGTAGTTGTGATACGTCTGCTTTGCATGAACCGTCTGTTTCCCGGTTCGCAGCGCTTGGACAAGTGTACTGTGCATCTCATCCTGAAACACAAAGAGGTCTAAGACATTTTTATAAAGGACATCAGAACGTTTTAAAGATTCGATCTCCATCATTTTTTTGTTATAAACAATGGTATTGCCATTTTCATCAATGGCGTGAACCCCAACATCAATTAAATCGAGCATTTGTTTATATAGATCAATCTCATTTTCGAGCTTTGCGGTATGCTGATCTTTTTTCACTTGCGCCACCTCCAGACATTACCTCTATTTTACATGAAAAATTTTGCGGTTTCCTCTAAAAAAATTTGCATATGCAAAATTATTTTGCGTTAAAGATGAGCACAATCCTAGATACAGAGCGATCACTAAGTTGGCATGATCCTTGCATAATATAAGAGTGAAGATGAACCCAATCAAAAGAGGCAAGCATATAGAAGGAGGAATACACGATGACACAGACAAAAGCATTGATTCATCAAACAGAACAATACGGTGCGGCGAACTATCATCCGTTGCCAATTGTGATTTCAGAGGCTGAGGGAGTGTGGGTGACTGATCCTGAGGGCAACCGCTACATGGATATGCTCAGTGCATATTCTGCAGTGAACCAAGGACATCGCCATCCCCGCATTATTGAAGCGCTTAAAACACAAGCTGACCGCGTGACACTTACATCAAGGGCCTTCCATAATGATCAGCTTGGTCCATGGTATGAGAAGATCTGCAAATTAACGAATAAAGAGATGGCATTGCCGATGAATACGGGTGCCGAGGCTGTGGAAACGGCGATAAAGGCAGCGAGACGATGGGGCTATGATGTCAAGGGAATCGAAGAGAATCGGGCAGAAATTATTGCATGTACCGGGAATTTTCATGGTCGTACAATGACGGCTGTGTCACTTTCTTCGGAAGCAGAATATCAAAGAGGTTTCGGTCCGATGCTTCCAGGCATAAAGCTCATCCCTTATGGAGATATTGAGGCGTTACGCGAAGCGATCACTCCGCAAACAGCGGCTTTTCTCTTTGAACCGATTCAAGGAGAAGCGGGCATTGTCATGCCGCCTGAGGGCTTTATAAAAGAGGCAAAAGCGATCTGTGAGAAAGAACATGTGTTATTGATCGCAGATGAAATTCAAGTGGGATTAGCGCGGACCGGCAAGATGTTTGCATGCGACTGGGAAGACATTGAGCCGGATATGCTGATTCTTGGTAAAGCACTTGGCGGTGGGGTATTCCCGATCTCATGTGTTGTCGCAAACCGTGATATTTTAGGTGTATTTAATCCAGGGTCTCACGGGTCTACCTTCGGCGGGAATCCTCTTGCGTGCGCAGTATCACTTGCTGCACTAGATGTTTTAATCGACGAGAAGCTTGCCGAGCGCTCACTGGAGCTTGGGCAATATTTCAAAGACAAACTATCACGCATTCAAAGTCCTGTGATTAAGGAAGTACGCGGGCGTGGACTATTTATTGGGATGGAACTGACTGAGGCAGCTAGACCTTATTGTGAGAAGCTCAAGCAAGCAGGGCTGTTATGCAAAGAAACCCATGAGACAGTGATTCGATTTGCACCGCCGCTTACCATTTCAAAAGAAGACTTGGATTGGGCAATTGCTCATATCCAAGCGTTATTTCAAGCATAAATGATCAAGGGAGAAGCCTTCAAATTCTCCCTTTCTCTTTCAATGAACGGCGAATTTTGTCAAAGGTTGATGAATAGAAGAGTGAAAGTGGGGAAGCGGATTTGAAGCCAGAACAGCATAATGAACTAGAGCGTTCCATGAAAAGCAGACATCTTTTTATGATTGCCTTAGGCGGGGTTATCGGAACAGGCCTTTTCCTTGGGTCAGGACTCATTATTCATCAAGCAGGCCCAGGGGGAGCCATTCTTTCGTTTATCATCGGCGGGTTGCTCATGTATTTGGTCATGCTCTGTCTCGGTGAATTAGCAGTGGCGATGCCGACAGCTGGTTCCTTTCAAGAGTATGCCACGAAGTATATTGGTCCATCCACGGGCTTTATGATCGGCTGGCTCTATTGGTTTAGCTGGGCATGTACGATCGGACTTGAATTTACATCAGCAGGGATTCTACTCCAAAGGTGGTTTCCTGATATCCCAGTTTGGCTTTGGTGTCTTGCCTTTAGCGTCATCTTATTTGCCATCAATGCCATCTCAGCTCGCAGCTTTGCTGAAACCGAGTTTTGGTTTTCAGCCATCAAGGTTGCTGCGATCTTATTGTTTATTATCATTGGAATTGGCGCAATTTTCGGAATGATTCATTTGAAAGGTGGGGAACCTGCCCCCCTATTTCGCCATTTGACGGATCATGGCGGACTTTTTCCTAATGGTGTTTTTGCGATTTTATTAACCATGGTCACAGTCAATTTCTCCTTTCAAGGAACAGAGCTTGTAGGGATTGCAGCAGGGGAGAGTGAAAATCCAGAAAAAACACTCCCACGCTCTATTCGGAATATTATTTGGCGGACGATGGTCTTTTTTGTTTTATCGATTGCGGTTCTTGCAGCGCTTCTGCCATGGCAGACCGCCGGCGCGGTGGATAGTCCGTTTGTTGTGGTGTTGGACAAGGTCGGCATACCATACGCTGCAGATATCATGAATTTTATTATCATTACAGCCGTCTTATCTGTAGCGAACTCTGGATTATATGCATCATCACGTATGCTTTGGGCGCTTTCAAAAGACGGGAAAGGACCTGTTTTCACGAAAAAATTATCCAAACGTAAAATCCCGATCAATGCCTTATTGGTGACAATGGGTGTATCCGCTCTATCACTGCTCACGAGTGTTGTAGCACCAAAAACGGTATATGTCTGGCTCATATCCATTTCGGGTATGGTGCTTGTCGTGGTTTGGATGTCGATTTGTTTATCCCAATACTTCTTTAGGAGACAATTCATAAAAGAGGGCGGAGATGTAAAGGATCTTGTCTTCCGAACGCCTTTTTATCCATTTGTGCCATTAGCAGGCTTTATCGCATTTGGCATTGTTCTTATCAGTTTATTCTTTATTGAGGATCAGCGGATTGGTCTTTATTGCGGAGTTCCATTTATGGCCGCCTGCTACATCATTTACTACCTCAAGATTAAACCGAAGGAAGATGCGAAACGGTTTAATGAAGAGAAAGAAACGATACCGAAAACATAAGCAGGCGGCTTTTGACCGCCTGCACCTTTTCAAAGACAAATGCATTCAATATAGAAGAAAATAAATAGTTTGAAAAAAATAAAATAGCGGAAAGCTAGATGACAAGCAGGTTATCGGTCAAAATGTGTCTATTTTTTGTCTAAATGTGTTTGTAAGAGTTGAAAATGCAAGATTATCCTGTTAAAATAATTAAAGAAAGCAGGGATTGATTTTTTTTGGCTGTGGCGGGACGTTTTTTGTCACAGTGGGACGTTTTTAGTCCAACGTGAAAAGAAAGGGTCGTTAGCCATGAATCGTTTATTGGAAGCTCAAAAAAAATTATTACCAGATCTTCTCACAGTTATGCAAAAGCGCTACGACATTTTGCAGTACATCAGATTAGCTGAACCAATTGGTCGTAGAAGTCTTGCGACAAGTCTTGGTCTCAGTGAACGTATCTTAAGAGCTGAAGTTCAGTTCTTAAAGGAACAAAATCTGCTGGATGTCAAAACGAGCGGTATGATGCTGACGACTGAAGGTCATGCTTTGCTTGAAATGCTTGAAGGAATGATGAAGGACGTTTTAGGTTTAACCTTTTTGGAAAATACATTAAAGAGGAAATTAGGCCTGGAAGAAGTCATCATTGTTTCTGGTGACAGCGATGAATCCCCGTGGGTGAAGCAAGAAATGGGAAGAGCTGCTGTCCAATGTATGAAAAAAAGGTTTACTGGAAATAATATCGTCGCCGTCACTGGCGGAACGACGATGGAAGCTGTTGCCGAAATGATGACCCCTGATGCCAAAAATCGCGACATGATGTTTGTCCCTGCGAGAGGCGGTCTTGGGGAGAATGTAAAAAATCAGGCAAACACCATTTGTGCCCACATGGCTGAAAAAGCTTCCGGTACTTACAAACTGCTGTTTGTTCCAGGACAGCTGTCAGAAGGTGCTTACTCTTCCATTATTGAAGAGCCGTCTGTCAAAGAAGTGCTTCAAACGATTAAATCATCCACGATGCTTATTCATGGAATCGGTGAAGCAAAAACAATGGCGATGAGACGAAACACACCCGCTGAAGATTTAAAAAAGATTGATGAGCATGACGCAGTGACAGAGGCTTTTGGCTATTACTTTAATCGTGATGGCGAGGTCGTCCACAAAGTGCACTCCGTCGGCATGCAGCTAGATGATTTAGAAAGCATTCCACACATCATTGCTGTTGCAGGTGGATCATCAAAGGCTGGGGCCATTGAAGCTTATTTCAAAAAACCCCGCCGAACGGTTCTCGTCACAGACGAAGGAGCCGCAAAAGAGTTATTAAGGGAGTCAATAGATCCCTCAATATAAAACATTGTGACCTATAAAAGGAGGAAACATCATGGCAGTAAAAGTCGGTATTAACGGATTTGGACGTATTGGACGTAACGTATTTCGTGCAGCATTAAACAATCCTGAAGTTGAGGTAGTAGCGGTTAACGATCTAACAGACGCTAACATGCTTGCACACCTTTTACAATATGACTCTGTTCACGGAAAACTAGATGCAGAGGTTTCTGTAGACGGTACGAACTTAGTAGTGAACGGTAAAACAATCGAAGTATCAGCTGAGCGTGACCCTGCGAAATTAAGCTGGGGTAAACAAGGCGTAGAAATCGTTGTTGAATCTACTGGATTCTTCACAAAACGTGCAGACGCTGCTAAACACTTAGAAGCTGGCGCTAAAAAAGTCATCATCTCTGCTCCTGCTAACGAAGAAGATATCACAATCGTTATGGGTGTAAACGAAGACAAATACGATGCAGCTAGCCACGATGTCATCTCTAATGCATCTTGTACAACAAACTGCTTAGCTCCATTTGCAAAAGTACTTAACGATAAATTTGGTATCAAACGCGGTATGATGACAACTGTTCACTCATACACAAATGACCAACAAATTCTTGATCTTCCGCACAAAGACTACCGTCGTGCTCGTGCAGCTGCGGAAAACATCATCCCAACTTCTACAGGTGCTGCGAAAGCTGTTTCACTTGTATTGCCTGAACTTAAAGGTAAATTAAACGGTGGCGCTATGCGTGTTCCAACACCTAACGTTTCTTTAGTTGATCTTGTTGCTGAATTAAATCAAGATGTGACAGCTGAAGACGTAAATGCAGCACTTAAAGAAGCGGCTGAAGGAGAACTTAAAGGAATCCTAGGCTACAGCGAAGAGCCATTAGTATCTGGTGACTACAATGGTAATGCAAACTCTTCAACAATCGATGCTCTTTCTACAATGGTAATGGAAGGCAGCATGGTGAAAGTCATTTCTTGGTACGATAACGAGAGTGGATATTCTCACCGCGTTGTTGACCTTGCAGCTTACATTGCAAAACAAGGTCTTTAATTTCTCACACTGAAGGAACTCACTTGGTTCTTTCCTAGAGACACGATATAATGAAGACGGACAAGGGAAGGGGAAGCATCCCTTTCCCTTTTTCTCTGTATTTATCCGTTCTGCACGATTTCTCGTTTTGATGAGGGCAAAATGGGAAAAGGATAAAGAGAGACTTGTCCAATGCGTAAGGAAACCAGAATAAAGGAGGATCTCCTGACGAGCATGAATAAGAAATCAGTAAAAGACATTGACGTAAAAGGTAAAGTTGTGTTCTGCCGCGTAGATTTTAACGTTCCAATGAAGGACGGAAAAGTGACGGATGATACTCGTATTCGCGCAGCATTACCAACGATTGAGTATTTAACAGGACAAGGCGCAAAGGTACTACTAGCTAGTCATTTGGGTCGTCCTAAAGGTCAAGTTACTGAAGAACTGCGTCTGACACCTGTAGCAAAACGTCTGCAAGAGCTTCTTGGACAAGAAGTGAAAAAAGCAGATGAAGCTTACGGCGACAACGTGAAAAAGCAAATCTCTGACTTAAAAGAAGGAGATGTGCTAGTGCTTGAAAACGTTCGTTTCTATCCTGGTGAAGAAAAGAACGATCCTGAATTATCAAAAGCGTTTGCTGATTTAGCCGATGTGTATGTCAATGATGCGTTTGGTGCTGCACACCGTGCACATGCATCCACAGCTGGTATTGCAGCGTATCTTCCGGCTGTTTCAGGCTTCCTCATGCAAAAAGAGCTTGAGGTTCTAGGAAAAGCCATTTCAAACCCTGATCGCCCATTTACAGCGATTATCGGTGGCGCAAAAGTAAAGGATAAGATCGGTGTGATTGAAAGTCTTCTTGATAAAGTGGACAACCTGATCATCGGCGGCGGACTTGCTTATACATTTGTCAAAGCACTTGGCCACGAAGTAGGGAAATCTCTATTAGAAGAAGACAAAGTAGATTTAGCGAAATCCTTTATGGACCGTGCAAAAGAAAAAGGCGTGAACTTCCTGATTCCAACAGATGTTCTGGTAGCCGACGACTTTTCAAATGATGCGAATACAAGCATTGTGCCAATCTCTGAAATTCCAAGTGATCTAGAAGCACTTGATATTGGAACAGAGACAAGAGAGAAGTATGCTGATGTCATTAAAAACAGCAAACTTGTTGTCTGGAACGGACCAATGGGTGTATTTGAAATCGATGCATTCGCTAAAGGAACAAAAGCAATCGCAGAAGCACTGGCAGAAGCAAAAGATACATATTCTGTCATTGGCGGTGGAGATTCAGCAGCAGCTGTTGAGAAATTTGGTCTTGCCGATCAGATGAGCCATATTTCTACAGGCGGCGGCGCTTCACTTGAATTTATGGAAGGCAAAGAACTTCCAGGTGTGACTGCATTAAACGATAAATAAGACCAAAACTGCTATAAGGAAGTGTCAATCATGAGAAAACCAATTATAGCTGGGAACTGGAAGATGAACAAAACACTTGGTGAAGCTGTAAGCTTCGTTGAAGAAGTCAAGTCATCTATTCCATCTCCTGACAAAGTGGAATCTATTGTCTGTGCACCAGCCCTTTTCCTAGAAAAGCTGAACAGCCTTTCTAACGGAACAGACCTTAAAATTGGTGCGCAAAACATGCACTTTGAAGAAAACGGTGCATTCACTGGTGAAATCAGCCCTGCTGCGCTTAAAGATCTTGGCATCGGCTACTCAGTGATCGGTCATTCAGAGCGCCGCGAATTCTTCGCTGAAACAGATGAAACAGTGAACAAAAAAGCACATGCTGCATTCAAGCATGGCATCGTTCCAATCATCTGTGTAGGTGAAACGCTTGAAGAGCGTGAAGCAGGCAAAACAAACGAACTTGTCGCTGATCAAGTGAAGAAAGCACTAGCTGGTTTAACGAAGCAGCAAGTCGCTGAATCTGTGATTGCCTATGAGCCAATCTGGGCGATCGGTACAGGTAAATCTTCTACAGCAAAAGATGCAAACGATGTTTGTGCGCACATTCGCCAAACGGTTGCAAGCGAATTTGGTCAAGAAGCGGCAGACAGCCTTCGCATTCAGTATGGCGGAAGCGTGAAACCTGCGAATATTAAAGAATATATGGCAGAATCCGATATTGACGGTGCTTTGGTAGGCGGCGCAAGCTTAGAACCTCAGTCTTTCGTTCAATTATTGGAGGAAGGTCAATATGAGTAAGAAACCAGCTGCATTAATCATCTTAGATGGATTCGGTTTAAGAGGCGAAACAGTCGGTAACGCTGTTGCCCAAGCAAAGAAACCGAACTTCGACCGCTACTGGAACGAATTCCCGCATCAAACCTTAACGGCTTCAGGTGAGGCAGTGGGTCTCCCAGAAGGTCAAATGGGGAACTCTGAAGTTGGGCATTTGAACATCGGTGCAGGACGCATCGTGTACCAAAGCTTAACAAGAGTGAATGTTGCCATTCGTGATGGGGAATTTGAGAAAAACGAAACGTTCCTAGATGCAATGACTTATGCAAAAGAAAATGACAAGGCCCTTCATCTATTCGGTCTCTTGTCAGACGGCGGTGTGCATAGCCACATCCAGCATCTTTTTGCCTTGCTGAAACTAGCGAAAAAAGAAGGCTTAACAAAAGTATACATTCACGGCTTCTTAGACGGACGTGATGTTGGTCAGAAGACAGCGAAAGTGTACTTAAAGCAGCTTGAAGAACAAATCAAAGAAATCGGTGTCGGAGAAGTCGCAACACTTTCTGGACGCTATTACTCAATGGACCGTGACAAGCGCTGGGATCGTGTGGAGAAAGCATATCGCGCGATGGCGTATGGTGAAGGCCCAAGTTATCAAAACATCTATGATGTCGTTGATGACTCCTATGAAAATGGAATCTACGATGAGTTCGTTATTCCATCTGTCATTACGAGAGAAAATGGTGAGCCGGTAGCAAAAGTAAACGACGGTGACTCTGTGATTTTCTATAACTTCCGTCCAGACCGTGCGATTCAAATTTCAAACACATTCACAAATGAAGATTTCCGCTCGTTTGACCGCGGAGAAGCACATCCGAAGGATTTACACTTCGTCTGCTTCACACACTTCAGTGAAACGGTAGATGGCTATGTGGCTTTCAAACCAGTGAATTTGGATAACACAGTAGGAGAAGTACTTTCTCAAAATGGATTGAAGCAGCTGCGGATTGCTGAAACAGAGAAATATCCTCACGTGACGTTCTTTATGAGCGGTGGGCGTGAAGAAGAATTTCCTGGAGAAGACCGCATCTTAATCAATTCACCAGATGTCGCAACCTATGACCTCAAGCCAGAAATGAGCGCTTATGAGGTAAAGGATGCACTTGTTGCAGACATCAATGCGGACAAGCATGATGCGATCATTCTGAACTTTGCTAACCCAGATATGGTGGGTCATTCAGGTATGCTTGAGCCAACAATCAAAGCCATTGAAGCAGTAGATGAGTGCTTAGGAGCTGTAGTCGACGCAATCCTAGCAAAAGGCGGACATGCCATCATCACGGCAGACCACGGTAACGCAGACGTGCTCATTACCGAAGAAGGAAAGCCGCATACTGCACATACGACAAACCCTGTTCCAGTCATCGTAACGAAAAAAGGGGCGACGCTTAGAGAAGGCGGCATTTTAGCCGATCTATCTCCAACGCTTTTAGACTTACTTGGTCTTGAAAAACCAAAAGAGATGACAGGAACATCATTGATTCAAAAATAACAAATTGATTCAAAAGGAGAGAAATTAAACATGCCATACATTGTTGACGTATATGCACGCGAAGTATTAGACTCTCGCGGTAACCCAACAGTTGAAGTAGAAGTTTACACAGAATCTGGCGGCTTTGGCCGTGCGCTTGTTCCAAGTGGTGCTTCTACTGGTGAATATGAAGCAGTAGAACTACGTGACGGAGACAAAGACCGTTACCTTGGAAAAGGTGTTCTGACAGCTGTAAACAACGTAAACGAAATCATTGCACCAGAGCTTTTAGGCTTTGATGTCACTGAACAAGTAGCAATTGACAAAATGTTAATCGAGCTTGACGGAACTGAAAACAAAGGGAAATTAGGCGCAAACGCAATCCTTGGCGTATCTATCGCTGTAGCACGTGCGGCTGCTGATTTCTTACAAATTCCACTTTACCAATACCTTGGTGGATTCAACTCCAAAACGCTTCCAGTACCGATGATGAACATCGTCAACGGCGGAGAGCATGCGGATAACAACGTAGACATTCAAGAATTCATGATTATGCCTGTAGGTGCACCGAACTTCCGTGAAGCACTTCGCATGGGCGCTCAAATCTTCCATAGCCTGAAATCTGTATTAAGCGCGAAAGGCTTAAACACAGCTGTAGGTGACGAAGGTGGATTCGCTCCAAACCTTGGTTCTAACGAAGAAGCACTTCAAACAATCGTAGAAGCGATTGAAAAAGCTGGTTTCAAACCAGGTGAAGAAGTGAAACTTGCGATGGATGCTGCATCTTCTGAGTTCTATAACAAAGAAGACGGTAAATATCATTTATCAGGCGAAGGTGTTGTGAAAACATCTGCTGAAATGGTTGACTGGTATGAAGATATGGTATCGAAATACCCAATCATCTCGATCGAAGACGGCCTTGATGAAAACGACTGGGAAGGTCACAAACTATTAACTGAGCGTCTTGGCAGCAAGGTTCAGCTAGTAGGAGACGACTTGTTCGTAACAAATACGAAGAAGCTTTCTGAAGGAATCAAAAACGGCGTTGGTAACTCAATCCTCATCAAAGTAAACCAAATCGGTACATTAACTGAAACATTTGATGCAATCGAAATGGCGAAACGTGCAGGCTATACAGCTGTTATCTCTCACCGTTCTGGTGAAACAGAAGACAGCACAATTGCAGACATTGCAGTTGCAACAAACGCTGGACAAATCAAAACAGGTGCTCCGTCTCGTACGGACCGTGTGGCGAAATACAACCAATTACTTCGCATCGAAGATCAATTGGCTGAAACAGCTCAATACCACGGCATTGCTACATTCTACAACTTGAATAAGTAATGTAAAGCAACGCGCTGCGTGCGCTCTTTTGAAAAGAGCGTATCGCAGCGCTTTTTTTTGTTGAAATAAAGATGCAAAGCTGGCTCAAGCGAATTAGCTCTGCTTCCTTTGTCATATCCTATTTTTGTAAAAAATCATCCTTCAGTCAGAGGAGAAACGATGAGCTTGACGATTTATAAGCATTAAATCATGAAAACTCTACTAAAAATATGATCTGAATTGAACTTATGCTATTTGCATGGGGGGTATCATTTTACATATATTAGGGGGTGATGAGATGCTGAATCCTTTTAGCCTTCGTTTACCAGTAGGCGTGTACATGTATGTCCTTCACCTACTGGCGGCATATGATGAAAGGAAGCAACGAATTCTAACTTCTAAGAACGTACAGAAAAATGCATTTTGGATTTATGTCCTTGCCGCTATTTTAGGCATTGTGACAGTTGCCGCTTTGATTTGGGCATGCAAAACATTTGGAAAAGGCTCGAAATTTTTAGGAGAGTTCAAGTTTTTAGGCCTGTATATTAAAATCAAATGCGGCTTCTAACAAATGGTGAGAACAGATGCGGGGTCATCTGTTCTATCTGAAATAAATGGAGGGACATGATGCTGACATTACACTTAACAGAAAAAACGTATAGCCGCACCTTTTCTCTCCGCGATATTCAGTTAAATGTAGAGAAAGGACGTATGCTTCTGCTTTTGGGGCATAATGGTGCAGGAAAGACCACGATGATTCAGCCTATGTTTGGCCTGACACCATTTACGGGTTTTGTCTCTTTGCATGGTAAACAGCTGAATTTTCAATCCTCAGCACATATCTCCTTTTTGAAAGAACATGTTTCCTATATTCCTGATGATCATGCTTTGTTTGATTATTTAACGCCGAGAGAATATTTTCATTTACTCCAGCTTCCAGACAAACGAAATGGACCTCGAGAAGAGGCCTTCGTCGATCTTTTTGAGCTGAAACCTTATATGGATCAGCCAATTGCCCAGTTGTCTCATGGCAATCAAAAGAAAACCCAAATCATTTCACAGCTCCTTAGGCCTTGTGATTATTATGTATTCGACGAGCCTACAAATGGACTTGATCCAGATATGATGATCATCTTAAAAAAGGTGCTCATGAAGCTGAGAGATCAAGGTGCAGGCATTCTCATTTCTACCCATCATTTGGGCTTTGGCGAGACATTGTATGATCACCTCATGACCTTAAGAAACGGTGATATCAAGCTGGATATGTCACGTCAAGAAACAAACAAAACATTCCCTCATCAAAAGCACTTGAGGATATTTATAAAGAAGTGAATCAAGATTACTATATGCAGGTGGAGAGGTTGCTCAATGACTTGGACACGACACGTTCTTCATAAAATAGAATGGGGCATGCTCACAACTAAAATCAAGCAGCTCGGCAAAAAATATCCTTTGCAGCTTCTCGCCGCAGCCGTTTTTATGTTGCTGATCTACTCCATATACGTTGTCATGAGCCTCGTTTTTTTATGCAAGTAGGGGAGAACGAACCAGTTGCTTTATACCTTCAATTTGTGAAAATGACCCTGCTGCTTTTGGGAGCAGGTATTGTCTTTTCCCGTCATAAAATGAAGCGTCAAGAGTATCAGTTCTTCTTTTTGAATAGTGCGATGCAAAGTGTCTCATTTGTCCTTTGTGTGTATTTCTTTCCGGTGCTGTTTTGTTTCATCATGCTTGGTCTGCTTTTTTTACCCATCCTATTAGGGCTGATCATTAGCGGCGTTACACTATCTTTGTATTGGATCATTGTGGTAGGGATCACTTGCTGTGGATTGGCACTCTATACGCTTGCTTCTTGGATGCTGATACGCATTGGTGTGAGCCATTTTATATCAAAAACAAAAGAGCATTTACTGTTGCAAACGCTCGGATTTGTGACGCTTGGTGCTTTCGTGTTTCTCCTTTTTCAAAAAGCGGTTGAGATGATTCACGTATGGCCGTCTATCTATCTTGTATTTATGATGATCTTTCTATGTGCAGGGTGGTTTTGGCTGAAGGGCTTGGCGGCTTGTTATGTCAATCGGATGTTTTTGCAGCTAAAGGTAGAGGTGAAGTCGTTTTCTTACCAAAAAATCAGATCGGATTCTTCATTTTTCACACATCTGCGGCAGGAGCTTGTTTATTTTAGCCGATCAGCTGTGTTTAAAGAACAAGGTATTTTGTTCCTGTTTCTTGTCTGTTTCACAATAGGTCTTCCATTGATCTTTACTCCGGCAGAGACTGACTGGCTGTTTGCTTTTATTGTGCAGTTTGCCTTAAAGGAGATCCTTATTATGCTTCCTCTGATGATTGGCAGGGAATATCATCTCCAAAAAAAAAACCCATCTTTGATTTTGTGGTGATGATCGATTGGAAGCACGTGTCGATTGTCCATGAGAAATTTTCACGGCCGGGTTTTAATGTGATGGTGGCACTTGCAGGTCCTGTGTTTCCAGTGATCTGCTCGGGTGTGCTTTTCTTCATGTGGGGGCATCCATTGACGCATCCATTGCTGCTTTTTTCTTTATTAAATACAGTGATGCTGCATCCAGCTTGCCCAGACGGGAAAAATGTCATCGCCAGTTTAAAAGAGATGAAAGGAGAGAACTAAATGGTTAAAGTATTTCATTCGTTTTCTAGCGGCTTAACGCTTGCGATGCTTTATGTGTTTGCTGTGTTTATGACGCCAGTATTTTTAATGTTGCTAGAGGTTCATCATGTTGAATCAAGTCCAACTCTCTTTGGTATGCCATTTTATATCATGAAAATTGAACAGTATCAATTCAGCTCAGAGGCAACGCTCTTTGGGTGCGTGGTCTGTTTTTTAGCGGGTGCCGCTCTCTACTTCTTGATTCAATATGTGATTCATGCAGTGAAAAAGAGCAGAACATAAAAAAAGCAGGCTGAATGAAGTCAGTCTGCTTGAAGAACGAGTGACAACCGCACCATATCCATACATTGAATACCGTTCTCATAAATCGGTTCATCATAGTGCTTCAGAAAGAAATCGTGGTCGATAGACGCCATGCGAAAACCGCATTTTTGATAAAGGGCGAGCTGCTGAATACTAGAGTTGCCTGTGCCAATTTCAATTGTATGAAAGCCAGCTGCCTGGGCTTCTGAAATAGCATGGCGGATCAGCTGCTTCCCAATTCCTCTACCTTGCCATGACTCCTTCACGGCGACATTCATGATTTCCACTGTCTGCTGAGACAGAGGCGTCAGAACATACACACCAATCATGTCCTGTTTATGAAAAGCAACATAACAAGAACCAGATTGTACATAGGCAAGGACTTTTTCAGTTGAAGGGTCAGCTAATAGTAAAAGATCCATAGGAACAGATTGATCATGAGACAATGGCCGAATCTGTATCAAATCATTTCATCCTCTCTATTCTTTGATATACCCTTGTTTAACACCCCAATCATATTGATCCTGCACCCATTGAGAAGGAGGATGATGGGTGACATTTGGGTCTTTTTTGACAGTTGCTTTCCTTGTCGTTTGTGCTGCCTGCTTATTCGCTTGAGCCGTTGCTTTCGCTGCTGCCAGTTCTTTTTGAAGCTGGTCTATTTTCAATTCAAGCGCTTTACGTTGTTTGATTTCTTTTTGATGCGCCTTCTTTTCTTTCTTCAGCTTGTTTGTGACGGTGGACAATTCCTTTTTTTGACCATCCATTTCATCTTTCATATCCGTTCCTTCTGACTTTAATTGTGTCAGCTGCTCATCATTCTTTCTCATTTCTTGCTGGTGTTTATTCTCTGCTGCGGTGAGCGACTGCTGCTGCCACACAATCCAGCCAGTTGCACCTAGGATGATCACAGACAAGACAATGATCGTGATGTTTTTTTTCATGTTCTATTCCCCTTTCATTAGACCTCTATTATCATCGGTTAAAATAAACCAGGTTTTAACAGAACAAGGGAATATTCGCATCAGATTAGCAGACACTATGAAAAAAGGAGGGTGTCTGTTGATTTCCTTTATGATTCATGTCATTGTGTCACTATTTGCTGTCTCAAACCCCATTGGAAACGTGCCTCTTTTCATCACTTTAACAGAAGGCTACTCAGAAAAAGAACGATCCCAGACGGCCAAAAAAGCGATTGTTGTGTCTTTTATGATTTTGATTGCCTTTCTTTTGGCAGGCAGGCTCATTTTCAAATTGTTTGGCATTGATATCCATGCACTCCGTATCGCCGGAGGTATTTTTATTTTTGGTATCGCTTACAATTTGCTAAATGCAAAAGAATCACATGTTCAAAACCCTCATTCGGATGAAAAGGCAGAAAGCAAGGAGAAGGCTGATGTTTCGGTGACCCCACTCGCCATTCCGATCATTGCAGGACCTGGTACAATTGCGACCGTCATGAGCTTAACCCCAGGAAGCCACCAAGTAACGCTTCATCTGCTTGCAATTCTTATTGGCATTGTGGTCGTACTTGCCATGACCTATTATGCATTTCATTATTCAAGTTTCATTATGCGAAAAATGGGGAAAACAGAGATGAATGTCGTGACACGATTAATGGGATTGATTCTAGCTGTTGTGGCAGTTGAGATGATTGGTGCAGGGATCAAAGGGATGTTCCCAATGCTGATGTCATAAGTGTATATAAAAAAGCTGTTTTTTTCTACAAAATTGTAAAATAGAACAGCTTTTTTTAAGGTTTTGGCACATGTTGAAATACTTCTTCACTTTCAAAGAACTCAATTAAACGGCTAATCCAGTCATAATAATCGAGACTTTCCTTGATTTCTGAAAGAAGAAGATTGATTTTATCTACTGTTTCTTCTGGCAGGTCATCTTGTTCAAGCAGCTCCAGCAATTCCTTGCATGTCTTCTTATGTGCCTTGCGATTTTTGCTGACAACACGTGACCAATTGGCTGCAAACAATGAAATAAAGGTTTGATATTGATCTTGCTCAACGTCATATAAATCTTTGCGTATTCCTTTTTCATAAACCTTTTCAGCAATATTCAAATCAAGCATTTCTCGAACGACTTGACTCATTCTTGTTTTGCTCATGCCGGTCGCCTCTGAGAGCTCACCGAGCGTCATTGGTTTACGGTTCATATGAATGATACCAAGCACTCTACCCACTGTGGCAGAAAGACCAAAGGCATTCATGTTCTCGGCAGCTTTTTCAATATAATGATCCTGTGCTTTTTGAATGGCGCCTAACGCTTGCTTGTCCATTCCCCGCTTCATCCCTTCACGACTGACAATTTGTAACACAATATATCATATACCTGTTTGTTGATGAAAACAATAAATATTGAGTATTTGCTCGTAAGTTGGAGGAAAAAGGAGGGATCGGTACATATCAGGCCGTTAACTGAAAATTTTAAATAAATCTTATGCAATACAAACACATCGTAAACTTTTTATTTTATAAAGTTTGCACTATAATAAATAAGGTGTAAATTTTCTGAAAATATATATCCGACTAATTGGAGGTGTCTCATTTGCTGAAACTAGAGAATGTATCTAAGACGTATAAAGGCGGAAAAAAAGCTGTCAAAAATATTGATTTAGAAATAGCAAAAGGAGAATTTATTTGTTTTATTGGACCGAGTGGCTGTGGTAAAACGACAACCATGAAGATGATTAACCGACTGATTGAACCTTCCTCAGGAAACATATTCATCGAGGGAGAAAACATTATGAAAAAAGATCCAGTCCAATTAAGAAGAGAAATTGGTTATGTGATTCAGCAAATTGGACTGTTCCCTCATATGACCATCGCACAAAACATTTCCCTTGTGCCGAAGCTGCTGAAGTGGCCGGAAGAAAAACGAAAAGAACGAGCGCGTGAATTGCTCAAACTCGTCGACATGGGGCCGGAATACTTAGAGCGTTACCCGCATGAACTCAGTGGAGGACAGCAGCAGCGTATCGGCGTTCTTCGCGCACTCGCAGCAGAACCCCCTTTAATCCTGATGGATGAACCATTTGGAGCACTTGACCCAATTACAAGAGATTCATTGCAGGAAGAATTTAAGAAACTGCAAAAAACGTTAAATAAAACAATCGTATTTGTCACACATGACATGGATGAAGCGATTAAACTTGCAGACCGCATTGTCATTTTAAAAGATGGAGAGATTGTCCAAGTGGGCACGCCTGATGATATTTTACGTAATCCTGCGAACGAATTCGTAGAAGAATTCATCGGGAAAGAACGTCTACTTCAGTCAAACCCGAATATGGAACGTGTGGAACAAATGATGAACACGTCCCCAGTCACAATTACCGTCGAAAAAACATTGACAGATGCCATCTTTATTATGAGAGAAAAGCGGGTTGATTCTCTGCTTGTCGTTGATGAAAATCATGTGCTGAAAGGCTATATCGACATTGAAACCATCGATGCAAACCGCAGAAAAGCAGCCTTCGTTGGCGATATTTTAAATACAGAATTTTATACAGTACAAGAAGGTGCACTTCTTAGAGATACTGTCCGAAAGATCTTAATACGCGGCATTAAATATGTACCGGTTGTCGATGCAAAAGGGCACTTAAAAGGCATCGTCACACGTGCAAGTCTTGTAGATGTCGTATATGACTCTATTTGGGGAGAAGATACCCCGGAGGCTGTCACTGAAATGAACTAAGGGAGGTGTACACATGGATCAAATCATCGATTTTCTTGAGAAAAATGGTGGGGAACTCCTCACAAAAATGTGGGAGCATTTATACATTTCTTTAATTGCCGTTGTGTTAGGCATTATCGTGGCCGTTCCTTTAGGCGTCATTCTTACACGAATGAAAAGAGGCGCCGGTTTTGTCATCGGCGTCGTGAATATCTTTCAAACACTCCCTAGTTTAGCGATTCTTGCATTTTTTATTCCTATTTTGGGAGTTGGAAAAATACCTGCGATCGTTG
Organism: Bacillus sp. FSL W8-0183; assembly: GCF_038006825.1. Lineage (NCBI taxonomy): Bacteria > Bacillati > Bacillota > Bacilli > Caryophanales > Bacillaceae > Bacillus > Bacillus sp. FSL W8-0183. Next base: position 3,266,897 of record NZ_JBBOVY010000001.1, on the reverse strand, counting down.
CGCTATTTTTCTATTCCGTTTTGCCTATTTTAAGAAATACGTATGCCGGTGTTCAAGGTGTGAACAAAAACTTGCTTGAATCTGGAAAAGGAATTGGCATGACGACATGGGAACAAATTCGTCTTGTTGAACTGCCGCTTGCTGCTCCGGTCATTATGGCAGGTGTCAGAACCTCAACGATTTATTTAATTGGGTGGACAACACTTGCTGCTTTTATCGGTGGAGGCGGTCTTGGTGACTACATTTTAATTGGGCTTCAGCTTTACCAGCCGGAATACATTATTGCGGGTGCAATCCCTGTCACTATTTTAGCGGTCATCATTGACCTTACATTGATGAAGCTTGAGAAAAAAGTAACACCAGAAGGCTTAAAAGGATTGAAGGAAGTTTCATAAGGAGTTGGCTCATGTGAAGAATCGAAAAACAAAATGGATCAGTGCACTGCTTGTCGGATGCTTGCTATTCATAAGTGGCTGTTCACTTCCTGGACTAGCCGGCTCTTCAGGGAGCACGCTGCGAATCGGTGCACAAAACTTTACAGAATCAGAAATTATGGCCTATATGGTGGGAGACATCATTGAGCATTACACAGATAAAAAGACAACCATTGTGAAGAATTTAGGCTCAAATACGGTGCAGCAAAAAGCAATGGAAAACGGTGATGTCGACATTTCAGCAACACGATATACAGGCACGGATTTAACAAGTACGCTAGGAATGGATGCAGAAAAAGATCCAAAGCGTGCAATGGAAATCGTCCAGAAAGAATTCAAAAAACGCTATGATTACAAATGGTTTGATTCCTATGGGTTTGATAATACGTATGCCTTTGCTGTGACGCAGAAGATGGCGAAGGAAAACAACCTAGAAACAGTCTCTGATTTAAAAAAGAATGCCAAAAATTATCGCTTCGGTGTGGATAATATTTGGCTGAAAAAGAAAGGTGACGGTTACGAAGGGTTTGTGAAAACATACGGAATTGAATTTGGAAGCACTTTTCCGATGCAGATCGGGCTAGTCTATGACGCATTGAAAAATGAAAAAATGGATATTGTGCTTGCCTATTCAACAGATGGCCGGATCAAAGCGTATAATCTCAAAATCTTAAAAGATGATAAACGATTCTTCCCACCATACGATGCATCACCAGTTGTCCCTGAGAAAGTATTAAAAGAAAATCCAGGACTGGACAAGGTGATCAACAGGTTGATTGGAAAAATCGATACCGAACAAATGCAAGAGCTCAATTATCAAGTCGATGGAGAACTAAAAGAACCAGCGACTGTTGCGAGAGATTTTCTAAAGAAACACAATTACTTTGAGTAAGATTGGGAGGTGTCAGAGCTGATGGACACACTGCAGCAATTATGGGCGTATTATCAACAGAACGGTTCATATGTGTTAGAAGAATTTTACCGGCATTTCCTCATGTCAGCGTATGGGGTATTGTTTGCGGCAATTGTCGGAATACCAGTCGGCATCTTTGTGGCGCATTACCGCAAACTGAGCAATTGGGTGTTCGCAATAACCAATGTCATTCAAACCATTCCAGCGTTAGCGATGCTTTCTGTGTTGATGCTTGTATTAGGACTTGGTGCAAATACAGTCATCTTATCACTCTTTTTATATTCGCTTCTGCCGATTATCCGTAACACGTACACAGGTATTGTCAGCATTGAGCATGCCTATTTAGAATCGGGGAAAGCGATGGGCATGACGAAATGGCAAGTGCTGAGAATGGTTGAATTACCGCTTGCTTTATCTGTCATTATGGCTGGTTTAAGAACCGCACTTGTGATCGCAATCGGTATTACAGCGATTGGGACATTTGTTGGTGCTGGAGGACTTGGTGATATTATCATCAGAGGATCAAACGCGACAAACGGAACAGCCATTATTTTAGCAGGTGCTATTCCAACTGCGCTCATGGCCATTATTGCCGACCTTGTCATGGGCTGGCTTGAACGCTATTTAAGCCCAACCAACAAGAAAAAAGAAAGCAAGGCATTAGCTGAAAAAAACATGACATCCGCATAAATGCTTGAAAAGACAAAACCTCCTCTACATCTGTAGGGGAGGTTTTTTTATCATGATTAGGCGGCTCACATCAGGAGACATTTATGATTCAAGTGTGATCCATTCAGAGGACCACTTCGCAATTTCCTCAAAAACGGGTGCAAGTGAGCGCCCCATATCAGTTAATGAATACTCAATACGCACGGGTGTTTCAGCAAAAACCTCCCGTTTTACAATGCCTGCTGCTTCCAGCTCTTTTAATCTCTCAGATAAAACCCTTCCGCTTAAATTGGTCAGAGCTGCTTCAATTTCACTAAAGCGCTGTGAACCTGAGAGAAGCTGAAAAACAATCAGTGCCACCCAGCGTTTACTTAATAACTCAACTGCTTTTTCAAACCGCGGGCACATATCAGATTGATTCATCTTTCTTCACTCCAATCTGAACCCATTATACCGTAATTCTGTTAAAAATCGGCGCAAAAAGCTTGTCAATGATCAAAACATTTTACGATGACGAACGGCTGTTTAGTAGAAATAACAAATAGCGATTTAAATCCTCTATTTCATGTTTAGAAAGGGTGGACCATATGTCCCCATTAAATATTTCAAGATCATCAAGTTCATATTGCTCTGCTGCTTCTTTTATTTGGGTAAAAGCCGTTTCTTCTTCCTTTATGACATAGGCAGAAGATGCTTCTTCAATATACCCTGCAGCCTGCATCATGTCCTCATAAGGTACCTTTAATGCACCTGCTAGTTTTTTAATTGTAGGAGGTTTCGGAATGCCGCGTTTCCCGTTTTCAATCCGAGAAATACCAGCAGCGCTGACCTCTGAATACATCGCTAATTGGTTCACCGATAGTTTCCTTTTCTCACGTAATGCTCTTAAATATGCACCGAAGTTCATCAACTCAAAACCTCACATGGTTAAAGATTAGTTATCTCTAGTGTACTCGATTTGTTGACTATTGGCAATAAGTGTACCATGAAAATATTGACATTAGTTAATGGTGGATGTATCTTATGTTTATGCCCCGCTATTTGTTCGCCTTTTTTTGGTTAATGAGCGTGAGAAAGTATTGATTCAGCTGGCTGATGTCTTGTGCGGTGAGTGTTTCCCATTGGTCTCCATCGAAAATAGGGAGATGTTCTACATCCTTTTGAAGCGCCGTTTGATAGATTTTTAATATGGATTCATATTTCGGTTTCATTTCATGCACTTTTTCCTGTTCAATATAACCGGCAAGCAGCATTAAATCCTCATAAGGCACCTTCAAAGCGCGTGCTAATTTTTTTATGGTTAAAGGCTTTGGCACACCACGCTTTCCATTCTCAATCCGAGAAATACCGGCAGCGCTTACGCCTGAATACATGGCGAGTTGATTGACAGACATCTTTCTATTCTCTCTTAAAATGCGTAATTGTTCACCAAAGTGATTCATGTCATCGAACCTCACATTTCAGTATATGACTTATTTTAGTATGATCATTGACCAAAGGAAATAGAAAGGGCGTAAAAGTGTTGACATAAGTTAATGAATCCGAGAGATGTGAGAATCCTACATGTTGTACATATTGATCCTATAGGAGGTTGTAATGATGGTCGAAAAGATTCAGATCAGGCGGGCTTTTGTGATGCAGTATATGATCGAAAACGATATGTCTTTAAATCAGCTCGCAGATGAAATTGGCATCTCTCCTGCCACACTCAGCAGGGTATTGAATGGTCACCGGAAGCCAGGACAGCTTGTCATTGGCAAAATGATTCATTACTTTGATAAAAAATTTGAAGATTTATTTTACTATGAAGATGTTGACAAAAGTCAATGAATGAAATCATTGTTTGATCATTAAGGAGGCGGCTTCATTGAAAAGAACTGGAATGGTAAGACACATCGATTCGCTTGGCAGAATTGTTCTGCCTTCAGAAATGCGAAAGGTACTCAATATAAAAGAAGAGCAGCTGTTAGAAATTTTCATCGAAGATCAAACCATTATGCTGAAAAAATATGATGCAGATAAGAGCTGCTTATTAACTGGCCAAATAACGAAATACAACAAAAGCTATGGAAATGGTAACGTCGTGCTGAGTCCTGAAGGAGCTGAAAGGTTGTTAGTAGAATTAAAACAGCTCTTAAAAGAAGAAGCAACTCGCTAAAAACGCTTTTTAACCTCAAAAATTGCATATAAAAAATGCTGCATACAATCCATTGGAGCGAAATTGAATCAAAATGACATATAAAGTCGACAATATATAGGAAATCTTTATTTTGATGTTTCGTGACATGCACCTTGTTTTCATGTAAAATAAAGTTATGTGTACCAGTTTGTCTGGAGGTGTTTTCATGCACGCATTTGTTATCACATTACTCGTAATTGTCAGTATCGCACTTATCATCGTTGTATTATTACAATCAAGTAAAAGTGCAGGACTGTCAGGCGCTATTTCAGGTGGAGCCGAGCAGCTTTTCGGTAAGCAAAAAGCGAGAGGTCTTGACTTGATTCTTCACCGATTAACTGTCATTTTGTCAGTGCTTTTCTTCATCTTAACACTTGCATTGGCATATTTAGGCGTGTAGGCGCGAGTAACAGAAGGTCTGATCTTTTTTCAGACCTTTTTTTATTATCAGCACTCTTTTGTGTTTGTTTCATACATACAAGTGGAAAATATAAACCATATCAGAAGGAAAGGAAGTCACATCATGAAAGTTGTTACACCAAAACCATTTACGTTTAAAGGTGGAGAAAAGGCGGTGCTTCTTCTTCACGGTTTTACTGGGAATACAGCCGATGTTCGCATGCTTGGGCGTTATTTGAATGAAAGAGGCTATACATGCCATGCACCTCAATACAAAGGACACGGTGTACCGCCAGAGGAGCTTGTTCATACAGGTCCTACAGATTGGTGGAAAGATGTAGAAGAAGGCTATCAATTTTTAAAAGACGAAGGTTATGAGGAAATTGCGGTCTGCGGACTATCCCTCGGAGGAGTTTTTTCATTGAAATTAGGTTACACTGTACCTGTAAAGGGAATTGTACCTATGTGTGCACCTATGTACATAAAAAGTGAAGAAGTCATGTACCAGGGTGTACTAGATTATGCCCGTAACTATAAAAAATTCGAGGGTAAGTCAGAGGATCAAATTGAGCAAGAGATGGAAGAGTTCAAGAAAACACCAATGGGTACACTCAAGGCTCTTCAAGAACTCATTGCAGATGTCAGAAACAATGTTGACATGATTTATTCACCTACTTTTGTTGTTCAGGCACGTCATGATCATATGATTAATACAGACAGTGCAAACATTATTTATAACGAAGTAGAGACAGATGAAAAACATTTAAAGTGGTATGAAGAATCGGGCCATGTTATCACGCTTGATAAAGAGCGGGAGAAGGTTCATCAGGATGTATATGCATTCTTAGAATCACTCGATTGGTCAATTTAAATATATAGGGGGTTAGAGTGTGCAAAAAGAAGAATTTATGGATGAATTACTTGCGTTTATGCAAGAAGAGGCGTACAAACCATTAACGGTACAGGAATTAGAAGTCATGATGGAAATTACCAATCCAGATGATTATAAAGAGCTCGTCAAAGCACTTGTGATATTAGAGGATCAGGGGCTTATCGTCCGTACCCGCAGCGACCGCTATGGTGTACCGGAAAAAATGAACTTGGTCAAAGGAAAGCTGTCTGCTCATGCAAAAGGATTTGCATTTGTGACACCAGAAGAGTTTGGACAGGATGATATTTTCATTCCGCCAAATGAGCTAGGCACAGCAATGAATGGTGACACCGTCATGGTTCGTGTCAGCCACAAATCAAATGGCACCAAAAAAGAAGGAACGGTCATCCGTATTCTGGAGCGTAATACTCAGACGGTTGTCGGTACCTATACAGAAACGAAAAGCTTTGGTTTTGTCATTCCTGATGATAAAAAAATCACAAACGATATCTTCATTCCAAAATCCGCTAAAAACGGAGCGGTTGAAGGTCATAAAGTCGTTGTCACGCTGACAAGCTATCCAGAAGGAAGAATGAGCGCAGAGGGTGAAGTGACGGAAATTCTCGGTCACAAAAATGACCCTGGCATCGATATTTTATCGATTATTCATAAACACGGTCTACCAGGTGAGTTTCCGGAAGAAGCGCTCCAGCAGGCAGTAGACACACCTGAAACGATCGATGAAAAAGACTTAGAGGGCAGGCGTGATCTGCGCAATGAAACGATCGTGACGATTGACGGTGCAGATGCAAAGGACTTAGATGATGCGGTAACCGTGCAAAAGCTCGATGATGGCAAATATAAGCTCGGCGTGCACATTGCAGACGTTTCTCATTATGTTACAGAGAATTCGCCGATTGATCAGGAAGCCTATGAGCGCGGAACGAGTGTGTATCTTGTAGACCGCGTTATTCCAATGATTCCTCATCGCCTGTCAAATGGCATTTGCTCATTGAATCCGAAGGTTGATCGTCTCACACTCTCTTGTGAAATGATCATTGATCGTAGTGGGAAAGTCGTCAAACACGAAATTTTCCAAAGTGTGATCAAAACGACGGAAAGAATGACCTATTCCGATGTGAATAAGATTTTAGTTGACCAAGATGAAGAGCTTTTAGACAAATACGAGCCGTTAGTACCAATGTTCCAAGAGATGGAGAAGCTTGCAGAAATTCTGCGTGACAAGCGAATGGAGCGCGGAGCAGTCGACTTTGACTTCAAGGAAGCAAAAGTACTTGTAGATGATGAAGGCGCAGCGAAAGACGTAGTCATTCGTGAGCGTTCTGTTGCAGAGAAATTAATTGAAGAATTCATGCTGGTGGCAAACGAAACAGTTGCCGAGCATTTCCACTGGATGAATGTTCCGTTCATTTACCGAATTCACGAAGAACCAAATCCTGAGAAGCTTCAGCGCTTTTTAGAGTTCGTGACGACGTTTGGTTACATTGTGAAAGGGACGTCAACGAACATTCACCCGCGTGCACTTCAAAGTGTACTTGATGCCGTCCGTGATCAGCCGGAAGAAGTCGTGATTCAAACTGTGATGCTTCGCTCAATGAAACAGGCGAAGTATGATCCAGAAAGCATTGGCCATTTTGGATTATCAACGGAATTCTATACACACTTCACATCACCGATCCGCCGTTACCCGGATTTAATCGTGCATAGGCTGATCAGAACCTATTTAATAGAGAAAAAGACAGACGAAGCGACCCTTGAAAAATGGGGTCAATTGCTGCCAGAAATCGCAGATCATGCATCTACAATGGAGCGCCGCTCTGTTGATGCTGAGCGCGAAACAGATGACCTGAAAAAGGCAGAGTATATGCTTGATAAAATCGGTGAAGAGTTTGATGGTATGATTAGTTCCGTCACGAATTTCGGACTATTCGTTGAACTGCCGAATACGATAGAAGGTCTTGTCCATGTGAGCTACATGACTGACGACTACTATCGTTTTGATGAACAGCACTTTGCTATGATCGGTGAACGTACAGGGAATGTATATCGCATCGGTGACGAAATTACTGTCAAAGTGGTGAGTGTGAATAAAGATGAGCATTCCATTGATTTTGAAATCGTCGGGATGAAAGGCACTCGCCGTAAATCACCAAAAGACTTCAAGTTCAAAAAACGGACAGATCCACCCGCCAAAAAAGGACGCGGAGGTCAAAAGGCCTCTGGGGAAAAAGGCAAAGAGGATAAAGGCGGCGACTGGTTTACAGGTCGTAAAAAGAAGAAAAAGAAAAAACGCGTTTTTGATAACGCACCGAAACAAAAGCGCAAAAAGAAAAAGTAACGTGACAAAAAGCAAATAGGGCACCATGCTCTATTTGCTTTTTGACCACGTGGCAGCAGCATTGTCGAAAGCTGGATTGTTTGATAAAATAATCCGTACGATTTGGACCGTGTCTGTGTCAAAAGGAGGGTGTACGCCAATGCCAAAGGGAGAGGGAAAGGTTGTTTCCCAAAACAAAAAAGCCAATCATGATTATTTTATAGAAGAAACATACGAAGCCGGCCTTGTATTACAAGGAACTGAAATCAAATCCATTCGAGCAGGAAAAGTGAATTTAAAAGATTCCTTTGCCAAAATCGAACGAGGAGAAGTGTTTCTTCACAATATGCACGTGAGCCCATACGAGCAGGGGAACCGTTATAACCATGATCCGCTCAGAACGAGAAAGCTGCTTCTTCATCGCAAGCAAATCAGCAAATTGATTGGTGCGACAAAGGAAGAGGGCTACTCACTTGTTCCCATTAAACTCTATTTGAAAAATGGCTTTGCCAAAGTGCTAATTGGAGTCGGTAAAGGGAAGAAGAAATATGATAAACGTGAAGATCTGAAGAAAAAAGATGCGAAACGTGAAATCGAGCGAGCTTTCCGTGACCGGCAAAAGCAATTCTAGACGCATGCAGATGGCTTGCTGAGAGCGAAAGCATTATGCTACAATATGTTATGCAGTAAACAATCATCGTCGTCTTTTTACAGAAACCACCAGTTGTTTGGAGCGATGAGATTGTTATAATAGTCATATACGGAAGCAGTTAAGCGAAAGAACGTTTCCATCCCGTATATCCCTTTTACAAGGGGACGTTACGGATTCGACAGGGATGGTTCGAGCTTAGGCTGCGAGCCGAGAGGCGATCTCGTTAACACGCACCTAAATGTAACTGGCAAAACTAAAAGTTTTAACCAAAACTTAGCACTAGCTGCCTAATAAGCGCAGCGAGCTCTTCCTGACATCGCCTATGTGTCTGTGAGGAGCCCAATGAAGTAGGCTACGCTTACGTTTTCGTCTGAGGACGTAAGAAGAGATCCATCAGACTAGCTCTCCAAGCGCCCGTCAGCAGGCATGAGGATGAGTGAACACGAAATATGTTGACTACGCTCGTAGACGCTTAAGTAATCGATGTCTCTGGACGTGGGTTCGACTCCCACCGTCTCCATATGATTTTAAAAAAGTGTCAAAACCCATGTTAGATAGGGGTTTTGACACTTTTTAAATACGTGAAATTTTATAGTTGCAATGAACTTTTGCTATATGTTGCTGTTACAAATATTATAGGAATTCATAATTTAGTTTCAGTTGTTTATATATAAGTGAACTTCGTTCAAGAATAGCTTGATTAACAAAAGTTAAAAATTCACTCAGATTATTTTCATCTTTGGTACTAACTGTTCCTTTAAAGTGATTGCGCCAAAATTCTTTTGGTTCACTGGTTAAATCTTTTGGGTTTTCTAAAAAGCTCTGCAAAAAATTCTTCTCCACAAAATTAGGCCAAGTTTTAAAACTTAAAATCCACTTAGCAGATTCAATAATATATTTTTTATACTTAAAAGTGTTATTGTTCATTGTGTTTTCTAAAAAAATCTCAATAGAATCATTACTATTCATAAAATCATTTAAAATTACTTTAATATGGTTCAAAGTTAGATCCCAATAATCATAGGTAGATTTATAACGTTTGCTATTAAAAGGAGAAAACCAATTTTTATTATTTTTGATGGCGTATACAGGTATAAAATTACCTACTGTGTGTGTTAATTTTGCATAATCTTTAAACATAGGATTGGATAAATCATATGTCTCCTTATAAAAGGCTTTGTAAGGAGTTACAAATGAATTCATTGTTTCTCCATTTGCCTCAACAAAATCTGTTTGTTTAGTATTCCAGAATTCAAATTGATTTCCCCATAAGCGTTTGTATATTTCGAGGGTCAAAGGTAATCTATCACAATCAGATTGGGAACCATAAATGTTACCTTTATATAGAATAATATTTGCAATAGGGTTTTTTTCATCATATATTAAATTTCTTAAATCAAAAACCTCTCTTTTGAAATCATAATTTATAAATTCTTCTTCTGAAAGTTCCATTAATTCATTAAAAGTCATTCGTAAGTTCTCCTTTATGTCCACTCTTTATTTATTAGAAGATTATCTAACTTCATTTTTTAACCTCTTTATTATACTTTCATATACTTCATCTAATTCATTTCACACTTAGAATTTAAAAATTATGAAGCCATTCGGCAATGTAGCTTCTTTCTCAACTTTCAGAAGCCGTCGTATCTAGTGTCTGGAAGATAGATGCTTAGGTTGTTTCTTATAGAATTTTTTATTAGAAAATTAGGAAGAATACCTAAATATACCTATTTTTTAACCGATGATAATTTGTAGGGAAATATCACCAGATAATGTTAGGGGGACAATTTAGATAAAAGAAAAAAGTTCGAATAGACCCTACAAAGCATATGATGAAACAACTAAAGTAGTTGACGAATTAGAAAAAGTCTCAAAGGATAAGGAGTAATTCATAAAAATGAAAACAAACAAAAAGACAATCATATCAGTATTTCTTTTAGTATTTACATTGATGATGGGTACAGCATGCGGTAAAAATGAATCAGCAAACGGTTCATCATCAAACAAAGCAGCAGCAAAACAAGAAAAAATAGAAAAAATGACTGATAGCGAATATGCATCATGGTATAAGGGATATCTAAAACGGTTTGAAGAAAGAATTATGTCTTTTGTTTTATCGTTGGTTCCTTTAGACGAGGTTTACGATAAAGAATGGGCTAGTGATGTTGAGACAAAGATTGATAGTATGAGAGAATTACTCAACGATGCCAAAGACAAAGAAGTTAAAGTTCCTGATACGTATAAAAAAGTAAACGAGTACTTGGTGAAAGCGGATGACAAATTTGAATCACTTTTCAAAGATATCTTAAAAGTAATCAAGCGAGATAAAGTCAGTGATGATGATTTAAGTTTCATGAATTCTAGAATGAAAAAAGCTTTAGAAGAAGTGGATAATGCTAAAAAAGAGATGAGTAAAATGAAAGACAATAAAGCAAATGAAAAACAAAAAGATAAATCAAATTCATAATTAAGTAAAGAAAAAGACGTCTGCTTTACAAAGCTCAGTGGGTTTTAAGAATAACGAGTTTAGTTCACAAAGTAAGAAGGATGCTACATACTGTCATCCTTCTTACTTTTCATGTAAGTTCCTCGAGGAAAACGAACCAACCGAACAAACAAAGGACAAACCACAATCAACGCCATCATCATCAAAAGCCCATCCGACATGATCTCCACAAATGTTGTCTGAATCACATAAACCGCAATCAGCAGCAAATAACTCATTAAAAATAACAGCCCAGATCGTTTCTTCTGAAATGGCTTCTCTAAAAGAATCAGCATAAACAAACCTGTCATGATGATCAAAAAAGTCATCTCCTATCAAGCCTCCTTTTCATTCATCTCCACATTGTACAGATATTTCACTTGCAACAATATGCTTTATCCTTAAATTAAGTAAGAAGTAATGAATAGATGGGGCACCACGACTAGTAAAATGACGAACGCTTTCCAAAAAACCGCCAACCAAATCAAAATCACATCTTCCCATTTGAGACGTCCTCATATATAGTAAGATTAGACTAGTTCTAAATAACTGAAATTGGGGCGTTTACATGGATTCGATTGTTTTACATTTTATTGTGATCATGAGTGTTTCTGGCATTCTGTCCGTAATATTATCAATCATTGCTCATGCAAATCGCCATCGGTATATTGGCTGTCAATTGTTTATGTATATGTCTGGAGCAACTGCGATTTATATTTTTGGACATACATTTGAATTATTGGCGCGCACCCCTCAAGAAATTACATTTTGGGTTAGTTTTCAATACATAGGTCTTCCGTTTATTGCACCGTTCAGCCTGATGATTGTGCTGCAGTTTACTGGTTTCCATCAATATGTAACAAAGCGCCGCGTGCTTCTCTTCTTGTTGATTCCAATTTTAACCACCATTCTGGTGTTCACCAACTCTTTTCATTCACTCTTTTACCGAAGCATCACGATGAATACAGTAGACGGGTTTTTATTAGCTGATTTCACCATTGGTTATTGGTATATCATTCATGGGGTCTATACATTTGGCTGTTCTATGCTCGCTATTTTTATGCTGCTTTGGTTTTTACGTGTGAAGAAAGAATATTTGAAACAGGTGCTGATCTTGCTCGTTGGAATATTATTACCGATCACGACCTCTTTTATCTATTTATTAGGTGTCACGCCTTTTCACATTGACCCAGTACCAGTGGTGATGTTTTTAACCAACGCACTCTACTTATGGGCGATTATGTCTTTTCATCTCTTTAAGCTCTCTCCCATTGCGATGGAGCGTGTGTTTGAACATATGTCAGAAGGTGTTCTTCTATTGGATCGATACCGAACACTGATTGATTATAACCCTGCGGCTGCATTGATCATTCCTGTGCTCGCTAAAAAGGGAATCGGCTATAAAATCGATGATATATTCTCAGGGATCATCAAAGAGCCAGCGTTTATACAGTGGCTGCGTTCTCCGAAGGATCATTCACAGTATGATTTAATGTGGGAAAAAGAGCAGCCCTTCTATTATCATCTCACTGCTTCTTCTCTTTTTAATAGAAGAGGCGAAGTCGAGGGCAGGCAAATTGTGATCAGCGATGTTACGGAGCAGCGACTATTGCAGGAAGAGCTGGAGCGTCGAGCGTATATTGATGGTTTGACGAATATCTTCAATCGGTCTTCCTTTATTGAACGAACGCAGATGTTATTGGAAGAGGATGCGCAGGATACTGCGATATTGCTATTTGATATTGATTTCTTTAAACAAATCAATGATACGCATGGACATCATATTGGAGACGAGGCGTTGCGTCATGTTGTGTCCATTTGTCAGCAGCATTTGAAGATGGATGATTTATTTGGCCGATATGGTGGAGAAGAGTTCGCCATTTGTCTGCCGCATCATTCATTTGAAGAGGCATGTCATATTGCGGAACAGATGAGACATTCATTTGAAGTGAGTTTCTTTCAGACAGATGAGAAAAAAGTAAGAGTGACAGCAAGCTTTGGCGTCGCCCATACAGCGAATGATCCCTCTATATTAGAAACGCTTCTATTTGAGGCAGATCAAGCCTTGTATATGTCAAAACGCCAAGGACGTAATCGGATTTATGCATCAACTGGTTCGGACTATATGCTATACCAAAAGCAGGATCTTCCGCCTGCTTCTCATTGACTGTTGTCCTTCATTTAGATATGATAAACATAACATTTGAACGGTTTCCTAAAGGGGAGTAGCTTTTACGGTTTGGTCGTCATTACAGAAACATCCGTTGTTTCTCGGCCATTCCGGCATGAACATGTTAGCCAGACCTTTGCCTATCACACATGAGGCAAAGGTCTGGCTTTTTTTAAGGTCTTTTTGCATCTGTGTGGTTGGAAGCTGGACAAATGAGGGGTTTCAACATACAGATGAAAGGATGATGGATCTTGAAACAATATGTGATGGCGTTTCTATTTACCGGTACGTTTTTGTTAAGTGGATGTTCAGGACTGCTAGACCAAGTAAACGATACAACGACATATGTCACTGAGGCAAATGAGTATGTGACAGATATTCAGCAATTCACAGAGGATTTTCCACAGCTTGCGGAAGAAGCTGTACAAGATGCTGCCAAAAGAGCAGATTTGACGCAGCAGCTGGAATCATTGAAAGCAGACATTCAAGAATTTAATGAACTCACAGCCCCATCAATAGCAGAAGACCTGCATGCACAAATCATAGAGAAAAATAAAGTGCTGTCAGAGGAGATTCAAACCTATTTACAGCAATTGAAAATGGACAACTTCAATGCTGCAGCTATTTTAGAGGATCAACAAGGGCTCATGAAGCAGCTTCAGCAATCGGTCAACCTTTTGCAAGATATTGAACAACTAACAAACTAGGATAAGCAAACGGTGATCACAGCATATCTTTGCCTTTTCAGGTGAAGATATGCTTTAATTGAATGTAACACAAGTATGATAGAAAAAAGGTGATCAGATGACAGAACATGAAGAAAGACATATCGCTTCGCCTAGAGCTGAGAAGGAAAAAGAGCAATTAATCAATCGCTTAAAACGAGTGGAAGGTCAAGTGCGAGGGATTCAGCAAATGATTGAAAACGATCGTTACTGCATAGATGTCGTGAATCAAATTTCTGCTGTCAATGCAGCTTTAAAAAAAGTGAGTCTTCAATTAATGGAAAAGCATACACATCACTGCGTAGCGGATGCCATTAAGAGCGGTAATGGGGATGAAGCCATTGAGGAGTTAATGAATGTCTTCACGAAGCTGACAAAATCGTAGCAAAATGCAGATCATTTATGTTTACAATGATACCCTACTAGGGTATAGTAAAAATAGAAAATGATTGATGGAGGCGATGAGAAGTGGAACAAGCAACACTACAAGTGCAAGGCATGTCTTGCGGACATTGTGTGAAAGCAGTCGAAGGAAATGTAGGAGAATTAGCAGGTGTTGAATCTGTGAAAGTCCATTTAGATAAGGGTCAGGTGGAGGTTTCCTTTCACCCAGATCAAATCACGTTACACCAGATCTCTGATGTCATTGAAGAACAGGGATATGATGTCGTATAAAATGAGCATACGTGCTGCATAAGACAGCACGTATTTTTTTAAAAATAACAATACCCCCATGGAGTATGTGGAGAGGTGAGATAAATGAAAAAAGAAATTGATTTTCAAATTACGGGAATGACTTGCGCCGCCTGTGCAGGCCGCATTGAAAAGGGCTTGAACAGGTTGGAAGGTGTGGACGACGCCAGTGTGAACTTTGCGCTTGAAACATCCCACATTGTGTATGAAACAGAACAACTTACAGCAGAGGATCTAAAACAAAAAATTCAATCTCTTGGCTATGATGTGGTGATGGAGCAAGCCGAATTTGATATAGAGGGAATGACATGTGCGGCTTGTGCAAACCGAATTGAGAAAAAAGTCAACCGGATGGATGGTATTGATCAAGGATCAGTGAACTTTGCGCTTGAGTCACTTCAGGTGACATATCATCCAGGGAAAATATCTCCAAGTGACATAAAAGAGGCTGTGAAATCCATTGGGTATTCATTAATTGAACCAGCCGAAGAGCATGCAGAGGAAGGGAAAAAAGACCATCGCCAAGTAGCGATTGAGAAACAAACGGCACGCTTTTTGTTCTCGATGATTTTGTCATTGCCTCTTCTTTGGGCAATGGTCAGTCATTTTTCTTTCACATCGTTTATTTGGTTGCCAGAAGCGTTTATGAATCCATGGGTTCAGCTCGCATTAGCAGCGCCCGTCCAGTTCATTGTCGGCTGGCCTTTTTATGTAGGTGCTTATAAAGCGTTGAAAAATAAAAGTGCCAATATGGATGTCCTTGTGGCACTAGGGACATCTGCTGCTTTTTTCTAT
Organism: Bacillus sp. FSL W8-0183; assembly: GCF_038006825.1. Lineage (NCBI taxonomy): Bacteria > Bacillati > Bacillota > Bacilli > Caryophanales > Bacillaceae > Bacillus > Bacillus sp. FSL W8-0183. The sequence continues at coordinate 3,251,574 of NZ_JBBOVY010000001.1, read as the reverse complement.
AGTTTATATGAAAGTATTCAATCAGCGGTTCAAGGCACACATGAAGCGGCCCTCTATTATGAAACGAGTGCTGTGCTGATTACGTTGATTGTGCTCGGAAAGTTAATGGAAGCAAGAGCGAAAGGGAGATCATCAGAAGCGATTCAAAAACTGATGGGCTTACAAGCGAAAGAAGCTGTGATAGAGCGAGATGGAAAAGAAATGACCGTTCCTATTTCTGAAGTGAAAGTGAATGATCTTGTGTTCGTCAAGCCAGGTGAAAAAGTCCCGGTAGACGGAGAAATCATCGAAGGAACAACAGCGATCGACGAATCGATGATTACAGGAGAAAGTCTGCCAGTTGATAAAACCACAGGAGATACAGTCATCGGGGCAACCATCAATAAAAATGGATTTGTGAAAGTGAAAGCAACAAAAGTAGGAAAAGAAACGGCTCTTTCACAAATCATTCGAGTCGTCGAACAAGCGCAAGGCTCAAAAGCACCAATTCAAAGAATGGCAGATCAAATTTCAGGGATATTTGTCCCCATTGTTGTAGGATTGGCTGTGCTCACTTTTCTGATTTGGTATATCTTTGTTGATCCAGGAAATGTGACATCTGCACTTGAAACCTTTATAGCGGTCATCGTCATCGCATGTCCTTGTGCGCTTGGTCTTGCTACACCGACCTCTATTATGGCAGGCAGCGGCCGGGCAGCTGAATCAGGGATTCTGTTTAAAGGCGGAGAGCATTTAGAGATAACCCAATCACTAGATACAGTAGTGCTAGATAAAACAGGGACTGTGACAAAAGGGGAGCCGAGTCTTACAGATGTGATTGCGTCTGCCAATTGGACAGAAGATACGCTGCTTCAGTTAGCAGGATCGGCAGAACAGCAGTCAGAGCATCCACTTGCCAGAGCGATCACAGAAGGCATGAAGAATCGGGGTCTCCAAGCGGTCGAGGTAGAAGCCTTTCAAGCAGATCCTGGTCATGGAATTGAAGCAAGAGCTGCAGGACATGAGCTTTTGATTGGCACACGGAAGCTCCTAAAGAAACATCATATCAGCTGCGAAGCACTAGAAGCAGTTGTGACTGAGCTTGAAGAACAAGGAAAAACGGCGATGCTCATTGCCATTGACGGCGAGCCAGCAGGTATTGTCGCCGTTGCTGATACAATCAAATCGTCTTCTTCTCAAGCGGTCGCTCGTCTCAAAGAGCAAGGGATTCACGTCGTGATGATGACAGGAGATAACAAACGCACAGCAGAAGCAATTGCGAGTGAGGCAGGCATAGATCATGTCATTGCTGAAGTTCTTCCAGAGGAAAAAGCGGCTCATATTGCAGCGCTTCAGAAACAAGGAAAAAAAGTGGCGATGGTTGGAGACGGCATCAATGATGCCCCTGCCCTTGCAACAGCAAATATCGGGATGGCTGTCGGAACAGGTACAGATGTTGCCATGGAAGCGGCAGATATTACGCTCATGACAGGAGATCTCCATGCCATTGCAGATGCACTTGAATTTAGCAGAAAAACGATGAGAAACATTAAACAGAATCTATTTTGGGCACTTGCTTACAATTGTATTGGCATACCAGTCGCCGCATTTGGGTTCCTGGCACCATGGCTTGCAGGAGCGGCAATGGCCTTTAGTTCTGTATCGGTTGTGCTGAACGCACTAAGATTACAGCGATTGAAACCTGTCAGAGAGGGTGTGGCAAAATGAAGCTGAATGTCAAATGGGTGTGGACGTTGAGTGCTGTGATTTATGTAGCCTTTGTACTGATAGGCTATGCGATTTATGTCGAACTTTCTCCTCTTCAAGAGCCGCCAGCTGATCATATGCAACATGAGACTCCATCAGAAGCGAAGTCCTCGCATTCGGTGTAAGTCCTGCGCTTCGGTGCTCGCCCTTTCTAGACTTCAATGGATTTCTATCACAAAGAGCTAACATAAAGTTCATTTTAGCTCTTCTCAACAACCTGAGACTTCGCCAAAAGCGAAGTCTTTTTTTAACAATTTTATGGAAAAACCCACCTTTTAAAAGATTTTTCATAAAAAATCCACTTCTTTTTGTTCCTTTTTGTCGTTTTTTGTAGGTTCATCGTTAAGATGCGATTAGGCAACAAAGAAAGCGTTATCAAAAAAAGGGGGTCCACGTATGAAAAAGTTAGGGTTAGCTTCTCAAATACTCATCGCACTTGTTTTGGGTGTTGTCGTAGGAGCACTATTTTATCAAAATGAAACCGTTATTAATGTGTTAACGCCGATTGGCGATATATTCATCCACTTAATTAAAATGATCGTTCTTCCAATTGTTATTGCTGCATTGATTGTAGCCGTTGCAGGTGTAGGCGATATGAAAACCATCGGAAGACTCGGTGGGAAAACGATTCTTTACTTCGAAATTGTGACAACGATTGCATTAGCAGTTGGACTGCTTGCAGCAAACGTTTTCCATCCTGGTACAGGAATTGATATGAGTAACATGGAGAAAGGCGATATCTCTAAATATGAAGAGACATCTAAGTCTTCTGCCGAAAAAGCTAGTTTCTCTGAAACGATTGTGCATCTTGTGCCAACAAACGTGTTCCAATCCATTGCAGAAGGTGATCTATTACCAACAATCTTCTTTACAGTGTTATTCGGATTAGGAATTGCAGCAGTTGGAGACAAAGGAAAACCAGTGTTAGGATTTTTTGAGGGCATCCTCGAAGCGATGTTCTGGGTGACCAATAAAGTGATGAAGTTTGCACCATTTGGTGTATTCGCGCTCATCAGTGTGACGGTGATCAAATTCGGGGTCGGAGCGCTTCTCCCGCTAGGTAAACTGGTACTTGTCGTTTACGGCACAATGGCATTCTTCGTTATTGTCGTACTTGGCATTATCGCAAAATTAGCTGGAACAAGCGTCTTTACACTATTTAGAGTGTTAAAAGAAGAAATCATTCTTGCATTCTCAACAGCAAGTTCAGAAGCTGTATTGCCTAGATTAATGGATAAAATGGAGAAGTTCGGCTGCCCGAAAGCGATCACGTCGTTCGTTATCCCAACAGGCTATACCTTTAACTTAGATGGAAGTGCCATCTATCAATCCATTGCCGCCATATTTGTTGCACAAATGTACGGCATGCCTCTTTCCATCTATGAGCAAATTACGTTACTATTAATCTTAATGCTCACATCAAAAGGAATGGCTGGTGTACCAGGTGCATCGATCGTTGTTGTGATCACAACACTTGGAGCAATGGGACTTCCACTTGAAGGACTTGCCTTCATCGTTGGGATCGACCGTATCCTTGACATGGTTCGTACAACTGTTAACGTATTTGGTAACTCACTTGCAGCCATTGTCATGTCTAAGTGGGAAAAAGTGTTTGATCAAGAGAAATCGAAGAAGTATATTGAGGAATTAAAACAACAAACAAAAGCAGCGTAAAAGGAGATCTTTTCAAATGACGAAGCTACAGGACAAGCAAGTTCGTATCGAACGAGACTTTCTAGGTGAAAAGGAAGTAGACACTCAAGCGTATTATGGAATTCAAACATTACGTGCAGTAGAGAACTTTCCAATTACTGGCTACCATGTTCATGAGGAACTCATCAAAGCATTAGGGATTGTCAAAAAGGCAGCCGCACTTGCAAATATGGATACAAAGCGACTATATGCTGGTCTTGGAGAAAAAATTGTTCAAGCCGCAGATGAGGTTATTGAAGGAAAATGGAACAATCAATTTATTGTCGATCCAATTCAAGGCGGGGCTGGCACTTCAATGAATATGAATGCCAATGAAGTCATTGCAAACAGAGCGCTTGAACTACTAGGAAAGGAAAAAGGCGCTTATACTGAGCTAAGTCCAAACACGCATGTGAACATGTCGCAGTCAACAAACGACGTTTTCCCAACAGCGATTCATATTTCAACATTGAATATGATTGAAAAACTACTTTATACGATGGAAAACATGCATCAAGTCATGACAGAAAAAGCGCAAGAATTCGATCATGTCATCAAAATGGGACGTACGCATCTTCAGGACGCTGTTCCAATCAGACTTGGTCAAGAGTTTAGTGCATATGCAAAGGTTCTTGCTCGTGATATTAAACGAATCAAGCAGTCTAGACAGCATTTATATGAAGTCAATATGGGCGCAACAGCAGTTGGAACAGGACTGAATGCTGATCCTAAATATATTCGCCAGGTAGTTGGTTATCTAGCTGACATTAGCGGATTGCCGTTAGTTGGAGCAGAAGATTTGGTCGATGCTACGCAAAATACAGATGCTTATACAGAAGTATCAGCTGCACTGAAAGTATGTATGATGAATATGTCCAAAATGGCAAACGATATTCGTTTGATGGCTTCAGGTCCTAGAGCAGGCTTTGGTGAGCTGCACTTGCCGCCGAGACAGCCAGGTTCATCTATCATGCCAGGGAAAGTCAACCCAGTGATGCCTGAGGTCATGAACCAAGTGGCATTCCAAGTCATTGGAAATGACCACACGATCTGCCTTGCATCAGAGGCTGGTCAGCTTGAACTGAACGTCATGGAGCCAGTTTTAATATTCAACTTACTACAGTCTCTCAGCATGATGAAAAATGTATTTGAATCCTTTGTCGATAACTGCTTGCGTGACCTAAAAGCAGATGAATCTAGATTAAAAGAATATGTAGAAAAGAGTGCCGGTGTCATGACGGCGGTCAATCCGCATATTGGTTATGAAGCTGCTGCACGAATTGCGAGAGAAGCGATTCTTACAGGCGTATCTGTACGTGAGCTTTGTCTGCAAAATGATGTGTTATCAGAGGAAGAGCTTGATGTCATCTTAAATCCTTTTGAAATGACGAAACCAGGTATTGCTGGTGCATCACTTTTAGAAAAGGATCGTTTAGAAGATTAAGCGGCATCATGAGAAGCGCACACCGACAAATGTCCGGTGTGCGTTTTTTCATGGACTGTTTGTTTTTCTGAAGCTCACATAGTATACTATCGTCAATTATTAGGGATGTGACTGCGTTTGAATCTACTGAAAAAATGGTTGAATACAGAGCCTTATTTAATTATCATGCTCATTGTTCTGACTCCGATTGGGGGAGAGCTGAAATTTTATCCATTTGAGGATAGCTTTCGGGTCAGCTTTGGAACCGTTGTCTTTTTCTTTATCCTGCTTCAAATGAAAAAATTCCCGGCATGGGCAAGCGGTATCATTGCGGGGGGATCAGTGTTTGCATTTCGGGTGCTTCTTGATACCGCTGTATCAGGCCACTTAGCGCTGGAAGAGGCCGTTTCTTTAAGATTTCCTTCCCTGCTGTATTACGTCGTCTATGGTACGCTTTTTTATGTATTACAGGTCAGACGTTTCCGTGATAAGCCTTGGCTCATTGGGGCGACAGGGATTATCATGGAACTATGTGCAAGTGTAGTCGAAATGATTGCACTCAGGGGAGCCATTGATGAAATTTTAACAGTGAGAACGCTGTTTCAACTATTTGTATTGGCGATTTTCAGAAGCTCTTTTGTATTGGCTTGTTATACGATGATTCGATTATACGAAGAACAGGCGAGAGAGCGCCAAATGAAGAAGGAAAAGGAACACCTGTTGATGCTGCTGTCAAATCTTTATACGGAATCTACATATTTTTATAAAACCCTTGCACATGCTGAGCACATTACAGCTACTTCATATCAATTGTATCAATCTCTGCATCATGCAAAGGATACGGAATCATTAGATTTGAAAAAACTCGGAAAAACAGCCCTGCAAATTGCAGGTGAGGTACACGAAATCAAAAAGGATAATCAGCGGATTTTTTCTGCCTTATCAAAACTGATTCATGAGGAAAACTTTCAGGAGTATGCAAGTCCTGCTCATATCGCTGGACTTGTGATCCGCATCCATGAAAATTACGCGGAATCTCTTAAAAAACACATCGTTTTTCATTATGATGAAGATGGGCAGCATCCCGCTTATCACGTGTATACCATTCTATCTTTATTAAATAACATTGTATCCAATGCCGTTGAAGCCATTCCGGTGAATGGAGAGGTATCACTATCCATTTCACGGAAAGAGAATGATGTGATTTTTCAAATCAGTGACAACGGGCCAGGCATTAAAGAGCGTAACCATCATGTGATCTTTAAACCGGGCTTCACTTTAAAATACGACCAAGCCGGGAACCCATCAAGCGGCATCGGTCTTTCCTATGTGAAAGACACAGCCGAGAAGCTTGGCGGAAGTGTTGAAATGAAGAGTATCCCAAATCAACAAACGATGTTCACTTTAACGATACCAATTGATCAAGTCAGCAGAAAAGAGGGGAATGGGAGATGAGATTTTTTATTGTTGATGATGATGAAGCTGTTCGTTCTTCACTGGCACAGCTCATTGAAGATGAAGAGCTTGGCATTGTGGCAGGGGAAGCAGAGGATGGTGCTGAAGTAACAGCGAGCTACTTAAATGATTTGCATATTGATATCTTGTGTATTGATCTTCTGATGCCTGAAAGGGACGGTCTTGAGACGATTCGAGCGATCAAGGATGAATTTCATGGGAAATATTTAATGCTGTCACAGGTAGAAACAAAGGAACTCATCGGCCAGGCATATACGCTCGGTGTCGAGTATTATGTGACAAAGCCGATCAATCGGGTAGAGGTCTTAAGTGTGCTCCATCTCATGATTGAACGACTGCATTTAGAGCACTCGATTGAAAATATTCAGCATTCGCTCAAATCGGTCATGCAGTTCCAGCAGCGCGGACAGACAAAAACGAAGCAGCGCGGGAAAAGTCTTGCAGAGGCAGGTCAGTTTTTGCTCGCGGAGCTTGGGATTGTCGGTGAAAAGGGGTCTAAGGATTTACTAGATATGATTCTTTTCACAGATCAGTATTTAGCGTTACATGCCGATCAGCACGACTCTTTTCCTTCATTAAAAGTGATTTTCACTGGCATTACAGAGGATAAATTAAACGAACCTTTTACATCAGCAGACATCGCAAGAGAAGCAAAAGCAGCGGAACAGCGGGTAAGACGTGCGATCAACCAATCATTGAAACACATCGCCTCGCTCGGGTTAACCGATTTTTCTCACCCAACCTTTGAAAACTATGCATCAAAATTTTTCGATTTTACCATTGTGCGTAAGAAAATGAGTGAACTCACAAAAGAGACAAGTGGAAGAGAAGAGCACACACGTATCAATGTGAAGAAATTTGTACAGGTGCTCTATTACGAGGCGAAACGTATTTTTATGGAAGATTAAAAAGACATGCTCTCTATAAGGAGGGCATGTCTTTTTTTGTGATGGATTGAAGATGCATCTGCAGCACGGAGCGCATGAGCTGAGGCGGTAAACGATGGGGCTGTACGATTCCATTCAATGCAAGCCCATTGATGACCGCATAAAGCCGCTCAGTTTCTAATAAAAGATCGATATGATCTAGCAGTAGCTCATCCTCGTTCAATTTCATTAAGCAAAATTGAACGGTTTGAAAAAGCTCGTCATACATCTTTGCATTGAGCGGTTGTAAATCTGGTTCAGTCAGTGCCTTGACTGTAAAAGCCTGCCACACCTCCATTTCAAATATTCGTTCTTCGTCTAGTGGAAGAACCTGCTCCAATAAAGTGAATACATTTTCCTCTGTTGAACCGTTTAATGGAAGCTTAGCAATTCGCTCCTTCACTCTTTCCTGAATTAAATTCATGGAGAATAGAAATAATTCTTGCTGTGTGGAAAAATAATGACGCATAGAGCCGGCTGAAATGCCAGCTTCTACGGCTATTTTTCGTACAGAAGCGCTTTCCAATCCCTCTTGTTTAATCACTCTCATAGCAGCTTGAGCGACCTTTTGTTTTTGTTTATGGTGATCGACGATTTTTGGCATACCTTGATTTTAGCACAGCTATTGTTTTTTTAACACAGTTGTGTTATTTTTTATTTAATACAATCGTATTAAAAAAGGATGTGGGGAAAATTGGTCGGTTTATTGATTGTGGCATGTGAAATTGGTTTTTGGCTGTTTATTCTAATGGGCTTAACACTGCGTTATGTGTTTAAACAGAAAAAATGGGGTGCTTTCTTTCTTGTCTGTACGCCGGTTTTAGATCTCATCCTTCTTGCGGCTACTTATATAGATTTAAAGCAAGGGGCTGTGGCGAGCGTCATTCACGGGCTTGCGGCTGTTTATATTGGTGTGAGTCTGGCCTTTGGACATCAAATGGTGAAATGGGCGGATGCTAAGTTTGCTTATCGTTTTGCAGGAGGCCCTAAGCCGAAGGGAAAACCAAAGTACGGGAAGGAGCGGTCTTTGTATGAAATGGTGGGCTGGACGCGTCATTTCATCTCTTATGTCATCGGAGCGGGGCTATTATATGGATTGACCTATCTCATCCAAGCACCAGAACGAACGGAATCTCTGATGCAGCTTGTCAGTGTGTGGGGGATGGTCTTAACCATTGATTTCATCATTAGCATCAGCTACGTCATTTGGCCGAAAAAACACCCGGAAAATATAGCAGGATGACAAAAAAGACAGGCGGATTTACTCCACCTGTCTTTTCTTATGATGACAGTCCTTTATAAATGGTGTCAATATTCCATTTCATCATCTTATAGTAGCTGTCCCCATCTTCACCTTCTTTGCCAATAGAATCCGTAAATACTTTCCCCTTAATCGGAACTCCGGTTTCCTCAGATAGGCTTTCAAGGCTGCGCTTATCTACACTTGTTTCAAGAAAAAGGGCAGGAACTTGATGGTCTTTGACAAAATGAATGATGCGCTTCATTTGTCCAGGTGTCCCTTCACTTTCTGTGTTGATCTCCCAAATGTAGCCGGCTTTCAGTCCGTACGCATCCGCAAAATATTTGAATGCCCCTTCGCTTGTGACAAGGAGTTTTTTGTCTTTTGGGAGTTGATCAAACTTGTCTTTTGCTTCATCGTGAAGCGTTTGAAGCTTTTTGATATAGGTTTCAGCATTTTTCTCGTAATCCTCTTTATGCTCAGGATCTGCTTGAATGAGCGCATCTCTGGCATTTTGCGCATAAAGAATCCCATTCTCGACATTCAGCCATGCGTGTGGGTCCTGCTGGCTTTCAAGCCCTTTTGAAGACAAATGCTTCACTTTGACACCTTTACTCAGTTCGGCTACAGGTGCATCATCCCCGTCCTTGCCGCTCGATTCAAGCAGTTTTTGAAACCAGCCATTCCCTGTTTCAAGGTTCAAGCCATTAGATAGAATAAGGTCTGCATCCGTCGTATACTGAACATCCTTTGGCAGTGGGTCAAATTCATGTGGGTCTGTACCAATGGGAACAATGCTGTGAATAGAGACATGCTGTCCTCCTACTTCCTTCACAATGTCATAAAGAATGGAGTAGGTCGTGACAACTTTTAATTTACCGTCATCTTTTCCGGAACTTTTTTGCTGAGTAGAACAGCCTGCGATGACCAAAAGGGCAATACATACTGCGGTCAAACGGATTGCTAATACCTTCTTCATATATGTCCTCCTTTTACATAGACGCTTCCTTTTTTAACTGTGTTCGTTTTCGCTTCGATTTTAAGGATCTCCACAATATCCCTTGTTTCGGTGAAAAGATAAAGGCACTGCCGAATAATATGGTCGCGACCAGCACAATGGAAGCACCAGACGACAAGTTATACGTAAAGCTGAGCCCAAGTCCTACGACGGCTGAAACTGCTCCAAAAAAAGCAGATAAATAAATCATGATCCATAGCCGGTCTGTCAATAAATAAGCGGTGGCAGCTGGTGTAATAAGCATTGCAACAACAAGAATAATACCTACAGTTTGCAGGGATGCCACGGTCACTAAGGTCAATAAGGTCATGAGGAAATAATGGATCATGCGATTCGGTAAACCGTAAACCGAAGAAATCACTGGATCAAATGAACTAATGAGCAGTTCTTTGTAGAAAACAATGACAGCCAGTAAAATGAAAATGCCGATGCCAAGCGTGATCCACATATCAGATGAACGAACGGCTAGTACGTTTCCAAACAAGATATGATATAAATCGCTGGAACTTTTCAAAAATGTAATCAAAATGATCCCAATGGAAAAAAAAGCAGTGAATACGATCCCGATGGCAGAATCATTTTTAATGCGGCTGTTTTGACTGACATATCCGATGCCGATGGCTGTAAGTACACCAGTTAGAACCGCACCAAAGAAAAAGTTAATGCCGAGCATATAAGAGATGGCGACACCTGGAAGTACAGCGTGTGAAATCGCATCTCCCATCAAAGCCATTCCCCGTAAAATGATAAAGCAGCCAATGACGCCGCAGATGATCCCTACCATAACGGATGTAAATAACGCTTTTTGTAAAAACGCATATTCAAAAAGTCCGGTTAAGAATTCCATTACGCGTCTCCTCCTGCTGATTTTAAAAATGGCAGCTGTGTTTCGTATGCTTGGAGCATGACCTCAGGACGAAGAATATCATGGACAGGCCCTGCTTTGACCAGCTTCTTATTTAGAAGAACGAGATGGCTGAAGTAATCATCGGCTTTACTTAAGTCATGGTGGACGACCAGAATGGTTTTTCCTTCATCTCGTAATTCCTTCAAAATGCGGATCATCGTTTCTTCACTTGCCATATCAATTCCGACAAATGGTTCATCTAAACAAAAGAGCTGTGCGTTTTGAGCGAGTGCTCGCGCAAGGAAGACACGCTGCTGCTGACCGCCGGATAATTCCCCAATCTGTCTTTTGGCAAAGTCCTGCATCCCGACCTTTTCTAAGCAATGGTACGCATAGGCACGGTCCTCTTTTTTCGGTCGTTTGATCAATCCGAGCTTTGGGTATGTGCCAAGCAGTACGGTATCCAGTACATGGATAGGAAACGTCCAGTCTAGATCATTTCTTTGCGGTACATAGGCGATCTGTTTTCTCACTTGTTTAAAGGGTTGTTCAAAAAAACGAATGTCGCCTTGATCCTTTTCAATTAAATCCAAACATGCTTTCAATAAAGTCGATTTACCAGCACCATTTGGACCAATGATTCCAGTCATTGTTCCTTCCTGTATGGAAAGAGAGACGTTTTCTAGTGCATCCTGTCCGTGGTATGAGACATACAGGCGGTCGATTGTTAAAGCATATGACATCTCTTAAGGCCCCTTTCGATCATCAATTGCGTTTCCTAAAAATATATGCATACATTTAATAATTTTGACTAAAGGATGAAATGATTCTCTAACGCTAATTTGTTTCCTTAGGGAAACTTTCATCTTATTCTAATCGTATGTCCTTCTTTTGTAAAGAGAAATGCTGAATATTCCCATCAAGCGATCGTTTTTATGTTATGCAACGAAGAGGGGACATGAGCATGGATTATTGAAAATTCACGTGACATCCTTGAATACGAAAAATCTCAAACATTTGCTTATAAATGATTGACAGTTTGTAAGAACTCCTCATATAATAAGGGTAATTCAATATATGAATATGTGCTCATATATAATATCTACAGCAGCTGATAGGTTTGATTGAATCAGGGAAGGCTACTTATATAGAAAAAGGTGAGAACATGAAAAAGATGAAGGATGAATACGTATTAAGCGGTCTCGATTGTGGAAACTGTGCACGTAAAATTGAAACAGGTGTCAGCAAACTCGAAGGAGTGGAAGCCTGCTCAATTAATTTTGCGACGGGTACATTAACTGTGACACATGCTGATGCACAAGAAACGATGTCAAAGCGTATTGAAAAAACCGTTCAGTCCATTGAACCTCATGTGAGTGTATCACCAAAAGAAGAAGGACATCACCACGATCATGGAACAAAGAATTTAAAAACGATTGTACTGAAATTAATTGGTGGTGCAGTCATTGGAACAGCGGCTTATTTTATACCTGACAATGGCTTACTGAAGTTCATCATGTTTTTCGCCGCGTATTTACTAGTTGGCGGAGATGTTGTCTTGAAAGCACTGAAAAATATTGTGCGTGGTCAAGTATTTGATGAGAACTTCTTAATGACCATAGCTACAGTTGGTGCTTTTGTGATTCAGCAGTATCCTGAGGCACTTGCAGTCATGCTGTTTTACCAAATTGGTGAACTGTTCCAAGGGGCAGCTGTGAACCGCTCTAGAAAATCAATTAGCGAATTAATGAATATCCGTCCAGAATACGCAAACCTCAAAGTGGGTCAAGAAACAAAAAAGGTAAAGCCGGAAGAAGTCAAAGCTGGTGACCGTATTGTCGTCAAACCAGGTGAAAAAATTCCTTTGGATGGACGTGTGATAGACGGTTATTCTCTTGTGGATACCTCTGCACTAACTGGGGAGTCTGTTCCAAGAGATGTGGAAGCAGGAAAAGAAGTGCTTGCTGGATTTGTGAACCAAAACGGCATTCTTGAAATTGAAGTGCAAAAAGAGCTCAGTGAGTCAGCGGTTACGAAAATTTTGGATTTAGTCGAAAATGCAAGCAGCCGTAAAGCGCAGACAGAAAACTTTATCACAAAGTTCGCTAAATATTATACACCTGCTGTGGTCGTGCTAGCTTTATTGCTTGCCTTTGTACCACCGCTTCTCATCCCATCAGCTCAATTGTCTGATTGGGTGTACCGGGCACTTGTCTTTCTTGTCATTTCGTGTCCATGTGCTCTCGTTGTATCCATTCCATTAGGTTTCTTTGGCGGAATTGGTGCCGCATCAAAACGAGGCATTTTAGTGAAAGGCAGTAACTACTTAGAAGCCTTGAACTCTGTCCGCTATGCGGTGTTTGATAAAACAGGTACTTTGACAAAAGGGAACTTTACAGTTACTCATATCGAAGCAGCGAATGAGAAATGGTCAGAAGAGGAATTGCTTTCTTTTGCAGCGCTGGCAGAAGCGCATTCTTCGCATCCGATTGCAGAATCGATTAAGGCGGCTTACGGAGCGTCTCTTGATGAGAGCCAGATCGAATCTTACGAGGATATTGCGGGTCATGGGATCAAAGCGACAATTCGCGGAGCCCATGTATTGGCAGGTAACCATCGTCTTATGGAACGAGAGGGCATTGCTTTTGAAAAAGAAAAACGAAGCGGAACGGTTGTTTATTTAGCAATAGACGGTGAATTTGCGGGATCTATCTTGATTGCAGATGAAGTAAAAGACGATGCAGTTGAAGCGATATCTTCTCTAAAAGCTGCGGGCATTCAAACCGTGATGCTTACAGGGGATGCTGCGCAAGTAGGAAATGCAGTCGCACAGCAGATCGGCATTGACGAAGTTCACACTGAATTATTGCCACAGGATAAAGTCGCCAAAATCGAAGACATGTATGAGAAAAAAGCATCTCAAGACAAATTATTGTTTGTTGGTGATGGCATAAACGATACGCCGGTTTTGGCAAGAGCGGATATTGGTATTGCCATGGGTGGACTTGGTTCAGATGCAGCAGTTGAAGCGGCTGATATTGTGATTATGACAGATCAGCCATCGAAGGTAGCGGAAGCTATTGCTGTCGCTAAAAGAACGAGAGCCATCGTATGGCAGAATATTGCGTTTGCTCTTGGGGTGAAAGCCGTCTTTCTCATACTTGGTGCATTCGGTATTGCAACAATGTGGGAAGCCGTCTTCTCGGATGTTGGTGTCACTGTACTGGCTGTTTTAAATGCGATGAGGGTCATGAAATAAAATTGTAAGGAAAAATTCATGAATAGCGTCTTTCATAATAGACCCCCTCTTGTTAAAATAGAAGAAGTTGGATAATGGCATTTTCCTGAGCTGTTATCCTTTTTCTTTGTGAAGGAATGAATGAAAAAGATAAGGTAGGTGCTTTTGTGAGTAAAAAAAATAATCAATCTTCATCCATCAAGTTTGCAGTTATATTAACCATCATTGCAGCTCTTCTCATCGGTATTTTCGTTGTGATCGGTAACAACAACAGCCAAGAAGCACAAACAGTCGACAGTAAGCCGTCTATTAAAGGACAGCCTGTCATGGGAGATCAAAAGGCAAAAGTGCAAGTTGTCGAGTTTGGGGACTACAAATGTCCATCATGTAAATCATTTGAGACAGACATTTTCCCAAAATTGAAAGCAGACTACATAGATAATGGCGATGTATCCTTCTCATTTATTAACTTACCACTGCCTGTTCATGGGGACGGTGCGGTATTAGCAGCACTGGCTTCTGAAGAAGTGTGGAAAGAAGATCCGAAAAACTTCTGGGCATTTCATGAAGCGGTCTACAACGCACAACCAGATAGTGAAGCAGAATGGGTAACGCCAGCAAAGCTCACCGAATTGGCGAAGAAGACAACGAAAATTGATACGGACAAGCTGAAAGATAACCTATCAAAGAAAACATATCAGCCACAGCTGAACACAGATGATCAGCTGGTGAATCAATACAAAGTAAATGGAACACCAACTATTTTCATTAACAATAAACAAGTCCAAAACTTTTATGACTATGATGAAATCAAAGAATTAATTGATCAAGAGCTGAAAGGGAAAAAATCATGAAAAATAAACTGATTTACTTATACAGCGCTTGGATCGTCTCGATTGTGGCGACGATGAGCAGCCTGTATTTAAGTGAAGTAAAGAAGTTTATTCCATGTGATATGTGCTGGTTTCAGCGCATTTTCATGTATCCGCTTGTGCTTTTACTTGGAATTGCTACATTTCGTGGAGATGTCAAAGTGAAGTGCTACGTTCTCCCTTTGGCCGGGATTGGTGCTTGCTTTTCCATCTATCATTATATGGAACAAAAGATTCCAGGCTTTGCATCGATTCGTCCTTGTCTAAGCGGTATTCCCTGTTCCGTTGATTATCTGAACTGGTTTGGTTTTATCACCATTCCACTCTTAGCTCTCATTGCATTTATTCTGATCATCATTAGTATGCTGCTTTTAAATGCAAAAGAAGATTGAGGAGATAGCCTGCTTAAAAGCAGGCTATCAGCGTGTAGACAAACCCTCGCATTCGGTGTCATTCCTGTGCGCTGGTGCTCACGAATGTCAAATTCGCTCCAGTGCTCGTCTTTCCTAGACTGCAAAGGTTTTCTATCACGCTGAAAGTAGACAAAGGGCTAAAATCAAGATCATTTTATCCCTTTGTCAACAATCTGAGCCTGCTTAAAAGTAGGCTATTTTTTATTTTTGCAAAAAGATAAAATTTAAAGAAAATTTGTATTGCTTTTCATTTGTGTCAGATATACATTAAGGGGAGAGTGTTAGATGATCAGACAATGGTAAGGAGATAAGCGGAAAATGGCATGGGAAGTGTTAAGTATTATTGGCATTGTGGCATTCGCCATTAGTGGTGCGATTGTCGCAATGGAAGAAGAGTACGATATTCTTGGTGTGTACATTTTAGGAATTGTCACAGCATTTGGCGGGGGAGCGATTCGGAATCTATTAATTGGTCTTCCGGTGTCTGCTTTATGGTCACAGGGCAAAATGTTTACCATTGCCCTTGTATCCATTACGATCGTGTTCCTATTTCCAAAGCTTTTGCTCAAGCACTGGAGCACGTGGGGGAATTTCTCGGATGCGATCGGTTTAGCAGCCTTTGCGATTCAAGGCGCATTATTTGCTGTACAAAGAGAGCTCCCGCTCAGTGCGGTCATTGTGGCAGCCATTTTGACTGGAAGCGGCGGCGGCATTGTGCGTGATTTATTAGCAGGACGAAAGCCACTTGTGCTAAAAGCAGAGATTTACGCAGTATGGGCAGCCCTTGGCGGCTTACTCGTCGGACTCGGCTTAGCGCAAGGAGAGCTTGCTTTATATCTGCTGTTTGTCATCCTCGTCATATGCAGGGTTTGTTCCTACTTATTCAAATGGCGGCTTCCCGCTAGGTCTTATTTTTTAAATAAAGGGTAAAGAAAAGGGCGATGTCGCTCTTTTTTTTATGTGTTATTCGAGCTTGATGTCAGCAGGTCAAGCTGTTTTCGTGTAAAATAAAAGTAGGTTCTTTATTCATCATTGGAACAATACACGAGATGAAAATATTGTCATTTGACTGAATATGTAGATTCAGTCTTTTTTTGCCTAGATGGATTGTTATGTGTTGGTTTCGCTTTTTGCGGGATACTAATGAAACGCTCATGACCGAACGGATGGATCAGAAAGAAATGAACACATCTTTGCATGTAAGCAAAACATGACGGAAAAAATGAAATGGGAGGGACATGTACTAGTGGAGATTTTTTTGGCAGTGCTCGTACTACTAGCACTCATTGCATCATCTAATATTATCAATCGTTTTCTGCCCTTTATTCCAGTACCATTAATCCAAGTGGGTTTAGGGATATTGGTCGCAGCTTTTCCTTCAGGTTTACATATTTCTTTAAATCCTGAGCTATTCTTCGTTTTATTCATTGCACCGCTGTTATTTAATGATGGGAAGCGTACCCCAAGGGACGAGCTGTGGAAATTAAGAGCGCCCATTCTTCTATTAGCTTTAGGGCTCGTATTTGCGACGGTCATTGTCGCAGGATATACCATCCATTGGATGATTCCAAGCATACCACTTCCAGCTGCATTTGCGCTTGCAGCGATTTTATCACCGACAGATGTAGTGGCTGTAAGTGCCCTTTCCAGCCGTGTGAATATGCCGAAGGGGATCATGAGACTGCTGGAAGGCGAAGGGCTGATGAACGATGCGTCAGGACTTGTTGCTTTTAAATTTGCTATTGCAGCAACGGTTACAGGGGCATTTTCCATTGCAGAGGCATCCTTTAGCTTTGTTCTGATTGCTGCTGGCGGATTATTGACCGGATTTATTCTGTCGTTTTTTATCATTCGTTTCCGCTATTTTCTCCGCCGTTTAGGCATGGACGATGTCACAATGCACATCATCCTGCAAATCCTCACGCCGTTTGTGATTTATTTAGCAGCGGAAGAAATTGGCGTATCTGGCATTTTAGCCGTTGTTGCCGGTGGTGTGACACATGCCATCGAGCAAGACCGAATGGAAGCGAATTTAGCAAAGCTGCAAATTGCTTCTTCAAACACGTGGAATATTATTTTATTTATTTTAAATGGCCTTGTTTTCGTTTTACTTGGGTTACAAATTCCTGATGTATCGACTGTCATTTTCCAAGATGAAGCCTTTAATAATATGCAGGTCATCAGTTACATTTTAATCATTACATTCTGTCTGATGATTCTCAGATTCCTATGGGTATGGCTGTTCTGGGCAGGGAACTGGAGTGTATCGAAAAAGAAGAACGCGAAAAAACCGAAGCTGCGTGCTTCCATGCTGATGACATTCTCTGGTGTTCGTGGTGCTGTTACATTAGCGGGTGCTTTCTCCATCCCGTTTACGCTTGCAGACGGCTCACCATTCCCTGAGCGTCATTTAATTATTTTCCTCGCAGCAGGCGTCATTTTATGTACACTCATTTTAGCGAGTGTGCTACTGCCTATTTTATCGGAGAAAAAAGATAAGCAAGTGGATGTGGACTTAGATACAAAGATTCAGCACGCAAAACGGAAGCTGCTGAGAAGTGCCATTAAAACGTTAAAAGAAGGAATGAATGAGGACAATCGAGAAGTCTCCCTTGCACTCATCAATGATTTCCGAATGAAGCTACGAAATATTCAGCGGGAACCGTACCAGTTTGGTATGAGAAAACAAGAGAGAAAAATCAGACTGCATGGTATTAAAGCAGAACAGATGAAACTTCAGCAGTTGATTGAGGAAGAGAAAATCGACAAAGAAGAAGCATATGAGCTGCAAGAGAGATTTCATGAGCTGGAAATGCTCTATTCCAACTCCTTTAAAATTCGTTTCTCAAAAGTGAAGTTTCTGCGCTTACTACAATGGCTTCAATTGTGGCGTCCGCATCAGCGTATTTCGAGCGGCATATTAGAAAACGAGGAATCGTATAAACAAATCCGCAAGAAAACGGCTGAAGCTGCGGTGGATTCTATTAAGCACCATATGACCGAAGACAATCAACAAACGTGTCATCAAGTCATTGGGTTTTACAATCAAGTGATTTTCCGCTGTGAACATGGTCCTTCTTTCTTCCAGCAAAAGGATCGTACGTTTGACCGGAAGAAGAAAGAGCTTAACTTCCAAGCCGTACAGACGATTCGTAATGAAATCCAAACTTTATATGAAAATGGCGAAATCAATCGTGATATTGCTCATCATTTAAGGGAGTATATCAATGACATGGAAGCAGTCTTACTGACCAATACATGATGTTGTCATCTTCTCCCCTTTGTTTTATGATGAAAAAAAGAGACGAGCAGGGGGAGATGCAGGATGACATATTACGGAGCGATTGAAGCTGGGGGGACAAAGTTCTGCTGTGCCATTGGCAATGAGCATGGGGATATCATAGAGGAATTAACCATTCCAACAGAGCACCCGGAAAAAACCATCCAATCACTTATTCCATTTTTTCAGCAACATGAAATTGCAGCATTAGGGGTTGGTTCCTTTGGACCGATTTGTGTCCAGAAAGACGATCCTTCTTACGGTTACATCATGAATACGCCGAAAGTTGAATGGAAGCATTACCCGTTGATACCTGAGCTGGAGAAACAATTAGGTGTACCGGTGTCTTTTACGACAGATGTCAATGCCGCAGCATTAGGTGAACTGACAAAAGGGGCCGCCAAAGGGCTAAGCAGCTGTCTGTATATCACGGTCGGTACGGGGATTGGTGCCGGGGCTGTTGTGAAAAATGAGCTTCTCCACGGTCACTCACATCCAGAAATGGGACACATCCTGGTCAGGCAGCATGAATCAGATCAGTTTGCAGGTGTCTGCCCGGCGCATGGTACTTGCTTAGAAGGACTGGCGGCAGGACCAGCTATTGAGGCAAGGTGGGGAAAGCCAGCTAAAGAGCTTACCGAAGAAGAAGAAGTTTGGTCTCTTGAAGCAGATTATTTAGCACAGGCATTAATGCAATACACGCTGATATTAAGCCCAGAACGCATTATCATGGGTGGAGGCGTCATGAAGCAAAAACAGCTATTTCCGCTCATTCGAGAGAAGCTGGCTGCGTATGTCAATGATTATGTCGACATGCCGCCGCTTGATACATACATTGTCTCTCCTGGACTTGAGGACAAGGCAGGTATGACAGGTGCTTTGCTACTAGCGATTGAAGCGAAGAGAAACGCCTGATAATAGAGTTTTCAAACGCAACATGAGATAATGAAAAAGATGGAATCTATGAAAAGGTGGTTGTTAACATGGTCAAAAGCTTGAATGATACCGTAACACTAAATAACGGAGTAGAAATGCCATGGTTTGGTTTAGGTGTATTCAAAGTGGAGGACGGCAACCAAGTGGTTGATGCCGTAAAAGCAGCCATACGAAACGGTTATCGCAGCATTGATACGGCTGCCGTTTATAAAAACGAGACAGGCGTAGGGAAAGCCATTAAAGAATCTGGCGTAAAAAGAGAAGAATTGTTCATTACGTCAAAAGTATGGAACACAGATCAAGGATATGACAAAGCACTCGCTGCATGCGACGCAAGCTTAAACCGGCTCGGTCTTGATTACTTAGACCTCTATTTGATTCATTGGCCTGGACCAAATGCAGATACATTTAAAGAGACATGGCGTGCGCTTGAGAAGCTTTATAAAGATGGAAAAGTAAGAGCGATTGGTGTCAGCAACTTCTACGTGCAGCATTTAGAAGAGCTGTTAAAAGATGCGGAGGTTGTTCCAGCGGTGAATCAAGTGGAGTTTCATCCAAAACTGACACTTGTAGAATTACGACAATATGCGAAAGAAAAAGGCATTCAAATTGAAGCATGGTCTCCGCTGATGCAAGGAAAGCTTTTGGATCATGACGTATTAAAGGAAATTGCAGCACAATACAACAAATCTGTGGCTCAAGTGATCTTGCGTTGGGATCTGCAAAGCGGCGTTGTCACCATTCCAAAATCAATCAATGAAGATCGCATTAAACAAAATGCCGACATTTTTGACTTCGAGCTTTCACAAGAAGACATGGAAAAAATCAATGCACTTAATAATAACGAACGTGTCGGGTCTAATCCAGAAACGATGACGGTTGGGTTTGAATAAATAAAATTATCCCCTCAGCGTGTAGACAAACCCTCGCATATTTTGTCAGGGCGTGCTGGTGCTCACGAATGTCAAATTCGCTCTGCGCCAGTACTCGTCCTTCCTAGACTAGCAAAGGTTTTCTATCACGCTGAAAAGAAGACAAAGGGCTAAAATCAAGTTCATTTTAGCCCTTTGTCAACAATCTGAATCCCTTTCTCTTTTTGAGAAGGGGATTTTTTAATTCCTGCTTCGGCGAACAGCCAACAGCATGAGGAAAGACAGGATCACAATACAAATGGTCCAAGCCCACGCAAGTTCCATTCGTCCAGAATCAATCGCCACATAGATGGCTGTTGGGAGGGTTTGCGTTTTCCCAGGAATGTTGCCAGCGAACATTAAAGTCGCTCCAAATTCTCCTAACGCCCTTGCGAAACTTAAAACTGCACCAGAGAGAAGAGATGGCAGTGCGAGTGGGACGGTAATATAGGCAAAGACCTGGAAAGAATGCGCACCATCAACTT
Organism: Bacillus sp. FSL W8-0183; assembly: GCF_038006825.1. NCBI lineage: Bacteria > Bacillati > Bacillota > Bacilli > Caryophanales > Bacillaceae > Bacillus > Bacillus sp. FSL W8-0183. The sequence goes on along the minus strand of NZ_JBBOVY010000001.1, from coordinate 3,231,071 downwards.
TTGCAGCACCTTCAATGTCTGACTCAATCGTAGAAAATCCAGCTTTCGCTGATTGATACATGAGCGGGAATGCGACAACTGTCGATGCAATGACTGCTGCCCAATAAGTGAAGATGACAGGCTGATGGAAGATCCATTCAATCGCTTGTCCAATCACACTGTTCTTCCCGAACGCAACGAGCAGCAGAAATCCTACGACCGTTGGCGGAAGGACAAGCGGCATCATGAGGAGCGTTTCCACGATCATTTTCCCTTTGAAAGATGTACGGGCCATCCAAAAACCAATGGACGTTCCTAAAACGACAGCCAATAACCCGCTGAAAGCAGCCACTTGTACGGACAGCCAGATAGGTGAAAGAAAATCTTCGGTCAGCATCGGCATTATTTCACTTGAAAGCCGTACTTTTTAAAAATCGCTGCGGCCGGATCTGATTGGAGATATTGAAAAAATGCTTTCGCCTCTTTCATGTGATCGGTCTGTTTTACAATGCCAACAGGATAAATGATGGGGGAATGCATGTCTTGATTTGCCTCATCTACTATCTTTACTTTGCGAGAAACGAGCGCGTCCGTCTTATACACGACACCAGCTTCCACATTTCCTGTTTCGACATAGTTTAATACTTGACGAACATCCTTGCCATAGACAGCGTTCTGTTTCACTTGGTCCCATATATTCAGTTTTGTGAAAATCTCTTTTGCATATGTACCAGCAGGAACAGATTCAGGTGTGCCAAGCGCTATCTTTCCTTTTATGTGATCAACATCGCGAAAGGTTTTGATAGAAGAGGAACCTTCTTTTGGCACGATGAGGACAAGCTCATTTTGTATGACATCCTTTGTATGATCCTGATCAATGTCGCCAGATTGAACAAGGTCATCAAAAGGCTCTTCAGCTGCTGAGAAGAAGAGATCCGCTTTTGCTCCTTGAGCGATTTGCTGTTTCAATGCGCCGGATGATCCGAAATTATTCGTGAGTGTCACATTTGGATGATCATCTTCATAGGCAGATTCAATCTCTTTCAAAGCATCCTGCAGGCTTGCCGCCGCTGAAATCACAAGTTCTGTCTTTTTGCTTTGATCTGATGACGTCGACTCCGTTTGACACCCAGTCAGGAGCAAACAGATGGTGACGTAGGTTAAGAATAAATATTTCATGATCACACCTCTTTATCATTCAACATCATGTGTATCCTATATTATAATCAAACTTATTTGACCATTCATAGGCTTTCAGGAAAAGAGAAAAGAAAAAGCCGCCAGAGGGCAGCTTTTAATGCTGATAAAAACGTAGTAAGTTCCCGTTGATCACTTTATCTGATAGAGACAGCTCTTTATTGGCTTTTTCTATATAAGGCTGGCATACTTCATCTTCTTCAACAGGTTGTTTTGTTTTTTGATCATAGCACGTGTTCTTTGTATAAAGATAATCATCCGTAATAAAGTTTCCATTTCTCAGCACAGCGAACGGTGTCCGTTCATTGGAGAAAAGATCATTTCCAAATTGAATGGCATCTTTTGATTCAATGCCGAGTAAATGAAGAAGTGTCGGTTTGACATCCATTTGACCGGCTGTTTCAGAAATGGTTTGAGGGGCCTCGTCTGTCACCCCAGGAATGTAAATCAAAAAAGGGACCCGCTGCAGTTTAACCGCATCAAACGGTGTGATTTCATCCTGCTTCAGCAGCTCTGCCATTGCCTCATGATGTGCTTCTGAAATGCCATAGTGGTCTCCCATCAGGACAAACATTGTATTTTCATATAGTCCTTCTTCTTTCATTCGTTCAAAGAACCTTTTGATGGCTTCATCTTGATAGCGGACGGTGGTCACATAGCGGTTTAAAATGGTGCTAGTCGAATCGTATTCATCAATGAACTGATCCTTTGGATCAATTTCAAATGGGAAGTGATTGGTTAAGGTAATAAACGTGCTGTAATAAGGCGTCTTCAGCTTTTTTAAATAATCGATGGATTGGTCAAAAAAGTCGATATCCTTTAAGCCCCAGCCAGTCGAATTCTGTTCATTGACATCAAATGAATCGACATCATAAAAGCGGTCAATCCCAAGAGATTCATACATCACATCACGATTCCAGAACGTTTTATTATTCGCATGAAATTGGACGGATTGATAATTCTCTTTTTTCAATTGCTTGTACAGTGTGTCATATTCGTTGTCACTCGCTGTGAAAAAGACAGCGCCACTGCTAGATGGATAGAGGGAGTTTGCGACGATAAACTCTGAGTCCGACGTTTTGCCTTGTTCTGTCTGCTGATAAAATTCATCAAAATAGAAGCTTTTTTTGGCAAGTTCATTTAAAAATGGTGTGATGTATTGTCCATTCACCTTTTGATTCATGACAAATTGCTGCGTTGATTCAAGTGAAATGAACACGACATTTTTGCCTTTAGCAAGTCCAAAGTAGTCTTCATTCGGTGCACTGTAATCAGCTTTTGTGTAGTTTGCCACTGTTGAAAGTGTATCTTCATCTGCAAAGGCTTTTTGTCCAATTCGTGCTGTTTGAGCGGCACCGTCATACAAATGGAATTGAAACAGCCCAAGGTTTCGTACAATGACTTCTCGATCATATGAGCTTGTCAAAAATCGAGGGTGGTCCATCAAAGCTGAGCTGACATGGAACAATAGCAAGCTGCAGCAAACCACATAGTATGTTTTGATTGTCTTAAAAGACGCTTTAGGTGATAACGGTTTCCGTTTTAAAAGCCATGCCAGCACCACAAAATCAATCAGCATGAGTATAAATAGCGGATGAAACAATTCAGTCATACTGCTGCCCATATCTCCCATGTTCTTTGCTTGAAATAAGACAGGAATGGTAATGAAATCAATATAAAAACCGTAAAAGATCGTATTCGATATCAAAATGGCTGTCAAAATAAAATTTGTGGTCAATAAAAAGACCTTTTGTTTCGTTTCATTTAAGAAAAGAGCAATCCCAAACAAAGGGAGCAAAAAGCTAAGTGGGTTGATCAAAAGCAGCCATTCGTGAAACAGATTGGCCGTTCGTATATGAAATCCGAATTGATAAATGATGTATGTTTTCATCCACATAAAGAGGATGGAGTACACTAAAAACCAGTGATTTTTGAAAAACGCTTTCATTTATGTAACTCCTCACCATTCTGTATTCAGCTGCAAGGCAAAAACACTTATCTTAAAACTACTAAAAAAATGAGGAATGATCAATTCATATCCTGCTTTTTTGCAAAACTCTTTTTTCTTTTTCTAAAACGGCAATGGGATGGATATTCCGCAAATGACAGCCATGTAATAGCAGGTGACAATGGTCAGAGCAGCTAGTACGACTTGTTCTCCTGTGCTGCCTGTTTTGACATAAAAGGGGAGACGTACTTTCATGGTTGCAGGGAACAAAAATTTAATACCGTTCACTGTGCCTGCATCAAGGATGAGGTGGCTTGCCATCCCAACTAGTAACCCGGTACTGAGGCTGTCATTTGGAATGTATGTTGTCGCAATAAAATAAATGATCAGCAGAAATAATAAACTATGTGTAAAGGTGCGGTGACCGAACACACTACTGATCAGTGTGGAAAGGAGCGGGAATTTCCTGCCGATTTTGCTTTTCGTATGACATAGATCTGGGATGAGGGCACCTACTGATCCAGCAGCAGCCATCGTCACTGGTTCGAATCCGTAATAATAGGCGACGGCTGTGGAGGCGGCAATTCCGCCCATAATATGTGTTTTTCCTGTCATGATGCGTACTCCTGTTCTGTTTTTTGTTCAAGTACTCACTATATCAAGGGTGAATCCATTCAGCAAGGCTTATTTCTAAAGAAAAATGGGATAAAATAGTTGGCTGTTTGGAAAAACATTCTATAATAAGAAGGAAGTCATGTTGACACTAACGATAAGGATGCGATTCGGATGAGTAATGCAGACATTTTAAAAGAAATTGTTCTTGTACATTATGAAGTCAGCCGTAAATTAAACCGCAAGTTACTTGAGTTAGAAAAAGACATCACGCCTCCACAGATATATGCTCTTTCTATATTGATACAAGGAAAAGTATCACATGCTGAAGAGCTCAAACAAAGACTCTCTCTCAACCCAGGTGCCGCTTCCATAGCCCTCAATAAATTATGTGAGCAAGGCTACATTCAGAGAGAACGGGACAAGGACGATCATTCCCTTGTCCGGCTAGAAGCCACGGAAAAAGGGCTGGCTATTTACGAAAAGCATACACGTCTTTTTGGAAAGGTGATTCAGCATATGATGTCAGACTTCACAGAGGAAGACTTAAAGACCTTTCTAACGTATTTGCAAAAAATGAGACAGACCTTTCACGATGAATGAACTGCTCCTCTTTGTATAATGCTGAGCGCTGTAGCACAAATTAAACAGGCAAAGGCATTTTATGAAAAGGGGGGAAATAGCGATGTCATTTTTCCAAAAGGATAAAAAGGCGAAAAGCGAGAAAGACCATCAGCAGGTTGATCAGCTGTTAGAAGAAGCAAGTAAAGAACTAGCAGGCGATCCGCTTCAGGAAGCTGTCCAAAAGAAGAAAAACAACCATCAATAAGCTGACAAAAAGGCGGAGAATCATTTCTCTGCCTTTTTTCTATGTTTTTCCCTTTGACAGATATGAGAATGTTTGATAACCTTCGTGTAGTAAAAATGAATAGAAATCCTCACGCTATGTCTCAGTGAGGTAGAGGTTGCGCGGATGATGAGTCACTCATGGGAGAGATGGAATCGTTGATCATGAGAAAAAAGGCATCAGCGCCGAAGTGTAGAGAGAGCTCCAACTTTCTTTATGCTGGGTCTGCATTGAACAAATGCAGGACTGCCACGTCTTTGAAGCGTGGAGGGCTATCCGGAGATCAAGGTGTATGTTTTGAAAAGCATGGACTTTTGTTCAGGCTTTTTTTTATGTTCTGATTGCCTAAGAAAAGGGTATGCTGGTAAGAAAGTGACCCAACATGAACATAAAGAATGCAAGTCATTGCTTCACAAATATATCAATGAAGATACTGCCGGGTCTGGTCCAAAGTGAATATAACGGAGGTACGAAAATGGAACAGACAAAAAAATGGGGTTTTTGGTTATTGACGGCTTTTGTCGTCGGAAATATGGTAGGTTCAGGCATCTTTATGCTGCCTAGTACACTTGCCCAGCATGCAAGTCCTTTAGGTGTGACGATGGCATGGCTTGTCACAGGTGGCGGCGTACTGATGATTGCCTTTGTGTTTGGACATTTGTCCATTCATAAACCGCAGCTGACAGCTGGACCACAAAGCTATGCAAGAGCGCTTTTTAAAGATCCGAAAAAAGGAAAAGCAGCCGGTTTTACAATGGTTTGGGGATATTGGGTGGCAAGCTGGATTAGTAATGTCGCCATTATCACAAGCCTAGCTGGTTATTTAACAACCTTTTTCCCAATTTTAACCGTGAAAACGGAGATCTTTACTTTTGGAAAAGAAGCGATCACACTTGGTCAGCTCACAACGTTTATCGTATGTACAATCCTTCTATGGGGGACTCATACGATTTTAATTACAAGCTTAAGTGCAGCAAGTAAGTTGAACTTTATTACGACCTTTTCAAAGGTGCTTGGATTCGTCCTTTTTATTGTCGCAGGCTTATTTGCATTCCAAACCGCATTATTTGAACATTATTACTTCCCTGTTGAAGCAGCAAGTGGTGAAGGAGTGCTCGGACTTGGAGGCCAAATTCATCATGCGGCCATCTCCACACTATGGGCATTTATCGGCATCGAATCTGCTGTCATTTTATCAGGAAGAGCTTCCTCGCAGCGTGATGTCAAACGTGCGACGATTACAGGACTTTTAATTGCACTGTCTATTTATATGATTATAACCTTGATTACAATGGGCGTTCTGCCGCATGATCAATTGCAAGGTTCTGATAAACCATTCGTAGACGTGCTTCAGCTCATTATCGGGCCGGCTGGCGGAATTGTCATGGCACTTCTTGCGATCATTTGTTTATTTGGTTCGATGCTTGGCTGGATTTTGCTTGGTTCTGAAGTCCCTTATCAAGCAGCAAAAGCTGGCGATTTCCCAGCAGTGTTTGCAAAAACAAACAAAAAAGGTAGTCCTGTTTTTGCTTTGACTGTCACAAATATCATGTCACAGCTGTTTATTTTCTCAGTCATGTCCCGTACGATTAATGAAGCCTTTACTTTCTTAACAACATCAGCGACACTTGCGTATCTCATTCCGTATATCGTGTCGTCGATCTACAGCTTTAAGGTCATCATGCAAGGTGACACATATGAGCTCCAAAAAGGAAACCGGACAAGAGACGGGATCATTGCGCTTGTGGCCATGGGGTATTCCGCTTGGGTCATTATTTCAGGCACAGCTGATTTAAAAACATTTGGTCTTGGTATTGGATTGTTCTTAGTTGGCATTTTACTCTACCCATTCATGTCCAAAAAATTTGCCAAAGGTACAGTTTAAAAAATACGTTTCTCCAGCATTGGAGAAACGTATTTTTTTATGAGGCAGATGTTAATCGATCCACAATAAATTCGAGCTGACCTTCTAGTGACACAGGGTCATTAAAGAAGTAACCGACTGTATCTGTTTCAAATACGCGTTTGTTTTGGACAGCAGGAAGTGATGCCCAGATGCTGCTTTTATATACTTGATCGCCATTACTTTTTGAACCGCTCCATGGGCTTGTGAAAATATAATCACCTGCAAATTCTGGAAGCTTTTCAAGAGAAATGTTTGCATAACCGACACCACTGTCGATGGCTTCTTTTTGGACGGCCTTCGGAGCTTTTAATTGCAGCTCGTCATAAATGATTTCACCACCGCGTGCAAAAGTGTTACCGAAAATGTAAATGCCCTTATCGAATGGTGATACGATCGAAACGGTTTTGTTTCCTACAGCTTTTGTTACCTTTGGTTTCACTTCAGCAATTTTGGCATCCCATTTTGTGATCCAATCCGTTGCTTTTTTTGATGTACCTGTCATTTTACCGAATTCTTTTAGCTGGTCTTTAAACGAATATTGATTGTATTGAATGGCAACTGTAGGTGCAATTTTTTTGTATTGATCAAATTTCTCATCTTCTCCCCAAGCAATGATCATATCCGGCTTCAAAGAGGCTACTTTCTCAACAGAGGGAGATTTTCCAATATTTTTCACTCCATCTGTTTTTCCTTTATAGAAAGGGTTTTTAAAGATGGGTGCAGTGGCAGCAATTGGGGTTTTGCCGAGTGTTACGAGATCTCCGTAATAGCTTTCCGCCAGAAGCACAATACGTTGTGGGTTTTGAGGCAGTTTCACTTCACCCTTTACATCTTGATAGGTGATCGTGTCATTTTTTTTGGCTCCCGATTCTTTATTGGAAGTGCTGCCGCAAGCAGCAGTAAAAATCATAAGGGTCATGAAGGAAATCAAAAGAAGTCCAGTTCGTTTTTTCACAAAAGTTCGCTCCTATTCAATTGTTTATGATAATGATTCTCATTCGCGATTATATCTTAACATGATAGAAGAAAAAATGCATCGGCTATTTTATGACCAAAATGAAAATGGTGAAATTCTCCCGGTTTTTTGATGAAAATAAAGAAATTTATCAGAACAAGGATTTCAAAACGTGAAGAAAGTGATATACTAGACTCCGAGATTGATAATCATTATCATTAATAACGAATAGATATGAACGGAAAGGAAGAGACTGGTTTTGGGCTCACAATCGAATAAACAGCTGTCAGCTAAAGATGATGCGATAGATATTGTGACAAAGCCTTTTGGTACAGCAGCTGTTGTCATCATAGGAATCATTGCTTTAGCATTCGGTCTTTTTTTATCAGTATCGCTAGGAGCGGCAAACATTCATTTACACACGGTATGGGAAGCCGTCTTTCATTTTGACTCACAACAAACCTCACATCAAATCATTAGGGAACTAAGGCTGCCGCGTACAGTTGGTGCCGCACTTGTCGGTGCCTTTTTAGCAGTATCGGGTGCCATCATGCAAGGCATGACAAGAAATGCGCTTGCGTCTCCTGAAATCATGGGTGTGACAAATGGCTCTGCATTTGCGATTGCCATTGCGTTTGCTTTTTTCCCAGGCCAATCTTCTTTTACATTAATTCTTTGGTCATTTTTGGGTGCAGCACTTGGCGCCTCTATTGTATTTGGGGTTGGAACCCTTTCAAAAGGGGGACTTACTCCTGTGAAGCTCGCATTAGCCGGTACGGCTGTTGGCGCACTTTTAAGCTCAATTTCCTCAGCGATTGCCATTCGATTTGACGTCGCGCAAGATATGAGTTTTTGGTACGCAGGCGGTGTGGCTGGTGTGAATTGGAGCAATATTAAGATCATTATTCCAGTTGCGGCTGTAGGACTGATCATCGCAATGATTCTTGCCCGCTCCATCACGGTTTTAAGCTTAGGTGATGAATTAGCAAAAGGGCTTGGACAATATACACGAACAGTCAAGGTACTTGGCATATTGGTCGTGATCCTTTTAACAGGTGCAGCCGTGTCAGTTGCAGGTTCTATTGGCTTTATCGGGCTTGTGATTCCTCATGTTACGCGTTTTTTGGTCGGCGTTGACTATCGCTGGATTATCCCTTGCTCAGCTATTTTAGGGGCAATTTTGCTTATTTATGCAGACATTGCGGCAAGGCTTGTCAATGCGCCGTTTGAAACGCCAGTTGGTGCCATTACAGCCATTATAGGCGTTCCTTTCTTCTTATATTTAGCGAGACGTGAAAGGAGCGGAATTTAAATGGAAATGGTGCAGCAGGCAAAGAAAAAGAAATACAAACGAACGATGGTCATGATCTTTTTAGCGATCGTGGCTGTGTTCCTGATTAGTTTAAATACCGGAGAGATACGGATTTCTCCGATGGATACATTCAAAACATTTTTTGGACTCGGAAGTGAAATGGATGAGCTTGTATTATTCGAGTTCAGACTTCCAAGGATGGTCATCGCTTTACTTGTTGGCGCTTCTATAGCTGTATCAGGAGCCATTTGGCAAGGTGTTTCTCAAAATGGTTTAGCTGATCCCGGCATTCTAGGTGTAAATGCGGGTGCAGGTTTTGCGGTTGTTTTGTTTATCTTTGCCTTTCAGGGCTCGATGTCGAACTTAGGTGATTTTACGATATTTGTACTGCCGCTTTTCGCTTTCGCAGGGGCAGCCTTTGCTGCATTTCTCATTTATGTGCTAGCGTGGAAAAAGGGCATTACGCCTGTTCGATTGATTTTAACTGGTATTGGGATCAATGCTGCATTTTCAGCAGCAATTGTGGTCATTCAATTAAAGATGAGCCCAAATGATTTTAACCAAGCCATTGTGTGGCTGTCAGGAAGTATTTGGGGCTCAAGCTGGACATATGTCTTATCAGTCGTGCCGTGGATGCTGATTTTTCTTGTATTAGCGATGGTGAGGGCACGCTACTTAAATATCATGAATTTGGGTGATCAGATATCTTATGGCTTAGGGATTTCAGTTCATAAAGAAAGAAGTTTTCTCATGCTGATTGCAGTTGCATTAGCCGGTGCAAGTGTCGCTGTTGCAGGGAGTATATCGTTCCTAGGGTTAGCGGCACCACACCTCGCAAGAAAGCTAGTTGGTCCGAAACATCAAGGAATGATACCGGCGTCCGCTATGATTGGTGCACTGCTGTTATTACTTGCAGATACACTTGGGCGTGTCATACTTGCTCCATCAGAGGTGCCCGTTGGACTTGTCGTTTCTGCCTTAGGCGCACCTTACTTCATTTACTTATTGATGAAAACGAACTAATGAGGAAGGAGAGTACAACAGATGAAATCACTTGAAACAGAAAAGCTTTGTATTGGCTATCATGACCGTTTGATTGTAGACGATTTAAATATCAGCATCCCAAAAGGCAAGGTGACCACATTAATTGGGCCGAATGGGTGCGGGAAGTCAACGATTTTAAAAACAATGTCTCGTATTATGAAATCCCATCAAGGTGCTGTTTATTTAAATGGCCAGGCTATCCATCAAACACCAACAAAAGAAATTTCAAAACAAATGGCCATCTTACCGCAGACACCTGAAGCACCAAGTGGTCTGACCGTTTATGAGCTTGTGTCATATGGACGTTTCCCACATCAAAATGGATTTGGCCGTTTATCAAATGAGGACAAACGAATCATCAGATGGGCACTTGAGGAGACGGGAATGATTGCATTTCATGACCGGCCAATTGAAGCACTCTCCGGTGGACAGCGTCAGCGTGTATGGATTGCGATGGCACTCGCTCAGGAAACAGAGCTGCTTTTATTAGACGAACCAACGACGTATTTAGATCTTGCTCATCAGCTGGAGATCCTTCAGCTATTAGAACGCTTAAACAGAGAGCAGGGCAGAACGGTGCTGATGGTGATTCATGACCTGAATCATGCTGCACGCTTTTCACATTATATGATTGCCCTCAATCAAGGGAAAGTCATTAAAGATGGTACGCCTCATGAGGTCATGACAAAAGAGGTGCTCAGTCAGGTGTTCCACATCGATGCAGAAATTGTTCTTGATCCGAGAACGAATAAGCCAATCTGTTTAACATATGACTTAATGAATCATGAAAGAAAGCTTGAAGCTGTGAACGGATAATAGATGGACAAAAAACTCGGTATGTATGACCGGGTTTTTTTGCATTTTTTGATATTACCTTGTTATGCCATTTTCTCCAGTCGATCTTTTTTCGCTTTTATGCAGAAAAGAGGTACTTTTTTACTTTGGACAATGGTAATATACGGTTAGAGATCATAGCTGGAAAGGAAAGAGATGCGTGGAAACAGCAAAAATATTGATTGCAGATGACGAAGAAGCAATTGTAAAAATGGTTGAACGCGTATTAAAAAAAGAAGGGTTTCAACATATTTATAAAGCCTATCATGCAGATGAAGCATTAGATATTGTCAAAAACGAGGACATCCACCTCTTACTTCTAGATGTGATGATGCCCGGTAAGTCAGGCTTTGATGTTCTGCCTGAAATCAGGAAAATGACGAAGGCACCGATTTTCTATTTAACAGCAAGAACGTCTGATGTAGACAAATTGACTGGATTTGCACAAGGTGCAGACGATTACATCACAAAGCCATTTAATCCGTTAGAACTAGTAGCTAGAATTAAGGCGCACTTAAACCGAACTTATATCTCCTTACAGGAGGAGCAAGATGATACTCAAAGTCGATTTGAATTTTCCCATTTCTCCTATCATCCTCATTCAGCCGAATTGAAAGTAAGAGGAGAGGTGACTGCATGCTCTGCTCAGCTTCTCTCCTTGCTGAAGTACTTTTGTGATCATCCGAATGTGGTTCTTTCAAAAGATCAAATTTATGAGAAAGTATGGGGCGTTCCATCATATGGTGATAACAACACCGTGATGGTTCATATTCGAAAGCTGAGAGAAAAGATCGAGTTAGATCCGAGTCAGCCAGAATATATTGTGACGATCCGTGGTATGGGCTATAAATTTATACCGCATCCAGCAAAGGTTATTAAATAATTTATGAATTTACGAACAAAACTCTTCTTTCACTTTGTTGGACAAATGTTTATTGTGATTGCCATTTTGGTGATCGGAAATACGTTCTCTGAAAATTTATATTTAACAAAACACTTCGAGAACATGGCTGAAACCGGTTTAACAAAAGCTGATGGAGATACACTCATGAGCTGGCTTTATTTTAACGAGGATGGAAAAATGGAAGCCGATGATCAGCTCAAACAAGCAGTAAGAAAACGAGATGGCTGGCTGCAAGTCATTGATTCAAAAAAGCATAACGTCTATAGCTACCATCGCCCTAAGACCATTCCAACATCCTATCAAAAGGATGAAATGATCAAAATCTTTGAAAAAAGACAATTTAAAGATTACAAGATGTATTTTTGGCCCATTGAGATTGATCAAAAAAGCTTTATCGTTTTGTATGGGTTTAAAACAAACAGCACAAAGGTAGCCAATTATTTGAAGCAGCATGAGAAAAATTTGGCTGCTCTCTCTCAATATTCAACTGAAACGAAAGAATTCTTGAAAAGAATGAATGGATCGGTGCATCTGTTCAATGATGAAGGGAAATATTTGAAGGGCATTCGAGCTAATAACAATTTGGAAAATAATGTAACGGATGTTGAACTGCTCAAATATCAATCAAAGCCTTGGGAGTTTAGAAGTGATCTCTCTTATATTAGAGTGAATAAAAACCTGTATATCATCATTTCTGTACCAAATAAAGTATATAGCCCAGACGAATTATACGATAAAGAAAGAGATGCTTTAAATCAATATAGAACCATCTTAATTGCAGGTCTTGCGCTCACGATTATTATCGTTATGACATTATGGTACTCGTATCGCTATGGGCTACCGATCTATCACATTATCCGCTGGCTGATTTTCTTATCAAGAAATAAATTGCAGGAGCCAACAAATAGAAAAGGTATTCCAGTAAGTAAAAATAAAAAGGGCCGTATTAAGCGGGAGTATCGGCTGTTTGAGGATATCCTTAAAACAATGGATCAGCTCACCAATACGTTAAAAGAGAATGAAGCAAACCGAAGAAAAATTCAAACCACAAGGGAAGAATGGATCGCAGGGCTGTCTCATGATCTAAAAACGCCTCTTAGCACGATTTACGGCTATGGATTAATGCTAGAATCAGATCAATACCAATGGTCCAAAGAAGAAGTCATGGAAATGGGACAAGTCATTCGTGAGAAATCAGAATACATGTCGACCTTGATTGAGGATTTAAACCTCACGTATCGATTGAAAAATGGTGCATTGCCTATTAATCGAAAACCTGTTGAGCTTGGGGAATTTTTAGCCTCCATTATGGACGAGTTTTCAAGAAGCACGCTTTCTGAAGATTATATGTCATCCTTTGAAGATCAAACAGAGGGTGTCATGTTTGAGATCGATAAAGCCTGGTTTAGACGAGTCATTGAGAACCTGCTGGCAAACGCAGTGAAGCATAACCAGAAAGGTACTCTTATTCAAGCTGTTCTATCTGAAACAAATGATGAAGTTCGGATCGAAATGAAAGATAACGGACGCGGAATGGAGCAAGAAACGGTGGATCATTTATTTAATCGTTACTATAGAGGGACAAATACGAATGATCCAACAAATGGAACAGGATTAGGACTGGCGATTGCAAAAGAGCTTGTCTTGCTGCACGATGGCGATATTCAAGTAGAAAGTGAATTAGGTCAAGGAACAACTATTGCGATTATCCTAAAGAAAACACCATCTGTAAAATAGCCAAAGAACGATTTTCTTTTCTAAAGGAGATCGTTTTTTCTTGTTTTAGGATTGAAATCGATTTTGTAAACGATTACAATAAAATTGTTAACGTGAACAAATTGATTTTCATCATTATAAGAGATGGGGGAGTTTGATGAAAGCCTTTTTAGATGAGCAGTTTTTATTAAACAGTCAAACGGCGGAAAAGCTATACCATGAGTTTGCAAAGAACCTTCCGATTATTGATTACCATTGTCATTTAAGTCCAAAAGAAATCTATGAAAATAAAACGTTCCAAAATATAACCGAAGCATGGCTTTACGGAGATCATTACAAATGGCGCGCCATGAGAGCAAATGGGATACCTGAAACACATATCACAGGAGATGCCTCAGATTATGAGAAATTTTTAGCATGGGCGAAAACCGTTCCGATGACGATTGGAAATCCTCTTTATCACTGGACCCACCTAGAGCTAAGACGGTATTTTGATGTTGAAGAACTGTTGAATGAAGAAAGCGCAGACATCATCTGGAAAAAAGTAAATAAAAAGTTGCAAGGAGACGGATTTGGTGCGAGAGATTTCATTGTGAAATCAAATGTTGAAACGGTTGTGACGACAGACGATCCGGTTGATTCGTTGATTTATCACCAACAACTGCGGGAAGAAGGCTTTTCTGTGCAAGTGCTGCCAGGGTTTCGGCCAGATAAGGTATTAGATATCACAAATGACTTGTTTATCGAGTATGTTCATCAGCTGGCAGAGGTTTCATCTATCCAGATCGAATCCTATCAAGACTTCATAAAAGCACTTCATATGCGAATCGATTTCTTTCATGAACAGGGCTGTTTGATTTCAGATCATGCCATCAATGAAATGACGTACGAAGACACGACGGAAGAAGAAGCTACGATCATTTTTCATAAAAGAATGTCTGGACATCCATTGACGGAAAAGGAGAAGGTTCAATTTAAAACGCACACATTCATTGAACTAGGTCAGGCATATGCTCAGCGGGGATGGGCGATGCAGCTTCATATCAATGCGCTCAGAAACAACAATTCAAAAATGTTTAAGCGGCTTGGACCAGATACCGGATATGATGCAATGAATGATGAAGACATTGCAAAACCCCTTTGCCGCGTATTAGATCGGTTAGAACAAGCACATGCATTGCCAAAAACCATCCTCTATTCCTTGAATCCAAGGGACAATGTGGTGATTTCAACGATAGCTGGAAGTTTTCAAGATGGAAAGACTCCTGGGAAAATGCAACATGGAACAGCCTGGTGGTTTAATGATACAAAGCAGGGAATGACAGAGCAGATGATGGCACTCTCCAGTATCGGACTGATCAGCCGATTTATTGGGATGCTGACAGATTCACGAAGCTTCCTGTCGTACACAAGACATGAATATTTCCGTAGACTGTTATGTGACATCATTGGAGATTGGGTGGAAAAAGGTGAAGCGCCTAATGATCTCAATTTGCTAGGGGGAATGGTAAAAGGAATCAGCTATGAAAATGCAAAGCAGTATTTTCAATTTGAACGGGCAAATGAGCTTCCGCATAAAAGCAAGATGATATGAACAAAAAGCAAGAATATGAAAGCGTTTTTATGATAAGATGATAAAAAATCATAAAAGGCGGAATAGCATGACAGTCACAATCAAAGATATAGCAAAATTGGCAAACGTTTCTCATACCACAGTATCAAGGGCTTTGAATAATAGTCCTTTTATTAAAGAGAAAACAAAACAAAACATCTTGTCGATTGCAAAACAGCTGAATTACTCACCGAATGTCCATGCCAGAGGCCTTGTCTCGCAAAAATCATTTACAATTGGTCTGTTTTTTACGAGTTTAACAGAAGGCACATCCTCAAGTTTCTTTGTTGATGCGTTAAAAGGCGTCAACAGTGTGATAACAGAAAACTATCATTTGGTTGTAAGAGGAATTGACGATTTTTACGATTACACAACCATTCATAAACAGCGGTATGATGGTATTTTGCTCATGAGCCAAAGCGAGCATGATGAAGCGTTTATCCATCATGTGAAAAAGCAAGGCATTCCCATTATTGTACTGAATCGCCGTGTAGAAAGTAATCAAGTGATGAATATATTAGCAGATGATGGTGAAGGTGCATACCAAGCTGCACACTATTTCATTCAGCAGGGGCATAAACAAATTGCCATTATTGAAGGGAAAGAAGGGTTTAAATCCACACAGGAAAGAAAAGCTGGTTTTTTGCAAGCACTCATTGACCATCATGTACCCATGAAGAAAGAATACATGATCACAGGCGACTATCATATGAAGAGCGGCTATGAATCAATGGAAGCCTTACTCACTCTTGATGATCCACCAACTGCCCTTTTTTGCTCAAACGATGACATGGCGATTGGTGCGATGAATGCATTGTTTGCAAAAGGTAAAAGGTGTCCTGATGATCTTTCTATTATCGGTTTTGATGATATTTCATTTTCATCTTATACAACGCCTGCCCTCACAACAGTCAAAAAGCCAATTGAAAAAATGTGTGCGCTTGGAGCAGAAGCCATCCTTTCAGTCATCAACGGTGAAAAGCAAGAAGACGATCATCTGGAAAAAGTGTATGTCCACACAGAGCTGATGATTAGAGATTCAGTAAAAAAGGTGCAGTAATCAGCATCTTTTAAATAAAAATGTTCACGTGTGCAAAAAATGCGGGGAGGAAAAGCGTTTGAGACGATTATCCAAAGATGTGTACCCAGTGGCTGAATATCCTGAAACCATTCTACAAATTGGCGAAGGGAACTTTATGCGGGGATTTATGAATTGGCAGATTCAGAAGCTAAACGACTGTACAGATTTTAAAGGAAGAGCAGTGGTTGTTCCTCCTCGAAAAGGATCAGTGACCGCTCTAAATGAACAAGATGGTTTGTACACTTTATGTATTCAAGGATTTCATGACCAAAAAGAAATGAACGAACGGATCGTCATTCAATCCATCAGCAGGGGAATCAGCACATATACAGATTATGAAGCCTTTTTACATGTAGCGGAAAGTCCTGATGTGCGTTTTGTCTTTTCTAATACAACAGAGGCAGGACTTGTGTTAAGAAAAGAGGACCGATTAGAAGATCGGCCGCAAGCAAGTTTTCCAGGAAAGCTGACAGCCTTCTTGTATCACCGCTTTAAAGCTTTTTCTGGAGATGAGAAAAAGGGCTTGATCATTTTACCTTGTGAATTGATTGAACAAAACGGTGATCGATTAAGAGAATATGTGATCACAATGGCAGCTGAGTGGAATCTTCCGCCTGATTTTGTGGCTTGGGTGAAGGAAGCCAACACGTTCTGTAATACGTTAGTTGATCGGATTGTCCCAGGTTTTTCTCAGGAAGCAGCGGAGACTGTTCAAAAAGAAGAGGGGTATATCGATGAATTGCTTGTCACGGCAGAATATTACCACCTGTTTGTCATTGAAGCACCTCCGTTTGTTCAAAAAGAGCTTCCTTTTCAAGATGCAGGGTTAAACGTACTTTTTGTGGAAGATATCGCTCCTTATCGAATGAGCAAGGTTCGCATTTTAAACGGTGCACATACAGCGATGGTGCCGATTGCATATTCGTGTGGCTTGGACACTGTCAAAAAAGCGGTGGATGATGAGCATGTTGGTGTGTTCATTCGCCGCATGCTTGAGAAGGAAGTGTTGCCAAGTTTGCCACTTCCTGAAGAAGAGCTACTTCTTTATACACAATCCGTTTGGGATCGATTCTGCAACCCTTTTGTCAAACATCAATTACTCGATATTGCCTTAAATGGTGTATCTAAATTTCGGGCACGTATTCTCCCGTCTCTTCTAGATTATATAGAGCTAAAAAAACAGTTGCCTACGAAGCTTATGTTCTCACTGAGCAGTTTGATTTATTTTTATCAAGTCCATGCAGATCAAATAAAGGATGATGAGTCTGTGATGACATTCATGAAGGAAGCATGGGAGGAAGTGGACCATTCCTATGAATTAATGGTCGATCCACTTCTTTCAAACGAAGTTTTATGGGGGATGGATTTGACGAGGATCGCAGGGCTGAAGGATGCAGTAGCCGAGCAGCTCACCTGCATACATGAAAATGGCATGAGAGCTGCTGTTCACCAAATACTTCAATATGAAAGTCAGGGGGAGAAGGCATGAGAGACTTTGTTGTGATTCATCCTTCAGATAATGTTGGCATCGCTTTAAAAGTGCTTGAGCAAGGCGAAGAGCTTCAGCACCAAGGTCATACAATCATTTTAAAAGAAACCGTTGCTAAAGGTCATAAATTTGCATTGGCTGAGATCAAAGAAAAAGAGAATATCATCAAATATGGCTACCCCATTGGTCATGCATCCACTGCGATTTCGACTGGAGAATGGGTGCATACGCACAATATCAAAACGAATTTATCAGGTAAGCTCGATTACGAATACCGCCCTTCTTTAACAGAAAACCCCTATGAAAAAACGAATCTGACATTCAAAGGGTATAAAAGAAAAAATGGCGCAAGTGGTATACGAAATGAGCTTTGGATTGTCCCAACAGTTGGGTGTGTCAATGGCATTGCCGATCAAATCATTCAAATATTTACCGCTGAAATGGGGGGAAACATCCATCCTTTTGAAACGGCGTTAGTATTAAAACACAATTATGGATGCTCACAACTTGGGGATGATCATGAAAACACAAAAACCATCTTACAAAATGCCGTAAAGCACCCAAATGCTGGAGGGGTTCTCGTTCTAGGGCTTGGCTGTGAAAACAATGATATTGAGGATTTTAAAGCTACATTAGGGGAGTATGACCAGACGAGGGTGAAATTTTTAAGAAGCCAAGAAGTAGGGGATGAGATTGAGACAGGTGTCGCTTTACTCAAGGAAATTTATGACGCAGCGAAAGAAGATCAGCGTGAAGACATTCCGTTATCTGAGCTGAAAATTGGCTTGAAATGCGGAGGATCAGATGGGTTTTCAGGCATTACCGCAAATCCACTTTTAGGTAGACTGTCCGATTTTATTGTGGCTCAAGGCGGAACCACCGTCTTAACAGAAGTGCCGGAAATGTTCGGGGCTGAAGAGATCTTAATGGAGAGAGCGGAATCAAAAGCGACATTCGACAATATTGTGCAGATGATCAATGATTTTAAACAATACTTTATGGATCATCGACAGCCAGTATATGAAAATCCTTCCCCGGGAAATAAAGCAGGAGGAATTTCGACATTAGAAGATAAATCTCTCGGCTGCACACAAAAAGCGGGTACTTCCGTTATAAAGGATGTTTTAACATACGGGGAGCTGCTAAAACGAAAAGGATTGAATTTATTAAGTGCGCCTGGGAATGACTTGGTTGCTTCATCTGCTCTCGCAGCGTCTGGCTGTCAGCTCGTCCTCTTTACAACAGGCAGAGGCACACCGTTTGGCACATTTGTTCCAACGATGAAGGTATCGACCAATACCGCTTTATATGAAACAAAAAAACATTGGATCGACTTTAATGCGGGGGAATTGCTTGAAGATGTACCAGAAGATGTGGTGCTAGAGAAATTCATTGCTACGGTGATTGATGTGGCGAGTGGAAAGCTGTTAAATCATGAAAAAAACAATTTTAGAGAGCTGGCCATTTTTAAAACAGGTGTGACACTTTAAGACGTTTGGGGGATAAGGAAATGTCTAAAAAACGGAATTTGATGTATGTGACAGCAGGAACAGTACTAACAGGAATTGGACTCGCACGTTTAGCAAAGCAAGGGAAAAAAGACAAGGAAACAAATGGCATAGATCATGTGTTAAAGCAGATAAAAGCGCCAAAGTTCCCAGATCGTGAATTCAATGTCATTCATTATGGTGCAGATAACAAAGGGATAGAGCTTTCGACAAATGCTATTCAGTCTGCCATCGATGATGCACATCGTTTGAAAGGAGGGCGTGTGCTGATTCCTGAAGGGACATTTTTGACAGGCGCTCTAGAATTGAAAAGCAATGTAGAGCTTCATCTTCATGAAAACGCCTATGTGACCTTCAGCCAAGATACACGTGATTATCTCCCGCTTGTTCTAACAAGATATGAAGGAATTGAGCTTTATAATTATTCACCACTTATTTATGCCCATCATGCAGAAAACATCGCGATTACAGGAGCAGGCACGCTGGACGGGAGAGGGGATGAACACCACTGGTGGCCTTGGAAGTATGGAACAAATGGTCAACCCTCTCAAGATCGGGATCGTCAGCTTCTTTTTGAAATGGCTGAAAAAAGAATACCAGTGGAAGAAAGAGTGTTTGGCGAAGGCCATTATTTAAGATCAAGCTTTATCCAGCCATACAATTGCCAAAACATTCTCATTGAAGGAGTAACAGTAAAGGATTCACCGATGTGGCAAGTCCATCCGGTGTTAAGTGAAAACGTCATCGTCCGTGGGGTGAATATCATCGGTCATGGCCCAAATACAGATGGTGTGAATCCAGAGTCGTGCCGACATGTGCTCATTGAAGATTGTTATTTTGATAATGGCGATGATTGTATTGCCATTAAATCGGGCAGAAATGAGGACGGCCGGAGAATCGGTGTTCCATCTGAAAACATCGTCATTCGTAGAAATACGATGCGTGATGGTCATGGCGGAGTAACGATCGGGAGTGAAATCTCTGGAGGCGTCAAGTATGTATATGCAGAGGATAATGTCATGGACAGTCCGAACCTCGACAGGGCATTGCGCATTAAGACCAACTCTGTCAGGGGCGGTACCATTGAACACATCTATTTTAAAAACAATCTAGTGAAGAGCTTAAAGCATGAGGTGGTCTGTATCGACATGATGTATGAGGAAGGGGATGCCGGTCCGCATAGGCCTGTAGTCCGTCATATTGAAGTAGAAGGATTAAAAAGCAGCGGAGGACGATATGGCGTGAAGATCGCCGCATACTCACATTCCCCGGTCACACACTTTAAAATGAAAGACTGTGTCATTGACGATGTCACGTACCCTCTTTCATTGGAACATGCAGTATCTCCTTCATTTCAGAAAGTTGTCATTAATGGTGAACATATCAATCAATAGCGGAAGTGAAAACAGCCACGTCAAAGGCTGTTTTTCTTTTATAAGGACAGACAAGACGTATTCGGAATCACATATACAACCTATCTTCACTGTAGTATAATATTCCCGAAATTAGAAAAGAATTGACGAAAGAGATGACGTCAAGCAGTACATAAAGCAGGGGGTTTATTGATGAAGAAGTTAACTGGTATTTGGCTATCATTGTTACTTGTGATCGGTGTTTTAGCAGGGTGTGCAGGTGCGGAAACGGACCAAAAAACAAACAGTTCAAAGCCTAAAGAGACAGTGGCTGCGGCATTTCCTGTATCCATCAAAGATGCAGCTGGTAAAACCGTTGAAATCAAAGAACAGCCTAAACGAATTGTTTCGTTAATTCCAAGTAATACAGAGGTTGCCTATGCCCTTGGTCTTGGAGATAAAATCGTTGGTAGATCAGACTTTGACAACTATCCAAAGGAAGTAGAAAAGGTGGAGAAGATTGGCGGTCTTGATTTCAATGTAGAGAAGGTTATTTCCTTAAAGCCTGATCTTGTCTTAGCACATGCATCACAAATGAGTTCAAAAGACGGATTTAAACAGCTTGAAGACGCAGGTATTCAAGTGCTGACTGTTAATGATGCAGCCTCTTTCAAAGATGTGTATAAGTCTATTAATATGATTGGTGAAGCAGCTGGCGTAAAAGAGGCATCAACGAAGCTTGTAGATGAGATGAAATCAAAACTGAATGACATCAAAAAACAAGCAGAATCCATCTCCAAAGACAAACAAAAAACAGTTTTTGTCGAAGTATCGGGTGCGCCTGAAATTTATACAACAGGTAAACAAACGTTTATGGACGAAATGTTGTCTGTCATTCATGCAAAAAATGCTGCTGGCGACCAAACAGGCTGGGTGCAAATGACGGAAGAATCAATTATTAAACGAAATCCTGATGCCATCGTTACGATTGATGGCGCAAGTTTAGCTGATCTGAAAAAAAGAGACGGCTGGAAGGCGATCAAAGCAGTCAAAGAAAAACAAGTCTTTCAATTGAATACGGATCTGGCATCAAGACCGGGACCGCGATTGGTTGAAGGAGTGGAGGCTCTTGCGAAAAGCATCTATCCTGACACGTTCAAATAAAATCATCATCTCATACACAGCAAGTGTTTTACTTCTTGTGGTGAGCATTGGAATGGGAATCTCATTTGGCAGTTTAGGGATTCCCATTCCTTCTATACTTCGGATTTTTGTTCATGAAGTATTTGGAATTCAGGCCGGAACCATTGATGCGATTGACCGCAATATTATGATGAATATCCGGCTGCCGAGAGTGATATTAGCGGCGTTAGTCGGAGCAGCTCTGGCGTTATCTGGTGCAGCCTTTCAAGGTTTATTAAAAAATCCCCTCGCTGACCCTTATACACTTGGGGTATCTCAAGGGGCATCTGTGGGGGCTGTAGCCACATTGTTTTTCAGTTTGCAGTTTCCTTTGCTTGGCAGTTTTACACTGCCTTTTTTGAGTATGACAACAGCGCTTGTCACACTATGTCTCGTCCTCTTTTTTGCCCGTATGGTTCACCGAGGAATGAGCATTTCTTCTTTAATTTTGACGGGGGTCATCTTTAGCTCTTTTTTAGGAGCCCTCATTTCATTAATGATTGCGTTAACAGGTGATGATTTAAAAGAGATTATTCATTGGCTTCTAGGCAGTGTGTCTATGAGAGGCTGGCGATATATTGCTCTTTTCCTTCCTTTTTTCCTCATTGGTACATTTGCACTGATCTTGATGGGAAGAGATTTAAATGTGATGACATATGGCGAAGAAAAGGCAAAACTGTTAGGGGTGCATGTGAAACGGAGCAAATATGTGGTGTTGCTTGCTGGTTCGATTCTGACTGGAAGTGCGGTGGCTGTGTCAGGAACGATCGGATTTGTAGGACTGGTGATTCCACATTTTATCCGTCTTTTATCCATTACGGATCATCGTCATTTGCTGCCTTTGTCGATGCTGAATGGTGCTTCCTTTCTCGTTTTAGCAGATGTGCTCTCTCGTACGATCATTGAACCGACTGAATTGCCTATTGGCATCATTACGGCGTTAATTGGTGCTCCTGTCTTTGGCATCATCCTCATCCGCAGATATAGAGGAGGGACGCATCTATGATTCAAGTGAAGGAAATTAGAGGGGGATATGGTGTAAAAGAGGTCATTCACGGCGTGAGTTTTGAAGTGGAGCGAGGGGAATTCCTCGGCATCCTTGGTCCAAATGGGAGCGGTAAGACGACGCTACTTAAAATGATCGCAGGTATTTTAGCACCTGAGAGCGGCCAAGTAACACTAAGTGGCCATCCAGTTCAATCCTACCGGCCAAAGGCACTTGCGCAAAAATTGGCGGTTCTTCCCCAGAAGACCGATCAAGCCTTTTCATTTACAGTGGAAGAAACGGTCCAGTTTGGGCGTTATCCTTATCAGAAAGGATGGCTACAATCTGTTACAAAAGAAGATATCGAGATTGTCAGCAAGGTGATGGACCAAACAGATATTGCTCAATTTAAGGATCAATCCATCCATGAGTTAAGCGGTGGAGAACAGCAGCGGGTTTACTTAGCTCAAGCGCTGGCTCAGTGCCCTGACTATTTATTGCTGGATGAACCAACCAGTTTTCTTGATTTAGCTTATCAAAAAGAGTTACTCGATTTGATTAAACAAGAGACCACTTCCTCTAACTTAACGGTGATCGGTGTGTTTCATGATGTGAACATTGCCAGTTTGTATTGTGACCGCCTGCTTTTGCTGAATGAAGGAAAGACGGACATGCTGGGAGAACCGCATCATGTGTTGACCACCGAACGGGTGAACCGGGTGTATGAAACAGATGTAACACCTCTCCAACATCCACTGCGGGCAAACCCTCAGCTGGTAATTGAACCTGCGTCCATCTCTGAACATTCAAGGCTGAACTTAGCGAATGGGTGGAAAACATATGGCGCAAACGGAATGACATTTTCTACTCATCAGCCATTGCGCATCCTTTCATCACATGAGAAAAGCGGGGGTTTCTTTTGGACACGGTCCCTTGGAACGGGAACTGAAGCACTCCATGACATGCTGGATGATGAGGAAGGGAATTTATTTCTTGGTCAATCTGATGGGCCGAAGCAATACGCCGCTGAAGATGATGATGAAGATGTCCTTCTTTATGGGATGCATCAAGAAGGAGAGCTGTCCGTTTGGCTTGTGCTGAAAGGAACGATATCAGATGGTGCGTCTGTCCAGCTAATGGGCGAGCTGATGCACTTCATTAAACAAGAGACAAGTATCCAGGTACATCATCTTTGTATCGCTGCTGCCAATGCAGAAGAAAAGGAGCATACTGCTCATTTACATGAAAGAGTCAGACTGAAAGTGAAGCATCTTCTTCATACATTGAATGCCATGAAAAAGTGAACCGGTTGGTTCACTTTTTTTGTTGAAAACATCAACATCTACTTATGTCACCCACTGAATATTTGAAAAAAACGAAAAAGATGTTGCTAAATAAATCATATTGCTTTTATAATAAGAATCATGAAAGCGTTTTAATAATTAGTTGTTTAAAAATGCAACAACTAGAAGGGGAGGATCATTTGAACATTCAGGGAATCATTCCAGCTATTTTGACACCGCTTACAGAAGAAGAGCATTTTCATCCAGAAGTGACAAAGCAACTTATTGATCATTTAATCGATTCAGGTGTGCACGGCATCTTTGCTTTAGGGACAAACGGCGAATTTCATTTGTTTTCAGAGGAAGAAAAGCTTCAAATTGCTGAAACTGTTGTAAAGGCTGCGGGCGGCAGGGTGCCTGTATACATGGGAGCAGGTGAGAATAGCACTGAGGCAACCATTAAGCTGTCAAACAAGTTCGCAGATTTAGGCGTAGATGTCTTGTCGGTTATCACCCCTTATTTTGTTGCGCCATCACAAGAGGAGCTGTATGAGCATTTTCGTCATATTTCAGAAAATGTGACCATCCCCATTTTACTTTATAACATTCCATCAAGAACAGGTGTGTCACTTGCGCCAGAGACGGTTGCAAGGCTCAGCGTCCTACCGAATGTGTTAGGTATTAAAGACAGTAGTGGAGATATTGCCA
Source organism: Bacillus sp. FSL W8-0183 (assembly GCF_038006825.1). Lineage (NCBI taxonomy): Bacteria > Bacillati > Bacillota > Bacilli > Caryophanales > Bacillaceae > Bacillus > Bacillus sp. FSL W8-0183. The sequence continues at coordinate 3,206,617 of NZ_JBBOVY010000001.1, read as the reverse complement.
ATATCAAAGCGTATCTCGATGTCACAAAGGATGAAGAGTTTGTCGTGCTTGCAGGAACGGATTCCCTCATTTTAGAGACATTGAAGCTAGGCGGAACAGGTGCAGTGGCGGCAACGGCAAATGTGCTTCCCAAAACCGTCGTTGGCATTTATGAATCGTTTCAGCAAGGAAATCTTGACCAAAGTGAGCAATGTCAGCAGCAGCTGCAGCCGTTAAGAGCGACATTCACATTAGGAACGTTACCAGCACCTTTGAAAAAAGCAGCTGAACTTTCAGGGATTCCTGTAGGTCCGCCAAAAAGCCCGGTCAAAGCATTATCCGACGAGGCTTTAGAAGCTGTGGTGAACATGATGGAGAATTATCGGATACAAGCAAAAGCAGCAAAGGAGTCGTGAAGAGATGACAATATCACATTATCACTTTCAAACGGCATCACACATTGTTTCTGGCGCCCACTCTCTAGAGCTCCTTGGGGAGAAACTAGAGCTATTAGGACTTAGCAAGTTGAGATCGATTTTTATTTTAACGCAGCCATCCATCGTGTCTCTTGGTTACGCTGATCAAATCAAAACAGAACTTGCGAAAAAAGGGATTGCGAGTGAGATCAGCACAGAGATTAAGCCTGAACCAACGGAAGAAAATATCGAGGACGTATTCCAGACATTTTTAAAAGGGGAGCATGAAGCCATTATTGGGATTGGTGGCGGGAGTGTGCTGGATGCGGCCAAAATATTAGCTGTTCTAAAGACGAATGATCAGCCAATTTCTGATCTCGTTGGCACGAACCTTGTTAAAAAAAGAGGAGTTCCAACGATTCTCATTCCAACAACCTCAGGTACGGGATCAGAAGTGACACCAAACGCGATTGTTACCTTTCCGGAAAAAGAATTAAAAATTGGCATGGTCAGCCCATACCTTTTGCCTGATCTTGTGATCTTAGATCCCGCACTGACACTCAAATTGCCAAAAGCCATTACCGCAGCTACAGGGATGGATGCGTTTACGCATGCGCTTGAATCGTATATTTCAAATAAAGCCAATCCATTTAGTGATATGTTTGCACTCGAATCGATGAGGCTCATTTCAGCAAGTATTCAGGAGGCCTATCATCACGGGGATAACATGACAGCAAGGGAGGATATGCTGGTTGGTGCCATGTATGGCGGGATGGCGCTCACAAGTGCCGGAACCGCTGCTGTTCATGCAATGGCTTATCCGTTAGGGGGGAAATACAAGATTTCACACGGTGTCGCTAATTCCATGCTGCTTCCTCATGTTACGGCGTTTAATGCAGACCATATCAAAGATCGTCTTGAAGATATTGCTAGAGTGATAGGGATCGAAGAGAAAGGATCAAAGCATACGCTTGCAGAGCAAGTGATTCGTCAAATTGAAGAGTGGACAGCGGATTTACACATTCCTCAACAACTCAAAGCCTTCGGTGTGTCAAAAGAAGATGTGCCGGCACTTGCTGAAGCTGCTTCGGAGGTGAAGAGATTAATGGATAACAACCCGAAGCCGATGTCTGTCTCTGATATTGAACAGGTCTATATGAAACTGCTCCACGTTTAACACTTCATACGTCACTGGGATGGGACATAAGAAGTTGCTTCATACGGCTTGCACACAAAGGGGGATTTTAAGTGAATGTCTTAAGCAGTTCTGTCATCACATTTATTTTAATCGTCATTATTCTCTATATTCTGTTTACGACCTGGCTGACGATGCGTTTCCGCAGTAAGTCTAACTCAGAATTTAACAATGCCGCTAAGTCACTTCCAGCTATTGTGGTCGGTATTTTGTTAATGAGTGAATTCATTGGAACGAAGTCAACTGTCGGAACAGCTGAATCTGCTTTTACACACGGGCTTTCCGCTTCATGGTCTGTTATCACAGTTGCTATTGCCTTTTTTATTTTTTCCTTTTTCTTAGTGGGAAAGTTTTATCGAACAGGACAATACACGATTTCAGGTATTATTGATCAAAAATTTGGAAAATCAACAAAGCTTGTTGTCTCTGTCATTATGATTGCAGCCCTGCTCTTAGTGAATCTAGGAAACTATTTAAGTGGTTCAGCTGCCATTGCATCTATTCTTGGCCTTCCTTTAATGACCTGTGCCATCATCACGGCGGTTGTGAGTACATTTTATTTTACTTTCGGAGGAATGAAGGGGGTTGCATGGGTCACGATCCTTCATTCAATTGTGAAGTATGCGGGGATTTTAATTACACTAGGGGTAGCCCTTTATTTAACAAAAGGCTTTGAGCCAATGAAACAAACATTACCCGACCATTTCTTTACATGGGATGGGACCATCGGTTGGGGAACGATTGGAGCTTGGTTTATAGGAAATATGGGGGCCATTTTTGCGACGCAGTTTATCATTCAAGCGATCACCTCGTCGAAAAGTGAGCGAGAAGCGAAAAAATCGACCCTGTATGCAGCACTCCTTTGTTTGCCGCTTGCCATTGCGATCGGGATCATCGGTATCTCAGCCCGTTATTTGTATCCAGACATTGACCCTATTTATGCTTTCCCTGTCTTTTTACAGCATATGAATCCGATTTTGACCGCTATTGTGGCAACGTCGCTTGTCGCATCCATTTTTGTTGGTGTCTCGACGGTTGCACTTGCTACAACCACGTTAATTATTGATGACTTTTATGTACCGAAAAAGAAACCATCACCAGAGCAGCGTATGAAGGTGACTCGGTATGTAGCTGTCATGGTTGGGATTGTGCCGCTTGTGGGGGTTGCACTTGCACCAGAGTTGCTGTCACTTTCCTTTTTTACACGAGCACTTCGAACATCGATTGCAGTTGTAGCAGCAATGGGCTTTTACTTGCCATACTTTAATTCAAATAGAGGAGCAACCATTGGTCTTGCCGCTTCAGGCATCGCCACGACGGTGTGGTATTTACTCGATAATCCATTTGGAATCGATAATATGTATGTGGCCATTATCATTCCTTTCCTAGTTCTGGTGATGGATCGATGGATCAGCCCGCCAGCTAAAAAGGATCAATCACTGAAAGGAGAATTATGATGACAAATGAAGACATCATGATCAAAATAGATGGAAAATTGCGACAAAATGAACAAGACGCAGCAAGAAAAGAAGCCTTTCTACCAACAGATTGCGTGCAAAACCATGCGGCTAATCTCATCGAGCTGGATAATGGAGATTTGCTGTGTGTATGGTTTGGCGGTACGCAAGAAGGAATTCCTGATATCTCTATCTATATGTCAAGGCTCAAGCTAGGAAGTAATCAATGGACGAAGGCTGTGAAGCTGTCTGATGATTCTACACGATCTGAACAAAATCCAGTTCTTTTTCAAGAGAAAGATGGCAGGCTGTGGCTGCTTTATACAGCACAACTTTCTGGCAATCAAGATACAGCTCTTGTGAGATATCGTTTATCGGAGGATAGAGGAGAGACTTGGGGAGAGATTGGTACTTTATTTGATCAGCCGGGGACGTTTATACGACAGCCTATTGTTGTATTGGATAATGATGATTGGCTCCTTCCGGTGTTCTATTGTAAAACGATTCCTGGCGTAAAATGGACAGGAAACCGTGATGTCAGTGCTGTGAAGATTTCCTCAGATCAAGGGAAGACCTGGGAAGAGGTCACTGTGCCAAACAGTACTGGCTGTGTTCATATGAATATCGGAAAATGTGCGGATGGTTCCCTGCTTGCCCTCTTTAGAAGCCGGTTTGCTGATTCGATTTATATGAGCCGTTCAGTGGATCATGGACGGACATGGTCTGAGCCAAGAGCAACAGAGCTGCCAAACAATAACTCATCCATTCAATTTACGGTGCTCCATAATGGTCATCTTGCCCTCGTTTATAACCATATCAATGCGGATGATCAAACAGAAAGAAGAGCGTCCTTGTATGATGAGATTGAGGATGAAGGCGATACACGAACGGCTGTTGATACAGAGGCGCGTCCAGCCTTTTGGGGAACACCGCGTGCGCCAATGACACTTGCCATCTCGACGGATGACGGTGCGACATGGCCCGTCAGACGTAACCTTGAAATTGGCGATGGATATGCCATGACAAACAACTCAAAGGACAAATTGAATCGAGAGTATTCCTATCCATCCATCACAGAAGGAAAAGATGGTAGTCTGCACATTGCGTTTACTTTTTACCGGCAGGCCATCAAGTATGTGTGTGTGAAAGAAGAATGGACTCATCACACGTCGTAACCGCAAGGGATCAGTGTTTCCGTGAATTGTAACCCTCATTTTCTTCATTTATAATTGATGTTTGGAGGGTTGTCTCAATTTGCTAACATTTGGACTCCCTCAACGTATGTCTCACGATGAAGAGATAAAAAATGGGGGGTCCTTTTCATGAGTATAAAAGTATTAGGTATTGCGCCGTATAAAGGATTAGGCGATGTATTAATCGACCTTGCCAAAGACGAAAAAAGCATCACATTCCAGCTTGAAGTCGGAGATCTTAGGTCTGGTGTTGCACTGGCAGAACAGGCCGAGGCTCAAGGAATGGATATTATTATGAGCCGCGGGGGGACAGCTGCGCTTATTCAAAAGCACGTCAACATTCCAGTGGTGGATATCCCTGTGTCAGGCTACGACTTGCTTCGTGCCCTCACGCTGATTAAAGATTACCAAGGGAAAAAAGCAGTAGTTGGATTTGAAAATATTACACAAGGTGTACGCACCATCGGAGAGTTATACGGGATCAAAATTGATATTTATACGATACAGCAAGAGGAAGAAGTGTGGGATCTTTTACAGCAGTTACAGGAACAAGGGACACAGGTTGTGCTGGGGGATGTGATTACAGATAAAGCGGCCAAGGAGTTGGGGATGCAAAGCATGCTCATTACCTCAGGACGTGAATCTGTCAAAGAAGCGTTTCATCAAGCAAAACAAATGTACCGTTTATATAAAGAGGCGACAGCTGAGCAGCGCCTCTTTCGTGAAATGATTGACCAGGAGTCAAAAGGGATGCTGATCATTGATCAGCACAATCAGCTTTATTTTATCAATCAGCAAATGAAAGAATGGACAGAAAAAGGGTTATTTGCACCGTTTACGTCTCATGTTGATGTGATGGCATGGTGCCCGGCGCTTGAACCAGCAGTAAAAGCGGTTCGAGAAGGAAAACAAAGTGGATATTCTCAAATCTCCTTTCAGCAGCAAGTGTGGCATGTCAAAGGAAGCTTGTTATCTAAAGGGGAGCTGTTTTTGACGATTGAGAAGCCTTCTGCTGTGATCAATAGAGAGGGTCAGCATATATGGACGCTGGCCGCACCTGTTCATTCAGCACATCCATTTGCTCTTTTTACTGAGCAGAGTTCAAATATGAAAGATGTGATTAAAAGAGCAAAAGCGTTCAGCCAAACAGATCGATCGATTTGTCTCTATGGTGAACAAGGAACTGGTAAATCAAGCCTTGCTTTCGCTATTCATCAAATGAGCGAGAGGAAAAATGAGAGCTTTATGACGGTGCATTGCAGCCGTTTGGCGGAACCAGATGATGTAAAAGCAATTCCGGTGCATCAAAAAGGGACGATCTTTCTGAAGGATATTGATCGTGTCCCAATGGCTATGCAGCCCATCATGGCCGAGCAGCTTAGTCATCATCAGCAGAACATTCGCTGGATGGCTGCATCTACAGTTGATTTGTTCAAATTGATGCAATCTGGGGCGTTTCATGAAGACCTATATACGTGTTTGCAGGAGCTCGTCATTCATGTCCCGCCGTTATCTGAACGGGCAGAAGATATTGAGGATATGAGCCGGTTATTTATAGCTGAATTAAATTCTCTTTATGGGACGCAGGTTGTTGGGCTGTCAGCAGAAGTGATTGCCGCCTTTCAAAACGAGCGATTTAGAGAAAATGTCCGGCAGTTCAAGCGGATTATGGAAGAACTGGTGCTGACAACAAAAAGTGGATATATCACGTTGAGTAAAGCAAAGCCGGCAATTGAGCAACTTGCTTCTGAGAATGAAGAAAAACAGCTGTCCAGCTATTTACATGGCACGCTTGACGAGATTGAAAGACGAATCATTCGGACGGTGCTGGAAGAAGAAAATATGAATCAATCAAAAGCAGCAAAGCGGCTAAATATTAACCGCACGACGCTGTGGAGAAAGCTAAAGGAATAATATGCAATGAGACCGAGGTGTCTAAATGACAAACGATCTATTAAAAAAAGGAGCGAACTTAGAGCAAAAGGTGATCATTGTGGCTGATGATTTAACAGGCGCAAGTGATACAGGTGTTCAATTTGTGAAGGCCGGTTTAAAAGCCTCTGTGCTGTTCCAGCCGTCACTTGAGGATATGAGCCGGTACAAGGAGGAAGATGTACTGATTGTCGATACAGACTCACGAAGTATGTCTTCTGAAAGAGCGTATAATGAGGTCAGTCAAGTGATTCAGCCGTTTCTACAAGGGGATTCGCACCTTTTCTTTAAAAAAATAGATTCAACGTTAAGAGGAAATATAGGAGTAGAGCTTCAGGCACTAATGGATCTTGGCCGGTTTGATGCGGCAGTCATTGCCCCCGCTTACCCCGATGCGAATAGATCTACGGCCTATGGGATTCATTATGTGGAGGGTGTGCCTGTTCATCTATCAGAAGCAGCGAAGGACCCAAAAACGCCTGTCCTGACATCCAGTATTTCAGACTTAATTGACGAGCAGACAAACATCAAGCCAAAACATCTTTCGCAGCAAGCGGTCTATTCAGAGCTAAACGAAACGAGTCATGACATTTCATCTTTATTAAAACATGGTCATCAATGGTTTGTGTGTGATGCAGAAACGAACCATGATTTAACACAGATCGTTGATTTGTTTATGAAGATCAATCAAAGAGTGCTTTGGGTCGGGTCAGCCGGACTCGCTGGCGCATTATCATCCTATATCGCGAAATACCACAATCTTTCTCATGCAAAAAAGCATGAATCTGTTCTCATCGTTTCAGGAAGTGCTTCTCAAAAAACAAATGAGCAGTTTGCTTTTTTAAGAGAAAAACACGATTGTCTCGAGGTGAAAGTGAACCCGTTGAATGTATTAAACGGCCGTGAAGCATGGGAAAGGAAATCAGTCATGGATCAGCTGCTCATGCGTCAGGATGAAGATATTCTCCTTTATACAGACGCAAGGCCAGAAATGGTTGAACAGATGTTGGCATACGGTGAAGCGAATGGTATGACAAGACAAGAAGTAGGAAGTACCTTATCTGTCTGTCTTGGTAAGATCACAAAAGACATTGTTGAATTAACAGGGGTAAAACGCCTTTTTTTAACTGGTGGAGATACGGCGCGTGCGATATGCCATGAGCTTGGAGCAGGCGGGATTCAGCTGTTGAAAGAAATTGAACCCGGCATCCCGCTTGGGCGGCTCGTTGATACGAGTGTATATGCGGTCACAAAAGCAGGGGCATATGGTCAAAAAGATTCTGTGCTCCATGCGGTTGAAGTGTTGAAAAACATAGAGGGGGTAGACGAATGGCAAAACCAATCATTGCTGTAACGATGGGAGATGCTTCTGGGGTTGGTCCTGAAATTATTTTAAAAGCCTTCCAGCAAAGCCGTTTACATGAAGAAGCCGTTCTATTTGTCATTGGAGACACCCATATATTAAATAGGGTGAAAGATTTTGTGAATACAGGTGTGGAGATTGTCAGTATTAAAGAACCGGAGGAAGCGGAACAAGTAAAAGCTGGTGCCGTTCCTTGTCTTGATCTTCATCTATTAACAAGCGATATTCCAGTAGGAGAGATTTCAAAAGAAGCAGGGAATGCCGCTTTTCGATATCTTGAAAAAGCCATTACACTTGCGAATGACCGTAGAATTGACGGCATTTGTACAGCACCGTTAAACAAGGAAGCACTTCATAAGGCTGGTCATATGTATCCAGGGCATACAGAAATTTTAGCTGACCTGACAGGTACGGACGATTATGCCATGATGCTGGCAGCTCCTAATTTAAAAGTGGTGCATGTGACGACACATATCGGATTAATGGATGCCATCTTAAAAATCAATCCTGAGCGTGTATACACAACGATTAAACTGGCTCATGATACCCTCGTTCGATCTGGTATCCCTGCACCTAGAATTGCTGTGTGCGGGATTAATCCGCATGCCGGGGAGAATGGTTTGTTTGGAAACGGTGAAGAAGAGGAGAAGATCATTCCAGCGGTAGAACGAGCACAGGATGAAGGGGTTCAAGTATTTGGCCCGCTACCAGCTGATACACTGTTCTTTAGGGCGACAAGAGGCGACTTTGATATCGTTGTGGCGATGTATCATGATCAAGGGCATGGACCAATCAAGGTGCTTGGCTTAGAATCAGGCGTGAACATTACAGTTGGATTGCCTATAATCCGTACAAGTGTCGATCATGGGACGGCATTTGATATTGCAGGAACAGGAAAGGCTGATTCTGCGAGTATGGAAGAAGCCATTCGGCAGGCAATCATGCTTTCTGGTACGAGAGAGAACCGATAGTAAAAGAGAAAGAGCCTTCCAATGGAGGCTCTCAGCGTGTAGACAAACCCTCGCATTCGGTGTCAGTCCTGCGCTTCGGTGCTCACGAATGTCAAATTCGCTCCGCGCCGATGCTCGTCCTTCCTAGACTGCAAAGGTTTTCTATCACGCTGAAAAGAAGACAAAGGGTTAAAATAAAGTTCATTTTAACCCTTTGTCAACAATCTGAGAGCCTTCCAATGGAGGCTCTTTCTTTAGTTCATATACGTTCCGCCATTCATATTGATGGTTTCCCCTGTGATGAAATCTGACTGATCAGAGGCTAAAAAGGTAACGGCGTTTGCGACTTGCTGCGGTGTTCCAATTGTTTTCAGAGGAATTCTTTCTAAAACAGATCTACGGTATTCATCACTCCACTGTTTGCTCATGTCTGTCTCAATTGGCCCAGGACAGACAGCATTTACATGAATGTGATGTGCTGCTAATTCTTTGGCAAGATGCATCGTTAAGTAATTGATACCTGCCTTTGAAACGCCGTAAGCGGGTGATGCATTGTGATGAGGGGTTTTGCCAGTAGTTGAACTCATGTTGACAATCTTCCCGCCTTGCTGTTTGATCATGTCAGGAATGACTGCTTGACACATGAGAAACGTACCCGTCAAATTAATATCAATTAGTCTTTTCCATTCATCAACAGATGTATCGACTGTTGATTTCCGCAAATTGATCCCAGCATTGTTGACCAATATATCAATCTGTCCGAAATGGTTTTTTGCCTTCTCAACGAGGGAGGCAGCTGTCGCTGGTAAACTAGCATCACCAGCGACAGAAACAGCGCGAGTCTCTTTTTTATTCAGAGAGGAGCAAACGTCTTGCAATAGCACTTCATTCGTTCCGTTCAGCACCACTTTAGCTCCTTCAGAGACAAATGCCTCCGCAATGGCGCGGCCAATCCCTCTGCTTGCACCTGTAATGATTGCTACTTTGTTTTGTAAAGTCATCTATCATCCCACCCATCTGTCATAATTAAAAAGCGCTTTCATTTATTATAAAATGTGATGTTTCATCATTCAACATATAAAGTGGAAATGAAGAGGTTTTGAATAAAAGTGTTTCATAATAAAACAAATACATCTTTTCCACTTCAGGGTATACTAAAAGGAACAAGCAATGGATAAGGGGGAACCTCAATGAAACTTTATACAAAAACCGGAGATCAAGGTCAAACAGGCTTGATTGGAGGGCGGGCTGATAAAGATGACGCAAGAGTAGAAGCGTACGGTACATTAGATGAGGCGAATAGTTTGATTGGACTAGCTCATGCAAACTTAAGGCAGCATGGCGAATTGTTTCAAGATATTCTATCTGAGCTGATGGTCATTCAGCATGAACTGTTTGACTGCGGAGGTGATTTAGCAGCGGTGAAACCACCGAAAGAAGGCAAGTTAACAGAAGAATCTGTCACAGTCCTTGAAAAGCGAATGGACGTGTATGTAGAAGAAGCCGCGCCGCTGACTAAATTTATTTTACCTGGGGGCCAGGAAGGTGCTGCCCTCTTACATGTAGCGCGAACAGTCGTCAGGAGAGCCGAGCGGCATATTGTGACACTCGCAAAGCAGGAGGAAATTCCAGCAGTTACGCTCACATATGTGAACCGTCTATCCGACTATTTATTTGCTGCCGCCCGTATTGTGAATCATCGGCTTGGTGAAGCGGATGTTGAATATGAACGAAGTGCAGACGTGTTTCGTTCTAAATGAGGAAAAGCACTCTTCTAGTCGAAGAGTGTTCAGCGTGTAGACAAACCCTCGCATTCTTTGTCAGTCCTGCGTGCCGGTGCTCACGAATGTCCAATTCGCTCTGCGCCAGTACTCGTTCTTCCTAGACTGCAAAGGTTTTCTATCACGCTGAAAAGAAGACAAAGGGCTAAAATCAAGTTCATTTTAGCCCTTTGTCAATAATCTGAGCACTCTTCTAGTCGAAGAGTGCTTTTTCTATAGATTCAACCGCTCAGTCTGAGCCATGTTACGACTCTGGTCGCAATCAAAGATCAATCTACGACACGTTTTGTCGGCTTCCTTTTTTGACTATAGTTAAAGCAAGGAGCAAGAAAGGAGGCATGAAGATGAAAATCACAAGTAAAACCATCATCGGTTCAATCCTGATGTTTATCGGTTTATCCATCTTCTTTGGTGGTTCATTGGGCGGGCTGATCCCGACTTTGATTGGGGCGTGGCTCATTTATGTAGGTGTCAAAAAATATGATAAAGGCAGTAAAACAACAGGGGTCATACTCTCTATTATCGGTGTATTGCTTGTCGCACAGTCGCTGCCATTTTTACTCGGAATCGCATTTGCTGGAGTACTTCTCTACTTTGGCTGGAAGATGATCAATGGTGAATCTGCAAAGGAATCATCCGGCAGAACAACATATATGGAGCCAAACACGGCACCGAACATGGAAGAATCTATGCACACGTCATTTGATCAAGAATGGGAAGACTTTTTAAAGAAAAAATAAAGGGAGGAATATGAAATGGTATTAAGAAGAGTACGTGATATGTTTGTTGCAACAGTCAATGAAGGCTTAGATAAATTGGAGAATCCGCGTGTCATGCTGAATCAATATGTTCGTGATATGGAGGACGATATTGCCAAAGCGAAGCATGCGATCATTAAACAGCAAACCATTCAGCAAGGTTTCTTGAGAAAAGCAGAAGAAACAGAAGAATTTGCTGATAAGCGAAAGAAACAGGCGGAGCTGGCGTTTCATGCAGGAGAAGAAGAACTTGCACGGAAAGCACTGACTGAAATGAAGTATTTTGAAGAAAAGCACAACGAATATCAAGAAGCCTATCAGCAATCTGTTAAACAGCTGAAAGAGCTGAAAGAACAGTTGCAGCATCTAGAAACAAAGCTGCGTGATGTTAAAGACAAGAAGCAAGCGCTGATTGCAAGAGCCAATGCCGCACAGGCAAAGCAGCATATGAATGAATCTATGAATAAGGTTGATAGTGAAAGTGCTTATAAAGAATTTCTACGCATGGAGAACCGTATAGAGGAAATGGAGACAAAAGCGGGCAGTTATGCACAATTTGGCGATCAGGGTGCATATGCTCATCTTGATTACGCTGATGAGGTTGAAAAGGAATGGCAAAAGCTTAAGCGATCAAAGCAGCTTGAGAAACAGCCGGCAAACTAATGGGAATGTGTCAAAACGGAAGAAAAACAGGATTTTTCTTCCGTTATTTGATTTCTTTCTGTTTCGCTTTTCCTTATAATAAAAAGGTCAAAGGATAAAGGGATGATATAAATGAAACGGTTCATTGGTCTAATTTGTATACTTGTTGGTGTTTTTTTGATGATTGGGATGCTTTTCAAAAATGGAGATCTCTTTCATTTGAGCTTTTCTCGTGATAAAGCGGTCACAACAGCTTCAGCGAAAAAGGATGAGGTTGAACTATTAGATATCTCTCTTTCTGGATTTCGCATCAAGGTGAAGCCGGAAGATCGTTCGGATATTTCTGTGATGGTTGTGAATGGAAAAGGGAAAATGTATGCGGAACAAACAGGCGGAACATTCAAAGTCCGTGCTGAAAATAAAGGATTTTTGTTTTTCTCTGCATTTGAAAAAGGAGAACTCTTAGTCAAAATTCCAACAGATTATCATAAAGATGTGAAAATAACAGGTGGAATCGGCGTGAGCGAAGTAAATGGCGAAGGAAAGCTGTCTCTTCAAGATGTGACGCTCAAATCAACGAGCGGAAACCTCACAGCTGAGAACTTCTCAGCAAATCGTGTGGAAATCAAAGCGACTTCTGGCAGACTTTCAGTGTCTCATATTGATGCGAAGGAAAGTGATATTGGTGCCACTTCTGGTCGTGCTGATATTCAAGATGTAAAAGGAAAGCTGCAATTAGGCATGACAAGCGGCAGGCTAACAGCAAGCTTTGATACAATTGATTCACCAGTCGACTTTCACATGACATCAGGCAGTGCGAAATTTAACTTGCCAGATGAGGGAGATTTCAAAGTCCAAGTGAAAAAAACGAGTGGACGTATTGATCATTCGTATGATTTTGACCAAGCGGATAGTGAAGGCCGAGGTTTTACCGGCACGCATGGGAAAGGGACACACTTAGTCGATATTGAGATGACAAGCGGAAACTTAAAATTGCGGTAAACAAACGTAAAAAGGAAGGAGGCGAGTCAACTGCGTTTTTCTAGAAATCAAATTTTAGGCATCATTGTGGTGATTTTCGGTATAAATCTTTTTCTCAAAATTATTGGGATTGGGGCAGACCTATTTTGGCCAGTGTTTTTTGCTCTAGCTGGTTATTGGTTGCACTCTCGATCTAAACGTTGGCTCGGTTCGGTTTCCTATATTTTTGCAGGCTTTCTCTTCTTGAAGTTTCTACTAAATATCACGTTTAGTTTGACTGGGTATTTATTTGCTGCCTTTTTGATCTATGCGGGCTATCGTTTATTGAAAAACAAACCTGTTTTTGATGTCGATAAAAAGGAATCATCAGACGATGGAAAGCCTTCACTGAAAGTCAATCTTGAAAAAGAGGGCGATCAGAAGAAAACAAAAAGCCAGACAAAGCCGCGCAAAGAACATGATTTCTTCATCGGTGAAGTCAGGCTGATGAAAAAACCATTTCAATTAAGCGATTTGACCATTTCAGGTTTTATTGGCGATGTCAAAATCGACTTATCAAAGGCCATCATTGCTGAGGAAGAGAGCACGATCGTCATTAGTGGGCTCATCGGAGATGTCGATATTTATGTACCTCAGGATATTGAAGTATGTGTGAGTGCTTCGGCTGCGATTGGTGATATGAAAATCATTGATGAAAAAAGAAGCGGGTTCGGCAGTAAAGTGTATGTCATGACAAATGATTATGATGAGAGTAAGCGAAAAGTGAAAATCTCCATTTCTCTCCTGATTGGGGATGTGGATGTGAGGTACTTATGAGGAAACTGCATTTAGGCATCCAGTGGCAATCTGTTCGTCTTGCAGTCGGTATCTCGCTTGGTGTTGTCATCATGACGACACTCCCGATGTTTTTTTATTACCAGCTTGATCCCATGATTTTGCTGTCTACGCGGTGGTTCGGCATCCCGTTTTTTTGTATTTTACTCATTATTAGTCTCGCCATTGGTGTATCAGCGGGGCATGTGTTTGGCTATCAGCATAAGAAGCGGCTGGATCAGCTTGTAGAGTCGATTTTGAAGTTTGAAAATGGGAATTTTGCCTATAGACTGCCTTCTCTAGGTGATGATGAAATTGGTTTGGCGGCAGATCAATTAAATGAAATGGCGAAACGAGTGGAAGGGCAAGTAGCCTCCTTACAAAAGCTTTCAAATGAGCGAGCTGAATGGCAGGTTCAAATGAAAAAATCGGTTGTCTCAGAAGAGCGTCAGCGTCTAGCGCGTGAGCTGCATGATGCAGTCAGCCAGCAGCTATTCGCCATTTCGATGATGACGTCTGCGATTCTTGAAGGGATGAAGGAAAAGGATGAAAAGATTTTAAAGCAAATGCGTCTTGTGGAACGAATGGCTGGCGATGCACAAAATGAGATGCGTGCACTCCTCCTGCATTTAAGACCGATCACCCTTGAAGGAAAAGACTTGAAAAAAGGCTTGATTGAGCTACTCAATGAATTTCAGGCAAAGCAGCCAATTGATATTGATTGGGAAATAGAAGATGATGCTCCGCTGTCTAAAGGGGTGGAGGACCATCTGTTCCGAATTGTGCAAGAAGCCCTTTCCAATGTGTTTAGGCATGCAAAGGCGACAAAGGTGACAGTACGTCTGCTTATTCGGAACCGTCAAGTTCAGTTGAAAATTATCGACAACGGGATTGGTTTTCAAACAGATCATGTGAAGACTGCTTCCTACGGACTTGAATCGATACGAGAAAGAACAAGTGAAGTAGGCGGTGTCGCAGAGATTATGTCATTTGAGGGAAAAGGCACACAAATTGATGTGAAGGTTCCCATTTTTGATGAAGGAAAAGGAGAGAACGTTCGATGATTCGAGTGCTTTTAATTGACGATCACGAAATGGTGAGAATGGGTCTTGCTGCTTTTTTAGAGGCACAGGCGGATATTGAAGTCATCGGTGAAGCGTCAGATGGACAAAAAGGTGTAGAACTAGCGGTTGAATTAAAGCCAGACGTGATTTTAATGGACCTTGTTATGGAAGGCATGGATGGCATCGAAGCAACGAAAAGAATTTGTCAAGAAATAGAGGATGCTCGGATTATTGTACTGACGAGCTTTATTGATGATGATAAAGTGTATCCAGTTATTGAGGCTGGTGCATTAAGCTATCTTTTAAAAACATCGAAAGCAGGAGAAATTGCTGATGCCATCAGGTCTGCGAGTATCGGCGAACCAAGACTTGAATCAAAAGTAGCTGGAAAGGTCATGAACAAACTCCGCCATTCATCAAATGGGTCCATTCTGCACGATTCGTTAACCGCAAGAGAGATGGAAATATTAAAGCTGATTGCCGATGGGAAATCGAATAAGGTCATTGCTGAGGAATTGTTTATTACCATCAAAACAGTCAAGACGCATATTACCAACATTCTTTCCAAGCTCGATGTAGAAGACCGCACACAAGCAGCCGTGTATGCACATCGCCATAAGTTGATTCAATAAAAAAACAGCTTTCAAATGAAAGCTGCTGGAACATGCGCAAAATTAGTCCTTCTGTCCTGTGATTGGACGTTCGGATAGTTGATGGAGCTCAGGAACTGGAAAAGCCTCCTGCTCCTCGGCCGATTTGTCTTCCAGGGTTTTCTTCAACTCGGAAAGCAGTTTGACGCTTTCCTTTGCCACTGCCGCTTTTTTCTCTTGCAAATCAATGATCTGTGAAAGTCCAACAAATAAACCGCCTCCAATCAGAAGGAGCGCAGGGGTTTGTCCATAATAAATCACGATCAAAAATGTGCTTGAAAAGCTGTCGGCTTCAATGAAGAAATCTTCTTTTGATTGCATGAATACCACGACTAACAGAAGTATTCCTAGAATCAAAAATAGAATGCCGGCCGAAAGTAAAGCTCGTTTCATGATTGACACCCTTTTTTTCTTACCATTTTAACATACTCTATAAGGATTGTGTTGCGCCCTTAGTCCCGAAGTCACGGATTTTCACATTTACCTTGTAACGAATATCGGATTCACTAAAAATGTCATCCCAATGTTTTGCTTCTTTTCGGAATTCCTTCGGATAGGCAATACTCGCTTTTTGATAAAATCCACAAATATCTGCTTTGATCTCATGCTGTAATTCCCCGATAAAATCTTTTACATTTTCCTCAAGTCGATGTGCCACGACTTTCTCAATTTCTTGGAGATATTTTTCATTAAATGCGTTTTCTCGTTCATTCCAATCCTCAGACAATCTTCCATCGAGTTCAACTGACACATCAAATTCATATTTGCCACTGGCTGCTTTATGGGTGTCGATGTTGTGTTTGATTTTAAAGATCTCAAAAGAATAAATGCTATGTTCATATTGGAATTCAATCACTCCGCCTTTAGCGTCTCCAGTCAACAGGTTGTAAGACTGCACTGCTAAAGGAGAAATGTTGGTGAGAAATCGTTTGTTCTGAATAATCGAGGCGCCGTCCAGCATTAATTTGCCCTGACTGACACTGACTTTCGGAATGGCAAAGGATACGTTGTTTTGCATGGCAGAAGAAATATCTCCTAAGGAAACGGGCTTGAACATACGAATGGTCGTTTTTGTATTCGAAGAAATATCGTATAAGGTGGAAGCGGCAGGCTGGCCGTCGTCATTGATTTTCAGCATATCTCCAGGTTTCTCAGAAGCCATAAAGACAAGGCTTCCTCTTCGTGTTTCATTGTCCCGAATGAATTGATTGATGACCAAATCGAAATTATTTTCATTGATAAGGTCTTGAGAAAACAAATAAACCCTCAGCTGCTGAGCAAAAATGCGGTGTGTTTTTAGGGCCGTCGTACGAAAAATTTGGTGTATGGAATCACCGCTTGTTTCAATAATCTTCGTCGGATCTTTCACGCTTGATTCTTGCTCAATTTTTTGCGGAACGAGCACCTGCATAGACAGCTTCAATTTATGTCCGTCATCTCCTTTATCTACAGCAAATCCAATTGCCATGTTGAGCTCCTCGATATTTGTACTATCCCAGCACCCGCATAATAGAATCAGTGAGAAGAGCGCAAGAACCGCTTTCTTTTTCATGCTGTTTTCCGCCTCCTTTTGAAAAATACGATGATAAATAAAAGAAACGGGAGTATACCAAATAGAAGAAAGAACAAGTTGTTTACGTAGGTTAAATAGTCTCGGACCGTATCAACATCTTTTGGGAATAGAGCGGCAAAGAAGATCACAATGCCCATCAAGGCGAGCGCGATTTTTTTAGGGAATTTAGTCAATTTGATGACTCCTATCGTAGCAAAAAACGTATATCCTACAAAGCTCGTATAAAGCTGGACAAGCCAAACAATCAGCAAAAAGGATTCAATCCGTTCAATAAAAATCCCCTGAATATCAAATGATTGAAATAAGGCAATGGTCGGCCACGTCAGAGTCGCCGTTTCTTTCACCGTGAGCGCACCAACCACAAGAATATAGGTGAAAATATAGATGATCGCAGGAATCAAAAAGCCGATGGAGCCATATGCAAAAGTGTGTTTTTGCGTATTCATATAGGCAGGCATGAAAAGCATCATTTCAATGCCGACAAACGAAATGGCCGAAGCATTCAAGGAATTGAAAACAGGGGAAATGCCCTCTCCTAAAACTGGTCGTAGGTTATCGAGCTTAAACTCTTGTACACTAAGTCCGTAGGCTACAAATAAGATGATGAGTGTGACAATCAGAAAAAAAGGGCACAGCCGGGCAAAATCTCCAATCCCCCCAATCACAAGATAAAAACCAACCAAAATAAAGCTGATCATCGTCACGGCTACCGGTGTGTTTTGAAGTAGAAAGAATTTCACCATCTCAGACATTGCTCGTACTTCATAGCTGGCAACGCCGAGAAAGTAAATAATAATCAACAGGTTGGCAAGTGAGCCAATCCATTTCCCAAGTCCTTCTTTTGTATAGTCATAGTAGGAAGAAAAGGAGACCTTTTTCATCATGAGCACATTGACAAAAATGAACACAATGTATATCACACTCATGAGTAAGAGTGCAATCCAGCCGTCAGGTGTAGGCGCAGCTTGAGCCATTGATCTTGGCAGAATCATCATACTTGCACCTAGTGTGGTATTGGCGATAATGGCACTTGCCTGATAGCTTGTGATCGACTCTTTATGATTGACCATGTCGTTCCCCTTTCTTTTGATTTTTCAAAGGCAATCTGATGATGGAATTGTCCTCATTTTTATAACTGAACACAAAATCTGGTGAAAAATATGGGGTGCCAAAGCTTTTTTGTCTTGTCAAATGAGTGAGTAAGACGAGCATAAACAGGACAAGTCCATATAAACCGAATGCAGCTGCAGTAAACATGGATACAAAGCGAAGGACACGAAATGATATCCCCATTCCATATTGAGGAAAGGTAAAGGATGCAAGTGCAATGACGCTGACAATAATGACCATAATGGAGCTGACGATATGGGCTTGTACGGCTGCCTGCCCAATGACAACACCGCCCACAAGTCCGATTGTTTGTCCAAGTGGATTAGGAAGCCTTAACCCAGCCTCTCGCAGCAGCTCAATGGTCATTTCCATGATGAGTGCTTCCACAATAGGAGGAAAGGGGACATTCTCTCGTGTGTTTGAGATGGAAATAGCTAAAGTTGTGGGCAAAAGACCTTGATGGAAGGACACAAGGGCAATATAAATGGCTGATAAAAACAATGTGAGAAAGATGGACGTAAAACGTAGCAAACGAATAAGAGAGGCGGCGATCCATCTTTCATAATAATCATCAGGTGACTGCATAATCGTCGCGAGGGAAGCAGGCACAATTAAGATAAAAGGCGAATGATCAACAAAGATGGCGACGCGCCCATTGTTTAAAGCAGATGCCACTTTATCAGGCCGTTCTGTGTTTTGAATTTGCGGAAAAGGAGAATACACATTGTCTTCAATGAGCTCCTCAAGAACGCCTGAGTCTTGAATATCATCAATGGTGACTTGTTTGAGACGCTTTTTTACCTCTTTTAAAACAGAGGGCTCAACGATACCATCAATGTACATGATCGATACTTGGGTGTATTTCTTTTCGCCGATTTTCATGTCTACTGTTTTGAGATCAGGGTTTTTCAAACGCTGTCTGACTAGAGCTAAGTTCGTGTTGATATCTTCAATGAAACCAATCTTTGGTCCTCTTACGACGGTTTCAGATGTAGCATCTCCTAAATTGCGTTTCTTCGTTCCGTGCGTTTCTAAAATATAAGCGTGCTGAAATCCATTAATCAGTACGACACAATGTCCTTGAAAAATAGCATCTACTAGTTCTTCAGAGGTTTTTACCGTACGGGTAGTCATCATCGATAAATTGGATTCTAGCTTCTCTTTTGTTAGAGAGGCATGATCTTGCAATAGTAGCTTTAAGAAGGTTTGAATCTGCATCGCTTCGTTCATTTCTTTAATGTATAAATAGTAGACAACCTGTCCATGAGGCAATGTTTTTTTCTCATGGATCAAATCATCCATGTCCTTTAACTGAGGGAGAATGACAGAGAGATTATCGTATAAGTGCTCTTTCAATGGAGTTTGATTCAAATGGATCACCCACCTCAATTTCTTTTTCTTAGCATTACCTGCTTGAAAAAACAATATTCTGTGTTACATTATTTTGTGGTATATGAAAGAATCACGGTGTTGGAGGAAAGAAGATGGCGCAAATTCGTTTAGCAGGAACAAAAGAGGAGATCGACCGTATTCTACAGTCGTTTGACAAGCATTATGAGGTGACTTATACGTCAAAAGATTACGGAAAAACAAATCCAAAATACAAATATTCCAAAGATGTTCGTGTTTATATTGAACTAAAATTAAAATAAAGATAAAATTTTAATTGAAAACGCTTAAAGGATTTTCGTTTTTTGTATAGAATAGAGTTGAGTGATGAAGCTATGGAGGGATACATAATGACAGAATTTAGAATCGAAAAAGATACAATGGGCGAAATCAAGGTGCCACAGGACAAGTTCTGGGGTGCACAAACACAACGAAGCAAAGAAAATTTCAAAATCGGTTCTGAGAAAATGCCAAAGGAAGTTGTGAATGCGTTTGCAATTTTGAAACGTAGCACAGCGATTGCGAACGAACGTCTAGGCAACTTAGAAAGTGAAAAAGCAGAAGCGATTGCTGCTGTATGTGATGACATCATCAGTGGAAAGTATGACGAGCATTTCCCGCTTGTTGTATGGCAAACAGGAAGTGGAACACAAAGTAACATGAACATGAACGAAGTCGTTGCAAATAGAGCAACTGCTTACTTGAAAGATAAAAATAGTGAATTCAGCATTCACCCGAATGACGATGTCAACCGCAGCCAAAGCTCAAATGATACATTCCCAACGGCTATGCACGTGGCAGCTGTATTAGCTGTGTACAAAAAGCTATTGCCTGCGATTGACCAGTTAAGAGCGACGCTTGATGAGAAAGCAAAAGCATACCAAGAGATCGTGAAAATTGGCCGTAC
Source organism: Bacillus sp. FSL W8-0183 (assembly GCF_038006825.1). Lineage (NCBI taxonomy): Bacteria > Bacillati > Bacillota > Bacilli > Caryophanales > Bacillaceae > Bacillus > Bacillus sp. FSL W8-0183. The sequence goes on along the minus strand of NZ_JBBOVY010000001.1, from coordinate 3,186,464 downwards.
GCATTTGCAAGATGCAACACCTCTTACAGTGGGCCAAGAGATTAGCGGCTGGGTGTACATGCTTGATCGTTCAAAAGAAATGATTTTAGAATCTACTGAAAAAATGAGAGAACTTGCCATTGGCGGAACAGCTGTTGGTACGGGAATTAACGCACATCCTGAGTTTGGTAAATACGTGGCAGAAGAAATCAGCCAGTTAACAGGTCAAACGTTCAATTCTTCACCAAACAAATTCCATGCGCTGACAAGCCATGATGAAATCACATATGCACACGGTGCGCTTAAAGCACTTGCAGCTGACTTAATGAAAATTGCCAATGATGTGAGATGGCTTGCAAGTGGTCCTCGCTGCGGAATTGGTGAATTGATCATTCCTGAAAATGAGCCAGGCAGCTCCATTATGCCAGGAAAGGTCAACCCAACTCAAAGTGAAGCTTTAACAATGATTGCCGCACAAATCATGGGGAATGATGCAACGATCGGTTTTGCCGCAAGCCAAGGAAACTTCGAGCTGAACGTATTTAAGCCGGTCATCATCTATAACTTCCTGCAGTCAGTTGAATTGCTTGCTGACGGTATGAACTCATTCCATGACAAGTGTGCCGTTGGAATTGAACCAAACCTAGAAACGATCGAGAAAAACCTAAACAATTCATTGATGCTTGTGACGGCACTCAACCCGCACATCGGATATGAGAATGCAGCGAAAATTGCGAAGCTTGCGCACAAAGAAGGATTAACACTAAAAGAAGCTGCCCTTCAATTAGAACTATTAACAGAAGAGCAGTTTGAAGAGTTTGTGAAACCAGAAGAAATGGTGACACCGAAAGCAAAATAATTAATTATTTATTATATTAAATTAAAAGACCTTTGGAAGCCTGAACAGGGATCTAAAGGTCTTTTATCATTTAATTAGAACGAACTATTTTTCAAATCCAAATCATGTTAACTTTTGTTTGTAAATGTGCTAGAATATTGTATTATGTGAACAAATATGGGAGTAATTTAACTCTTTTATCTAGAGGATTACAGTTTTTAAAATATTATGGGGGAAATAATCTTGGAAATTGAAATAAAGAATACAAAGACTTCTAAGACAATAGATATAGAATTTGATGAAAAAAAAGATCAGATTATATTAATAAATAAAAGTGACGAGTCTAAGGTGATAGAGTTAAAGGCGTGTATCGTAGGTGTAAATGAAAAAAAATGTTTATTAGATATAGACTTCTTGCACCATTATGATGAAGGTGAGTACTATTTTTGTATTTTAGATTTAAATAATGGTGAAAAGAAATCTCTTTATAACTATGATAATTTTAAGCACATATTTATATCTGACGTGAATCCGTTTTTAAATATGGAAATATTTTGTGGAGAAACGGACAACTTGTTAAGCTTGTCGTTAGTGAAAAATGGGGATTTAGTGAAAGTGGAAGCGGCAGATTTTACGAATAAAACTTTTAATGCGGTCTTAAATGTCGCGGGGAATCTTAACTTAGCATCCTTTAAAACATATTTACTCCTCAAAAAAAGAACTCATCCAAATTCTTATGGTAAATACAAAGATGATGTATTGGTAAAACAATTAAATTTACAACAAGATGTTGATTTATATTGGAAAGTGAATGCAAGTATTCCAGAAGTATTTTTGTCACAGGAAAAGATGCGAGAAATATATGATTTTTATATAAGGTTTACTGATGAGAAAAAAGAAATTGATATTAATCTCAAACTTTATAATAATAACTTTTCAGATCAATATAAATACGCTGAATTTGAAAGTTTGAATTATAAATTATTTAGAACAGTATATAATACACTCTCTTTAATAATAAAGATGGAAACAGAAGCTATCATCTCATCAATTGAACAAACTGATAACACCATCGTTATCTCTGGAGCAATTCTAATACCTTTAGAACAAGAGGAACATAAAGTTACGAGAATATCTTTATTAGCTTCGTTAGGTGAAAATGAATTTTTTAGCATTTGCCCCCAAGTAGAGAGCAACAATGGATTTTTCCAGTTTAACATTAATTCGGAAATGACCAAAGAGTATGAATTCTCTGAATGGAAAGAAATGTATGTTCGAATAGAGAGAGAAACCAACTTGTTTCGAGTACCTTTGAAATTTTTAGATTTTCATAAACAAAAGCAGCAATATTTGATTGGACAGAAATTATTTGAATTTAAAAAAAGAAATGATTTTAATAGTTTATTTAAATTAAAACAAGTAGTAGGTGCGAATAATGTTTATTAAAAAATTGTGGAAGCCTAAAAACTCCAGAATGATCTCTTTGGAGTCTTTTGACCTTAGTCAAACAAATTTAATAGAATTAAAAGTGAAGATTAATGAATCTATTAAGCGAGAGAAGTTAAATATGAATCAACTTCTTTTGCTTTTCCGTAATAGATATACAAAGCAAGAAGTGAAAGCAGAACCAAAAGAAATTCAAGAGAATGATAATATTTATATTACTTATATTATGAATAAGGAAAATTTTAGAGAAGTTGGATATTGGGACGCTTTTGTTGTTTCTAAAAAAAAAGAATATAGAATACATGATGCTATTACTTCAAAATATGAATTGAATTCTTATTTGGATAGAATCAGACAGCAAGAGATAACCTTTTATTCCACTATTAAAGAAAATTTATCGATTCGCATCTCTAAATTGGAATTTAATTTTCAAATAAACAAGGTAGCTTTTAAAAGTAATAATAGTATATTACTTTTTGAAGGACTTATAAAAAATATTGAATTAGAACAGATAAACGAGCTAAATATCATTTTGACTTCAGAAAACCGTACGTTATTTAATAAAAAAGTGACCATGACAAAAATTGAAGAGGTTAATAAATTTGAGATTGAACTTAATTTAGAGGAAATAAAAAATTCCATGAAAACACCTAAGAAAATCTCTTTTTATGCTGAAGTTTTGATGAAATCAGAAAAGCAGACAGTCCTTATAACAATGGATAGTAATACAATTTTACCAAATAAAACAGTATATTTTGAAAATAATATCATTAGCTTCGATCTCATTGAAAGGGAATTGAATAATAATGATTTTTTCTTAAGGATAGTGGAAGTGAAAGATCACTATGAATTAGAAAGTGTGTATTTTAAGGATGGTTTTTTGAGATTGGCTGGAGAATTAACTTCTAATTCTGTTGAGTTTAGTATTAATAATGTTTTATTTATCAATCGTTCAACTAAAGAAATAGTTGAAGTACCGATTAATAGAGAAACTTTGCATATTGACTTAGCATCACTAATAAAAACAAGTAAGTTAAGTGTGGGGATTTGGGATATTTTTGTTGCAACAAATGTTGATAATTTTAGAGTGGCTAAACGACTTGATGATATTATCAATAAACAATCGATCGTGTCGCTCCCGCAAAGTATGGTAGAAGACGAAAGTGATGAATTATTATCTGTTAAACCATATTATACTTTAAGTAACGAATTATCACTATTAATTCGCAAAGTGGCCACTCAAAAAGCAATTCAATCGTATATGATAGATCATAATAATCTACTAATAAAGGGGCTTTTACATTTTAATAGACCTTCGGATGGGCAAGTATTTGATGATCAATATCCAGCCTCTCTCTTTATCAAGTTTCCATATAAACAAGAAAGAGTGCAGTTAAAAGGACATGTAAAGTTATCTGAAAAGTCTAGAGCATCAACAGATTATTTGCTTGAGTTTAGGAGTGAAGAGGTACCTTTAGAAACGTTAAAAGAAATGATGGCTAATATTCATTTCGATCTTGTAAAATTAAAAATTTCTTTCAATGATTTTTTTATTGATGTACAACTTAATATTGATCCACAAAAAGAAGTTTTTTCAATGGAGGACAAAATAAGAGCAGGAAACTCAGTCTTTTCAAAACTGTTAAACAACAAATTTATTTATAAGATTTTCAATAAAATTTTACCTATTAATAAAAGGGCGATAGTTTTCCAAAGTTTTCATGGGAAAAGTTATTCTTGTAACCCAAGAGCCATTTATGAAGAAATGATTCAATCAGAAGGTGACAAATATAAATATATTTGGGTGTTGAATAATAGAAGACAAGAAATCACTTCTAATAAAAATACTATTATTGTAAAGCCTGGTTCTTTAATGTATTTTTATCATTTGGCGAGATCTAAATATTTTATAAATAATGGAAATTTCCCAGACGTATATACAAAAAAGAAGGGTACTTACCATATTCAGACTTGGCATGGTACGCCGTTAAAGAAACTTGGATTTGATATAAGTCCCAATTCGCCATCTTACAAAGAGAACACTTCGATTGACTTAATGAAGAGAAATAGCAGGTGGGATCTTGCTATTTCTCCTAATACATTTACTTCTGAAGTATATAAGAGTGCTTTCAAATACAAAAATAAAATAATTGAATCTGGTTATCCAAGAAATGATATTTTTTATCAAGAAAATAACAAAAAAATCATTGATATCAAATCGAAATTAGGAATTAAGTCAAACAAAAAAGTGATTCTATATGCTCCGACCTGGAGAGATTATGATTTTCATAATAATAAACAAACAGAACCTTTTCAATTCAAATTTGATATTGAGCGTTTTATTGAAAATTTTGGGGACGAGTATGTCTTATTAATAAGACTCCATTATAGAGATGCTTTACGTGCTCAGATTAGTAAGTATGAGGGTTTAGTTATTAATGTCTCAAATTATGATGATATTAAATATCTGTATTTGATATCCGATATATTAATTACCGATTACTCTTCTGTTATGTTTGATTTTGCTAACTCAAACAAACCAATTATTTTCTTTGCTTACGACATTGTCAGGTATTCCTCAGATTTAAGAGGGTTTTATTTTAATTTCAGGGAAAATGCACCTGGACCAATAGTTACTACAGAGCAGGAGTTATTTAAGGCAATTCATAACATTAAGCAAATAGAATTTTTATATAAAGATATATATGATCAATTTAAAAATAAATATTGTAATTTTGATAATGGGAATTCCTCGAAACTCGTAATAGAAGAAGTTTTCAGAAGGAGCGAAAAATGAAAAAATACTTTCTAGTTATGAATATATTTGGTATGGGAGGGACTGTAAGAACCGTTTTAAATACTGCAAATTACCTTGTAGACAAAGGGGAAGATATTGAAATTATTTCTTTATTTAAGAGACAAAGAAAAGAGTTTTTCTATATTGATCCTAGAATTAAAATTACGGTCTTACATGATGTGACTTCTTGGAATGGACAAAGAAAAAATATTAAAACTAAAATAGGTAATTTTCTACTTAAGAAGAGACCTGTCTTAATTCATCGTGAAGAAGAGGCACGCCACTTTTTTTCTTTAATGTCCGATTTTAAACTCTATTCGTTTATTAAAACAATAAAAGATGGAGTTTTGATATCTACTCGACCAAGCTTTAATCTATTTATTGCAAAGTATGCAAATAAAGGGGTTATATTAATCGGTCAAGAGCATTTGAATTTTTCAATCTACTCCAAAGATATGCAACAAGCGATGCTGAAATTTTATCCTAAACTAGACTATTTACTAACCTTAACTGATGATGATACAGCTGATTATGTGAAAATGTTTAAAAATACAAAACTTGTTGTGAAAAAACTAACTAATTCAATTCCTGATATAGGTGAACTGAAGTCACCATTAGATTCTAAAACAATTATAGCAGCCGGCCGTCTAGTCGAACAGAAAGGTTTTGACCTTTTAATCCAATCATTTAAACAAGTAATTAGGACACACCCAGATTGGAAATTGAAAATATTCGGTGTCGGGAAAGACAAGGCTTATTTAAATGAATTACTAATAAAAGAAGAACTGTTTAATCATGTGTATCTCATGGGCCCGACTGATAACATTCAAGAAGAATTATTAAAATCATCTATTTATGCTCTGAGTTCAAGATATGAAGGCTTTGGTATGGTCATAATTGAAGCAATGCAATGTGGCGTTCCAGTTGTTAGTTTCGACTGCCCAAAAGGTCCATCTGAAATAATAGATTCATATAATGATGGAATTCTTGTAGAGAATGGTAATATAGATCAATTAGCAGAAGCGATCAATTATTTAATTGAAAATCCACTAATTCGTAAAGAAATGGGTGAAAAAGCAAGTGAGAATGTAAAGAGATTCTCAACCAGCAACATAGGAAATAAATGGATTGATTTATTTGAAGAGATCGAGAAGTCTAGTATACACATTAGGAGTTGAATAGCTTGAATTATAAAGTATATATGCTTATGTTCGGAGGGATCCCAGCTAAACCAACCGGATTAGCTACCTCTGTCATTAGAAGAAGTAACGTCTTTTCCAAAAATAATATTGAAAACGAAATTCTCGTCCATAACTGGTATATAGACTATGATGAAAGTATTAATTATTTACAAGATCATAATAAATTACACCCTAAATCAAAAGTTAGGTTTATGTATAATGAATTGGCTGGAGACAGTCAAAGAGACAATCGGACAGTCATTAAACATAGTCCAGATGAGCTTGGGTGGGTAGCTGAAAAAGATGCTGACAAAGATAATGTTTATAGGTGTTTTAAAGATGGGCTTTATTTGAAATTTAAATGGTATGCGGAGGAAGGGCATTTAAAATTTATTGATTACCTACTCCCTAATTTCACAAGAGAGAAAAGAGAGTGGTATGACAGTAAAGGTTATGTTAGAAAGATTGAGTATATGGACTATTCAACAAACACTCCAGCTAGAATCACATATATAAATAAAAAAGGGAAATGTTATCTAAGTATATTAAAAAATCCAAAGAATAATAAAATAATTCAAATTCATTTGTTTGATGATTTAGGAGGTATAAAGGGGAAATTTTCAAATGAACTTGATCTAGTAGAGTATTGGTTAGAGAACTACGTTTTAACTATGTCAAATTCATATCAATATTTAATTTCAGAGTATGCAGTTAATAGACGTCCACTACAGCGTCTTGAAAATAAAACTGCAAATTTAAAAGTGATTTATACAATACATAGTTCTCATCTAGGTTCCCCCTATACTTTTGGAAGTGAAATTCGAAATGATTTAAGGGACTTTTTTAACCATCTCCATGAATATAGTGGTGTTGTATTCTTAACTGAAGAACAGAAACAAGATATTATTCGTGAATTTGGTGAAAGTAAAAAATACTATGCTATTCCTCATCACGCCCCAATTATTGACAAATCACACATAACTCGTGATCCTTATAAAGTTGTCACAGTTGGGAGATTTGAAAAAATGAAAAATCAGGATCATGTTATAAAAGCATTTCAGAGGGTGATAAAAAAAGTCCCTCAAGCTCGCCTTGAGTTATATGGAAGAGGTTCACAAGAGGAATATTTAAGATCTTTAATTAATGAATTGAATTTACAAAACTATGTTACGATAAAAGGTTTTTCTGATGATGTCTACAATGTTTTTTATCAATCTTCAATCTCTATTGTTCCATCTGATTATGAAGGTATCTGCCTATCTCTTATGGAAAGCATGTCAGCGGGATGTGTGCCTATCTCTTATGACTTTAAGTATGGACCCAAGGATGTTGTACAAAATGGACTTGATGGTTTAATTGTGCAGAAAGGAAATATTGAAGTATTATCTGAAGCAATTATTGATTTGTTATTGAATAGGGACAAAAGAGAGGCTATGTCGAGCGAGGCTACTAAGATTGTAGAGAGATTTAGTGAAGAAAGACTAGCTCAAGAATGGAAAGAACTTTTTGAAACGATTAGATAAAGATTATAAAAACAGGCTGTTAAATTTAGATTTAACAGCCTCAGATTGTAGAGAAACTCATGTTTTTCTACAATCTTCTTCATGTTCTGGCAGGCAGCTGTGAGAAGCACCTGCTCACTCACGTTTTGTATTCGCCTTAACCGGCAGTAGCGAAGACCATGCAGTTGTTTTGAATCTGCAAAGCTTCGCTCTGTTTTTTCTTTTCTTTTTTTATATAGCTCTTTTCCAGCGGCAGACAGACGATTTTGCTGATCTTTTCTTTATATTCCTCCCACACATGTCTTGAGATGACCTTTTGATGATTTTTAGATCTTGTGCAGTTTTCAAGGAAAGGACACGATGTACATTTTTTAGGATCTGATTTGTAGAACCTATAACCTTTTCGATCAGTGGTGGTATATAAAAGCTTTTCACCATTCGGGCATATGTAATGATCGTGTTCAAAATCATACTGGAATTTCCACTTCTCGAATAATCCTCTTGTTGGATGGAAACGTCTATGTGTGATGACACCAAAAATACCGCGATCAGATAAACCTTTACAGATTAGAGTTGTTAAATAACCAGAATCAAGGGCAACTGCGTCTACTTGAAAACCAAATTGTGCGATTTGGTGATCCAATCGTTCAAGATACGGAACGGAATCATGGACATTGCCAGGCGTGACATGGGCATCTGTGATGATATTGTACTCCATATTCGTTGTACGGTGGTCTAGGTAGAAAAGCCTTCCGGTTTGTTTTCACGATAAAGATAGCCACTTTCAGGATCAGTCGTACTTTGACGAATGTCTCTTTCCGTTTTTTACCTTTAAGGGCTTTTTTCCGTGTGCCACCCGATCTTCTTGGATCGCTTCTTTATATAGTTTTGGGTATCTTCTTCAATCGTTTTTCTCGTATATTTATGTTTATTGGCATTGGCTTTAAGATGAGTGGAGTCAGTAAAAAGAACGCGCCCTCCAACCATATCGTGATTGATGGCTTGAAGAACAATTTCATCGAAAATATCTTGAAAAATCGTTGTATCTTTAAAACGGGTACGACGATTCCAGCTAATGGTAGAGTGATGGGGAACGGGATCATTGATGTTTAAACCTAAAAACCATCTATACGCCATGTTATAGTAAATTTCTTTTTCAAGTTGTCTTTCAGAACGGATACGGTACAGGTATCCGATGAACATCATTTTGAACAAAATAAGTGGATCAAGTGAGGGATGACCTTTATTCTCACTATAATAGGGTTTTACTTTATCTACGATAAATGAAAAATCAATGTACTGATCAATTTTACGAAGCAGGTGATCCTCTTCGACCAGTTGATCTAGCAATACAAATTCGGCTTCATGTTGAGAAGAATTTCTAGTGTGGAACATGAGAAAAACACCTTCCTTTAGTATGCTTTTCTCTATTATAAAATGGGGTAGTGGAAAATTTAATGGAAAAATAAAGCTGTCGAGATTTTCTCGACAGCCTGTTTTTATTGTTAAAAAGATGGTTCCAATTTTACAAATAATTCTCTTTCAAAATACGCAAAAGTGATTCAGTGTGGCTTTGAAGTGGTGCATATAATTTCAACTGATACAGCATGCCTTTTACGATGACTTGTCTAGGTTTTTGTTTGTTTAATTCATTTTCTAAAATGCCGAGTGCTTCAAATAAGTCAGGCTCGTCCTTCACTTCATAGTGTTCTTCAGCCTGCTCTCTTAATTCTTTTAAAAGAGATTCTGTCAGCGGATCGAATGATCTTTCATAAATTGGCCCAAACCAATCGCTCGCTTGAACTACAGAGATGAGCGGAAGATCATGCCGCCTCATCATACCATTCATCAAATCATCGATACGGTGAATCATTGTTGCGGCAAGCTCCTCTGCTTCGAGCTGAAAATCATATAAAATGGCAAGCTCAAAGTAAACGTGACTCATGCCCTCAATCGTTAAACATAGATCAGCCATATAAGGAATGGCTGCATCTCCATACACTTGCTTAATGTTATCAATGTGCAACTGAATCGTCGCAAGTCGAATTTGCTTTGCGAGCTGCTGCGTTTCTTCGTTCAATGGGAGCGCCCTGTCGCTTAGCTGCATTTTAATAAAATCTTTTTGCTGCAAAATATTATCGTAATAGACAGTGAGCTGTTTCCGGTAGGCCTCTTTTGGTGTGCCGCCCTCTGTTTGAACCTCGTGAATCCGGGTAAATACCTTATCGTAATAGTAATGCAAGATCGAAATAAGCAGTGCTTCCTTCGATTTGAAATAAAGGTAAAACGCACCCTTTGACATGTGGCATTCATCTGCAATTTCCTGAACAGACGTTGTATTATAGCCTTTGCTGGCAAATAACTTCATACCAGCCTCAATAATCATTTTTTCTTTCTTTTTCAATATGAATGTCATCCTTTCTTACCGAGAGACAAATGTCTTAGGAAACGTGCGCAAAGAGATGTGACTTATCGGTCATAAACGACAAAACTTTTCAAAAATTAATCAGATTGTAACTTGTTTTTTACAGTGTAATTCTTTATATTATAAAGTAAGGTGACCAACCGGTCAAAAAATGTGAAAGGATGATGTTCCATGAGAGAAATTGATGATATGATTAGACGCTTGAAAACAAAAGGAATTCAAGTAGAAAAAGTCAAAATGCCGAAAGAGACAACCATTGAAAAGAAATGGATGTATCAAGCTGGGAAGAAAATCAAAGCCACATACCGTGATTTCAATGGGTATTCATTCATCTAAAAAAGACTGCGGTGTAAAACCTACAGCCTCTTCTTTGGAACAGTGATCGTATAGCGTACACCTAGTTCATCATTTTCAATTGATATGGACGCTTGATGCATTGAAAGAATTCGTTTGACAATGCTTAATCCAATGCCGAATTCGCCCTTTTTTCCCTTACTAAAAGGTTCGTATAGGCTGGATAGCATGTGTTCTTCAATTGGAGGGCCATCATTACGAATGACGATGCGAATTTGATCCTCTTCCTGCTTCATATGAATATCAATTTTATTTTTTGCGTAGCGAAGTTGATTTTCTAAAACATTTTCAAATAATTTGCTCCATTGTTCTGGATCGCCTTCAAGTGCAGCCTCATCATCTAAGTCCACGTTCCACTGCAATTCATTTTTCGACCAGCGTAAACGGTCAACCACTTCCAGCATTGTATTACTCACAAGGAAGGGAGAATGCGCCGGATGTTGTTTTGATAAATAATCAAGCTTTGTTAAATACAGCAAATCTTTGATTTTCTTCTCAAGCTTTTCGGCTTCGCCTTCAATCACTTCCACCGTTTGTTCAAGATCTCCTTTAGGGAAAATTCCATCTTTAATAGACTGCGTATAACCGCGGATGACCATCACAGGTGTTTTTAAGTCGTGTGATATATTTTGCAAAAGCGTTCGTTCTGTTTCATCCTTTTGAATGAGCTTTTGTCTCATTTCTTCAATCGTATGCCCCAGTTTGCCAATTTCATCTTGCCGGTCAACAATCACAGGATCGTCCCAGTCTTCTTGTGCAATGCGCTTGACGTGCTTTTCAAACGCGACGATTGGACGTGATAAGTAGCGGGCGAGCCAAATCGATGGAATCCAGCTTAGTAAAATAACCGTTCCTAAGATGAAAATCAGCTGTTTAAACAGTGTAAAGGACAAGTCATCTCGATAAGAATCGGGTGCATATGACAAGAGAATATATTGTGTATTGCCTGTTGAGACTTTTTTGATCACAAAAAAGATATGCTGGCCATTCACTTCTTCAGAATAGCGTTTTGTTGCGCTTTTTTGTTTTTTAACAAAGGACTGCACTTTTTCAATAAAGGCATGCGGGAAAAACTGAGCCATTTGATTTAATTCATCTGACGGAATCAGAATGTGCTGAACCGAGCGGTTTTCTGGTGTCGACTTTGGTGAGCCGTCTCGATTCAGAGGGTATTCTGTTAACACTTGCTGCTCGTTTTCGATGTTTTTATAAATTTCATTCGTAAAGAAGCTGCGTAATGTATTTGAAAATAAAATAATCAGGACAATCGAGATGGTGAGTAAAATGCCAGAGATGACAACCCAAATTTGAAAAGCGAGTGGTTTGTTCTTCATCCTTTTAGCATCCTATAGCCAAATCCATAAATGGTCTCGACTTTTAAGTCAGGCATTTTTTTGCGCAGCCGTCTGACAAGATCATCGACCACACGATCTGTCCCGAAGTAATCGTGCCCCCAGATCTTGACGAGGATATCTTCCCGGGAAAAGGCATGTCCTTGATGATGGGTAAATAAGAGCAGCAAATCAAATTCCTTAGACGTTAAGTTAATCAGCTGATCTCCTTCATACACCTCTCTTACGTCCTCATGAATGATATAGGAAGAAACGGGTGTGACGCTTTGCTGCGGTGTGTCACTGTTTTTATATACAAGCTCCAGCAGCTTTTGCACACGGATGATCAGCTCGCGCGGAAGAAAGGGTTTCGCAATATAATCACTGCTCCCGAGTTCTAAGCCAAGCACACGATCAATATCTGCATCACGTGCCGAAATAAAAATGACCGGTACGTCAGGCGAGGCTGCTTTGATTTCTTTAATGAGTGTGTAGCCGTCAGTATCAGGCAGCATAATATCTAAAATCCATAGATGCGGGGGCTTGTTCATTGCTTCGCGTGCCGCTTCTCCGGTTAAAAAAGAGGACACATTCCAATTTTCACTCTCTAAATATTTGGTTAACAGTTCATTTAAATTCTGCTCATCTTCAACTAAATAAATGGTGTACGACAAAGTCTTCCACATCCTCTCAACGTCATTATAACGGGATACAAAGGCGGCATGTCAACAATCACACGCTTTTTTCACAATTTCACATATTCTTCTCATCATTATCCCATAATGTTTGTTTATGATAAGCTCAAGGGAAAAAAGGGCATAGACAAAAGGCTAATGAATAGGTGCTTTTCACCAATGTGCACACCTTGCTTTTTTTCTATGAATAAGTATTATATAATTTGACATATTGTCATAAAGAATTTTTCAATGATATTGCCATTAAGAGGACATGAGTCCTGTCTAGACATATGAATGAAGCATTTCATGAAAATGATGCAAAGGAGTGCAAGCGATGGATTTCCGAAGAGAAGATGAAGAGAAAAAGATGAATGATCAAGAACACGCACATCAAGAGAATGAGAAACAAATAGAAGAACCAGAAAAAGAGAAAGAACTCGTTTTTCACCACCATGAAAACGAAGCATCTGCCTCTCAGGAGAGGGTGTCAAACGGGTCTCCTCAAGTGATTGATGACCGTTCGTCTAAAAAGGAGAAAAAACGGAAGGCTGCATGGCTGAGTCCGATTCTTGGAGGGATTATTGGAGGCGGTCTTGTGCTTGGCATTACACCGCTTTTACCGCAGTCACAAGATACAGCGGCAAACACTCAAACCCAAACAGCATCAAGCGAACCGGCTTCATCTGAAAATTTCTCAACAAAACAAATCACCAATGCGACGAATGTTGCTGATATGGTAGAAGATTTAGAGCCGACGATTGTAGGGGTCTCAAACTATCAATCTACACAAAACTCGTTCGGTCTTAGCGGTGATTCAACTGAAGCAGAAGCTGGAACGGGTTCTGGTGTCATCTTCAAAAAAGATGGCAAAAAAGCATACATTATCACAAATAACCATGTAGTCGAGGGTGCCAATAAATTAAAGGTCACACTATACGATGGAAAAACAAAAGATGCGAAGCTTGTCGGCAGTGACGTAATGACAGATTTAGCTGTCGTGGAAATAAATGCTGACGGCATTGATAAAGTTGCAAGCTTTGGAGATTCTTCTAAGCTTCGTGCTGGAGACAAAGTCATTGCAATCGGGAACCCGCTCGGTGCGCAGTTCTCTGGTACAGTAACAGAAGGGATTATTAGTGGTCTCGATCGTACCGTTGAAGCCAATACATCATCTGGAACTGTTGAGATGAATGTGCTTCAAACAGATGCAGCCATTAACCCTGGAAACAGTGGCGGTCCGCTGATCAATACAGACGGTCAAGTCATCGGCATCAACAGCTTGAAAATTAGCGAAAGCGGAGTAGAATCACTCGGATTTGCGATCCCAAGTAATGATGTAAAACCGATCGTAGATCAGCTGTTGAAAAATGGAAAAGTCGAACGTCCTTACCTTGGCGTACAAATGATTGACCTTGAGCAAGTGCCTGAAACGTATCAGGAAAATACACTTGGCCTATTTGATAAACAAATCGGTAAAGGCATTTATGTAAAAGATGTTTCAAAAGGATCTCCTGCACAAAAAGCAGGCTTGAAGTCTGGAGATGTCATCATCAAGTTCAAAGGAAAAGATGTAGCGAACAGCTCACAGCTGAAAGAAATCCTTTATAAAGAAACAAAAATTGGCGATAAAACGACTATGACTGTCATTCGTGATGGAAAGAACAAAAATCTTGATATTACCCTTGGGCAGTCTGATAACGAATAAAAGAAAACAGGTGGATAAACGATCCACCTGTTAGATTGTTGACAAAGGGCTAAAATGAACTTTATTTTAGCCCTTTGTCTTCTTTTTTCAGCGTGATAGAAAGCCTTTGCAGCCCTAGGAAGGACGAGTACTGGCGCGGAGCGAATTTGACATTCGTGATCACCAGCGCGCAGGACTGACAACGAATGCGAGGGTTTGTCTACACGCTGACAGGTGGATAAAAGATCCACCTGTTTTTTTGTGCCTATTTTTTTGAAGATAGTGTCCGTAAAATAATATTTTCCCATACATTCCAAGGCAGGAGCTGCTTTGCTATGAATGAAAGCCGAACACCTTTCCCGACAAGATACCTTAGCTTCTTTAGCCGCTTCTTCTCTGCAAGCGAAACCACAAGCTCTGCAACTTCGCCTGGATCTCCATAGTTGTTTTTTTGCGCCTCTATATAGGACATCATGTTTTCATAAATAGTTGTGTATTTAGAACCTGCTGCGGGTGGTGTCATTTGCTCATTCATGGAGGTGTTCCAAATGTTCGTTTGGAAAGAACCCGGCTCAATCAAAGCGGCCTGAATGCCAAACGCAGCCAGCTCAATTCGCAAACTCTCTGTATACCCCTCTAGCGCAAACTTTGACGATACATATGGAGAGAGTGCGGGCATTCCCATGAGTCCGCTGATACTGCTCATATTCAATATTTTTGCACCGCTCGTCATCAACGGAAGGACTGCTTGTGTCATTTCCATCACACCAAAGACATTCACTTCAAATTGCTCTCGGTACTGATCAACAGGCACCTCTTCAGCAAAACCAGCATAGGCCGTTCCCGCATTGTTCACAAGCAGGTGAATGGGAGCATAGGCATTAAGCCTTTTCTGAAATGCTTGAATGGACTGTGTATCTGTCACATCTAATGCTTCAATATGTATCGATTCGGATAAAGCGGCGTTCTTTACTTCTTCGGCAAGCTTTTTCGCATTGGTCTCCTGTCTTACGCCAGCAATCACAGTGTACCCTTGCTGAGCAAGACGCAGTGTGATGAGCTTTCCGAAACCGCTGTTGGCACCAGTCACAATGGCTGTTTTATTCATCATCCGGTTCTCCTTTTTGTTTTAATCTACCATAGTCTGCTGTTTTATTGAATAACGAAAAGGGGCTTGGAGAAGAATAAAAAACGATGCTATGAAATAGGAGGAAATACATGATGTGCTGGAAGAAGGCGGGACTGCTAGGAGTGCTGTTCTTTATGCTGTCTGGCTGTCGTTCAATCGAACCAATACAACATCCACATGAAGCAGAAGCTGAAAGTCTGTCAGCTGTTCAAATGAAGGAACTGCCATTTCAGCATTTGCAATTGCACGTACAATATGGACAAAAAAGCGAATTATATGAAGCTACCTATCGTCAAGCTGGTGGAAGAGAAGAAGCACTGATTCGAGATCATATGAATGGTGTCCGCTATGAAGGAGAAGAAGCTTTACGTGAAATGAAGATGAAGCTCAATGATATGTCGATTCCTAGTGCAAAGCTGAATGAAACATATGTCAATGAATTATTATCTGCTTTTAATTTAGATGATGATTATCAGCGGATACGAGTCGATATCAAGCTCGAAGATGGGACAAAACGTGCATTCGAAAAGAAAAAGTAAACGAGACTTTCTCATTTTTTAATTGAAAATGATTTTCAAGATCACTTAAATCTGATACACTAAATTGAGATAAGTGATCTTTGACGTCTACATAGACGATATTCAATATAAAAAATTTGGATGAGAAAAGGAGCGTTTGAGCGGAATGAGTGCCATTTCTACTGAAGGTTTAAGCTTAGGCTACGGAGAAACAATGATCATAGACGAACTAAATGTATCGATCCCTAAGGGTGAAATCACAGTATTTATTGGCAGCAATGGATGCGGTAAATCCACGCTACTTCGCTCTTTGGCCCGTCTCATGAAGCCAATGGGTGGTTCTGTCCTGCTTGAAGGTCATTCCATTGCCAAATTACCAACAAAGGAAGTGGCGAAACAGCTCGCCATTCTTCCGCAAGGACCGGAAGCGCCAGAAGGGTTAACGGTACATCAACTCGTCAAGCAAGGGCGATATCCTTATCAAAATTGGCTGAAGCAATGGTCAAAGCAAGATGAAGAAGCGGTAAATCGCGCACTGAAATCAACGAAGATGGAAGACCTTGCTGATCGAACGGTTGATTCATTATCAGGTGGACAAAGGCAGCGTGCATGGATTGCGATGACATTGGCACAGGAGACGGATATTATTCTATTAGATGAGCCAACAACGTATTTAGACATGACCCACCAAATTGAAATCCTTGATCTTCTTTTTGATTTAAATGAAAAAGAGCAGCGCACGATTGTCATGGTTCTGCATGACCTCAATCTCGCTTGCAGATATGCGCATCACCTTGTGGCCATTAAAGACAAGTCGATTTATGCAGAAGGAAGACCGGAAACTGTCATTAACTGTGATCTTGTGAAAAATGTCTTTGATATGAACTGCCAAGTAACAACAGATCCTTTATTCGGAACACCGTTATGTATTCCGCACGGCAGAGGACGCTGTATTGTCCAACAGGCACAAGCTGAGACATTTCTTGCTGCAAGATAATCGTATGTGAAAAGCCTGACATCTGTTACACGCAGAGTCAGGCTTTTTTCTGAAAAAAGGAGCGGAATACAAATGGGAAATGAATTAGATGAAAAGCTCGAAGGCCTGCTTGATAAATATACAGAACTGCTGCTTGGTGAAACGAATGAGGAACTGAAAAGAGATGTCTCGCAGTGGATCATCTATTCTCATATTGCCAAAAGCATGCCGCCTTTAGCCAAGCATTTTAATGACACGTATCCAGAGGCAAAAGAAGACATCAAAGAAACGATTCAGCGGATCAAGCAATTAAATGAAGCTCATCGTGCCAATAAAGACCGTTAAAAAACTGCCAGTACGAGCTGGCAGTTTTTCTTTATGACATGGGTGATGATCCGTACGGTGATTGATCTGTCAGTGTTTGCTGGAACTTCTGATGTGCCTGCTGGAGCTTCTGCTGGTCAGCGGCTTCGACAGAGTACCAGCCATATTTGAACATGACATCATATAAATGTCTTTGCGTTTTTTGTGTTTCTAGCGCAATTCGCTGAATATCTTGGTAAAGAGATTCATGGCTGAATTCATTGAGCGCTGTGTTATATCCGCTTGTCAAATATTTTTCAGTCGACAAAAGGTCTGTGACAAAGTCTCGATCGTTCATGTTTGTCGTTGTTGGAACCGGCGTTTGTGGATTCCCGATTTTTTGTTGGTTTTGCTGTTCCATGTCTGTTACCTCCTATTGCATAAAGCCAGAAGACTGGCCTTGCCCTGAGCTGCCTAAATGTTGAAGTATTTGTGTGTAATGCTGATGGTGCATTTGACCAACTTGATTGAGTTCTTGTTTCAATGTTTGATCCTGACAATGCTCGCCCATAAAGTGGGCCTTTTTCATCGCGATCAAATTCCAGTTCAGCATATCTTCTAGGTACAAGGAATCCTTTACTGAAATCACCTGTGGGGGCATATTCATTTGCTGGTTGTTCAAGATGTGTTCCTCCTTACGATTTCTTTTTATATTGCTGATTTTGACTGGTCTTTTTACCGCCTAGGTCTGCTTCTTGTGATGGACCTGCGTTTCCTTTCACACTTGCAGCACTTACGCCTGCTTTTGATGGGTTCTTTTGCAAACGAGACATGTGACATCACCTCCATTCTTACAATTCCCCCTCGTCTATAATTCATACGCTGTAAAGAAAGACGCATGAGAATGTGTAAATTTTTGAAATCTGCTATTGAACTGTTTCGGAAAATCTTTTAAGATAAAGAAAGAGGCATTGCTTTTTTTTGGACAAAAAATGAATGACTGTTCATTCAAAATGTTTAGGGGGATATTTATGGGCAAACATATTCGCAAGGCGGCTGTCATTGGTTCAGGTGTCATGGGCTCAGGCATTGCTGCACATCTAGCCAATATCGGGATACCAGTAACATTGCTAGATATTGTGCCACATGAACTGACAAAGGAAGAAACGGCAAAAAAGCTAACGCTTGATCACCCTAGTGTTCGGAATAGATTAAGCCAAGACGCAATGAAAAAATTGTTAAAGCAAAAGCCAGCACCTCTTACTTCAGCCAAAAACCTATCATACATCACACCCAGAAATCTCACAGATCACCTTTCCTTATTACACGATGCTGACTGGATCATTGAAGTCGTCACTGAAAAGCTCAGCATTAAACAACACGTATTCTCTCTCATCGACGAACACCGCAAAGAAGGCAGCATCGTATCCAGCAATACATCCGGTATTTCTGTTGAAAAAATGGCAGAAGGCCGATCAGCTGATTTTAAACGCCACTTTTTAGGCACTCACTTTTTTAACCCAGCTCGTTATTTAAAGCTGTTAGAAGTAATTCCTATTCAAGAAACAGATCCAGAAGTACTCTCATATATGAAAACATTTGGTGAAGATGTACTTGGCAAGGGTGTGGTCGAAGCAAAAGATACACCGAACTTTATTGCCAACCGAATTGGCACTTATGGGCTTCTTGTCACAGTGCGTGAAATGCTTGAGAACAAATACACGATCGGAGAGGTCGATTCTGTCACAGGTCCACTTATTGGCAGACCGAAAAGTGCGACCTTCCGCACACTTGATGTGGTGGGACTCGACACATTTTCTCATGTAGCCCGCAATGTGTATGAACAGGTAGAAGGAAAGGAAAAAGATATTTTTCAGCTGCCTGAGTTTATGGAAAGAATGCTCGAAAAAGGGTGGATCGGCAGCAAAGCAGGGCAAGGATTTTATCAAAAAAACGGAAAGACCATTTTAGAGCTTGATCCTGTCACACTCACATACGGAGAACGGACAAAGCTGAAGGATCCGGGCATTGACATTGCCAAGCAGCAAAAGGGGACAAAAGCGAAATTGAAAGCGCTTATTTATCAAGATGGCCGTGCTGGGCAATTGCTTTGGAATATGACCGCACCTGTTCTTCTTTATTCAGCTCATCTAAAAGGCGACATTGCGGATGATATTCAGTCCATCGATAACGCCATGAAATGGGGATTTGGCTGGCAGCATGGCCCGTTCGAGCTGTGGGATGCGATTGGCGTGAAAAAAGCCGTCAGTCGAATGGAAGCGGAAGGGCACAGCATCCCGACCTGGGTGCGAGATATGCTTTCACAAGGACATGACACATTCTATCAAGAAAATGCCGAAGGAGACCGTGCATTTTATCAGAATGGTGCTTATGAACAGGAAAAGGGAAACGACAAGAATATTTCGTTAGCTAGATTGAAAAAGAAACACGATGTCATTTTTAAAAATACAGGTGCAAGCTTGATCGATATCGGGGATGATGTTGTCTTGCTTGAATTTCATTCGAAAAGTAATGCCATTGGGCTTGATGTCATTGATATGATCAATCGTGCTGTAGATGAAACGGAAAAGAATTATAAAGGGCTGGTCATCGGTAACCAAGGAAAGAACTTCTGTGTTGGTGCGAATCTCGCCTTAATTTTAATGGAAGCACAGGACGACAACTTCTTTGAAATTGATTTTGTCATTCGCAGGTTCCAGCAGGCGATGATGAAGGTGAAGTATAGTGACCGTCCAGTTGTGGCTGCACCATTTGGTATGACACTTGGCGGAGGGACGGAGCTTTGTCTACCAGCAGCCGCTATCCAAGCGTCCAGTGAAACGTATATGGGGCTTGTCGAAGCGGGGGTCGGACTCATACCGGGCGGAGGCGGAAACAAAGAACTCTATATTCGCCATCTGCAAGGAGCGGAAAAGCCATCAGCAACTGCGATCCAAGATGCTACGCTACAAACCTTTGAAGCCATTGCGATGGCAAAGGTATCTACATCAGCAGAGGAAGCGCGTGATATGAAGATGCTCCGAGTGAATGACCGGATCAGCATGAATGGTGATCATTTAATCCATGATGCGAAACAACTCGTTCTTTCTCTTGATGAAGCGGGTTATCGTGCACCGCTGAAGCGAAAGGTGCCCGTGATGGGGGAAACAGGCTACGCAGCAATGGTGCTGGCTGCTGAAAACATGAGATTGTCTGGATACATTTCAGACCATGACATGACCATTGCGAAAAAACTAGCGCATGTCATTTCTGGCGGCAAATTGCCATTTGGTACAGAGGTGGATGAACAATACTTATTAGAGCTTGAAAGAGAAGCCTTTTTAAGTCTTGTAGGGGAAGTCAAATCTCAGGCACGCATGCAGCACATGCTCGTTAAAGGAAAACCTTTACGTAACTAGGGGGGAGTCAAAATGAGAGAAGCAGTGATTGTAGCTGGCGCAAGAACACCAGTAGGGAAAGCCAAAAAGGGATCATTAAAACATGTCAGACCTGATGATATGGGCGCATTGTGTGTAAAAGAAACGCTAAAGCGTGCCGGTGATTATGATGGAACAATCGATGATTTAATCATCGGATGTGCGACACCAGAAGCAGAGCAAGGACTAAATGTGGCCCGGAATATTGGGGCATTAGCAGGTTTGCCATATACAGTACCTGCTATCACCATTAACCGCTATTGCTCTTCTGGTCTGCAGTCAATTGCTTATGCAGGTGAACGAATTATGCTTGGGCAGGCAGAAACCATTTTGGCCGGAGGCGTCGAATCGATGTCGCAAGTCCCAATGATGGGTCACTCCATTCGTCCAAACGCTCTTTTGGCAGAGCAAGCGCCTGAATACTATATGAGCATGGGCCACACAGCGGAGCAAGTGGCGCAAAAGTATCAGGTCACACGACAAGATCAAGATGCTTTTGCGGTGAGGAGCCATCAAAAGGCAGCAAAGGCACTTCAAGAAGGGAAATTTTCAGATGAAATTGTTCCCGTTGATGTGACAGAAAGACGGGTAGGAGAGCAGCATCAACTAGAAGAACGCCAATTTACGTTCTCACAAGATGAAGGTGTAAGAGCCGGCACAACAGAGGAGGTTCTCTCAACGTTACGACCTGCCTTCTCAACAAAAGGCACAGTGACTGCAGGAAACTCTTCGCAGACGAGTGATGGAGCGGCATGTGTCATGATGATGGATCGCGAAAAAGCATCTTCTCTTTCTCTTCAGCCGCTCGCCAAGTTCAGAGCGTTTGCTGTTGGTGGTGTACCACCTGAAGTCATGGGAATTGGGCCGGTTGAAGCCATTCCGCGTGCGCTGAAAATCGCTGGTCTAGAGCTAAAGGACATCGGGCTGTTTGAATTAAATGAAGCATTTGCTTCTCAGGCGATTCAAGTCATTCGTCATCTAGGGATCGATGAAGAGAAGGTAAATGTCAACGGCGGCGCCATTGCATTAGGACATCCGCTAGGCTGTACAGGAACGAAACTCACGCTGTCCCTCATTCATGAAATGAAACGGCGAAATGAACAATTTGGTATTGTGACGATGTGTATCGGCGGGGGCATGGGAGCGGCAGGCATTTTTGAATTGATCTAAAGGGGGAAAACAGGATGAAAGCAATGGAAGATGTAAAAAAGGGTGGCAGTTTCTTAATAGATGAGACGAATTATGAGCATATCTTTACACCAGAGGATTTCTCAGATGAACATCAAATGATCGGGAAAACAACAGAAGATTACATTTTACAAGATGTCGTTCCGCACATCGATCAAATTGAAAATCATGAATTCGAGCATTCTGTTCGTCTCTTGAAAAAGGCTGGAGAGCTTGGCCTGCTTGGTGCGGATGTTCCTGAGGAATTTGGCGGGCTTGGGCTAGATAAAATCAGCTCAGCCATCATTACTGAAAAATTTGCAAGAGCAGGCAGCTTCTCTCTTTCTTACGGCGCC
Source organism: Bacillus sp. FSL W8-0183 (assembly GCF_038006825.1). NCBI lineage: Bacteria > Bacillati > Bacillota > Bacilli > Caryophanales > Bacillaceae > Bacillus > Bacillus sp. FSL W8-0183. The sequence goes on along the minus strand of NZ_JBBOVY010000001.1, from coordinate 3,164,364 downwards.
CATGTCGGGATCGGTTCTTTGCCGATCGTGCTGTTTGGCAATCAAGCGCAAAAGGAAAAGTACCTGCCAGGACTCGCCTCTGGAGAAACAATTGCGGCCTATGCCCTAACAGAGCCAGGGTCAGGTTCTGATGCGCTAGGTGCGAAAACAACGGCAGTCCTGAATGAAGCTGGAACACATTATGTCCTCAATGGGGAAAAACAATGGATCACAAACTCCGCATTTGCCGATGTGTTTGTCGTGTATGCGAAGATTGATGGTGAACACTTCTCTGCTTTCATCGTAGAAAAGGATTTTCCTGGAGTCAAAACAGGACCTGAAGAGAAAAAGATGGGCATTAAAGGGTCCTCGACGAGAACGTTAATCCTTGAAGATGCCGAAGTGCCAAAGGAGAATTTGCTTGGTGAAGCAGGCAGAGGTCATGTCATTGCCTTTAACATTTTGAACATTGGACGCTATAAACTGGCTGTAGGGACAATCGGTGCATCAAAACGAGTCATTCAATTATCGGCAGAGTATGCCAATCAGCGTAAGCAGTTTAAAACACCAATTTCTCAATTTAGCTTAATTGGCGAAAAAGCAGCCAACATGTCGGCAAAGCTTTATGCCATGGAAAGTGCTGTATACCGCACAGTCGGGTTATTTGAACAAAGAATGGGTCTGTTAAGTGACGAGGAGCAAAAGGATGGGAAACAAATTGCGCAATCCATTGCAGAATATGCGATTGAATGCTCTCTTTGTAAAGTGCTTGGCTCTGAAACGCTCGATTATATTGTGGATGAAGGTGTGCAGATTCACGGCGGATATGGTTTCATGCAAGAATACGAAGTCGAAAGAGCCTATCGTGACTCACGAATTAATCGTATTTTTGAAGGAACGAATGAAATTAACCGATTGCTTGTGCCAGGCACCTTCTTGAAGAAAGCGATGAAAGGAGAGCTTCCGCTTCTTCAAAAAGCGCAAACCCTTCAGGAAGAGCTAATGATGATGATGCCGGAAGAGCCGGGTGATCAGCCGCTTGATCAAGAGAAATACTTACTTGCCCATGCGAAAAAGATCGCCTTGATGGTGGCAGGTATGGCCGCGATGAAATATGGGAAAGCATTAGACAAAGAGCAAGAAATCCTTGTGAATATAGCAGATATCGTCAATGAACTCTTTGCTGCTGAGTCGGCGGTCTTGCGTACGGAAAAAGCAATCGCAGCATCAGGCACAGAAAAAAATGCACAAAAGCTTGCGTATACACAAATTTTCACACAGGAAGCCTTTTTAAAGATTGAAGCTCATGCGAAAGAATCATTGATTGCCATGGAAGAAGGAGATTCACTCCGTATGAGTCTGTCAGCCCTTCGCAAGCTGACAAGATTCACGCCAATGAATGTCATCGCGAAAAAGCGTGAGGTGGCGAAACGAATCTTTGAAGCAGAGAAATATATCGTATAAGACGGCTTAAAAGGTGCGGATATCATGTCGCACCTTTTTGTAAGCATACATTTAGGTTTTTCATATGTTTTGTGATAAAATGTTGTCACTATTTGCAGGAGGTGAAAATGGTGGCTTTAGATTTTTACGAATACCCATCTTGCGGTACATGCCGAAAAGCAAAGAAATGGCTGGAAGAACACAATAAAGACATCAACAGCATACATATCGTCGAAGAGACGCCTGATAAAGAAACATTAAAAGCCCTTTACGAAAAAAGCGGTTTAGAGCTGAAGAAATTTTTTAATACGAGCGGTCAGAAATACAGAGAGCTGCAGCTGAAAGATAAACTTCCTGCAATGTCAGAGGACGAGCAGCTTGAATTACTAGCGTCTAACGGAATGCTGATCAAGCGTCCAATTACAACAGACGGCAAACGAGTGACAGTTGGATTTAATGAAGATACATTTAAAAGCGTCTGGAAATGATGTAACTTTCATTCAGATTGTGGTATCTTCAATATAGATTGTAAGAAAAGACTGGAGGGGTATGAAATGAGCACACCAAAAGATTTACGTTATTCAGAAGAACACGAATGGGTCAAAGTAGAAGGAGATAAGGTGCGTATCGGTATTACGCATTTTGCTCAATCTGAGCTAGGCGATATCGTGTTCGTTGAGCTTCCTGAAGTAGGAGACAAAATTACAGCGGACGAGCCTTTCGGAAGTGTAGAATCAGTCAAAACAGTTTCTGAACTATACGCACCGATTAACGGCACAATCGTTGAAGTAAACGATGAGCTTGATGACAGCCCAGAGTTCGTCAACGACTCTCCATACGAAAAAGCTTGGATGATCGTAGTAGAGCCAGCGGATGCATCTGAAATCGAGAACTTAATGACTGCTGAGCAATATGAAGAAATGACAAAAGAAGACTAATTCATGTGAAATTGGACACTCTACCTTTATGGGGGGTGTCCAATTTGTCTTTTCAAAAAGAACAGGTGGATATAACAGAGCATGTCACTGGACGATTCAAAGAGAGTGGCATGGTGCTTTACCATCAAAACGAAGAGATTGGTACGATGATTAGTGAAAATCAATATGAATTAAAATCAGGTTATTCCTATGATCAAAACCGTTTTTATCGTCTGTCAGATACATTGACCCATGGGACTGAAAAATATGTAGACTGTGACGATGAAAATGGCTGGTGCTGATCACAGATAAGGCTGCAGTAAGTGCTGCAGCCTTTTTGTTGATCAATTGCCCAATCTTTACAACCTGAATGAAAGATTGTAATCTAAGGAAGAAGTGAATCAACGTCAAAAGGGCCGGGTGATCGTGATGAATGTCGAGATAGAAAAGGTCATCATTGTAGAAGGTAAATCAGATAAACAGAAGCTAAAAGAAGTCATAAGTGAACCTGTTACCATCATTTGCACCAATGGCACGATCAGTACATCGAAGCTGGATCAGCTTGTGGACGATTTATTCGGGAAAGACGTTTACATATTAGCAGACAGTGACGATGCTGGCGACAAACTGCGGAAGCAATTTCGAAAAGAATTCCCTGAAGCACTGCATCTTTTTGTCGACAGAACGTACCGCGAAGTGGCCGCTTCACCGTCAGCCCACATTGCATCTATTCTATTAGCTGCAAACATTGATGTTCATTCGAAATATTTATAAGGGTGACGTATATGAAAGAGATTGAAGAGCATGAATTCAAGGAGATAGAGGACGATTTATTTCTTTTGTACTTATATACACCATTTTGCGGAACATGCCAGCTGGCAAAGAAGATGCTGGCAGTGGTTGATGCCATGCAGCCGGAAGTTCCTTTTTATGAGAATAACTTAAATTACTCGCCAAGTTTTGCGAAAGCATTTGAGATCGAAAGTGTCCCTTGCTTTCTCCTGTTTAAAAAGGGTGAAATCGTGCAAAAAGGCTATGCCTTTCACTCCGTTCCATATCTTCACGAAATGATTGAAACCGCTAAATAAAGCGGTTTTTTGTCATATTTCAAGCAATTCATTTGAAAATTTGTCGAGCTATTTATAAAGGACAAGCCGATGTTTGTAGAGAAATGTTATGTATAACCAAATGACAGGGAGGTTATACATGTGGAAAATGTGAAAGCCCATGGAAGTGCAGGGCAGCGATTATTGTTAAAGCCGTTGCTCTCATCATCATCCTTGAAGATTACATTTGAGGCGGAAACGGACTCTTGTACATTGATTGTGGATGAACGTGGTGAAGTGAAGAAACTACCTGCAATTGAGTTATCGGATCTCATCTTTTATGGTGAGCGAAAAGAGATTTTGCAATTATTAGATGGAGACATGTCCTTACAGCAGCTGATCAGCAGAGGACAAGTGAAAGTGAAAGGCTCATTTCGAGCACTTCTTCGACTAGAAGCAGTACTTTGGCTGACGAACGGTTTTTTTCGAAAAATGATAACGTAGTCGTTTACTTGGAAATTAGCGATTTACAGCGTTGACATATCTCAGATAGCATGATATTCTACGTTAGTAAAAACATGAACATCACATAAAACAACATATTTTCTCTTATTAAGAGAGGTGGAGGGACGTGCCCTATGAAACCCGGCAACCGTCAGCATAGCTGAAATTGGTGCCAATTCACTCAAAGCCGCAATGCTTTGAAAGATGAGAGAAAGGCGTATTTGATATAAAAGGCCTTTCTGCTTGCGTTGCAGTTAGGTCTTTTTTACTGACCTTACGTCAGGCTAGCGTCATAACAGTCGGAAGAATAAATGAACGTATGTGATGGCAACCTATAGATTCAGCAAGAAAGCAGGTGAACAGACTGTGATCCATTTACAGAATGTATCAAAAACGTATCATTCAAAAAGCGGAAATGTTGATGCCGTGAAAGACGTCAACTTGGATATCGATAAAGGTGAAATATTCGGAATTATCGGGTATAGCGGCGCAGGGAAAAGTTCCCTGATTCGCCTATTAAACGGTCTGGAGCTGCCAACAGAAGGAATCGTTGAAGTGGCAGGCAACCGGATCAATGAAGTATCGAATGCGAAACTTCGGAAAGCAAGACAAGAAATCAGCATGATTTTCCAGCACTTTAACTTGCTCTGGTCAAGAACAGTGAGACAAAATATTATGTTCCCGCTCGAGATCGCAGGTGTACCAACATCAAAACGGAGAGCTCGTGCAAACGAACTGATTAAATTGGTCGGTTTAGAAGGAAAAGAAAATGCATATCCTTCTCAGCTCAGCGGCGGGCAAAAGCAGCGTGTAGGGATTGCGAGAGCATTAGCGAATGACCCAAAAGTTCTGCTATGTGACGAAGCGACATCTGCGCTTGATCCACAAACAACGGATTCCATCCTTGAGCTTTTAGCCGATATTAATAAACGACTTGGACTCACCATTGTATTGATCACACATGAAATGCACGTCATTCGCAAAATTTGTCATCGTGTGGCGGTGATGGAGAATGGCCGTATTGTCGAAGAAGGCGAAGTATTACGTGTCTTCAGACAGCCGAAAGAAGAAATGACGAAGCGATTCGTGAAACAGCTTGCTGAACCAGAAGAAGCAAAAGAAACGATCGAGCACGTCCTAGAGAGAGTAAAAGAAGGTCAGGTCGTCCGGTTGTCCTTTATCGGAGATTCTGCCGAACAGCCGCTGATCACGGAAATCATTCGATCCTTCAAGGTCGATGTGAACATCCTGCAAGGAAAGATTTCTCAAACGCAGGAAGGCGCGTTTGGAACACTCTTTATCCATATTAATGGAGACGAGAACGAAGTTGAAAAAGCCATCGCCTATATCCAAAGCAAACAGGTTGAAATCGAGGTGATGACACATGTTTGAGAAATGGTTTCCGAACGTTGATCTAGATGTCATTTGGGACGCGACGGGTGAAACAGTGTATATGACACTCATTTCATTGGCATTTGCCTTTGTGATCGGTATTATTCTTGGCCTACTGCTCTTCCTTACAGGAAAAGGCGGTCTTTGGGAAAATAAACCGATCAATGCTGTCATCGGCGCAGTCGTCAACATTTTCAGATCGATTCCTTTTATCATTTTAATTATTCTTTTACTAGGGTTTACGAAATTTTTAATGCATACAATTTTAGGCCCAAATGCAGCATTACCTGCCCTTGTCATTGGCTCAGCTCCTTTCTACGCACGTCTTGTTGAAATTGCACTGCGTGAAGTAGACAAAGGAGTCATTGAAGCAGCACGATCTATGGGAGCAAAAACGTCGACCATTATTTTCAAAGTATTGCTGCCAGAATCATTGCCAGCCCTTATTTCAGGAATTACTGTAACAGCGATTGCTCTGATTGGCTCTACTGCGATTGCAGGAGCAATTGGAGCAGGCGGACTGGGTGACCTTGCTTATGTGGAAGGATACCAATCTGGTAATACAGATGTCACACTTGTAGCCACTGTGTTTATTCTGATCATCGTCTTTATCATTCAAATAATCGGTGATTTGATTACAAATAAAATTGATAAACGTTAAGGGAGGAATTATTCATGAAGAAATTGATTTTAAGTGCACTATTTCTAGCATTTGCAGGCATTTTAGCTGCGTGCGGTTCATCAAATAACGCAAGCGATAACAAAACCATCACGGTTGCCGCTTCAAAAACACCACATGCCGAGATTCTTGAAGAAGCAAAACCACTTCTAAAAGAAAAAGGCTACGATCTAAAAGTGAAAGTACTGAGCGATTATAAAATGTACAACAAAGCATTAGCTGAAAAAGAAGTGGATGCAAACTTTTTCCAACATATCCCTTACTTAAACGAAGAAAATAAATCAAACAAAGATTACAACTTAGTGAGTGCTGGTGCCGTTCACCTTGAGCCTTTCGGTATCTACTCTAAGAAATACAAATCAGTAAAAGATATTCCAAACGACGGCACGATCATCATGACAAACAACGTAGCTGAGCAAGGACGTATGCTTGCCCTATTACAAAATGCTGGTGTGATCAAGCTTGATCCAAAAGTAGATACAATCAACGCAACAGTCAAAAACATCAAAGAAAACCCGAAGAACCTAAAATTCAAAAAAATCGCCCCTGAACTAACAGCGAAAGCTTATGAAAACAGTGAAGGCGATGCAGTATTTATCAACGTTAACTATGCCATCCAAAATAAATTGAATCCGAAAAAAGATTCAATTGAACTTGAGCAAACGAAAAACAACCCGTATGCAAACATCGTCGCTGTTCGCAAAGGTGACGAAAAATCAGAGAAGATCAAGGTATTAATGGAAGTTCTTCACTCTGATAAAATCAAAGAATTCATCGACAAAAAGTATGATGGTGCAGTATTGCCTGTATCTGAATAACAACTTGTAAACCTCGCTTTCATGAAAGCGAGGTTTCAACGTGTAGACAAACCCTCGCATTCGTTGTCAGGTCTGCGCTCCGGTGCTCACGAATGTCAAATTCGCTCTGCTCCGGTACTCGCCCTTCCTAGACTGCAAAGGTTTTCTATCACGCTGAAAAAAGAAGACAAAGGGCTAAATAAAGATCATTTTAGCCCTTTGTCAATCATCTGCAACCTCGCTTTCATCAAAGCGAGGTTTTTTTGTGTATTTTTTCAAATCTCGCTCATAATAAAAACGAACAAAAGACCTGAAGGGATGGAATGAAGATGAATGAACAACATATGAGCGGATCGATGCAGCAATCACTGACGGATTATAAAACGGCAATGGGTGAATTTCAGAAGAAAATGCCGGTGTTTGGCAAGAAATTCAATGAATTTACGGAGCAGTGCTTTCAGAGTGATTCCTTAACACAAAAAGAAAAACAAATGATTGCCCTCGGCATCAGCATTCATGCACAGGATGAATATTGCATGATCTATCATACAAAGGGAGCGCTCGATCAAGGCGCAACAGAAGAGAATTTGCTAGAGGTCGTCAGTGTGGCGACAGCGTTTGGCGGCGGTGCTGCGCTAAGTCAAGGCATCACAGTTGTTCAGCAATGTATCGATGAATTTGGAGGACAGACGCATTAAGGGAAGGATAAGATGGTATTTTTCCATCTCAGGGAGTTGAGTCGTTCTCAGCCGGTTGTGTGAGAAAATATGCCAGCATAGCGCGCTATATCCCTTTTGAGTGAAGCAGCGTGCCTTTGATACAATGAAGCTACACTCAAAGAAGGGAATGGTTTATTATTTGTTCGGACCATAGTACACTGGGATTGGATTATACCGCCGAGATGGAAAAGGCCATGCATAAAGCTCATGGCATGAGCTATGCAGAGTACGAAAGAGACCATGACTTAAGGATGAAAGTGGAATATAAACGAGAGCAGTCCTATCGAGATGAGAAAAGGCAGCTCGCAAAAATGAATATACAAGGCTATTAAATAGCTAAGGGACGGGGAGAATAGTTTCCCGTCCTTTCTTTATGAAAACTGTCTTTTCGACATAAATCCTTTTATCTACCTGTATTTTTTGTTAGAATTTTGAGAGCATCCTCTCACGCTTGTCGTGAATGTGTTGTATTCACTTTTAATTTGTTATAAAATTAGAATGAGAATAAATTGAGAATAATGATTATTTTGGAGGTATCGATATATGACTGCTTCGACATTAACAATTAAGGACTTGCACGTTGAGATTGAAGGGAAAGAAATCTTAAAAGGTGTAAACCTAGAAATAAAAGGTGGAGAATTCCACGCAGTAATGGGACCAAACGGAACAGGTAAATCTACTTTATCTGCTGCTATCATGGGCCACCCTAAGTATGAAGTGACAAAAGGCAGCATCTTGCTTGATGGCGAAGATGTTCTTGAAATGGAAGTAGATGAGCGCGCGCAAGCGGGTCTTTTCCTTGCAATGCAATATCCATCTGAAATTAGTGGTGTGACAAATGCAGACTTCCTTCGTTCGGCTATTAACGCACGCAGAGAAGAAGGCGATGAAATCTCTCTCATGAAATTCATCCGCAAAATGGACGAAAACATGGAATTCCTTGAAATGGACCCAGATATGGCACAGCGATACCTAAACGAAGGTTTCTCAGGCGGGGAGAAAAAACGCAACGAAATCCTTCAATTAATGATGATTGAACCAAAAATCGCCATTCTTGACGAAATCGATTCTGGTCTTGATATCGATGCGCTGAAAGTTGTTTCTAAAGGAATTAATAAAATGCGCGGCGAAAGCTTCGGCTGCTTAATGATCACTCACTATCAGCGTTTATTGAACTACATCACACCAGATCACGTTCATGTCATGATGCAAGGACGTATTGTGAAATCTGGCGGACCAGAACTCGCGCAGCGTCTAGAAGCAGAAGGTTATGACTGGATTAAAAAAGAGTTAGGAATTGAAGACGAAACTGTTGGTCAAGAAGCGTAAGCGTTAGGAGGATTATTGATGACATTAGAAACGAAATTATCAGTAGATCAAGATTATGTCAAAAGCTTCTCCGAGAAGCATCAGGAACCGGCATGGATGAGTTCCCTTCGCTTACAGGCTCTTGAAAAAGCAGAAGACCTTCCAATGCCAAAGCCTGACAAAACGAATATTTCTAAATGGAATTTAACCAATTTCAAACAGCATACAGTCGAAAGTGCGCCATTTGGATCTTTAGAAGAGCTTCCTGAAGAAGTGAAGTCTCTTATTGATTTAGAGGACACAGATAAGACAGTCTACATTCAGCGTGATCAAACGCCAGCATACTTGTCTCTTTCTACGGAAGCAAAAGACAAAGGTGTGATCTTCACCGATATCCATACAGCGATTCGCGAACATGGAGACCTAGTGAAGAAATATTTCATGACAGATGCAGTGAAAGTGGATGAGCACAAACTAACAGCTCTACATGCTGCTTTAGTGAATGGCGGAGCTTTCCTCTATGTACCCAAAAACGTAGAGCTTGAGGCACCCATTCAAGCCGTTTATCTTCATGAAAATGACGAAACAACGTTGTTCAACCATGTCATCGTTGTAGCAGACGATCATAGTGCTGTGACATATGTAGAAAACTACATCAGTACGGCAACACCAGAAGAAGCGATCTTCAATATCGTGTCTGAAGTCTTCACGGGTGCAAATGCCCGCGTCACTTACGGTGCAGTGGATAACCTTGCAGAAGGTGTGACAGTCTATGTGAATAGACGTGGTATGGCAAATGGTCGTGACAGTAAAATCGAATGGGCGCTTGGTCTGATGAATGATGGAGACGTTGTGTCTGAAAACATCACAAAGCTTATGGGCGACGGTACATTCGGTGATACGAAATCAGTTGTTGTTGGCCGCGGGAATCAAACGGAAAACTTCACAACAAGCATCATCCACTTCGGTAAAAACTCTGAAGGGTATATCTTGAAGCATGGTGTCATGAAGGATCAAGCATCTTCTATCTTTAACGGGATTGGTAAAATCGAGCATGGCGCAACGAAGTCAAATGCAGAGCAAGAATCTCGTGTTCTCATGCTGAGTGAGAAAGCACGCGGTGACGCTAACCCAATTCTTTTAATCGATGAAGATGATGTAACAGCAGGGCACGCTGCTTCTGTTGGGCGTGTTGATCCAATTCAACTTTATTACCTCATGAGCCGTGGGATTTCCAAAGAAGATGCAGAAAGACTTGTCATTTATGGCTTCTTAAATCCAGTCGTCAAAGAACTGCCGATTGAAGGAGTTAAAAAGCAGCTCGTTTCTGTGATTGAAAGGAAAGTAAAATAATGAATATCAAAGACGTTCGTGAGCAGTTTCCAATCCTTCATCAGCAAGTGAACGGACATGATTTGGTGTATTTGGACAGTGCAGCGACATCTCAAAAACCACGAGTTGTCATTGATGCAATGAATGAGTATTACCGGTCTTACAACTCGAACGTCCACCGGGGTGTTCATACCCTTGGCACAAGAGCAACGGACGCATACGAGGGTGCAAGAGAAAAAGTTCGAGCATTCATTGGCGCTTCTTCTGTCCAGGAGATTATTTTTACTAGAGGAACAACAACAGCACTGAACACAGTGGCAATCAGTTATGCTAGAGCAAACCTTAAAGAAGGCGATGAGATCGTCATTACGCATATGGAACATCATGCGAATATCATCCCTTGGCAGCAGGCAGCAAAAGCAACTGGCGCCACATTGAAATATATTCCGTTACAGGAAGACGGCACGCTGTCGCTTGAAGATGTGAAGCAAACCATCACACATCAAACGAAAATCGTTGCTGTCACACATGTCTCAAACGTATTAGGAACCATCAACCCAATTAAAGACATCGCAAAGATTGCTCACGATCACGGTGCAATTATCGTCGTCGATGGTGCCCAGAGCACCCCTCACATGCAAATTGATGTTCAGGACTTGGATTGCGACTTTTTCGCCTTCTCTGGGCATAAAATGTGTGGACCGACTGGCATTGGTGTTCTTTACGGGAAGAAGGACCTTTTGAATAATATGGAGCCTGCTGAGTTTGGCGGTGAAATGATCGACTTTGTGGATCTATATGATTCTACATGGAAAGAGCTGCCGTGGAAATTTGAAGCGGGAACACCGATTATTGCAGGAGCAATTGGGCTCGGAAAAGCGATTGATTTCTTAAATGACATCGGAATGGAGGAAGTCAGCCGTTACGAGCATCAGCTTGCGACTTATGCACTTGAGCGCTTTAAGGAGCTTGAAGGTGCCACGGTTTACGGACCGCAGCACCGAGCTGGACTTGTGACGTTTAACTTAGACGACGTCCATCCTCATGATGCCTCAACTGTTCTAGATACGGAAGGTGTCGCCATTCGTGCTGGACATCACTGTGCACAGCCGCTCATGAAATGGCTTGGTGTATCAGCGACTGCAAGAGCAAGCTTCTATCTGTACAATACAGAAGAGGAGATTGACGAGCTCATGGCAGCGCTCCGTAAGACAAAGGAGTATTTTACGAATGTCTTTTAATGTAAACTTAGACACACTGTACAGACAAGTGATTATGGATCATTATAAAAATCCGAGAAACAAAGGTGTGTTAAACGACAGCATTGTCGTCGATATGAACAACCCTACGTGTGGTGACCGCATTCGTCTCACGATGAAAATCGAAGACGAAAAAGTCATCGATGCGAAATTTGAAGGAGAAGGATGCTCGATTTCGATGGCATCTGCCTCTATGATGACGCAGGCGATTAAAGGGAAAGATATTGAAACAGCTTTGAAAATGTCTCAGATTTTCTCCGATATGATGCTAGGAAAAGAATACGACGATTCCATTGATCTTGGTGACATTGAGGCGCTGCAGGGAGTGGCAAAATTCCCAGCGCGCATCAAATGTGCAACATTATCCTGGAAGGCGCTTGAAAAAGGCGCATCTGCCGAAGATAACGGCAAATCATAAGATTGGAGTGAAAATGGATGGCTAAAAAAATGCCAGATGTTGGTGAATATAAATACGGCTTTTCTGATAAAGACGTTTCCATTTTCCGTTCAGAGCGCGGACTGACAAAAGAGATCGTTGAAGAAATTTCTCGTATGAAAGAAGAGCCTCAGTGGATGCTCGACTTCCGTTTGAAATCTCTTGAGCACTTTTACAACATGCCGATGCCACAATGGGGCGGAGATTTAAATGCATTAAACTTTGATGAAATTACGTACTACGTAAAACCATCAGAACGCTCTGAGCGTTCTTGGGATGAAGTACCAGAAGAAATCAAACAAACCTTTGATAAGCTTGGAATCCCTGAAGCAGAGCAAAAGTACTTAGCAGGTGTATCTGCTCAGTATGAATCTGAAGTTGTGTATCACAACATGAAGCAAGATCTTGAAGATCTAGGCATTGTGTTTAAAGATACAGACAGTGCATTAAAAGAGAACGAAGACATCTTCCGTGAGCACTGGGCAAAAGTCATTCCTCCGACTGACAACAAATTTGCTGCGCTTAACTCGGCTGTATGGTCTGGTGGTTCATTCATCTACGTACCAAAAGGCGTAAAAGTAGATACACCACTTCAAGCATACTTCCGAATCAACTCTGAGAACATGGGTCAGTTCGAACGTACACTGATCATCGTTGATGAAGGCGCACATGTGCATTACGTAGAAGGGTGTACAGCTCCAGTTTACACAACAAACTCACTTCATAGTGCGGTTGTTGAAATTATCGTGAAAAAAGGCGGCTACTGCCGTTATACAACGATTCAAAACTGGGCAAACAACGTCTTCAACCTTGTGACAAAACGTACAGTATGTGAAGAGAATGCAACAATGGAATGGATTGATGGAAACATCGGTTCTAAGCTGACAATGAAATACCCAGCGGTTATCCTAAAAGGTGAAGGCGCTCGTGGTATGACATTAAGTATTGCCCTAGCAGGTAAAGGTCAGCACCAAGATGCAGGTGCAAAAATGATTCACCTTGCACCAAACACATCTTCAACGATCGTATCGAAATCGATTTCCAAACAAGGCGGTAAAGTCACATACCGCGGAATCGTACACTTCGGACGCAAAGCAGAGGGTGCACGCTCAAACATCGAGTGTGATACACTCATCATGGATAACAAATCAACATCTGATACGATTCCTTACAATGAAATCTTAAACGACAACATTTCATTAGAGCACGAAGCGAAGGTATCAAAAGTATCAGAAGAGCAGCTATTCTACTTGATGAGCCGCGGAATTTCTGAAGAAGAAGCAACAGAAATGATCGTCATGGGCTTCATCGAACCATTCACAAAAGAACTGCCAATGGAATACGCCGTTGAAATGAACCGTTTGATTAAGTTTGAAATGGAAGGTAGTATAGGTTAACCGTTGATATACCGGGGATTAAAGGTGTTTAGGTATTACATTTTTATCAAGCACCCACAAAACACCCACAAAATTTAATTATTGAACATACCGCAGATACATTTCCATTGCTTGGTCCTCGATTTTTTTGGTGACATGGAGATACTTATCTGCGGTTGTTTTTATACTAGAATGCCCTAACCGTTCTGATACATATTTAATATTCACGCCAGCTTCTAAAAGGTGTACAGCATGAGGAGACAGAACGGGAAGATTTGCCCTTTTACAGACTTCTTTAAAATACTCTCTCACAACATTTGTTTTTAACCATTTGCCCTCATGTTGAAAGAACACAATGTTATTTTCCGGCTGAACATAATTGGTGTACATCAAAACGACTTCGTGTCTGTTAACTCGGTGTTTTTTTAATAACGATACTGTGTGATCATCAAGTTTTATTGTTCTGTAACTAGATTGTGTTTCAGGTGTTGAAATGTAAGGTTGAGTATTCAAGGGATATATAAGAGTTTTATCAATTGTTAACTCTCCATCTTTTAAATTTATATCATCCCATGTTAATGCGAGAGCCTCTCCAATCCGTAAACCTGTTCTTGCAATTAAAGTGAAAAGGACGTAATACTGAATTGAATGTGAATATTTTGCATTCTTAACAGGTGTTTTTACTTGATTTAAAAATCTTTCAGTTTGTGAAAGAGTGAAGAATTTTAATGCTTTTTTCTCCTCCTTCTTTTTAGGTATTTTTATATTGATTAACGGGTTTTCTCGAAGGATTCTAAAATCATGTACAGCTTCATTTAAAGCTGAATTCATTATACTGTGAATTCTTCTTATAGTTCCTTCGCTATATTTTTCAATCAATTCATTTAACCATTTTTGATATTCATTCCGTTCAATATCTCTTAAACGATAATGTTCCCATCTAGGTAGAATATTGATTCTGATAGTTCTTTCTTGTAAAGAGTAGGTAGTTTTTTTTTACGGATGGTTTTTTATATACTTCTAACCAAACGGGAAAGTACCCCCCGACTGTTTCGTTTGTTGAATCAAAACCAACATATGCAAGATCGTTTGCCGTTTTTTCCGCAGCGATCCTAGCTTCTTTTTTTGTTTTAAATCCCCTTTTTGATTTCTCTTTATACTTTTCCGTTCTTTTATCTTTATATCTAATTCTATATTCCCACGTACCGTTTTCGTGTTGTCTGAAACTAGCCAAGATAGTTCACTTCCTGCTTTTATTTTCAGATCCTCCCAAGAACACTTGTTCGTTTTTTGCTTAAAAAAATACTGCGGTAATTTTGTACAAATTCTTTCGGAATGCCATATTCTTTGAATTCACAATAAGTAATACCCCTTTGAACGGAAGAAAACAGTAAATGCATGGCGAAAAAGTTTGCTTCCAGTTCAATTTTTTCAGTTGAAAAGAAAGTGTTTCTTTTTAAAAAAGGAGTATTAGATTCATTATGAAGTAAAGCATGCCCTAGTTCGTGAGCGCAAAAACTAAAGCGATTCTCGAAAAGGTATATGGGGCAACAGTTATGCTCACACGATCAACTGATGTTTATATTGATCTGTCCCAAAGAGCAAGACTAGCAAATAATTGGGGAGCTGATTATTTTGCATCAATCCATATCAATGCAGCTGGCGGCACAGGTTTTGAGACGTATCGTTACGACAAATTATCTGCATCATCCGGCACGGGCAAGCAACAGAAAATCGTACATGATGCGATTTATAACAAAATCAAAGAAAAACTAGGAGACCGAGACCGAGGGACCAAGTCTAAAAACCTTGCTGTATTGAGAGAAACAAAAATGCCAGCGATTCTGACAGAGAATCTATTCATTGATCGTAAAGAAGATGCTGCGCTGCTCAAACAAGAATCTTTCCTTGACTTGTTGGCTGAGGGACACGCAGAAGGGATCGCGGCAGCCGAAGGTGTCATCTTCATCTAAAACAAGCCCTACACCAAAGGGCATTAAAATGGCCGTAGTGAAGCCGAATGCTGATGGGTGGCTATGGGTCTATGATAAGCCGAACTGGTCAGCAAAGCACAAAAAAGTAAAGCCGGGTGAAGCATTTACGATTGATAAGACTGTGACAGTTAACGGATCAAAAATGTATAAACTGAAATCAGGACTGTACATCACTGCTGCATCTAAATATGTCGAGGTTAAACAAAAGTAAAATGAAAAAGCCCTTCCTTGTTGGAGGGGCTTTCCTTTGTTATTCATCGCTGTCAAAGTCCCATAATTTTTGACCGTCTGCTAAATATACTGCACTTGGTGGGTCTTTATAAAGGGAAATTTCTACTAATGAGCTTTTTCCTGTACTTATCCAATCATATACACTGCTTTCATTATGAGTAGGGTGAGTAGGATGGATCAAAACTTCTATTACCCTAAATACAACTGCATAGTATTCTGTATAATTTACATCATCGTCTTCTAGGCCATTATCTGATTCATAAAGTGTGTCTGGTTTACCAATAATCTTTAATCCATTTTTCCACTCTAATATCAGTTCTTTCCCTCCATTTTCATCTAAAGTTTTTATTAAAGAGTTATATTCCATAGTTAATCATCCTTTTAA
The DNA here is from genome assembly GCF_038006825.1 of Bacillus sp. FSL W8-0183. Taxonomy (NCBI): domain Bacteria; kingdom Bacillati; phylum Bacillota; class Bacilli; order Caryophanales; family Bacillaceae; genus Bacillus; species Bacillus sp. FSL W8-0183. The sequence continues at coordinate 3,148,567 of NZ_JBBOVY010000001.1, read as the reverse complement.
TTCATTCTAATGGTTTTGCAGGGACTATATGAGCACCGTTTTTTGAATAATGTATAGTACCTCTTGTAGTCTCTAAATATTTCTCAGTTTTCATGTCATAGGCTTGTCCTATTTTTTGACCGAAATTTACAACTTCCCTTCCGTTTTCAAACATTTCTCCTTTACCAGCATATTTATCAAGCAATTCTTGTGCTTTTTTATTGTTGCCGTAAAACTTGTTCTCTGTCAAAGGCATGGAGCGTTTCGATGGTTTTTGAGATGTTTATCCATGCTTTTTGATAGCTTGCTTGAAAAGCAGATTCGTCCACGCTTGGTAAATCAATGATATGTTTGACCTTGCCAATGGCGCTATTGGTATCTGACACGATATCAGATATGGCTCGTTCGGCATTTTTTAAACCTTGATCAAGCTCATGTTCGAGAAACGATTGTGAGATAAAGCCATTTTCGTTTGATTCAAATGCGTGAAGTGCATTCTGAACCTTTTTGAGTGCGGCGCTATATTCTCCAAGGGTGACTTGAAAGAATTGCAAAAAAGGGATATGACACTCTGCATAAAACGCTCGAATAGCTTCCCCAGCTTCACCTTTTAGTGCGCCGTCCAGTGAAATGATTTGATTAATTTGACTTTCAAGAGATTTCATATGTTGTGATTGTTGTATTAACTGTGTCAGTGTTTGATCAATTGTATGGTGTAAGGCCTGAACATCTAACGTTTTCATGACATTCTCCTTAATGCTTGGTCGCAATCAATAGAGAGTTTACCATTATACGGAGAGTGATTGGGAAATAAATACTTAATTTCTATGAAAATGAAACAATTTACATAGGTGATAAAGACTAGATGTTGAAAAAACGATTGTGGAATAGTTTGAGAATTTCACTAAGAAGGTTAAAGGTAAACAAGAGTGGAAAGATCCTACATCTGGTTGGTCCATTTCAAGAGATTTTGGGAAAGGGAATTCTCATGGAGGAAGTTACTACAAATTAATGAATAAATCCGGAGAGCGTATAGCTACACTAAATAAAAGTGGTCGAGTATTAATAAAATAAGAATTGTACATAAAAGAATGAATGGAGAATGAGATATGGTTCACCTAGATTATTTACAAAGTGAATTCAATATTGATTTAATTAATGATTCCTTGGACGAGTTACCTCTAAGCCTTCATATTCAACTCGAAAAAGACATGTATCAGTTTAATGATCAAGGCAATTTAAATCCTCAATATTTTAATAAGGTTTATAATGTTGCAATAAGTATATTTGATGAACTTTTTGGGGAGAACGATTTATTGTTCGTCGTCACAATTGTTCGAAGCGAGCATTCATTACAGAGGCCGATAGGAGTATATAGTAAGTATTCAAAAAAAATTAATAAATATAGACTCAATGTAAAAAATTCTAAAGATGAGAATGGAAGAGTCATTCAGTATTCTTTAGAAACAAAAAAACAGCATATAGAGTACAAGAAAATAATCAAGGCTATATGTAATCAAGATTTTAAAAGTATGGCTCCGAGGTTCAATGACAAATATTGTAGTTATCCTGAAATAATCTTTATAAATAAAGATTTTATTTATCATATTTATGATGACAGAGGGGCATTCTTATTATTTAAGGATGAGAGAAAGTATGAGAAATTTAAAACAAAGTATAGTACTTTAATGGTAGGAGAAGATTATAATTAAAAGAAACTCTCTTATTGTTAGTTTCCTCTCACTATTAATAATTCATCTTGTTAGATACTTTGCTGACGAAAACAACTCTTATGATAGCTTACGTCTTTCGAAATTTAATGTTTAATTTTCGGAGGCTCATAGATAGTCTCTTAATTTAGGGAAGTGATTAATGATATGATAAGTGTTCTTGAAACATTTATGGATGAACCTTGGTGGATAATCAATGAAAGTATGTCGGAGTTTTTAAATGATGAATTAAAGAGAGAAGTTCATCCACATCACATTCTCTACGGAAAAAAGGCTATCGCAGTTGCGAAAAGGGAAGATAACGATGATGTCGTTTATTGGATAAGTGAACTAAAAAAATTCGCATTGGTTCATCTAACGTATTCCGTAGAAAACTCAAACCCATATCCAAAAACACAGTTGCTTACAATAGTTGAATTGGAGAAACATTGTAAAAATGTATCCGAGTTTTACTAAATATGTGCTGATTCAAAAGTAGAGGGAACCTTGACAATAAAGGTTCCCTCTTAATTTCATTCATTACCAACACTAAAGTTTAACAGAGCCATTATTTAAATAAACCATATCATGATTATCATTAAAGCCATGGAATGGGATATAGGGTTTGTTTCCTCATTTGCGTTTGACCGTATCGAGAAAACTTTTTCATCAAACTCTTTTCTAAATAATCATAAATACTTGCACTAAATAAATTAGTACTGTATAGTTCTAATTATGACAAAGGCAAAATTAATGAATCAAAAACGTGTGCTTGAAGTAGCTGCAACTTTATTTTTAGAAAAAGGGTTTGCTTATACAAGTATGGATGAATTGGTACGTGTAAGCAAAGTATCAAAGTCTAATGTGTATTATCACTTTTCTAATAAGGAGGAATTATTAGAAGGGGTCGTTGATTATTGGATTGATATGTATCAATCTGCAATGGATGACGTACTGTCTCAGACCCAATTTTCAGTTGAAGATCGTATTCAACTGTTTTTAAAGCAATTATCACAAGGCGTTCAGTCGAGAGAGTATAAGGGCGGCTGTCCATTTATTACTCTTTATATTCAAAGTCCTGCAAAGGCCACACAAATAAAAGAAAAAATAGGTCTTTTTTTTACAGGATTACAAGAGAAAGTTTCTCTATTACTGAAACAAGGGGTAGAGAATGGGGAATTAAGAGATACGATTCAGATTGATGAGGTGGCATCACTTTTTATGACAAATCTTGAAGGAGCGTTATTTATTTCAGAAACATTGAAGGATGCCACTGTCATCACAAAAACAGCAGATCATTTATTTAACTTGCTTCGATAAAGAAGCATTTTTTTTACATCAAATTAGTACTGTTTAGTACTAAAAAGGAGACCTCATATGAAAACAGTATTTTTAATTGGTGGAACAGGGTTTATCGGAAAGCAATTAGTCGAAGAATTAGCGAAAGAGGATGTGAACATTTTTCTTTTAGTAAGGTCGAAAAGTAAAGCAACACGCATTTTTCAAGAAAGAGGCATTTTAAAAAAGGGAGTGATGCACTTTGTTGAAGGTGATTTGACGAAAGTTGATTTGGGTCTAAGTCCTGAAGATCAGGAGAGGGTATTGAAAACGGATGTGATCATTCACGCAGGAGGCACGATGGATATTCAAGCAACCAGTAAAGAGGCAGCTTCTGTCTTTTTAAATGGCGCCAAACACATTAGTGAGTTAGCTAAAAGTATTCATCAATCGAAGGGGTTGCAACAATTTATTCATGTTGTCGGTTATATGAGTCCCTTTGATGATCAAAATAGCAAGGTTGCCATCGACGTGTTTGAAGAAGGAAACGATTACTTGAAAATAAAAAATCCTTATGAGAGAACAAAGTTTTTAGCAGATCTTTATATTCGTCAACAGGCATCAGCAGTAGGTTATCCGCTTTCTGTCATTAATCCGCCAACTGTCGTTGGTAGTAGTCAAACAGGGAGTACAGAACAAATTGCAGGATTGGGTTTGCTTGTAAAGAGTATGCGAAGAGGGCTCATGCCGGTGATTCCTGGAGGTAAGGACTATCGGTTACCACTTATTTCAAACGATGAGTTTGCGAAGTTTATTGTACAGGTTTTCAAGTTGGAGCAGCCGGCTATTCAAACATATACACTTGTTGAAGACAAAGAGCACGATCAGAACGTTGCTGGACTATTAAGTATGATGTCAGAAAGTATGAATATGAAGGCACCTAGCATCTCTGTCCCACTGCCACTGATGAAAGCTATCATGAAGAGTGGTGTAAGTAAACTCACAAACATTCCTTCTGACGGATTGAATTTTATGACAAAACGAACGTTCTCAAATGTTTCAGTGAAAAAAATAATGGGAGAAGATTGGTTTAAGAAGACGAGTGTCATGACATTTTTCCCTGCTGTAGTAGCTGATCTAGATTATCGAATGATGGCTCAAAATAGTGAGCACCAGCATTTATTTAAACGAACATTATGCGATAATAACACCCTTTACCAATTACAAGGAGAAGGGAAGCCGTTTATTTTATTACATGGTTTATTGAGTAATGGAGAAGATTTATTTCCTTTAGCACAGGAGCTTCATGAGAAAACAGGTCAACCTGTATGGATCTTGGACCTTCCAGGTTTGGGGCGTTCTCCATTTAAACGAGAGAAACATCTTCTAGATATCTATTTAAATGTAGTGAAAAAAGTAATAGAAAAAGCGACGAATGGTGCACATCTAATCGGCCATTCATTCGGTGCGTTTATCTTATTGGAAGCATTGGAACAAGGGTACATAGATAAGGAGTATTCCATCACTTTACTTCAGCCGCCTGTTGCTAAAAAAAATGCTAAATCGCTAAATGTTCCACAATGGATGAACAAATGGTCATTAAAATTAACAACTCCTAAAATGATAGAGCGTTATGTGTTAAGAAATGGTTTGTTTGAAAGCACGGAGAGTATCCCTGAACATTATATTGAAAAAATCAGAAAGAGCTTTACTTCTCCTAGAATTTTAAATACGACGGTTCAGCTTAACCATTTATTACTGAAAACCGATCAAGGTGACTTTAAAGAAGTCACAAAGGATCATCTTCACATGATTTGGGGGGAGTATGACAGAGGCTATTCTGCGCCATCACATCTTGGGAAGGTTGATTTTGTTCCGTATGGCCACCATTTCCCTCTTAGCCATCCGAGTGAAACGGCAGCATTAGTCATCAATAATATTTGTACTAGCAGATAGGAGTCACCCCAAAACGAAAAAATGAGAATGATGACAAGTGAGCAAAATTTTTCGTTCTGGGTCTTGAAAAAATAGAGGTTAACGAGGTGCATAAAACGCATCTAAGGTTTTCGTCATATCATCAGATGCAGATTTTAAGATAGTCCTTTGATCTAAAATCGCTGTTCCTTGTGCCCGGACAATATGAAATTGATGAAACCCCATCAAGTTTTGAAATATTTCTTTTAGGTAATGATGTGAAAATTCCAGTGGTGTGTACCGATCGTTATTTGTGAAAATTGAGCCACTTGCTTGAAGCAAAAGTACACGATAATCATCAGTCATCAGACCAACTGAACCCTCTTCTGTATACTTAAACGTTTCTCTAGCGATCAAAATATTATCTATATAATCTTTCATACGTGACGTCACATTGAAATTATGAACAGGTGATACAATCACGATTCGATGATGTGCTTTGAATTGAGCCAATAAAGCAGCAGAAGAAGCGGCGATTTTTTCCTCCGCAGCTGTTAATGATTGTTCAGATGCTTGCTTATCCCAAATACGTAGCAGCTGATCTTTTTCGATACGAGGAATTTCAGTTCCATATAAATGTAAAATGGAAGGCTCCTCATGAGGGAATCTTTTTTTAAACTGTTCTAAAAATAGTGTTTGCAGTTTGTTTGAATAACTTTCTTGATGAGTGAAATCAGGGTGTGCGTTAATAATGAATGTTTTCATATGCAGGCTCCTTTTCTTTTGATAAACTGAGTATAAAATATAAAGGTGACAAAACATGTCACCTTTTTCAGAAGGAAAATCAAATGAAAAAATCAGAACGCTTAAACCAAGAGCTTATTTTTTTAAGTGATAAATATTCATTTCAATTAAAAGATTTAGAAACTGAATTTGGCATTTCTAAACGTACGGCTTTAAGAGATATAGAAGAGCTAGAGTCCATGGGCTTAGCTTTTTATGTTGAAAATGGTAGACATGGAGGATATCGGCTCGTGAATCAATCTCCATTGGTTCCGATCTATTTTCAAATAGATGAAGTTCAAGCCATTTTTTTCGCTCTTAAAGCCTTAGATCTGTTGTCAGCAACACCGTTTAAAAAGTCTTACTCACAGATTCGCCAAAAACTGTTTGCTACAATGTCTGATGAGAGAAAACATCGGATCACGGAGATTTTGGATGTGATTCATTACTATCATGTCGCGCCAGTAAGTGAACAAAATCATTTGGATTTGATATTGCAGGCAATGATGGAAGATCAAATCGTGAAGATGACATACACTCAATATGAACATAAAAGGATCAGGCTACAATTTCTTGAGTTGTTTTATCGAAATGGGATTTGGTTTATCGAAGCATATGATGTTCAGAATAAAAAGTGGGGCATCTACAGATGTGATTGTATGACGGACATGATGATCGAAGAAGAAACGAAAGACACTTTTACGAAGGAAGAATTAAAAGCACTGCAGCTCGAGTACGAAAAAACCTATCATGATATCTCTTTTAAATGTCGATTAACGGAACAAGGGAAAGAGAAGTTTTTGAAGAATCATTATCCGAATATGAGATTGGAGACCATTGATGATACGCCTTATATTGTAGGGGGATACAACCAAGAAGAATTATCGTATATGACTCACTATTTGATCTCATTTGGGAAACATGTGAAAATTGAATACCCCGATGAATTAAAAGAAAGTTATTTGACTCAATTGCAAGAAATGATGGATCAATATATAAAATGAACGGATTGTATCTGAATCACAAAAACTCAACACATGAAAAAAGGCGAACTGTCGTAATTCGCCTTTTTCTATTACTTCGCCGCCTGAAATGTATTTGTTTTTGATTGGTCATTGACCTTCCCATACGTCAGCTGACGCCAGATAAATTCCATCGGTCCAGACTTAAATCGCTTTAACCATAACGTACTGAAAAGGACAAGGAAGGCATACACGCCAATTGCCATGAAGAACGTGCCAGCCGGTGAAAGATGATCGGCAAGTCCAGCTCCGTACTTGAGAAATAGCATTGTGCCAATAATGGAGTGAAGCAAATAACAGGTCAGGGACATTCGTCCGACTTTGGTGAACACCATTAAAGCACCTCGCAGCTGAGGAATGTGCAGAAACAGCATCGCAAGGGAACTCATATAAAACATACTGCCAGTCAATCCCCCATTTTGCTCAAGTGCAGAGACAATGTTCATCCATGGCGTATGTTCAAAAGAGTTGACCGCTGTCATAATCGTACTGGCTAGTGCGATAAGAAAAGCAATTGTACAAATCATCCAAATACGATTCCAAAGCGCTTTTTTCGTCTCCATGTTTTTGAAAAACGACATTTTCACAAAATACACACCAAGTAAAAACATGAAGAACATGGAATAGACGGTGGAAAATGAGCTCGAAGCCATCGTGAACATATCCGTCCACCGGTCACCTATCGATGCTAAATAAGTAAGACTGTTGTGACTGGTCAATTCAAAATCAGCAAAATCCGGCTTGCCTGATGATCCTGTACTGATGGTATTGAGCAGCATGGTGAAAAGAGGCGTGAGCAATTGAATCACAAAGAGTGTGATGAGCCAGTACTGGATGGTTTTGGCTGTGCGTTTGTAAAAGAAAAGCAGTAAAAAACCCGCGACAGCATAATAGGTTAAAATATCTCCAATCCATACAAACGTGACATGCAGAAGACCGATCCCTAAGAGAATGGTTAATCTGCGAGCAAACAACTTGTTCGGGCTGTCCACCTTTTGAGCGGCTCGATCCATAAATATCATAAAACCAACCCCGAATAGAAAAGAAAATAACGTAATGAATTTCCCCGAGGCAAACCAATTCACAATGTGGTGAAAACCATCATTAGACTCCATCTCAAATCCCTTGACCGAATCCACAATCAAAAAATAGTTGACCAAAATAATCCCCATTAAGGCGAATCCTCGTACGATGTCCAAGAAATGCACCCGTTCTTTGAGACTCATTGGTTGTCCGTGTTCTACCTTGTTTACATTCATATCTATGCTCCTTTTCGTGTATTGGATCTAAAGATAAATCCTTCAATGAATCAATATACAGGTCAATTCTTAATCATTTATGAAGATCCAATTTTTTGAAAATAAATGTGACAACTTGATGGCAATTGATCATATTCATAAACACTTAAGATTTATGGTGTATCTTTTCACATAGTTAGATGATATATAGTAATAACATATAAGAATGAACATCATGAAGGATGAGGTGATTGAGACATGACCCATCGAATATTAGTTGTAGAGGATGATCAGGAGATCGGTGATCTTTTGCAGGAATCTCTGACACGTGCAGGGTATGAGGTGCTGAGAGCCATGAATGGCAAGCAGGCATTGTATGTTGTAGATGATTCGCTTGATTTGGTGATTTTGGATGTTATGATGCCAGGTATCTCTGGGATCGAAACGTGCCAGCAAATAAGAGCCACCTCAAATGTGCCAATTTTATTTTTGACCGCCAGATCTAGTACATGGGATAAAACCGAAGGACTACTCGCTGGCGGAGATGATTATATGACAAAACCTTTTTCAGAAGAGGAGCTTCACGCTAGGGTCATGGCGCAATTGCGCAGATATACCATCTATCAGGAAAAAAAGGAACAGGAAGAAACCTATTTAGTTGGCGGTAGCCTGAAGGTGAGTGAGGAATTTAATGAAGTGTGGAAAAGTGGGCAGCAAATCAAGTTATCTGATTTAGAATATCGGATATTAAAACTGCTCATGAACAAACGAAACAAAATATTTTCTGCTCAAAATATTTATGAAAGCGTGTGGGGCCAGCCTTATTTTTATTGTTCAAACAATACGGTCATGGTGCATATCCGAAAGCTGCGTGCCAAAATTGAAGATGACCCGGCTCGTCCCGTGTATATCAAAACAGAATGGGGGAGAGGATACCGGTTTGGCACATCGTAAATATACGCTGACCAAAAAGCTGTCACTGCTCATTTTGGTCGCTGCTATCGTAAGTGGTGTTGTCTTTTTGACACTGCAAAAGATCACCGATCACCTGATCGAAGGATATTTGAGTTCAGATGAGTATGATCAGGCAGAGTCAGCCAGATACATTCAAACATTCAGCCGCTACGTTTCAGAACATGAGCTGACTTCAACGGATCGAAAAGCATTCGGTGAGTGGGTGAAAAAAGAAGATTATATTAATCTCACTGTTTACAAGGATGAAGTGCTTCAATATGACTCGATTTACTCTGCCGCTGACGAATCGGCCTATGGGAAAGAAAAGGTGACCGACTACGCAAAGCGTCATTCTTACCCGGTTCAATTTAGCGACGGAGAAGGTAGGGTTATGGTAGACGGGTTTTACTCTTCTCGATATCACGATCTCGCCTTTACACTAGAACTGCTTGGTGCAACACTCATTTTTCTTCTGATTGTGCTTGTTGGCATTCGCCGAAGCCTACGTTACTTGCAAACGATCCGTGAAGAGATTCATATTCTTGAAGGCGGTGAGCTCGATTATGAGATGACAGTGAAGGGGCATGATGAATTGGCCATGATTGCAAAGAGCATTGAGGATTTAAGAACAGCCTTTTTGGACAAGCTTCAGGCCATTGATGATCTGCAGGAAGAGAGCCGCAGTTTAGTGACCGAAATGTCGCATGATATGAGGACCCCGCTGACATCACTCATCATGAATCTGGAATTTGCGAAAAAAGAGGAGGCTCTAGCGGATACCCGCAAGGAGCAATATATAACGAGTGCGTATGGAAAAGCCCTGCAATTAAAGAATCTGTCTGACAATCTATTTGCCTATTTCCTGCTAGATAAAGAGCACGAGTCAGAGCTTGAAACCGTTGCAGTGAAAGAAGTGATTTATGATCTTCTATCAGATCAGGTCGCCCTGCTGCATCAGGAGAATTTCACGGTCCATATTGTAGGCGAAATGCCGGATAGCTATATTAACGTAAACGTCGAGGAACTTGGCAGAGTGTTTGATAATGTGATGTCAAATTTACGTAAATACGCAGATCCTGAAAAGAACATTCAGATCACTTTTTTATCCGACCAAGATGTCTTTGAAATCCATGTGAGCAATGCGATAAAAAAGACAGACATCATACCGGAAAGCAATGGACTCGGAGAACGAAGCATCAAGCGGATGATGTCCCGAATGCATGGACAGTTTGAAAGTGGAGAAAAGAACGATACCTACTACATCGTGCTGCGATTTTGGAATACCAAAATGTAGAGAGCAAAAACAACATCATGGAATGGGGAACAATCTGATGAAACGATTCAACAATTTCCAAAAGGTACCTGATCTTCTGCAAGCCCTTCTGAATATCTGCCTGTTCTTTCTAGCGATTGCGCTAAGCGTACTCTTAATTAGTGAAACATGGTACATCGTACAATTCGTCTATAAAACAGTGTTTAACAAAGGAGAAAGCTATTATGGAATGCTTGGCGAGCTGCTGATCTTCTTTATGTATTTTGAGTTTATTGCCTTAATTATTAAATACTTTAAATCCAACTTTCATTTTCCGCTACGTTATTTTATTTATATTGGCATCACAGCTGTCATCCGTTTGATTATCATTGATCATGAACAGGCCGTATCGACATTCTGGTGGGCACTGGCCATTCTTGCGATGACCTGTGCACTCTTTATCGCGAGCAAAAGAGATACTGCTCATGAGCATGAGGAAGTGAAGTGAGGAAGAAGAAGGACGAGTGGTCAACACCCGTCTTTTTTGTGTTTAAATGAACAGTTTTTGAATATGTGTTGATTAATGAACAATGATTGAAAGGTTGACAATTGATGATGATGGATCTAGAAAATATAATGTAAATAGACAGGTGTTCATAAATGAATAGATGTATAGAAAAAGTATTCTGTCCAAAGCAGTTAACGGATTCACAAGTTCTTATGTTATGCTTTAGAAAAAGAGAAACCATTCTTTTCCTAGACATTGATTGTCATCATTCTATCTATAGGGGTCGATCGTATGCGAAGTATTCAAAGTTTGTTTGTTGAATGGTTACTTGTACTTACAAAGAAGAAACTGAATGTTGAGGGGTATTTAGAGGAACGAAGAATGGCGAATCAATTACCTTATGTGCTGCCTGAGAAGTTGAAAAAGAAATATCACATCACCAAAAGCAGCGCGTTTTCAGTCGATACGTACATGTTGAAATCAGATGTGCAGCCAGATGATCATCAGGTGCTATTTTTACATGGAGGAGGCTATATTGAGCAGCCGCTCGTATGGCATTGGCGTTTCTTGGATCGATTGACGAAGCAATTAAATAGTACGGTGTATGTGCCAGTTTACCCTAAAGCACCGAATCATCAGTATATGGATGCAATCGAGAGTGTTCTCCCAGTTTACCAAGCTCTTTTAGAAAAAGGAACACCAGAAAAAATCGTCATCATGGGTGATTCTGCTGGCGGCGGTTTATCGTTGGCCTTTGCTCAATACTTAGCAAAAAAAGGTCTTCCGCAGCCTGGAAACTTGATTCTATTATCACCATGGCTTGATGTGACATTAAGTAATCCTGATATCGCTAAAATGGTTCCAAAAGAGCCAATGCTCAACCTAGATTTACTAATCGAATCGGGCAAAGCCTATGCAGGTGATACAGATGAAACACATCATTTGATCAGTCCAATCTATGGAGAAATCAAATCGTTAGGACGAATTTCTGTTTTTATTGGCACTCATGAATTCTTTCTCCCAGATGCCCGGAAATTCAAAGAGATGGCAGACAAGCAGGGTGTTCCCATCAATTATATCGAATACCCAAAAATGAATCACGTCTTTCCTGTCTTCCCTATTCCCGAAGCGAACCAAGCGTTAAAACAAATTGTCGCTATTATTGAGAGTAAGACGTTCCCTTTGAGGGACATGACAAAATAGGATGCGAACATGAGGATGGCCAGCAATGCTCTAGCCATTCTCGTGTCTAGTTGGGGGTCAAAAGTTAATTATGAACGAAACAGAACCGTTCTCATTTACAAGTATGCAGGAAGTAGCTCCTGTAGCTATTCCAGAAAGACAGTTCATTCAATCACATGACGGCATACGTCTTGCTTATTATCCGTTTTTATCAGAAACAAACACGCAGACCAATGTGATCATCATTCATGGTGGAGGCGCTCACAGCTTGGCTGGTTATGAGCATATCGCCTATACATTGCAACATGATTTTCACGTGAATGTGTTTCTGCTGGATTTGAGAGGCCACGGATATTCTGAAGGAAAGAAGGGGGATACACCCAAAGTCACTGACGTGTGGCAAGATATTTCGCAAGTTGTGGATGTCATCAAACAGCAGCACGAAGGAGCACTTTATCTTTGTGGTCATTCCTCTGGAGCTGGATTGCTGCTTCAATATCTATCTTGGGATGAAAAAAGAAAAGTAGACGGTTACTTTTTTATTGCTCCTGAATTTGGCTACAAATCTGACACAGCGAAGTCTAATCAAGTCCCTTTTGCCACAGTTCAAGTTTGGAAATTCGTGCTATCTGCGATGACAAAAGGAAGGCTGATGGGGCATTCAGAAGCTGTACGATTTCACTACCCAGCATGGGTAATTGAACAAGATCCACTTCTTTTAACAGGCATCACCATCAATATGTCTCTTGCCTTAACGCCATCTGCACCTCAAAAACAATTTGCAAGGCTGGACCAGCCTTATGGCATGTTTGTTGGAAGCGAGGATGAGTTATACGACGTAGACAAATTTCATCCATATCTGGCGCTTCCAAATCAGCAGGTGAAAAATCAATCTGTTTACCAAGTGATAGAAAACCATACTCATTTGTCCATTTTACTAGAATCGGGAAAAAAGATTGGGCGTACCATCCAAATGTGGAAAAGTTCCAATTAACCTGAACAACTAGTCAACACTCTACCTTTTTCTTAAAAATTTACATTGACACCATCCTTTTCTATGATAAAATCATAGTGTGATAATGAGAATCGTTATCAAACGATATGACTACATATAGAATGGATAGGTGAGGTACATGTTCAAAAAATCTTTTTGGTCGCTATTAGTTGTGCTCTCCATCGTATTACTTGCGGCTTGTGGCAGTAATAGCAGTGAAGGCAAGTCAGATAGTAATGAGAAAACAAGAACCGTTGAAAGCGCTATCGGTTCAACTGAAATTAAAGGATCGCCTAAACGTGTAGTGACGTTGTATCAAGGAGCAACTGATGCAGCCGTCGCTATGGGCATTAAACCAGTGGGTGTTGTAGAATCTTGGCTTGAAGCACCTACGTATAAATATTTAAGAGATGATTTAAAGGGTGTCAAAATTGTTGGGCAGGAAACACAACCAAACTTAGAAGAAATTGAAAAGCTGAAGCCAGATTTGATCATTGCATCAAAAATCCGTCACGAGCAAATTTTTGATCAGCTGAAAGAAATCGCTCCAACTGTTGCAACAGAAACAGTGTTCACTTTTAAAGACACAGTGAATTTAATGGGTGAAGCGTTAAACAAGCAAGACAAATCAAAAGAATTGCTGACGAAGTGGGATGACCGCGTCGCTGACTTCAAAGAAAAAGCAAAGAAAGACATTAAAAACTGGCCAATGAGTGTGTCTGTGGTGAACTTCCGTGCAGATCATGCAAGAATCTATCAAACTGGGTTTGCAGGTTCAATTTTAACAGAGCTAGGCTTTGAAGGTCCTAAAAATGTCAAAGATAAAAAGCAAGATATCATTACACTTACAGACAAAGAGAGCATTCCACAAATGGATGCAGATGTGATCTATTACTTCATGGATGATCAGGATAAAGCAGTTGAAAAAGCATATAAAGAGTGGACAAGTCATCCTTTATGGAAGCAGCTTGATGCAGTGAAAGCGAAACAAGTGCATAAAGTTGATGAAATCACTTGGAACATGGCTGGCGGTATCACCGCTGCAAACATGATGCTTGATGATATTTATGATCGTCTAGGGCTTGATAAATAAGTGTAGCAGAGGAGAAAATGTGAAAAACCATTTTCTCCTTTTTCCATAACAGATTGAAAGCGGGAATCAGATGAGAAGTTTATTAAAAAAGGATTCGAGCAAGGCACTGCTATTTGCTGGATTCATCGTGTTGATGTTGGTCTTTTTTATGCTCAGTATTTCTCTTGGGCAAACCTCAATTTCCCTCAAAGCCACCATCCATGCGTTTCTTCAGTTTGATGAGTCAGATCCAAACAGTGTGATTGTCATGACATCCAGATTATCAAGAGCTTTAATTGCGACGGTTGTTGGATCAAGTCTAGCGATTTCAGGTGCACTCATGCAGGCATTGACGAGAAATCCGCTGGCTGCACCAGATCTTTTAGGTATTAATGCAGGTGGACTCTTTTTTATTGTGATTTCGATTGTTTTCTTTTCTACCGAGTCGTTAACAGGTTATATGTGGACGGCCTTTTTAGGCGCTGCCATTGCAGGTATGCTTGTTTTTCTTCTAGGCTCCATTGGAAGAGACGGACTGACACCGGTCAAAATTGTACTCGCAGGTGCTGCGATATCTGCTCTGTTTGCGTCCTTTACTCAAGGACTTTTAATCGTGAATGAACAGTCCATTCAAAGCATCCTGTTCTGGATGGCTGGTTCAGTGTCAGGAAGAAGTATAGATATGCTGCTGCCTGTGCTGCCTTATATTCTTGGGGCGACTGTGGTGGCGCTGCTTCTTGGCCGCTCGATCAATGTCCTTTTATCGGGTGATGATATTGCGAAAGGGCTTGGCCAGCGTACGTTGCTTTTGAAGATGACGATGGGGGTACTTGTCGTCTTTTTAGCAGGAGGTTCCGTCGCTGTCGCAGGATCCATTGGATTTGTTGGTTTTCTTGTGCCGCATATTGTGAAAAAGCTTGTTGGACCTGACCACCGCTGGGTACTGCCGTATTGTGCCGTTGTAGGGGCGTCGCTTTTACTTGTCGCAGATCTTGCCGCTCGTTTTCTGATCATGCCGCAGGAAGTACCGATTGGTGTCATGACGGCGGTAGCTGGAGCGCCTCTATTTGTTTATCTCGTGCGCAAGGGGTTGAAGACAGGTGGCTAAAACATATACAGTGCGTTCAAAGGGCGGGCGCATTTCATTTCAATTTTCAAAGCGGACGTTTTTGATTTTACTATTATTGACAGGCGTTGCCTTTGGTTTATTTATTCTGAGCCTTTGTATGGGCAGCCGCTTTATTCCGCCTACTGATGTGCTGCTGCATATCTTCGGACAAGGTGAGGGAAATACGTTTGTATTAAATACGTTGAGGATTCCAAGGACCCTGCTTGCGATTTTAGTGGGAGCGGCACTTGCGGTATCGGGGCTTATTTTACAAGGTCTCATTCGAAATCCACTTGCATCGCCTGACATCATAGGAATTACGAGCGGTGCGTCGTTTGGCGCCATTATGTTCATCGTCTTTTGGATGGGCACTGTGCCTATTGCTTATCAGTCGTTGTGGGCAATTGC
This sequence comes from Bacillus sp. FSL W8-0183, assembly GCF_038006825.1. Taxonomy (NCBI): domain Bacteria; kingdom Bacillati; phylum Bacillota; class Bacilli; order Caryophanales; family Bacillaceae; genus Bacillus; species Bacillus sp. FSL W8-0183. The sequence continues at coordinate 3,133,166 of NZ_JBBOVY010000001.1, read as the reverse complement.
AGGCGCTTTTGCGGTATCATGCCTCATTTATTTGCTTTCATGGAAAAAAGGCGTCAAGCCGATCACGCTCGTCTTGATGGGGATTGGGATTTCCGCCATTATGAAGGCGTGTGTGACGTTTACTCTTGTGCTCAGCGATACGATGACCACGACCAAGTCATACATCTGGCTGACGGGCAGTTTATATGGTTCTACAATGAAGGACGTCATCGCAATGCTTCCTTGGGTATTGATTATTTTACCGATTGTCATGGTGCTGGCAAGAACGATGAATGTAAAGGAGCTTGGAGATGATCTTGCAACAGGTCTCGGGGTGAAAGTACAGGCAAAAAGGTTATTCTTTCTACTGATGAGTGTGACATTAGCCGGTATTGCCGTTGCATTCGCAGGTGGTATTGAATTTGTTGGACTGATGGCGCCACATGTGGCAAGGATGATCATCGGTCGTTCCTTTATTGCGCTTGTTCCAGCATCTGCGCTTGTTGGAAGTATTCTCGTGATGCTGGCAGACTTAGTTGCGAGAACGGCTTTTCTCCCGTTAGATGTCCCGGCAGGTGTTTTTACGGCGGCAATTGGTGCACCGTTCTTTATTTATTTGTTATATCAACAGCGAAATCGTTAAACGAAAGATGGGGGTTTTGATATGAAGCCAGAGTGGGTTGAGAGAGAATTACTTGATTTCGGGGTACACATCACAAATGGACCAATGACATCTGATCGCACACTTGCTGCGCTTTTTTCAGAAGCATCTATCAGACGTTTATTAGAAGCTGAAAAGGAAGCGATGCATGCACCGAATATAGCAGTGGCGGCGTCCATGTTTTCAAAACGCTATGCCTATTTAGCTGTTAGTTCTACTTTGTACTTGATGACGATGTATGATGCTGTCTACCGGTTTTCACCAGAGGCGTGTGTCTTTAGAGAAGATCGTAAAATTGAGCTAGATGAAACGCTCTGTTCATTTGTTCAGTTAGAAGGAGATCGTCATGAGTGGAGAGAACAGGTCATCCGCACGCTATTTACGCAGTGTGTCACACCACTTTTAGATGTATTGAAACGTACTTCAAGACTTCCGTATTCGATTTTATGGGAAAATGTAGCGGTACGTATCAATTCTCTTTACCGTAGCATGATGCGAGAAACGGAAGAGCCTAAAATGAAAGAGCGCGTACGGGAGGATTATCTGTTTCTGAAGAAGGCATCGGGTGATCTTTTCGGAGCGAAGCAAAATCCTTTTCAGCACAGCTTAAATTTAGATGAAAGTTTGCTAGACACATCAAATCGAAAGACTTGCTGTATGTATTATAAGCTTGAGAAGAAATCGGAAAGTCTTGATTATTGTCTCGTCTGTCCGCTAAAGTAAAAAAACACCTTATCCAAGGTGTTTTTTTATTAGATTCGATTTTTCTTAAATATTTATGTATAAATTTAAATATGATATTTATGTTATATTGTTTCATTATATAATCATTTATGGAAGGAACTGATATGAAAAAAGTTATCATATATATCATCTTTATTTTCATCATCATCATTGGCTTGTTCTTCATTCAACCACTTAAAAACCACATCTCTTTTCTTAAAGTAAAAAGTACAAATCTTACTGAATTAAAGGTGGGAGAATTGAAATTGGGATTAATAAAGAGAAACTATAGTGAAAACGAGTGGATTAAAACTTCAAATTCAAATTATTTTAAAGTGAATAATAGAAAAGAAATAGTGGCAATCTCTTTAGAAAATAATCAAAGTAATATAAACAACACAATAAATATTCATTCAACTAAAAAAGATGTCTATAATTATCTAGGTGAAAATTATTATCGTAGAAATGACGATCAGGGATATGAAATTTTAGGCTATAAGGATTCAAAGCATGATATCAAAATAGAATTTTTCTGTTTAGATCGCAATGTAGAAAGAATTATTATTAGTAAATTGGGGGAATAAACATAACATAATGATCAGAATCTTTATAAGATGAGAAGTGTGTTTGATGTTGTATGATCATCTTTTATAGAGATAGTAATGGAAAGAGGCACTGCTTGTTCATAGCAGTGCCTCTCTTTTTTATTCCCAAATATCGCTTACCCATTCAGGGTGATCAATAAAAGGATTGCGATTGTGCTGGTACGTTTGATAGATGATTTCGTTACGATTCCGTTCGATTTGATCGACTGGATCTTGCTTGTGCCATTTCAATAGGACAGACATTTTGCCGTGAAGAGGGGCGCTTCCATTATTCACTTTGTTGTTCAATTCTAAATCTGGGAAGCGGTCATCGCCTTCATATCGGACGGCCATATAAAAGAGCATTCTTGCTACATCTCCTTTCACCCGGCTATGAGGTTCAAATGAGTCGCTGTCGTAGAAGTTGCCCGGCGCTCCCTTGTATTCATTTCCGCCTATATCAAAATCTAAATTTCCTCGTGTGCTATTCGTTTGTACGTCTGTTGCCCGAAGGTGGTGGAGATCTGTACCAGGTCCCTGGCTCGTCCCAAAATTGCCGTGAGATTTAGCCCACACATGCTCCCGGTTCCACTGTCCCACGTTTCCTCCATTTGCTTGCTTTGACCTGGAGATACCGCTATAGAGCAAAAGCACATTGCTTGGATTTTTTGGATCTTCATCCGTTTTCTTTAATGCATCCCAAACCTGGCTGTAGGATAGCTGCGTATGATCATCAATAATATCGTGTAATGCTTTCTTAAGAGCAGGCCCAGATTTGCCAGCAGCAGATTGGTAATAGGAATCAATTTGACTTGAAGCAGTTGTTTTCGCATGTTGAGCAGATGTTTCGGTTTGTAGCTGTAACGGGGAAAAGGTGATGGTTTGACTCGGTTCATTCAGAGTAAAGCCTTGAGCATTTGCAACGGGAGGCAGCGGAGCGGCAAATGTACCGAAAATCATGATTCCGGCGGCCACAGTTCCAAATAAAGATCTTTTCATTCTATTTCCTCCTTCATAGGGAATGTATACTCTTTAGTTCTATCATATTGCCATAAAGAAATAAATGGATGTATCGTAAATTTTATGTAACCAATTCGTAAGAAAAGAGATTGCTATTTTATCAGCATTGCTGTATAAGTGGGCATATAAGGATGGACACAGCAAGGGAGAGGATGGATAACGTGAAAGAACTGCATACACCTTCTAGAACCATTATGACACCAGGACCTGTCGAAGTAGATCCGAGAGTCCTTCGGGTGATGAGTACACCAATTCTTGGTCAATTTGACCCTGCATTTACAGAGATCATGAATGAAACGATGACCTTATTACGATCACTTTTTCAAACAGAAAATGAATGGGCTTATCCAATTGATGGGACGTCCCGCTCAGGACTTGAAGCTGTGCTTGCCAGTGTGATCGAGCCCGGAGATGTGATGCTCGTTCCGGTCTTTGGACGCTTCGGTCATTTGCTGATTGAAATTGGACAGCGCTATGGTGCTGAGGTACATACAATGGAATGTGAATGGGGAACGGTTTTTAAGCAAGACGACATCATCGCAGAGATGCATCAAGTCAAGCCGAAAATTGTTGCGATGGTTCATGGTGAAACATCTACCGGAAGAATACAGCCGCTTGAGAAAATTGGTGAAGCATGCCGAGCGCTTGATGCGCTTTTTATTGTAGACGCTGTGGCGACAATTGGTGGTGTCGAGGTCAAGGTAGACGAATGGAAAATCGATGCGGCAATTGGGGGCTCGCAGAAATGCTTGTCTGTTCCATCAGGGATGTCACCGATCACATATAATGAACGAGTGGCAGACGTCGTACAATCGAGAAAGAAAGTAGAAAAAGGGATTGCAACTCAGGACGAACTGCAAAAACAGGTAGACATTTCTCCAATCAAAAGCAATTACTTTGATCTAAGCCAGCTGCAAGATTATTGGAGCCCGAGGCGCTTAAATCATCATACAGAAGCGACAACGATGCTTTATGCACTGAGAGAAGGGGTTCGACTTGTGCTAGAAGAAGGTCTGGAGGAACGTTTTCAACGCCACTTGTTTCATGAAAAGGCTTTAATGGCAGGACTTGAAGCGATGGGGCTTGAATTATTTGGTGATCCAGACTGCAAAATGCCGGTCGTGACGTGTATCGTCATTCCAAATGATATCGACGGAGAAGCGGTCCGGGCTGATCTTCTTCATCATTTTGGAATTGAAATTGCGAGTTCATTTGGACCGCTTGCAGGACGGATATGGAGAATTGGCTCAATGGGCTATAGCTGCCGAAAGGAAAATATTCTATTTGTTTTAGCAGGCCTTGAAGCCATCTTGATGAAATACGGCGCAGCCATCAATTGTGGCGCTGGGTTACAGGCGGCTCTTTCCATCTATGAACAAGCTGAATAAAAAAGGGATACTCAAAATACTCGCCACCAGCGGGTATTTTTTATTTGGGAAAAAACGCTGTTTTTTGAAAAACTAGACTTATAGAGAGCGATATCGCTATACTGAAGAAGTTCTTATCATTTTTGTCATCATTTTCATTTATTTTGAAGAAAGAGGTTTTAATATGAAAAAAATGGGCAGATTGTACATTTTGATGCTCAATATTTTTATTGCCATGCTTGGATTTGGTCTGATCGTTCCTGTCATGCCAAGTTATATTGAAGCCTTTGGCGCAACTGGGAAAACACTTGGTTTCCTCGTTGCTGCAACTGGCCTCACACAATTTGCTTTATCACCCGTCGCTGGAGCGCTGACTGATCGATTTGGACGCAGAAAATTGATTATTGCCGGGATTGCCGGCTTTACGATTGCCCAGTTTATTTTTGCATTTGCGGATCAGCTTTGGATGCTGTTTGTGTCTCGGTTTTTTGGTGGTGCTGCCGGAGCTTTACTCATGCCCGCCATGTTTGCATACATCGCTGATATCACAAGTGAGAAGGATCGAGGGAAAGGAATGGGGCTATTTAGTGCAGCAATGACGTTAGGCTTTGTCATTGGACCAGGCGTAGGCGGTTATTTGGTTGAGTTTGGGATTGCTTTTCCTTTCCTCATCGCTGGTTCCTTTGCAGCTCTGTCGACGCTGTTGTCTTTCTTGTTCTTACCTGAAACTTTAACAAAGGAAAAGCAGGAAGAAGCACGATTGAATAAAGAGCTTCATTTCAATCCTTTTACGCAGATGATTCAGGCTTTAAAAACACCATATGGTTTTTTGTTTATCTTGGCCTTTGTTTTGAATTTCGGAATCATTCATTTTGAATCGATTTTTGGCTTATATGTGGACCAAAAACATGGCTTTACACCGAAGGATATTGCATTTGTCATTACGGTAGCTGGACTTGCGGGTGTCATCGTTCAAGGTGCTTTAGTAAATACCTTTGTGAAACGATTTGGCGAAATGCGTGTCGTCCGTTATGCCCTTTTAGCTGCGGCGTTTATGCTGATCGCCTGCCGCTTTGCCCCTTCCTTTTGGCTGATTTTTACGGGCTCCATTTTGTTTTTATCGGCCACCTCGTTTGTTCGTCCAGCTCTCAATACATTACTATCTAAAATGGCAGGGAATCAGCAGGGGGTAGCAGGCGGCCTCAATACCTCCTTTATGAGCCTTGCGAATATCGTCGGGCCAAGTCTTGCGGGTATTTTATTTGATGTGAATATTGAGCTGCCATTTATGTTTGGAACGCTGGTGCTTTGTATGAGTTTCATTGCTTCTATTTTATGGGCGAAAAAAGCGCAGCAACATTCCCATGCCGTATCGTAAAGGCAGCATAGAAAAAACCGATCAGCACAAATGGATCGGTTTTTTTCGTCATCGCTCATACTTCACGACTGGTGATTTTTCTTTATGCAGCGCATGAATCAATGCATCGTCCACATGCAAATGCTCCTTCACTAATTGAGGAGGGGTTAAGGCCATCCATTGGTTCAATGAAATATCAGCAAATCGATCGCTTTTAAACATTTCTAGAAACCAAAGGCTCGTTTGCCCAATATTTTGTATGTAATGCCCCATTCCGAAAGGAACATAACCAACATCACCTGCTCTGTAATTAAAGGTGCGAGCTGTCCCGCCTGCTCCAAAAACCGTCATTTTGGCTGTACCGGTTAAATAGTATTGCCACTCATCATTATTCGGGTGCCAGTGCATTTCTCTCATCCCGCCAGGTTTTACCTCCACAAGTGCAGCAGCAATGGTTTTAGATACTGGAAAATTGCGTGAGTCGACGATTCGCACGGTTCCCCCAGAGGTCACGATTGGTTTTTGACGAAGGAGCTGGTGGGTAAATGGCGGTTTGATGCCGCCGTATGGATCAGAGACGGTTTGGCTTTCAATGGATGCCGGTGAAGAGCCTTGAAACATATAGCGCTGTTTATGTGGAATGCGGTCAAACAGCTTGATTGGCACGCCGAAATTAGCAGAAAGAATGTCTTTTGGTGTATGAGCAAACCAGTCTGTGATGGTGAACGTATCAAATTCAGAAAAAGCACCATCATCAAACACAAGGAGAAACTCACAGCCATCCTCAAGACCTTGAATGGAGTGCGGAATACCGGGCGGGAAATACCACAAGTCTCCTTCTTCTACATCAGCGATCATATTCCGTCCTTCTGCATCTACAGATGTGATCCGGGCTTTGCCTAAAATCATATATGCCCATTCCGCCTGCTTATGCCAATGAAGCTCACGAACACCTCCGCGCGTAAGCCGCATGTTCACACCAGCAATCGTTGTTGAAACAGGCAGCTCTCGCTCGGTAATTTCCCTCGACCAGCCGCCATGATTCAAGTGCATATGTGTATCAGAATATGAAAATTTTAAATTAGGAATCGTCCCCGCATCCGTTTTAGGGGGAACGAACATATCTGGGTTCTCCATATCGCGCAGAACGTCTCGCGGGCCTAAATCGGTTGCGCCGGCCCCATCGTCTCGAATCGGTTGCGGGATGTGACGAATCTCCTCATCCATTTGACACCACTCCTTGTCATTCACATTTCTCCTCCAAAATATATGAGGCGTAAGAAAAAAAGATTCAATTGGAATCGGCTGAAAGGTGCTTTTGAATCCGCAAAGCTAATCGCAAGCGCAATGTTGCGTCAGGATCTTTTAGGCTGATCTGGAGCAGTTCTTCACATTTCTCCAGTCGATATATCACGGTGTTGCGATGAACAGATAAACGTTTGGCTGCTTCTGAAATATGGCAATGTGTTTCGACATAAACAGATAAGGTGTGGAGAAGGTTTGGATCGACTTGTGATTGTTCATATAATGGGTGGAGATACCGCTCATAGAATGTTGTTAAATCTTTTGGTGGGATGAGCTTCAGTAAATCTGACACATCTTTTGCTTGATAGAACTGAATATATTCAGCTCGTAATGAGAGCAGGCCTGATTGCAGAGCATGGGCAGCTTCACTGAATCCTTTTGGCAGATCGGTGATGAGATAACCGCTTAAGCTTACACCAAAGGAAATGGTGGCATTCACATGCTGTTTAATAAGGATCTGCATTTGTTTTAAAAAAGAGCAGATCGATTTGTTCATTGCCTGCCAGCCGCCAGTCTCTTCTATAAGGAAGATGCCGATATCTCCTTTGACAAAAAGAAAGGCGGGAAATGGACAGTGCGAAAGGGTGCTTTCAAGTAAAGCAAACACATCATCTACAAGGGTTTGCTGCTTAAGGAAACAAGTGAAATGACTGCTCTGATCAAGTTGACAGACGATACATAAATAGGGAATCGTTGTGTTTAATCCAAACATGCGTGCCAGACAGGCAACATCTTGTTCTGAGGAAATCGTGCCCTCCATCCATTTGCGAAACCATTCATTTTTGGCTCGCTTTGTCGATTGCTTGATGGCATGTTGTTTGATGCGTGAAATGGACATGGCATGTACAGCTTGTTCAATTATCAAATGCAGCCCCATGTCGTCTTGAGGATGAATGAAGGCGGGAACGACTAAATAATCATAAGCTTGTTCGTTTATATAGATAGGAAAAACAGAAACGCTTTCTTTTGAATGAACCATAGAAAAATAATGCTGCTGCGTACTGTGAAACAAGCGGAGCATTTGTATCCAATCTGGATTTGTCATACCTTGGGGTGAGGTGAAAAGAATACGTCCATACTGATTGATCAAATAGACAGGCTGATGAATTCTTTGGGCCACTTTTTGAAATGCTTCAACATGATGATCGACAATGTTCATATCCACTCATTCTCCTTTTTTTTAGAGCTGAAGCCTTTGGTGAAGATGAATAAAAAAATGGACAATCGCTGTCAAAGTCTCTGATATCAATTTTATGTTATCAGCTCCATTCAATTTAGATAGAAAGTTGTGATGTAATATCACAAAAAAGATGGCAGGGCAAAATCACGTCACATCAGTCATCTTCATTCAGAAAAATGAGTAAATATGATATGTTGTAGACAGAAGAATTTCTTTCAGAAAGATGGGTATCCCAAGAAACAAAGACTTTCAATGGGAAAATCCGTTTAGACAAGCAAGTGGCAAGAGGTGAGATAGATGATTTATATCGGATTAACTGGCTGGGGAGATCATGACAGTCTGTACCCGCCGAGAATCGGCAGCTCTCAAAAGCTGTTTCACTACGCATCAACGTTCCCCATTGTGGAACTGGATGCAAGCTTTTATGCTGTTCAGCCTGAGCGGAACCATGAAAAATGGATAAAAGATACGCCAGACGCCTTTCAATTTGTTGTGAAAGCATATCAAGGAATGACCGGGCATCAAAGAGGCGAGATCCCGTTTGCTTCAAAGGAAGAAATGTTTGACGCCTTTATTCTTTCACTGACTCCTCTCATTCGAGCAGGGAAACTGGCGATGGTTCTGTTTCAATTTCCACCATGGTTTGATTGCAAAAAGGAGCACGTCCACTATTTAAGATGGTGTAAGGAGAAGATGGGGGACATTCCTTGTGCACTCGAATTCCGAAACCGAACTTGGTTTTCAGACGAGTTTTATGAACAAACCTTATCCTTTATGGAGAAAGAAGGGTGGATTCATTCCGTCTGTGATGAACCGCAAGTCGGAGAAGGGTCTATACCGCCAGTCATAAAAGCCACACACCGTGACAAAACATTGGTCCGTTTCCACGGAAGAAATAAACAAGGCTGGCTTCACCCGGCAGATCATGAGAACTGGCGTGAAGTTCGTTACTTATATTTATATAATGAAGCTGAACTAAAGGAATGGAAAAAGAACCTCGACATCCTGCATCAACAATCGAAAGATGTATATGTCGTATTTAATAATAACTCAGGCGGAGATGCGGCAGCGAATGGCCAGCAAATGATTGATTTGCTGGATTTGACGTATTCAAGCTTATCCCCGAAGCAGTTAGATTTATTTAGTTAAACGAGAGCTGGGGCTTTCAATTTGAACGAGACGGTTCAGTGACAACTTGAGGGAGAGATCAACATGCTGCAGAAGCTATGGTTATATCATACAAACGACTTGCACAGCCACTTTGAAAACTGGCCAAAAATCGCAGCTTATATTGAAGAAAAGCGTCAAGTTCACGATCAGATGCTCTTATTTGATATTGGCGATCATATGGATCGAGTAAACCTTGTATCAGAAGCGGATTATGGAAAAGTGAATGTCAAACTTCTCAATCAGCTTGGCTATGATGGAATCACAATTGGTAATAATGAAGGCATTACGTTGCCTCATGAGCAGCTCGACCAATTGTACAAAGACGCGCAATTCCCGGTGATTTTATCTAATTTATTTGAAAAAGGCAAAAGACCATCGTGGGCAAAGCCTTATGAAGTGATCACGTTGAACAATGGACTGAAGATCGCCGTCTTAGGGGTGACCATTGCGTATACACCTGTCTATGAAAAGCTGGGCTGGGACATTACAGACCCATTTGAGAGCATACGGGAGATGCTACAAGAAGTGAAAGGACAAGCCGATGTCATTGTTCTTCTTTCCCATCTAGGCATCATCCATGATCGAGAGGTAGCCCATGACTTCCCGGAAATCGACATCATCTTAGGCTCACATACGCATCATCTTTTAGAACAGGGCGAGATGGATAATGGCGTTCTTCTTGCATGTGCTGAAAAGTATGGGCATTATATTGGCTGTGTCGAGCTGACCATTGACACAGCGAGTAGCGAGCTTATCGAGAAAAAAGCGACGGTGCAATCAGTGGACCAGCTGATCAGTGAATCCGATGAAGCGATCACGACTTTACAGAAAGCAGAAAGACGAGCGAAGTCACTCATGCAGGAAAAAGTGACATCCATTAAATCAAAGCTCGAAACAAAGTGGTTTGATGACTCCCAGCTTCCGCAACTTTTAACAGATGCCATTAAAGAATGGTGCGAGGCAGATATCGGCATGATGAATGCTGGGATGGTGCTTGATTCATTAGAGGCTGGCATCGTCACAAGAGAAGACATTCACCGGATATGCCCGCATCCCATTAATCCAATCAGGGTGACACTTACTGGGAAGCAATTGGTCGAAACAGTGTCTCGTGGCTGTGAAGAAAAAATGGAACAGCTACGCATCAAAGGCTTTGGGTTTAGAGGCGAACTGATGGGGAAAATGCTATACAGCGGTCTGACTTATACATTAGAAGAGGGCGAAGCCAAACGAGTAAAAGAGGTCTATGTAAACGATCAACTCGTCAAAGAAGATGATTCCTATACGGTTGGCACAGTGGATATGTATACACTTGGCTCTCTTTTTCCCCATATACGTGACCATGAACACATTGAATATTTCATGCCGGAATTTTTACGTGATGTCCTGAGCTGGCGATTGAAGGACGCAAAGTGAAATCCGCTCCAGCCTAACAACACTTGCCCTCCCTTCACATAGATTGTGTTGAAGGGAGTGAAAGGATATGGTGAATTTAACACCTATTACAATTGATGGCCATTCCTTTACAGCCGTCACCGTCAAACTGCCAAAGACCAATTTCATGGCAGTGACAAATGAGCATGGTTATATTATGTGCGGTGCACTTGATGTCGGGCTCCTAAATGAAAAGCTTGCAGATAGAGGAATCATCGCAGGAAGAGCAGTCGGTGTAAGAACCATCGAGCAATTGCTGGATGCACCTTTAGAATCTGTGACATATGCCGCTGAGTCGCTCGGCATTCATGCTGGCACAATTGGAAGAGATGCATTATTAAAAATGGTGAAATAAAATGAACAGATGATTCCTATCCCCCCGCCTGTCTGCATACACTTGTAATGGAGAAGGGGGGATTTTTTATTGAGATTGAACCGCCGTTATCGCCCCTATAAAAAGGGCCCTCTGCCATTTCGTTATGTCATGCTGCTTGCCATATTATTTTTTGTGCTCTCAACTGTCATTAGCCTATTCTTCATCAATCGTTCCATTAAACCAACTTTGATTCACATTGCTGAACTAGAAACAGAACGAATCGCCAATCATCTTATCCAATATTCTGTTCAGGATTTTGCAGATGATCAGGAGAATATGAAGGATATGGTTGTGATGAATACAAGTGAGAACGGAAAAGTGACAACTATCGACTTCAATGCGCAAGCAACATCGAAAGCAATGGCTGACCTGTCACGTCACCTTCAAAAAAATCTAGAGGACATTGAAAAGGGGAATTTTCAAAAAGAGGCAAAAGAAGCATTAAAGGATCAAACAGATGGACATGACGGCATTATATATAACATTCCGCTTGGGCAAGCGTCCGGAAATGCACTTATCGCCAACCTAGGACCAAAAGTGCCTGTACGATTCAGTGTCATTGGTGACCCGCATACGGACGTTGAAAAAAACATTAAGCCTTATGGCATCAACAATGCCTTGATTGATATTAGTGTGCTCATTGAGGTGAAGGTGAGAGTCATCATCCCATTCGCCTCAGAAACCATCGTCGTCAAAAACTCCGTGCCTGTCTCCATTCAAGCCGTTCAAGGAGATGTCCCAGATTATTATAATGGCAGCGGAACAAATTCAGGCGCTCCATCGATTGTTCTGCCAGAAAAAAAGGAGAAGAAAGAATAACAGCCCAATGGACGAATTGGGCTGTTTTTTTCATACGCTGTGATTGCATATAGTGTTTTTGTGATGAACGTTTTGTTGTTACGAAACAGACAGTCTTGTCCTTGCATCATTTTCATCGGTGATATAGGTCACGTCTTCAAATCCACATTCAACTGCATTCTTGTATAGCCATTCGAGTGTTCCCTTATTTTTGCAATAGATCGTGACATAGGAGCAATCGGCCACTAAAAGAACAAGCTCGCATTGGCTTTCAATAAATTCTTCATAGGTCTTAATATGAGACAATGTCCCTTTTGGATATGCTTGTAAATCGGCGAAAATCATATAATACGTCTTGTTTTCAATGAGGTGTTTGAGTTCTATACCGTCCATTTCTGTTTTACCTTCAGGAAAAAGTTCGTCATCTTTTTGGCCATCAACTAGTATATTCGAGTCTTCGGTATCGATTCGCCAGCTGAATTTGGTGATGTCGATCGGTTTTAGCACTTCTCCAAGGAAGACTCCGTATTCATTTGGAATGGTAAAGGTCATTCCTCTTTTCAAAAAACAACCCCCTAACTCTTTGTGAAGTAATTATTCATTGGATGCGATGCTTAGCCTTTTTTTATGTGATCTGTTCATCTTATCCTAATTAACCACTTGATTCCATACGGATCACGTGCCATGATAAATGTTCATTGTTTTCCTTTTTTGAATAGTGTAGCTATCCTGAAGGCTGATTTTTCACGATCGTCAGTTATGAAAGTGAGAGGAGGATTTGATTGATATGAAGAAAATTCATGTAAGCGGGTTTTGTTTTTTAGTATTTGCCATTGTATTTAGTGCTAAGTATATGTCAGCATCGATATTATTAGCTGGGAGTGACAGTTTGAGTGTCGACTTATTTAGAGGGATGTTTGACATGATTCCACTTGAAGTAACAGTTGTGTATCTCCTTTTTTTCATCATGGGTATTCTTTTTTTAGTTTTAGGATTGAAAGAGAAGCATAAGCAGTAACAGTAGACAAGTGATGACCGGGGAAATGTTGATACATATCAAAAGGAGAAGCAAGCGGTATCGCTAAACTTCTCCTTTTATTTATCGACGTTTCCGCTCGGCTCTTTCCCATGCCCTTAAATGAGGGTAAGGATCAAACGACCATTCAGTTCGTCCATTGTCTTTATACATGCCATAATGAAGGTGTGGCGGGAATTTTCCTGCTGTGCCAGGTGGACCGTAACCGGAGCTTCCGACTGATCCGATGACTTGACCAGGTTCTACAATCTGCCCAGCTTTGAGTCCTTTTGCAAAGCCATTTAAGTGGGCAAAATAATGATAATGATTATGAATATCTCGAATGCCGATCCGCCAGCCGCCAAAGCGATTCCAGCCTTTCATTTCAATCACGCCGTACGATGTCGCACGAACAGGAAGACCGTAATGAGCAAAAAGATCAGTGCCCTCATGAATTCTTCTGCCTCCAAAGCCTCTCGCATCACCCCATGTACTCCTGTAGCTGTAGTCAGCGCCAACCGGAAGAGGAAACGCATGCTTTCCAAGGTCAAGATGGCCGTAATGCTTATAGAGCTTCATAAAAGATGAAATAATTCCAACGGTTTGATCACGTCCATAATAATCCCACAGCGCAATTTTTAATTGATCGATGCTGCTGCCGTAATGGAGCAAGTATTGAGCAAACGTGAACAGGACATCTTCATCGTTATCGATTTCCGCTTTTCCATCCCCATTACCATCAAGCCCAATACCGTCAAAAACTTTAATGCTTAATGGAGAGGTATCCTGCTTATTGGGGTTTTCTGGTCCCATCCACATTTCCCGGGGAATGTAGATGCCAATCACACCTGTTTGTTTTGGTAAATCTCTTCTGCTTTTGCGTATATTGTGTTCATACTGATCAACCGCAGCAAGTACATACCACGGGATCTGTGTGGTGATGGCGATCTTTTCATACAGTGCCATTCGCTGTTTTAATTCATCGGGCTGTTTGTTTGCCCCTTGTGCATGGACTGATGCGGGAATCATTGAAAGAGCGATGATGATGGCTAAAACCACTTTCACAAACGTCCATCTCCTTTCTTCGAACATACCTTCTACCGTTTAGTGTGGTTTGAACACGTTATTTCATAAGAAGAAAATGTTAGTAATTTTCTTCTGTTATTTTAGGAGTCTTTTGGGTATTTTTGCAGCTCATTCCCTTGTTGTTCAATCTGTACTATGTTAAAGTGTCTAAAGAAAAGGCCTTAGGCCGAAGATTCAATTTTTTGCGGCAACAGCTGCATCCATCGTATATAGCAGGAAGATTATTGTATATGCACCTTTAACGAATTCATATGGAGATGATGGAATTGGCAAAGAAGGAAGAGCACGTAAGAAAACCGGACTGGCTTAAAATTAAGCTGAATACGAATGAAAACTATACCGGTTTGAAAAAAATGATGCGGGAAAACAACCTGCATACCGTTTGTGAGGAAGCGAAATGTCCGAATATTCACGAATGCTGGGCAGTGAGAAGAACTGCTACATTTATGATCCTCGGATCTGTTTGTACGCGCGCATGCCGTTTCTGTGCGGTGAAAACCGGACTTCCTACTGAGTTAGACTTGCAAGAGCCAGAACGCGTGGCAGATTCAGTGGCTTTGATGAATTTAAAGCACGCTGTTATAACAGCGGTTGCAAGGGATGACCAAAAAGATGGCGGAGCAGGCGTATTTGCTGAAACTGTTCGTGCCATTAGAAGAAAAAGTCCATTCACAACAATTGAAGTTCTCCCTTCAGACATGGGTGGCAATTATGATAATTTGAAAACGTTAATGGATACACGCCCTGATATTTTAAATCACAATATTGAAACAGTACGCAGGTTAACACCAAGAGTTCGTGCGCGGGCTACATACGATCGTTCATTGGAATTCTTGCGTCGTGCAAAAGAAATGCAGCCTGACATTCCAACGAAATCAAGCATTATGATTGGACTCGGTGAAACGAAGGAAGAAATCATTGAAGTTATGGATGATCTTCTTGCCAATAACGTCGACATCATGGCAATTGGTCAGTATTTACAACCTTCGAAAAAGCATTTGAAAGTGCAAAAATACTACCATCCAGATGAGTTTGCAGAGCTGAAGGAAATTGCCATGTCAAAAGGCTTTAGCCACTGTGAAGCTGGACCGCTTGTCCGTTCTTCTTATCATGCAGACGAACAAGTAAACGAAGCGTCTAAGAAGCGTCAGGCGCAAGCATAACAAAGAAAACGCCAGAGCTCTCTGGCGTTTTTTCTCGTATTAATTTTGGCCGTAAGGTGCGTTTCGTCTCATGGTCCGATCGGAATTCGTCATGCCATTGGCATCTTCTTTCGTTGAAATATCTCCGCCTTGAGGAGAGTATTTCATTTGTTGAATCGTTTTCGTTAAAATTTGATCAAAATCACGTGAGTTGGTTTGAAGACGTGAAAAATTGGCAATGGATTGAAAGTGCTCTGGGTTATCAGAGACGTACACATGATAATAACGAGGGAGAACAGAAACCGCTGTTTTTTTCACTTGATCGGCTGATTCATCTCGGTTTTTGTTGCCTGTTCGATACACAATGAGGGCATCCTCGTCTGTGACAAGTGTTGCTGCATCCTTTATATTTGGCAGCTGGATGGCTAAACTTGTAATCACGTGGGCAAGGTGCTCACGATTTAAAGCAGGGGTTCTTTCCTTCTGATCGGTTACTTGCTGGCGCTGATAACGAACATAGCCTGCTCGATTCGTATCTGCTTCTGGCATGTTGGAATTATTTCCTTCATGACGATCAGACAGGCGGATTGTCTTGCTGGAAGAATCTTCATCCACTTGCCGGTTCATGCCTGATTGAAAGCCGCACCCGCCTAAAAGCATGCATAGGAGAATAGTGGCTGTCAGTTGTTTCATCATAAATGTGACCTCCTTTTTTCTTTAGCTTCGGCTAAATCGGAAAAAACATGCTTTAGCAATTGATGGAGTTGTTCCAATGAATTATCATTAAAGGTGGATCGTTTAAAAAGAGGTGAGAAGATGATCGTCATTCAGAATGCTACCTTTGATCTTGTCAGAGAAATCAAAGACGGCTTTGATGAGGAAGCGTTTAAAGCAAGGTACTCAGATATTTTAAATAAGTATGATTATATTGTGGGGGATTGGGGCTATAACCAGCTTAGGCTGAAGGGGTTTTTTGATGACCAAAACCAAAAGGCCACATTCGATACAAAAATCAGTACACTCGATGAATACATTTATGAATACTGTAATTTTGGCTGTGCCTATTTTGTCTTAAAGCGGATTAGAAAATAACGCAAAGGGGAGCGTCATGATGTATTTCGTAGACAGAAAGAAGATTGAAGAGACATTACGTTTTTTTGAGGAGCAATATGATTTGATGCGCAGTCATCAAACATGGTCAAGCCCTTTAGAAAAAAAAGCGCTGGAACGAATTGTTCATTTGCTCGTCGAATGTATTCTTGATACAGGAAATGATATGATTGACGGCTTTATCATGCGGGACCCAGGAAGCTATGACGACATCATGGATATTCTTGTGGACGAAAAAGTTGTACCAACAGAAGAAGGCACTCACCTGAAAAAACTGGTCTCGTGCCGTAAAACACTTGTTCAGCAATACCAAGAAGTGGTTCATCACGATTTGTTGCAGGTCATCAGTGAGGTAGAACAGGCGCTGCAAGTCTTCCCGAATCGAATTCGCACTTACTTGGAGCAAGAGCTTGGACCAGTATCAGCGTTTAAATAAACCATTGGAGTTGTATGCAGCATGAAATACAAAGGCTATTTAATTGATTTAGACGGGACGATGTATAAAGGAACAGAAAAGATTGAAGAGGCGGGGCAATTTGTTCACAAGTTAAATGAGTTGAACATCCCTTATTTGTTTGTCACGAATAACTCTTCGCGCACACCGAAGCAAGTAGCAGAGAAACTGGTTTCATTCGATATTCCAGCAACGGAAGACCAAGTCTTTACAACAAGTATGGCGACGGCAAACTATATCGCAGAACAAAAGAAAGATGCCTCGGTGTATGTGATCGGAGAAGAAGGAATTCAGCAGGCCATCGAAGAAAAAGGCTTGTCGTTTGGTCAAGAAGACGCTGATTTCGTTGTCGTTGGAATAGACCGCGGTATTACATATGAAAAACTAGCGGTAGGAGCCATTGCGATCCGTCAAGGTGCACAATTTGTTTCAACAAATGGAGATATTGCCATTCCGACAGAAAGAGGGCTGTTACCTGGAAATGGATCGTTAACATCTGTGCTGACGGTTACGACAACAGTGGAGCCAACATTTATCGGGAAGCCAGAGTCTATCATTATGGAACAGGCCATGCGGGTGCTCGGGACAGATGTGTCAGAGACGCTCATGGTGGGCGATAACTATGATACCGATATTATGGCAGGGATGAATGCAGGGATGGATACACTGCTTGTCCATACAGGCGTCACGACAAAAGAGCTGCTTCAGAAATATGACAAACAGCCAACCTATGTCATTGATTCATTATCTGAGTGGATTGAACGATTATCTTAATGAAAAGAGGACAAGCGTCAGACGCACGTCCTCTTTTGTGTTTTATTCTGCATTTCTCGCACTATGTGCAAGTCTGCTTGATGCTGCCGCAGCAATAGCACCGACAATGTCATCTAAAAAGGTGTGGCATTCGCCTGAGGATTTATCGTTGAGTTTCCCAAGAATCCCTGGTTTTTCTTTATCGATATATCCGTAATTCGTAAAGCCGATGGAGCCATAAATATTAACGATGGCAAAGGATAAAATTTCATCCACACCATATAGACTTTCATCTGTTTCAAGAATGGATTGCAGCGGTTCTGTCAGCTTTTTTTGCTCAGCGAGAACATCTAGTTCAACGCCTGTTAAGATGGCATTTTGGACTTCACGTTTTGCGATGACACGTTCCACATTGTGGATGCACTCTGTCATGTCTAAGCCAGGATGATATTTTTCCTGTAAAAAGAAGACAAGGTCTGCTATATCTTGAATGGTTACGCCTCGTTCTTGTAAACGGCGTCTTGCTGTTTTTTCTACTTCGTTCATCTCATGATGATGCGGCATGTTCCTCACCCAATCCTCGTAATTTGTCCACAACGTGTGAAATAGCTTCGGATAGTAAATAGTATTCATAAATCCCTCAACCTGCGACTACGATATGATAAGAGACTGATTTTATGAACGCAGGTGAAATCATGAAAGAAACCATTTATCACACATTTGGTATTGATGTGCGTCAATTTATGCCATATGGCAGTTATCAGAGCTTTCAAACGGCGAAAGCTCTCTTCATCATTGTTCCCGTGTCTCATTTGCGAGAAGAAGAACTCACAGAGCTTTATCATATCAGTCAGTATTTACTGAATGACGGTGACCCATACGTTGCCGTGTTTGAATTAACAAACGAAGAGAAACCGACTTTTACCCATGGAAAAGAACTGTACGCTCTATTAAAGGCAGCACCGCGGGTTACAAGCCGCTCATTTCAGCACGCATCAGAGCTGGCGGCCTTTCATGTCAGGGGGAGAGGATTTCCTTATGAGGTGTCTGAAACAAAACGTGTCGGAGCTTGGAAGGAATTATGGGCAAAACGGTTAGACCAGCTGGAAGGCTTTTGGATGCAGCAAATGCATCAAAAACCACTTGAACGATTTGAAAAGAAATTCATTGAATCCTTTCCGTATTATCTCGGATTAACGGAAAATGCCATTCAATATTTAGTGGATACAGAGCTTGATGATGAACCAAAAGAATGTGATTCAGGAACTGTTTGTCATCAGCGCTTTTCACGTATGACCTGGCCACATGAGCAGCCGCTTCGTTTACCTGTTGACTGGGTATTTGACCATCCAACAAGAGACATCGCAGAATATTTAAGAGAAACCTTTGTCCAGCATAAGGAGGATTTAATTGAAGAGGGATTTTCCTTTTTGCAGCAATATGAGCAGGTTACGCCTCTTTCATCATTTTCAAAGCGACTTTTATACAGCCGTCTTCTGTTTCCGCTTCATTATTTTGAAATTGTCGAAGGTTATTATATGTCAGGAGAAAATGAAAAATCTTATTATGAAGAACGATTAGATTACGTTTTAAATGATGCGAACCGCTACGAATATTTTCTCAAGGTGTTTCAAGAATTGAGTGCTATGCGCAGCGGTGGGCATCTCATTCCTCCTGTTGGATGGATTCATCAATCCGCTGATTTGAAGTTTCAGTGAACAGACGAAACGTCTCTTTTCTCTTGAGGCGTTTTTCGTTATGCTTAAAGAAATCAACCAAAGGAGTGTTCTTCTTGACGAAACCTTATGTCTATATCACAAGAAAGCTTGATGAAACAACACTTACACCATTAAAAGAAGTCGCTCATATTGATATGTGGACGAGCGAGGATGAGCCGTGTCCAAGAGAAGAGTTAGAAAAACAAGCGGCTCAAGCAGATGGGCTGCTCACGATGCTGTCAGATCAAGTAGATGAGGCACTTTTATCAAATGCTCCAAATCTAAAAGTGGTCGCGAATCTTGCGGTCGGCTATGACAATATTGATCTAAAGGCAGCTAAAAAGCACGGGATCACGGTATGTCATACACCGGACGTCTTAACAGAATCGACGGCTGATTTAGCCTTTGCGCTTTTGATGGCGTCAGCAAGACGAATTGTCGAAGCGAGTGATTGGATTAAGGATGGGAACTGGACAGGCTGGGGGCCGCTTCTTCTAGCCGGTGCTGATGTGCATCATAACACGTTAGGGATTGTCGGAATGGGCAGTATTGGAACCGCACTGGCCAAGCGGGCAAAAGGTTTTGATATGAATGTTCTGTATCATAATCGTTCAAGAAAGCCAGAAGCAGAAGCGCAACTAGGTGTGACCTATGCCGCATTTGATGAGCTGCTTACGCAGTCTGATTTCATCGTTTGTTTGACGCCTTTAACGCCTGAAACGAAAGAAATGTTTAATAAGAAAGCATTTGAGAAGATGAAGAATACGGCTTACTTCATCAACGTTTCCAGAGGGCAGACGGTAGACGAAGATGCTTTATATGATGCTGTCACGACAGGAAAAATTGCAGGAGCAGGGCTGGATGTATTTAGCAAGGAGCCAGTCAGCCCAGATCACCCGTTAACGACATTAGCAAATGTGACAGTGCTTCCTCATATCGGAAGTGCAAGTGTTGAAACGAGAAAAAACATGATGCATTTATGTGCTGAAAATATTGCGCTTGTCCTGCAAGATCAGCAAGCCAAAACGCCAGTTCAGGCGTAATCTCAAGCTCCCCGGCTTCGGGAGCTTTTCTCACAAAAATATTTTGAAAATATAGAATCTTGATATAAATAGCTGTTAAGCGGTTTCATCCTCATATTCTCTTATTTTATTACCTTGTCAAAATGAGGATACCCCTTTATAATGTGTGTACATTGAATGTCTGTGTTAGGTTAACAAATGTCCTTTTAGAGAGGACATTTACGGAGAAAGGTGGAATTTCAGGTGAAGGCAATTCGAGTTGGACTACTAGGATTAGGAACAGTGGGGAGCGGTGTCGTTAAGATTATTCAAGATCATCAGGATAAATTAATGCACCAGATCGGCTGTCCGGTATTAATACAAAAAGTGCTTGTGAGCAATCCCGATAAAAAAAGAGATGTGGATGTGGCAAGAGAGGTCTTCACAACTGAAGTATACGATGTGATTCGAGATCCAGAGATCGACGTCATTATTGAAGTGATGGGCGGCATTGAAGAGACAAAACAATATTTAATAGATGCACTAAATGAGAAGAAGCATGTCATTACAGCCAATAAGGATTTAATGGCGCTATATGGCACAGAGCTTTTACATGTAGCAAAAGAAAACGGCTGTGACCTTTACTATGAAGCAAGTGTCGCAGGTGGGATTCCGATTTTGCGTACACTAGAGGAAGGTTTAGCCTCTGACCGCATCACAAAAATGATGGGAATCGTGAACGGGACAACGAACTTTATTTTAACAAAAATGAATGTCGATAAAAGTGCGTATGAAGATGTATTAAAAGAAGCACAGGATCTTGGCTTTGCAGAAGCAGATCCGACGGCGGACGTAGAAGGGCTAGATGCGGCAAGAAAGATGGCCATCCTGGCAAGACTCGGCTTTTCCATGAATGTAGACTTAGAGGATGTGAAAGTGAAAGGCATCTCTGACATCTCGGACGAGGACATTAATTTCAGTAAACGTTTTGGCTATACAATGAAGCTGATTGGAATTGCTCAAAGGGACGGAGAGAAAGTGGAGGTCAGCGTACAGCCAACTTTACTTCCTGATCATCACCCGTTATCTTCCGTCAACAATGAATTTAATGCTGTCTATGTTTACGGAAGTGCTGTCGGAGAAACGATGTTTTACGGACCTGGAGCAGGCAGTCTGCCAACGGCAACAGCTGTAGTCTCAGATTTAGTCGCTGTTATGAAAAACATGCGTCTTGGTGTGAATGGCAGTGGATTTATTGCACCGCAATTTGAGAAGAAAATCAAATCATCATCCGAAGTATTTGCTCAGCAATTTTTAAGAATACATGTGAGAGATCAAGTCGGGGCTTTCTCCCGCATTACATCGATTTTTTCTGAAAGAGGCATCAGCTTTGAAAAGATCCTTCAGCTTCCTGTCAAAGGGCATGATGAGCTTGCTGAAATTGTGATTATTACACATCAGACATCAGAAGAAGATTTCTCAAATATCCTGCAAACATTAAACGATCTCGACGTGGTGGTTCAAGTGAAGAGCACGTACCGAGTAGAAGGGAACGGTTTAAGCTGATGAAGTGGAATGGACTCATTGAAGAATTTCAAGAATTTTTACCAGTAAACGAACACACACCTAAACTAACATTAAATGAAGGAAACACACCGCTGATTCATCTCGCAAAGCTATCTGAAAAGCTTGGGATTGAACTTCATGTGAAAACAGAAGGCGTCAACCCTACAGGTTCTTTTAAGGATCGCGGGATGGTCATGGCCGTCGCAAAGGCAAAAGAAGAAGGCAATGATACGATCATGTGTGCATCGACAGGGAATACGTCTGCAGCAGCAGCAGCTTATGCGGCGCGCGCTGATATGAAATGTATTGTCATCATTCCAGATGGAAAAATCGCCTTCGGTAAGCTGGCGCAGGCTGTCATGTACGGAGCAGAGATTATTGCCATTGACGGCAACTTTGATGATGCGCTGAAAATTGTCCGCAGCATCTGTGAAAAAGCACCGATTGCACTTGTTAACTCCGTCAATCCATACCGAATTGAAGGACAAAAAACAGCTGCATTTGAAATCTGTGAGCAGCTAGGCGGCGCTGCGCCGGACGTACTGGCGATTCCTGTTGGAAATGCGGGGAATATTACAGCGTACTGGAAAGGCTTCAAAGAATATCATGAGAAAAAAGGCACGGGACTGCCAGTCATGCGTGGTTTTGAAGCAGAAGGAGCTGCAGCCATCGTTAGAAATGAAGTCATTGAGCAGCCAGAAACAGTCGCAACAGCCATTCGCATCGGAAACCCTGCAAGCTGGAAGCAAGCTGTAGCAGCGGCAGATGAATCAAACGGGAAAATTGATGAAGTGACAGATGAAGAAATTCTTCATGCCTATCAATTGATCGCACGTGAAGAAGGTGTGTTTGCAGAGCCAGGCTCTTGTGCATCAATTGCAGGTGTACTCAAACAAGTGAAATCTGGAGAAATTAAGCCAGGCAGTAAAGTCGTCGCTGTACTAACAGGAAACGGATTAAAAGATCCGAATACGGCGATTGATATTTCACACATCAAACCGGTCACGCTGGATGCAGATGAAGATCAAATTCTGGAACATTTAGAAAAGGCCGCACGCGTATGAGTAACGCCTCCATGCTTTTTTCAATCACAGTACCGGGAAGCACTGCCAACTTAGGACCAGGCTTTGACTCAGTCGGAATGGCGCTCAGCCGCTATTTAAAGCTATCGGTCTATGACCATGATAGCTGGCTGTTTGAAGCAGAAACAGATGTCGTGTCTGGTATTCCATCAGGCACCGATAACCTGATCTACCAAACAGCTAAAAAGGTCGCAGATGACTTTGGAAAAACACTCCCGCCTGTTCATGTCAAAGTGTGGAGTGATATTCCATTAGCAAGGGGGCTGGGCAGCAGCGCTGCTGCCATTGTCGCCGCTATTGAGCTCGCCAATCAGTTGCTTGAATTAAAGATGACCGATGATCAGAAGCTCTTTTTTGCAAGTGAGGTAGAAGGTCATCCAGATAATGCGGGTGCCTCTTTATTCGGTGGTTTACTCATCGGTCTTCATGAAGAAGACAAGACACATGCCGTTAAAGTACAGCATGTGGATGTAGATGTCGTCGTCGTGATTCCTTTTTATGAAGTGCTCACAAAGGATGCCCGTGATGTCCTGCCAGAGGATTTTTCCTATAAACAGGCCGTAAGTGCGAGTGCAGTGAGTAACGTCCTTGTCGCCGCCTTAATGACGCAGAACTGGCCGCTTGTAGGGGAAATGATGAATAAAGATTTATTTCATCAGCCATACCGCACGATGCTTGTCCCAGAGCTGTCCAAGGTGGAGCACGTTGCTTCATTAAAAGGCGCGTATGGAACGGCATTAAGCGGTGCTGGGCCGACTATTTTGACCTTAGTGGAAAAAGGGAAGGGAGAAGCGCTGAAAAAGCAGCTTGCTCAAAATTTCCCGCATTGTGAAGTGGATGTGCTGACGGTGCCGGTAGAAGGTGTCGTCGTCGAGCATCATTCTGTGAATCAAATGAAGAACGTGCTGTGAAGACGCACGTTCTTTTTCTTGTTTTTCATAACAAAAGCAGGGATTATTATTTAGAGAAGCGAACTATTTTTTGATACATAAAAGGGGGCGATCTATTGATGAAGAAATTGATAACAGCAGAGGATTTAACACAAATCGTGTCTGTTTCTCATCCAGTTTATTCACCAGATGGAAAAAAGGCTGTTTTTACAAAAGTAACGGTGAATGAAAAAAAGGATGATTACAATATTCATTTATGGGTTCGAGATGAAGAGACAGGGGAGCTGTCTCAATGGACATTTGATGATGGGAAGCATCATCAGCCAACATGGTCAAAAGACGGAAAGCAGCTTGCGTTTATTTTGCAGAAGCCAAAGGAAGTCCCTCAGCTCGCACTTATTCAGAGCGATGGCGGCGGAATTCGTACCTTAACGAATATTCCTTACGGCGTCTCTCAACCTGTATTTTCACCGGATGGAGCTTTTATTTATGCAGCGGTCTCATTAAAACAAGAAGAATCTGTTCATGATGAAAAAAAGGAAGAGTGCGATGACTTTGCTCCGGCCGTATATGATGATTTGACTTATAAAGCAGATGGCAGAGGCTTTTTAGACGGGCGTCTGACGCAAATTGTAAAAATCGATGTCCGTTCCGGCGAGGTAGAGGTGGTTACGAGTGAGCCCCATCATCATGTGAATCATGTCATCTCTCCTTGCGGGAAGTGGCTTGCGTATATTCAATCAAATCCTCAGACGTTTTACATAAGTGATATCTGTCTCCTTTCCTTAGAGGACGGTACATCCAAGAAAATCACCCAATCAACAGGCGCTTACACGACTGTATCATTTTCTCCAAATGGAGAAAGCCTTTTGTACATTGGACACGAACGTGAATTTGAAAATGCGACCATCCTGTCATTGTGGCTGCATGACCTGAAGGAGAAAAAGACCGTTCAATTGTCAGAAATGCTCGATATGTATGTAGGAAACTGTATGGCAGGGGATAGTGTTATGGGTGAGGCCAATCAGCTTCCACAATGGACAAAGGATAGTCAGGGGTTTTATGCGCTTGTTTCTGATCAAGGGAGTACCGGAATTTATTATTTCTCTATTGAAGGCTTAGCCTATCCCGTTCGTTTAGAGGCAGAACATGTGACGAATTTCAGTCTTCATCCAGACGAATCAAAAATGCTGATCAGCCGTCTTTCATCTGTCTCGCCTAGTGAACTGTATGAGCTGACTTTAGGGGAATCCTCACTCAAGCAAATCACGTTTGAGCATGATGACTTTCTAAAGGAACATGTCATATCCGAACCTGAACCAATTTCTTTCCAGTCAAAAGAAGGAGACGTTGTACATGGCTGGTTGATGAAGCCTGCTCAGATGGAAGAGGGGAAGACATATCCATTAATCTTAGAAATTCATGGCGGGCCGCATGCGATGTACGGTCATACGTATTTTCATGAATTTCAAATGCTCGCCGCTGAAGGGTATGCGATTGTGTACATCAATCCTCATGGCAGTCATGGATACGGACAGATGTTTACAGACCGAGTAAGAGGCAGCTATGGTGATGTTGATTATGAGGATGTCATGCTGGCTGTTGATCATGTGCTCGAAGCCTATGACTTTCTTGATGAAACAAGGCTTGGCGTAACAGGCGGCAGCTATGGCGGTTTTATGACCAACTGGATTGTCGGACAGACAGACCGTTTCCGTGCAGCTGTTACACAGCGTTCCATCTCAAATTGGATTAGCTTTTATGGCATCAGTGATATCGGTTATTTCTTTACAAAATGGCAGATTGATGGGGATATTTATGACTCTGTTGATAAGCTATGGGATCGTTCGCCGCTAAAGTATGTAAAACAGGTGAATACACCGCTTCTGATCCTGCACAGTGATGAAGACTACCGCTGCCCAGTCGATCAAGGAGAACAGCTTTTTGTGGCATTAAAGGAGCTTGGAAAAGACACGAGATTAGTCAAATTCCCGAAGGCCTCTCATGATTTATCGAGAAGCGGCCACCCTGGGCAGCGTATTCAAAGACTGACCTTTATTCAAGAATGGTTTAGAGAGAAGTTATCCTAATTAAAAAACGGCCCTGATTGGGTCGTTTCAGCGTGTAGACAAACCCTCGCATTCGGTGTCAGTCCTGCGTTCCGGTGCTCACGAATGTCAAATTCGCTCCGCGCCAGTACTCGTCCTTCCTAGACTGCAAAGGTTTTCTATCACACTGAAAACAAGACAAAGGGCTAAAATTAGCCCTTTGTCAACAATTAAAAAACGGCCCAGTAAGGGCCGTTTTCATGTCATATATGAATTAGAAAACCTGTTCAACTTCTACAACGCCAGGTACTTCTTCTAATAATGCGCGCTCAATACCGGCTTTCAATGTAATGGTTGAACTTGGGCAGCTGCCGCATGCACCAAGAAGGCGTAATTTCACAATGCCATCTTCAATGTCTACAAGCTCACAGTCTCCACCATCACGTAATAGAAATGGACGAAGTTTGTCCAGTACTTCCTGTACTTGGTCTTTCATTTCGACTTCAGTCATTAGATATAATCGCTCCTTTCACAACATATCACCATTATATTCATCTGGACGATAAAAATCTATTGATTGGTTTCAAAGTTTCCTTCTCATTATAGCACAATCTCATCTTGAAACAAAAAGTGATTTTGACTTTTTTCATACAGAAAATTCAGCTAAAATAAAGAAAGAATGGGGGGCTTGTCAAATGAACAAAACCGTTGACCTTTATGTATATGGAAGAGATGTCCTGTGCGCTAGCTGCGTGAATCTGCCTTCTTCAAAAGATACATTTGAGTGGCTAGATGCAGCATTAAAACGAAAATATCCAAATCAGCCGTTTCGCATCACATATATCGATATTGAGCACCCGCCTGAAAACGAACGCCAAAAAGAATTATCTGAACGAATTCTTGATGATGAATTCTTTTATCCGCTTGTCCTTGTTGAGGATCAAATTGTAGGAGAGGGCAATCCGAAATTAAAAGATATTTATCAAGAAATGGAGAAATACGGGTATGAAGAGAGCAGTGAATGAGCTGTTCTTTTTTTAGAAAAAATAATCGAACAAATGTTCCTTTTTAGGTTGATTTAGAACGTTTGTTCGTATATAATGAGAAGAAAGGAGCGTGAGCATCATGAATTATTTACTAAAACAATCTCTTCATCAACAAATACCGATTGATATGATTTATATGAAGAAAAATGGAGAGTGCTCGAAACGAAAAATCATTGTACATCGTCAAACTGAACAGTTCATACAAGCGTATTGTTTATCGAAGAAGACGATCAGAACGTTTCGTAAAGACTGCATCCTTGCGCTTGCTCCTATCAAAGTGAACCATCCATCGGCACATGCCGTTTCATAATAAAAGCTCCTTCATTAGAAGGAGCTTTGAGAAAAAATTCACATCATTTTATCCATTGTGATGCTTGTACATCCAAAGAAGTCCAGATTTTAAGAGTCTTGGAACACGACCAACAAGCGGGCGATCCGCTACTAAGCCAAAGCCGGCTTTTTTTCCTAAAGAGCCGAGTACGCCTTTTAACTTAAACTGCGGGTAAGCCTCAGGAAGCGGCTCGTTCTTCCAGCGTTTCTGTAGAGATTGCACAATTTGCTCTGCCTGTGCCTCGGCAAGCTGTGCACTTGGTGCGTGCGGCAAGCTTGCGCAGTCACCTACGACATAGACATGCTCATCTCCAGGGAGATTGTGATGAGGAGTTAAGACGACACGGCCTTGGGCATCTTTTTCAACATCCATATCTCGCACGACTTTACTTGGCTGAATTCCTGCTGTCCACACGATGACATCTGCTTCAATGGCATCGTCATGGTTGTACACAACTCCTTCTTCAACCTTCGTAATATTGGCGCAGTTAATGATCTTTACATCATTTTCTTCAAACCATTTTTGTACATATAAACTTAATCTTTTTGGGAAACTGGAAAGAATCAGTTCTCCGCGGTCAAAAAGAATGATGTTTAAATCAGAACGGCTTTCACGCAGTTCACTGGCCAGCTCTACCCCGCTAAGTCCAGCACCGACGATACCAACCGTTGCACCTGCACTCAAATTGTTTAATTTGTTATACGTATGTCTTGACTGATCAATGGTTTGAATGCTGTATGTATGTTCTTTCGCACCAGGGACATTGTGATACTTGTCCTCACAGCCGAGTCCGATTACCGTATCATCATATGGAATAGGTTCACGGTCGCTAAATAAGATCTGTTTGTTTTCAATATCAATTTTTTCTACTTCCCCGTATTGAATATCCAGCTTTGGATGCTCTGGAAAAGATACTCGAATGTGATGATCAGAGATCGTTCCAGCAGCAAGTGCATAATATTCTGTTTTTAAACAGTGGTAAGGATTTCGATCAATTAATGTGATAGTAACATCATCAGGTAATTGATTTGGCAATAAGCGGTGGAGAACCCGCATATTCCCGTAACCTCCGCCGATCAAGACTAAATTTTTCATGACGATTCTCCTTTTCCCCCTAGACATTGAAAAACACTTATACTAAAAAACTTTAAGTTAAAATACCAAATAAAATTATATCGAATTTACTGTGAAACCACAATAATTGTTTCAAAATAACCTACATATTCATTACTTAGTCCTAAATAGTAAAACATTTTACGGGGAATAGGCGTAACGATTTATTGAAGCTCATGTTTTGACTAATAGAAGGAATTTCGGTAGGATAGTAAGGCAAATGTGAGGTGAAGCACAGTGTTTCCACTGATCGAATTTTGTGTAAGTAATCTTGCACAAGGGTCTCAAGAAGCAAAAGAGAAACTTGAAAAAGACCCAAACTTAGATGTAATGGAATACGGTTGTTTAAGCTACTGCGGCAAATGTATGGACTCCCCATTTGCCCTTGTGAATGGAGAATTTGTTTCTGGAGAAAATGCAGAGCAGCTAGTTGAGCGTATTTATGCTTTTATAGAGGAAAACGACATGTTTTAAATGCACCACATGGGTCATGAGGTGCATTTTTTTCATATATTCAGTTTCCATTTTTCAGGAGAAAATGTAGAAAGCGCATCCAATATGTTATGCTAATAAAATATCATCAAAATGAAGCATCACACGAGAGAAAAAGAGACATATGCATAATAAAAGCCCTTTGCCATGGCAGCAAAGAGCTTCTATGTATGAAAAACGGGGGATGATAAGATTGTCTCCTGAATCGACTCCTTTTATACTATAAAGAAACAACATTTTTGGAGGACGCTCATGACATCATTTCAATTCACGAAAATGCACGGACTAGGAAACAATTATATATACGTCAATCAGATGAAGGAACAGCTTCCAGAAGAGCAGCTGTCAGAGATAGCGATCCGCGTTTCTTCTGTTTATACAGGTGTCGGTTCAGACGGAATGATCCTCATTTGCCCATCAGATGTTGCGCCTGTGAAGATGCGCATTTTCAACAATGATGGATCAGAGGGGAAAAACTGCGGTAACGGTCTGCGTTGCGTTGCAAAATATGTGTATGAGCATCAAATCGTAACAGACACAACGTTCCAGATTGAGACATTGTCAGGACTTGTTGAAGCGACCGTTCATGTGCAGGATGGTCACGTTCAGTTAGTGACAGTAGATATGGGTAAACCTCGTTTTGAAAAAGAAGCGATGCCGATGCTTGGTGAACCGGCCAGTACAACGATTAATGAACCGCTTGATTTTGGCACGACGACCTTAAATGGAACAGCTGTTTCAATGGGGAATCCCCATATTGTTTTCTATTTAGAAGACATTGAACAGGCGCCGCTTGATTCACTTGGGCCAATTATTGAAAAGCATGACATGTTTCCAGAAGGCGTCAATGTAGAATTTGTGGAACGAGTCAGTGAAACGGAACTGCATTTTCGCGTGTGGGAAAGAGGATCAGGGATTACGCAAGCGTGCGGAACAGGAGCATGTGCTGCGGCTGTATCAACGATTGTGAATGGACATGCGAAAAAAGAAACGGATATGACCGTTCATCTAGCTGGCGGAGACCTCATCATTCGCTGGAAAGACAATGACCATGTGCTGATGACAGGACCTGCTGAAACGATTTGTGACGGCACATTTTATCTCTAAACCATTTATTTGAGAAAAGGCAAAATCACGTTTATAATTGAAAAGAAACATCCAGTCAAAAGGAGGGATGATCGTGAGTACACCAGTAACGATTACAGAAGCTGCTGCATTGCAGATTAAAGATATGATGAAAGAACATGAAGAAGAAAATGCGTTCCTGCGAGTGGGCGTAAAAGGCGGCGGCTGCAGCGGTCTTTCATACGGGATGGGCTTTGACCATGAAGTCTCAGAGAAAGACACGCAGTTCGAACAGCAGGGCATCAAGGTCCTTGTCGACTCCGAAAGCCTTGACATCATGAACGGCACCATCATTGATTTCAAACAATCACTAATGGGCGGCGGTTTCACGATTGACAATCCGAACGCGATTGCTTCATGCGGATGCGGTTCTTCGTTCAGAACAGCGACGAATACCGGTACGCCGGAAGAGTGTTAGAATTTCAGTATCAATGAATTCTGTAAATCTATTTTGAATAAAAACCTCCTCAATTAGATTATAAATTTGAGGAGGTTTTTTTATGTTCTTTTTTAAAGGTGCTTAAAATTCTAGCAAGGTTTTCAACAAGTCTATTTGAAATGATTAGATATAGCATGAACATACAGTATGTTTCGTACGATAATTAGAATTCATTATTACACCGATTTGCTTTGAAATTCATTAAAATGTTTAGCTGAAAAATAATCCGCAATTTTTTAAAATTTCATTTGTATCAAGTACGGTTGCTTTTTCAATTCCTACATTATTCATTTTCATAAAAGATTGTACAGCTTGATAACCTACTGCATAGCCTGCAAAGGGTGATAATCCGACAGGTTGATATCCTTGTTCTTTTGCAATGTTATCACCAAACATATAACTACTGACCTCAGCAAACCCTTTCGTATATAAAGCGTCTTTAATCACTTCTTTTGAATATTCTAAGTCCTGTTGATCAAAAGAAGTGACCCAAGGTCCTAGCATCTTTTCACCATAAAGTTCTTTTGCAAATGATTCAGCTAAACCTTCTATAATTAAGTAATCTCCAACCGTTACATTTCCGTAATCCCATTCAAAATAGGAAAAACGAATATTATGATGGAATTCATGCGCAATTAGAGCAGGGATCCGTGGGATGTTATAAGAGTTCGGATATATTGAGCATTGGATAAATCCCGGAATTCCTCCAAAGCCACAATACCCTTTTTGTTGTTCTAGCTTTTTCGGATCAGCTATATATAGACCAAATCTCAATTCATCAGAATTTATATGAAGGTTGTGTTTTTTGATAAAATTCATACAATAGTTCAAGGTGGTATTTGCCATTTGAAGAGCTTGAATTTCTTGTAGTTTTTTTAACGCTTGTTTACCAGTTTGTGTTTGTGATACATCAAGATAGCCAAGCATATTGGTTGCCATGATGACATCATAGCCATTTTTTTGTGTAGCTTTTAACGGAACGTTTATCATATTCCACATCTTTTCAAAAGGCCTCATCATGTTGTATCGAAAAAAGTGTTCTTTATTTTCTTTTAGCGAAAACAATTTTTCGTATTGAGCGATTGTATCTTCAATGATGATGTTCATCAGCTGGGACCTCTTTTCTGTTGATCAGCAAATACTTTCATGGCTTCACTCATGAATGAAGCCAAGCCCTCACCATATTGATCTATATTTTTTGTAAATCGTTCATCTTGAATATAAAGTTGACCTAATCCATAAAATGCCTCGAGGGAGTATTGAGTAAAGTGATTATTTAAAAATTCATACCATTCTTTGATGGCGGCTTGTACCTCTTTGGATTGAGGAGTGAGGTTGCGGAGGGATGCTAAGTTATGAAAAACTCTATCCCATCTCAAAGATAAATCATGTTGTTCATCTTTCGACAATCGACTTAATTTGAAGTTCACGTTATCAATGGACTGATTCCCCCAGCGACAGCGAGCTTCTTCTTCATATTGGTTGAATTTCATGTTCATTCCCTTGAACCTCTCTTTATTTGTTAGGTGAATTTCTCCCGTTATATGTTTTAGCGTCTTATCAATATTTTCAATCATTCTATCGAGAGTATTTCGTTTTTCCATCAACATTTTTCGTTGTAATATAAATGCTTCATGTTTATCAAATGACGGATTGTTTATGATTTCTTTTATTTCCTTTAAGTTAAATCCCAGTTCTCTGAAAAATAATATTTGCTGTAGTGTTTCAAGGTTTTCTTCTGAATAAAGCCGGTAACCAGCATCCGTGACTTCTTTTGGGGCCAACAAACCAATTTGATCATAATGATGAAGTGTACGAATACTAATATCAAACAATTCAGCGACTTCTTTTACTTTCATATTCAACACATCTCCTTATGATATTCACTATAAAGTATGACGTTACGTGAGGGTCAATAGAAAGGGATCAATGAAGGTGTAAAAAATGAAAAAAAGACACTCATTCAGCGTCTCTTTCTCAAATTGCTTCTTCTATTTTCAATAGTTCTTTATCCAAGACATCCACCAACTCTTCAGTGCTAAACAAATAAATCACCACTTCTTTATTGCCATCTTCCACATGGACTTCAACCTCAATTTTTATATTGGCCGGTTCTCCAAGATACACCACTTCAAAAGTGCCCATTTTTTTCGTTTCATTGTTTTTATTCATTTTTTGAACGTTGGTGAGTATCTGTTTGATTTCTTGATCACTCAAACCAGAATCCAAAACCGAAGTGGATACACGCTTTAAAAAAGGTTCTAGCTGATCAACATCCATATTCAATCCGGCAGCGAATTGAGCATAGTGTTTGTTATAGTCTTTTGCGAACACTTCTACTGAGCCGCCAATCATCAGTAACAAGCTTAAACTAATCATGAAACGCTTTATCATCTTTCCACCTATCCTTCATTACGATCTTCTACTTCCTATATCGGCTGAACCAATCAAACCTTCATTGATTCCATTCCTTCTTAAACAATTTGTAAATCGCTCAATTTTGTTACAGCTTGTCCTCACAACTGGCTATTTCCACTCGAAAAGAGTATCATGAGAACCAAACATAAACTGTCATCAGAAAAGAGGTTGCTGAGGTTTGAGTGAACAAATCAATTGCAGGAACTGTCATGAACTGATTCCGTATCGTTCGAAAACATGTCCATCTTGCGGGATAGACAAGCCGCTTCCGAAAAAGGAACGTGTGAAGGATCGGGTGATTTTGGTTGTGGCAGGAATTGTTGTAGTGTTACTCGCTGCAATGGTACTTGGAATGGCGAATGCCTATATTGGGATTTTTAAATAAACAAAAAAGGAGTTCCGCAGATGGAACTCCTTTTTTTGATCCGTTCTTATTTATTTTCAAATAAGCTTGTGGAATGAAGCGGCTGTACACGAGCTTTCGGGTCCATGTAAGCTTTCGCGTTGTTCACAGCAGTTGGTGCTTCACCAAATCCGCTTGCAATCAATTTGACTTTTCCTTCATACGTACAGATGTCTCCTGCCGCATAGAAGCCTTCGATATTGGTTTCCATTGTGGATTTGACCACGATAGAGTTCTTTTCGATTTCAAGGCCCCATTGTTTGATTGGTCCAAGGGAGGAAACAAAACCGAAGTTGACGATCACGTCATCCACATCTAGTACTTGTTTTTTATCGCCTTTCACTTCTTCAAGCACAATTTGTTCAATGCGGTCTTCCCCAATGAGCTCAGTTGGCACAAATGGTGTCAGCACATTGACTTTCGAGTTGTGCAAGTTTTCTACACTGTGCTCATGTGCACGGAATTTATCACGACGGTGAATAATCGATACTTCTTTTGCGATTGGCTCAAGCATCAGTGCCCAGTCAACCGCAGAGTCTCCGCCGCCAAGAACAGCAACACGTCTGCCAGCGAATTGGTTCAAGTCATTGATGAAGTAATGCAGGTTGCTTCCTTCAAATGATTCTGCTGTATCTAGCTCAAGCTTTCTCGGTTGGAATGCACCGTTACCAGCTGTAATGATGATCGTTTTTGAATAATGAACCTCTTGGTTCGTAACGAGTTTGAAGATACCATCTGCTTGTTTTTCAACCGTTTCCACAGCTTGCTCTAAGCAAATGGTTTGATCAAATTTATCCATTTGTTCCTTTAAATTATCAACTAATTCTTGTGCGCGGATTTTTGGGAAACCAGCCACATCATAAATGTATTTTTCAGGGTAAAGAGCGGATAGTTGACCGCCGAGCTGAGGAAGGCTTTCAATGATTTTCACACTTGCCTGTCTCATGCCCCCGTAAAACGCAGTAAACAATCCGACTGGGCCGCCCCCGATAACGGTAATGTCATATACCTTAGAATCTTCTTGCATTCCTTAATCCTCCCAAATGAAAATTGTTATCACTATATCATATCATACCACATATCGTCGTTTGACTTGTTTTGAAAAACTTGTCGTTTTTTGATGCCGATGCTGTGAAAAGGGGAAAAAAGAGAGAAAGACCGTTTATCCTAAGGATTTTCAGTTTAAAGCCTTGAAAAAAGGAGCAGAACTCGCTATTATTGTTAAGGGAACTAAATATTAATTTTTTATGAATTTTTGTCGGATACGGTCAAATGCTTTCGTTTTTTGTAGGTGAAAGTTCAGATTTTCACATACTTATTTTTTTGTTTAAATTTCATAAAATGCCGCAAAGCGGTTGAGAATAACGATATGTAATTCTTTATCCGTTTTACAGCAAATTTAAAAAAGGTGGATGTGATTCCAGTGAATAAACCGAAAATCGTTGTATTAGGTGCAGGTTATGGCGGATTAATGACTGTAACAAGATTAACAAAACAGCTTGGCACAAATGATGCGGACATTACTCTTGTGAACAAGCATAATTATCATTACGAAACAACATGGTTACATGAAGCAAGTGCAGGTACTCTTCATCATGACCGTTGTCGTTATCAAATTAAAGATGTGATTAACAGTTCCCGTGTCAACTTTGTACAAGCAACAGTTGAAAGCATTAATAAGGAAGAGAAGAAAGTTGTGACATCAGATGGCGAACTTTCTTATGACTACCTTGTTGTTGCGCTTGGTGCTGTTCCTGAAACATTTGGTATTGCAGGACTGAAAGAATATGCATTCTCAATCTCTAACATCAACTCTGCTCGTCAGCTTCGTGAGCACATTGAACTTCAATTTGCGACATATAATACGGAAGCTGAAAAGCGTCCAGAGCGTCTGACAATCGTTGTCGGCGGTGCAGGCTTCACAGGTATTGAGTTCCTTGGTGAGCTTGGAAACCGTGTACCTGAGCTTTGCAAAGAGTATGATATTGATCAAAAAGACGTGCGTATTATCTGTGTAGAAGCTGCACCAACAGCTCTTCCAGGATTTGATCCTGAATTGATCGACTATGCGATGAACTACCTTCAAGGTAAAGGTGTTGAGTTCAAAATCGGTACAGCGATCAAAGAATGTACGCCTGAAGGCATCATTGTTGGAAAAGACGATGATACAGAAGAAATCAAAGCTGAAACTGTTGTATGGGCTGCTGGTGTACGTGGTAACCCAATCGTTGAAGAAGCTGGATTTGAAAACATGCGCGGCCGCGTAAAAGTGTCTCCAGATCTTCGTGTACCAGAAAATGAAGATGTATTCATCATCGGTGACTGCTCATTAATCATCAATGAAGAAATTAATCGTCCATACCCACCTACTGCACAAATTGCGATGCAACAAGGTGAAACAGTAGCGAAAAACCTTGCAGCACTAGTAAAAGGTGGCACGCTTGAAAGCTTTAAGCCAGACATCAAAGGAACAGTTGCTTCTCTTGGTGAACACGACGCTGTAGGTGTTGCGTTTGGTAAAAAACTTCAAGGAACAAAAGCTTCTGCAATGAAAAAAATCATCGACAACCGTTCATTATTCATGGTTGGCGGACCAGGACTTGTTCTGAAAAAAGGAAAATTCAAGTTCTTCTAAACCGATATAGACAAAAACGTGTATCCCTGTGGTACACGTTTTTTAATGTTTTACGGAATATTTTCTCACTTGGTACTGGACAGAAAAATATGTTATGATGAATTATCAGAAAATTTAGATTAAGGAGTGAGCAATATGAATGCACAAACGAAAGAAAAAAAGTCAACTTGTCAGTATTGTTCAGGAAAAGGATACTTTCAGTTATTGCTCGGCGGATCAGAAACATGTGAGGAATGTAAAGGGACAGGAAAGAAGCATTAATCTTACGGCTTTTTCCATTGATTGACTTCATCTCTATTTCCAAGTTAAACTAATGATGGGATATTTGGGGGTGGAGATGAAGTGATCAGTTTACCAGTCGTTATCATTTCAGTTATTTTATTTTTCGTGTTATTCTTTGGCATTGGCTTTTTGCTGAATATGCTGCTGAGAATGTCATGGATTATGGCAATTTTATATCCAATTGTATGCCTTTTCATTATCAATAATCAAAAGATGATTGCTTATGTAAGAGAACCAGGCATTGCTTTTTCCGGGATAGGAGACCGCATCGTTTCTCTTGCTGCGGCAGATATCATTATTTTATTAAGTGGTTTGATTGGTGCCATTGCCTCAGGTTTTGTCATCAATGCTCTTCGTAAAAGAGGCTATCAAATGTTTTAACTCACTTGTCTATACGCAAGTGGGTTTTTTTGTTTCTCCTTTGCATAGTTTCCATTTTGTTTGGAAACAAATAGATGGGTAGAGGAGTGACAAATAGAAATGAAAACATGGATGAAACGATTGTTCATGACAGCTCTGTTTATGCTTGCCTTGATGACAAGCTTTACGGGCATATCTGGCGTAGAACCAAGTGATTTAGCTGCATGGGTGAAAGAGACCGATGCCGGTAAGCACGTATCTTCTTTTTTAAAGCATCCAAAAAGGCAGACGATGGCGGTGAAAAGTGACGATTTGCGTGCTGTTTCTCTCGAAGAAGCATTTAATTGGAACGATTATCCGAAGCAAAAGGTTGTCGCCACAGGTTATACAGCAGGTGTAGAATCAACAGGTAAGACGAAAGAACATCATGCATATGGCATTACATATTCAGGCGTCAAAGTAAAACGTGATTTATATTCAACCGTGGCAGCGGACCCATCTGTCTTTCCGATAGGAACTGTCCTGTTTATCCCCAATTATGGCTATGGTGTAGTCGCAGATACTGGGAAAGCGATTAAAGGTCATAAGCTTGATTTATATTATGAAACGGTTGATGATGTGTATAGAGAATGGGGTAAAAAAGTGCTGGACGTTTATGTGATTAAAAAGGGTGAAGGAACGCTGACAGAAAAAGACTTAAATCAGTTGAATGAAGCAGAATCGATGCAAGTGTTCCGGCAGCAGTATCAAGCCAATAAAGAATAAAAAAGCTTTGGATCTCAAAAGGTCCAAAGCTTTTTCGTTTCTACATGAAGTAATAATCTAAGATGAGTGTGAGCAAAATTCCTGTTAAGCCGCCGAAGAAGACTTCAATCGGCTTATGCCCAAGAAGCTCTTTCAATTTCTTTTGCTTCTCTTTTTCTTCCGCACTTGGGAAGTTCTTTGCCTCGGCAACAAACCGGTTAAAATCTGTGACCAGTTTGTTCAGGACAGTTGCCTGTTCTCCTGCCTGTCTGCGAACACCTGTCGCATCAAACATCGTAATAATGGCAAAGATGGCGGAAATGGCAAAAATAGATGTTCCTAGCCCGTGCTCTAAAGCAACTGCTGTTGAGAGTGCTGTTACTGCTGCGGAGTGTGAACTTGGCATTCCGCCTGTGCTTGTAATGAGCGACCAATCTAGTCGTCTAGAAATGATAAATTGAATCGGTACTTTTACAAATTGTGCAAAAAAGATGGCTGCAAGGCTGGCAAGCAGCGGAAAATTCGTCAGTACGCTCATGAACAAGAAACATCCTCTCTTTAAGAAAAAATAACGTGCGAAATGATAAAGTATTTACCCTAGTAAGATAAAAAAATGATGGCAGTAAGAACTGTTGCCAAGTCCATGTTCATTATAACATTAAAGAAAGTAGATGTGGAACGAGGAGACCATGGACAGGCTGCTATTGATCGCTGCCGCTTTTTCATGATGCCCTTCCGCGTGCCAAAATATAAATGTTCTTCAAGGGAAGACAGGCTGGCAATGATCGTATCAGCACATAAATTTTGATATAATAGAAGTTCCAATGTGAAATATGGAGTTCATTGAAGGAGCGTGTGATAAATATGTTTTTCTCGACAAATGAGTTGCAACATAAAGATACACTGGCCATCGGACTTTTTCAAAAGAGCCAATTATCAGGAAAAGCAAAAGAAATGGATGAGTTACATGGAGGAAGAATCACTGAATTATTAAAAGAAGGCGATATTTCGTCTAAGCGAAATCAGCTTTCGAAATTTTTCCCATCCCCTGAAACCGGCATTAAACGCATTTATTTTGTCGGGCTTGGGAAGGAGTCAGATTACACGTTTGAAGAGGCAAAGGAAGTGTTTGCACATTTATTTAAAAAGCTTCATCAAGATAAAAAGCAAGCAGTTTCGGTTTTGCTTGATACATTCACAGGAAAGGATCTGCCTGTTCAAGATGCAGCCCATGCCCTTTCTGAAAGCTGCCTTTTAGCTACATATGAATTACAAGATTTTAAACATAAAACGAATGAACCGGATCGCTTTATCGAATTTGTTTATGCAACAACGGATCATGATGCTGCCGAAATTCAGGCAAGTTTGAAAGTGGGCGAAGTCTACGGACAATCGGTCAATTCGGCTCGTACACTTGTGAATATGCCGCCGAACATGCTCACGTCCTCTGATCTTGCATCCTATGCGGCAGAGCTTGCTTATAAATATGAATTCGAGATTGAAATTTTAGATAAAGAACAAATGGAAGAGCTCGGAATGGGCGGTATTCTAGCCGTTAATAGAGGCTCAACAGAACCACCGAAGCTGATTGTATTGAAATATCAAGGCAAGGAAGAATGGACAGACGTCATCGGCCTTGTCGGTAAAGGTATTACGTATGATACAGGTGGGTATTCCTTAAAGCCAAGAGCAAGTATGGTGGGGATGAAAACTGATATGGGCGGCTCAGCCTCTGTTTTAGGCGCAATGGAAATCATCGGTGAACTTCGTCCAGAGCAGAATGTCATTGCGGTCATCGCCTCAACAGATAATATGGTCTCAGCAGATGCGATGAAGCCAGATGATGTCATTGTCTCACTAAGCGGCAAAACAATCGAAGTGCTTAACACGGATGCAGAAGGTCGGCTTGTTTTAGCAGATGGTGTGACCTATGCGAAGCAGCATGGTGCCTCTGTGCTTGTGGATGTTGCGACATTAACAGGCGGTGTCATTGTAGCACTTGGGAATGAGACAACAGGCGTGATGACCAATAACGATGAACTGTATGCCCAGTTTAAAGAGGCATCAGAAGAATGTGGGGAAATGATTTGGCAGCTGCCAATCACCGAAAAAGATAAAAAACGAGTAAGAAACAGCAAAATGGCTGATCTGAATAACTCACCAGGTCGTGATGGTCATGCGATCATGGCAGGTGCATTCATTGGGGAATTCGCTGAAGACACCCCTTGGGTTCACTTAGATATTGCAGGAACAGCCACGACAGAAAAACCTTCATGCTTTGGACCAACAGGAGCAACAGGCGTGATGGTCAGATCATTAGCAACATTTGTGGAACGATTTGAACCGAAGAAATAAAGACAGAAGCTCTGCCAGTTGGCAGAGCTTTTTATGTAGGACATACGCCATTTGACGAAGTAAATTTTCTATGGTAACATACGTTGGTACTTTAATTATCTACTACATTAGTAAACTAAAGGATTTCGGAGGTTTCACCATGAATGCAGTTGTTTTAGCGGTTGTTTTAATGTTGATATTAAGCTTGCTGCGGGTCAATGTCGTGATTGCGTTGGCACTTGGCGCTTTAGCGGGCGGACTTGCAGGTGGATTAGGTCTAGGGGGAACAGTTCAAGCGTTCACTGACGGTCTTGGCGGAAATGCGACAGTGGCGATTAGTTACGCACTATTAGGTGCATTCGCAGCCGCACTGACGAAAACGGGTCTTCCTGATGCCATGGTCGAAGGAGCTGTGAAGCTTCTTGGAAAAGAAGGCGATTCAAGAAGAAAAACATTATCAAAAGTGCTCATTATTCTGGTCATTTTGATTGTATCTTGTTTTTCTCAAAACGTTGTTCCTGTTCATATTGCCTTTATTCCGGTCTTAATCCCGCCATTATTAAAGGTGTTTAACGAGCTTCAAATTGACCGCAGACTGCTAGCATGTGTGATGACTTTCGGACTTACTGCACCATATATTTTACTTCCGGTCGGTTTTGGACAGATTTTTCACGGAATGCTTCGTGACAACATGAAAGATGCAGGTTTAACAGTGAATTTAGCAGACATTCCGTATGCGATGCTGATTCCTGTAGGCGGCATGGTTGTTGGCTTGATCGTTTCACTCTTTGTCTATCGTAAGCCAAAAACATATGAGAATCGTGACATTACGGATGTAGAAAAATCAGCATATACAAAAAAGAGCTTATTCTTTGCTGGACTTGCGATCCTTGTATCACTTATTGTTCAGTTATATCTCTCTCAAAGCCTTGGAGTCGAAGGGATGATCTTCGGTGCGCTTGCAGGCTTGCTTGTCTTGTTTGTAACTGGAATGATGAAACGTGATGAAGCAGATGCGCTGATTACATCTGGCATGAACATGATGGCATTTATCGGATTTGTCATGCTTGTTGCAGCTGGATTTGCCAATGTTTTAACGAAAACAGGAGATATTGAATCTCTCGTCAAGGCGTCTTCTCAATTTATCGGAAACAGCCAAAGCTTAGCGGCTATTTTAATGCTATTGGTGGGTCTGCTAGTGACAATGGGCATTGGCTCATCATTTGCAACGATTCCGATTATTACGACGATCTTTGTCCCGCTTTGTTTACACTTAGGATTCAGCCCGATGGCGACTATTGCGATTATTGGTTCAGCTGCGGCGGTAGGAGATGCAGGTTCACCTGCAAGCGACAGTACACTTGGACCAACATCTGGACTGAATATGGATGGACAGCATCACCATATTTGGGGTACATGTGTCCCAACATTCGCCTTTTATAATATCCCGCTCGTCTTGTTCGGCTGGCTTGCGGCAATTATGCTATAAATGAAAAAAGGTTCCTTACTCATAGAGTAAAGGAGCCTTTTCTGATATTAGGAAGCTGTTTGTTCTTTTCGAAAGGATGTGGCTTTTGAAACTGATCGATAAATTTTAGGTGCCAGCATCGCAAGGAGGATGGTCAGCGCGTAGTCTTTTACCATAAACCACATCATGAAGAACCATGTGGTTTGATAAGAGATTGGTGCGTTCAGCCATA
Source organism: Bacillus sp. FSL W8-0183 (assembly GCF_038006825.1). Classification (NCBI taxonomy): domain Bacteria; kingdom Bacillati; phylum Bacillota; class Bacilli; order Caryophanales; family Bacillaceae; genus Bacillus; species Bacillus sp. FSL W8-0183. The sequence goes on along the minus strand of NZ_JBBOVY010000001.1, from coordinate 3,091,925 downwards.
CATTTAATGCGATGTACGTATAAGTTGTCCCGATCACATACATCACGGTCGTTCCTGCAATGGCTGCAAATAAAAAGCGGCCAAAACCAGGGTTTTGTCTTTTTTCAAGAATGAATCCGGCAAGCCATGCAGCAGGAATGTATGATAACACAAAGCCACCGCTTTTTCCTAAAATAACGCCTAGACCCGCCGAGAACTGTGCGAATACAGGTGCACCAGCGATCCCAACAAGAGCATAGACAATCATGGCCAATGCGCCAAGTCGTCTGCCCAGCAAAAGACCAGCAAGCACACAAAAAAACGGCTGCATCGTAAGTGGGATTCCGCCGACCTGTAAAAATGGCACAATGGATGTGATATTGGCTCCGATAGCCATGAGTGCAGCAAACATCCCGACGAGCACAAAGTCAGCTGTTCTTGTCTTCTTTTGCATGATATTTCCCCCTGTCTTATCTGTACAAATAGATTAAGGGGAAGAGGTTCTTTTGTCAACTTATTTTTATTTTAGGTTAACAATAAAACCCGCCCCTGAAAAGGGCGGGCTAGATATTAAGCTTCGGTCATGGAAGAGGTTTCAAGGGCTTTACTAACAGGCACATAATCATAGCCGAGATCACGAGCGACAGCTTCATAGGTGATATGTCCATTCATCACATTGACGCCTTCAGCAATCGCCTTGTTTTCTTTGATCGCTTTTGCAGCGCCTTTATTTGCAATCTGCAGTGCGTATGGGACCGTGACATTTGTTAAAGCAACTGTCGATGTTCTCGGAACCGCTCCTGGCATATTGGCAACAGCATAATGTAAAATGCCGTGCTTTTCATAAGTAGGCTGATCATGTGTTGTGATATGATCGATTGTTTCCACAATCCCGCCTTGGTCAATGGCTACATCGACAATGACAGAACCAGGCTTCATTTGTTTCACCATTTCTTCTGTGACAAGGGTTGGTGCTTTAGCACCTGGGATGAGAACCGCACAAATGAGCAGGTCTGCCTCGCTCACTGAATCTGCAATGTTAACAGGATTAGACATTAACGTTTTCATTTGATGACCAAACTGATCGTCCAGCTGACGTAATCGTTCCGCATTTACATCAATAAGGGTGACATCTGCGCCAAGTCCGATCGCCATTTTCGCTGCATTTGTTCCAACGACACCGCCGCCAATAATGGTGACTTTCCCTCTCGATACTCCTGGCACGCCGGCGAGCAAAATGCCTTTTCCGCCTTTTGGCTTTTCTAAAAATTGAGCACCAATTTGAGCAGCCATTCTACCTGCTACTTCAGACATTGGCGTTAATAGAGGGAGTGATTTTCCGTCCGTTACCGTTTCATAAGCAATGGCTGTTACACCTTTTTGTTTTAATGCTTCAGCCAAGGAGGGCTCTGCTGCAAGGTGCAAGTACGTAAATAAGATCAGACCTTCTCTGAAATAAGCATATTCTTCAGGTAATGGTTCTTTTACCTTCATAATCATATCAGAAGATGCCCACACATCTTTCGCTTGATCAAGAATCTCTGCACCAACAGATACATAATCGTCATCAGTGAAACCGCTTCCAAAACCAGCGTTCGTTTCAATTAAAATCTGGTGTCCAGCTGAAAGCAATTGAGATGCTGCTCCTGGTGTTAATGCGACCCGGTTTTCATTGTTCTTAATCTCTTTCGGAATGCCGATGATCATATCAATTCCTCCTATGCTTATCTATTGATATTGTATGTCTAGTGTATCCTGAAAGTTTAGAAAATTCTTCGGTTGAATGAAAAAATTAAAAAACGCCTCTTTGTGAAATTTCACAAAGGGACGTTTTTTAGCTTCATATCAAGATAAATGGTCATTTTCTCATTCATGTTTTTTAAATCAATTTCTGCAATGTCCGTAATCCGCTTCAGTCTGTAATTCAATGTGTTGATATGAATATTTAACTGCTTTGCGGCGATATTGGCGTTGCTGTCACAATCAATAAACCGTTCAAGGGTCTCGACGAGGTTGGAATGATGCCTGAGATCGTAATCCTCAAGCTTTGATAAAGAGTAACTGGAATAAGACGATCCCTTTCGTTTTTCAGCAAGCACATCTAAGTATTGATAAATACCCAGTTCAGAAAAGCTGTTTAATTGTTCTGTTTCCACAGGAAAGCGTTCTTTTGTTTTTAAGACGGCCAGTGCTTCTTTATAGGATGGCTGAATATGAGTAATGTGATCGTAAATTCCACCAATGGCCGCTTGAACGTCATGGAGCTGATACCGATCAGACAACTGCTTTAGCATGCCGCTTGTGAATTGTTTAATATCTTGAAGCGGATGTTCTGTTTTTGGCGAGACAAGAATAATGAATTCGTTAAAATCAACAGTCGTTAACAGCACCTGCACTTGCTGGGTTGTTTCAAGCAGATAGGAGAGCTTCTTTTCCGTATCTTCTGTGAGTTCATCACGAAGGCGAAAAATAATAATCGCATACGTGTCTGGACACCTCATCCCAAGTCTCAAGAAGAGATCAAGCATCTCATCCTTTTCATGAATATGTCCTGTGAGCATCTTCCAAAATAGCTCCTGATTGCGTTCTTCTGTTTTCGTTTTTCGAATTTGTAAATTGAGTAATTTGTTTTTCACGGCATGTGCTGCCATCTTGAGAAGGTCCATTTCTTCATCTGAAAAAGGCTGCGTGGATTCAATTGCCCAGATAAAGCCGAGCACCTCTTTGTCTTTCCATATGGAAATGGCAACCCTGCTGGATAGACCGACTTCTGCAATTTGAGGTACGCGAAGCGGTTCATCTGTTTTAAGGAGTGTAGGAATGATACCGTCTTTCCAAAGCCGATTAATGACTTTTTCCGGTACACGGCGGGAGATAATGGTTGAAGTTCTGGCGGGATCAGTGAAATCATTATGTGTGCTATAGGCTAATAATCGATGATGAGTATCTTCTATAGTAATAGGGCAATTGAGCACATCACTAATTTGGTCTGCCACATCCTCTAAACGATCAAGGCTATACTTAAATGGATCTGTCTTTTTTGTCATAAAAAACCCCTGCTTTTTCGAATATTTCACGTACTTACATTATGAAGAGAATCAGGTACGTAAATCAACAAAAAAATGCCATAATCATTAAAAAAACAAAAAGCTTGAAAAATGAGCACATTGGTCATGCGTTGATCACAAAAAGAAATAGTACAATAATAATGTAGTAAAAAATCAATAGGCGGAAAGATTCATGGAAGTGCACGCTCTTTTATTAAGAATATATGACCAAAAAACTGTTAAATACTAGATAAAGAGCGAAAAAACAGTAATTCCATAGACTCATTTTGTAAAATAAAAACAGATTTGTTTGACTGTGTATCATTTCTGTTTTTATAATAATAACGTCAAAAAATAAGTGGATTAGCCCATTATATGGCGGCTATGCACGGGAGGTAATGAGGAATATGTCAGGAATTATTCGCGTAACCCCAGAAGAACTAAGAGCGACCGCTAAGCAATATGGTGTTGAAAGTCAAGAAGTGTTAAACCAAGTTGATCGTCTAAATAGAATGATCTCTGACCTAAAAGGAATGTGGGAAGGTGCTTCTAGTGAAGCATTCGCTGATCAATACGAACAGCTTAAACCTTCATTCATCAAAATGTCTGATCTATTAACAGATGTCAGCAATCAGCTTGATCAAACTGCAAATACACTTGAAAGCACTGACCAAGACATCGCTAGCCAAATCCGCGGCTAATCAAAGGGATTTCCTTTCTAAGTGTGAAAAGCAGAAAAAGCGCCGAGTCTGTCAGTTGATGCCGGCGCTCTTTCTATTTTGTGAGGTGGAAATTTGTGTATATCGATATTACCATCGACTTAAAAAACTATGATGGCAGTGTGTTTGATTTGAGACTATCAAATTATTTACATATTAAACAAGTCATCCATATCGCCTGGCAGGCAAAACAAATCTCACTACCTAAACGAGATGGCGGATGGGTGCGTGTAGTCAATAAGAAAGCTGTGTTTTCAGGCGAATATAAGCTGTCAGACTGTGGAATCACCACAGGAGACAGGCTGGAAATACTATGAAAGGACTTTTGTAAATGGCAGATAAAAAGAGTTCCTATTTAGAAGAACAATTAGAAGCAGTCATGAAAAAAGAGGAAGGCACTTACACCTTCATTTTTCAAAGAGAGACAATTAAACTCTTAGACGGTTTAGAAGCGGCACCGATTAAAGACATCAATCCTTCATTTAAAAAAGAGATCCAATTAACCGAAGGTGAGGTCATCATTTCAATTCAACCGCCTCCTGCCTATCAGGAATTTCGTTTCATCCATGCAAAGGATGAAAAAAGCAAATGGATTTTTTCATACCAGCTTGTCGATGCAGTGTGCAAACACGACGTGAAGCGGCTGCATCCTATTGTTTCTCCTGAAAACATTGTTTTTCATCAAGGCTTAGCGCCTGCATTTTTGCATTACGGGGTCAAAGAAAGCATCCCGCCATATGAAACCGACCAACATCGTCTGTTAAAAGAGGTCAAAGCCGTCATTCTTCGAGTGGTGGACCATGAATATCAGTTTCAAGAATATTTGGCTTATCATGATACGTTGAAATTATCTGAGCTGGCAAAGGAAATAAGTGATACACAGTCACTGGAAGAATTGTCTGCTTTGATTCAACAAAAAATAGAAGCCATCGAAGCAAAAGAAAAGACGCTCTTAACCATTCCAAAAAAGAAATGGAAGATCGAACGATACATTGGACTTGGTCTCCTTGTTCTTTTGATTCCTGCATTGGTGTATACCATTTACACGTTCTTTTTCGCCATGCCGAAACAAGAAGCGTATGTGGAAGCGAACAAATATTATCTCAACAAGCAGTACAGCCAAGTGGTGGATACGCTCGAAAAATACAAAGCCGATCAAATGCCAGTCTCTCTTCAATATGAACTGGCCATTTCGTATGTGCAAACGAATCAAGGGAATCTATTGCTTGACCAGCACAAAAAAGAAATCACGGATACGTACACATTGCAGACAGACCCGCAATACTTCCTGTTCTGGATTCATATTGGACAAGGCAATAGCAAGGAAGCTCTGGATATTGCAAGGGTGCTAGGGGACGACCGATACATATTCACAGCACTCGTCGCCTACCGCAATGAAATTCAAAATGACGACAGCCTATCTGCTGAAGAAAAACAAAAACAGCTAGATCCAATCATTAAGGAAATGGCGAAGTATGAAGAAAAAGAAACAACGGAGACGAGCACCAATGACTCCTCAGATGCAAGCCAAACAGATGAAACAGCTGAACAAAAAGAGCAGTCAAAAGCCGATCAGGAGAAAAAAGAGAAAGAATCTGATGCAAAAAAGAAAACCTCTCAGACGAAAAAAGATGAGAAAAAATAATTCTTTCGATACAACTGACAGTTGGTGCTGTCCGATGAGGAGGTGGAGCGTTTGAGTCTTCTATGGGTTTTTTATGAGGAAGATTATCAAACCGTCCGTTTAGATGAGCAGTTCAACCGGGAAGCTGTGATTGGACCTGAAATAGAGCATACAGTAACGATTCCTTCCCTTTCGTTTGATGAAGGATTGATTCGTTTATCTCCAGATGAAACGAATGACGGCTTTTCTCTTTATCAGGGCGAAAAAAAGAGAGGTCACTTACTTCCACATGAACCATATCAGGTTGGTTCACTCACACTCATGTTGATGGATTCACATCATGATCAATCCATTTATTACCTAGGAAATAGAGTCGAAGTGACTATTTCAAGTGAAGAAATAGATGAAGCGGATGTGTGGAAAGAACAAGCCTATTCAATGTTTCAAGATGCCAAATCCTTCACGTTGGAAAAAATAGAAGGCACTTGGTATGTCATTCCCCAAGATGAGACGATCTATGTGAACGGGAAACAGTTGCACGGTCCACAGCAGCTTCTTGTTGGGGATGAGCTGTTTTGGAACTTTTTGACGCTGTCATTGAAAGATGATGATTTATTGCAAGTAACAGCATTTGAACCATTTCAAACACGTTTAGAAAAAACGAGGCCGCCGAGTACCGAAACGAAACAAAAATATCCTTTATATAGACGAACACCACGTTTGATTTACGATCTGCCAGATGACCGGGTGTCTTTCAGCTTTCCTTCACAGGAGAGTGAAAATAACGGCAGAGGACTTTGGCTTGTGGTTCTTCCGCCGCTTGTCATGCTGATTGTCATGGGGATCGTGGCCCTTGTTCAGCCGCGGGGTTTCTTTATTGTCGTGTCAATGGCGATGTTTATTATGACGTTAATTACTTCGTCCGTTCAATATTTTAAAGAGAAATCACAGCGCAAAAGACGAGAAGAGAAGCGGCAACGCGTTTACTCTCTTTACTTAGAAAATAAGCGGAAAGAGCTGCAAGAGCTGTATGACCGTCAACAATTTATTTTAACGTATCATTATCCATCTTTTGAACAAATGAAATATTTGACGTCAGAAATCAGCGGGCGTATTTGGGAAAAGACGCTTGTCAGTGATGATTTTTTACAGCTGCGTCTAGGGACAGGTGCAGTTCCTTCAAGTTATGAATTATCGACGAGCGGCGGCGATATGGCCAATCGTGACATCGATGACTTAATGGAACAAACCCAGCATATGCAAAACGTCTATCGCGAGGTAAAAGATGTACCGATTACGTTCGGTCTTGCGGACGGTCCAACCGGATTAATAGGAAAACCGGCAATTGTCAAAAATGAGCTTCACCAGCTTGTCGGCCAGCTTGCTTTCTCGCACAGCTATCATGATTTGAGATTTGTTTTTATCTTTAATGAACAGGAGTATGAGAACTGGGAATGGATGAAATGGCTGCCGCACTTCCAACTTCCTCATACATACGGGAAAGGGTTTATATATAACGAACAAACACGTGATCAGCTCTTGTCTTCTATTTATGAAATTTTACGAGAGCGTGATCTGGAAGAGGAAAAAGAGAAAAAAATCTTTACGCCTCACTTTGTGTTTATCGTGACAAACCATGAACTCATTGCGGAACATGTGATTTTAGAATACCTAGAAGGCAGCCGGACGGATTTAGGCATCTCAATTATCTTTGCGGCAGAAACAAAGGAAAGCTTGGCTGAAAATATTTCAACGCTTGTTCGTTACATTAACGAAGAAGAAGGAGATATTCTCATTCAGCATAAGAAGGCCGTACGAATTCCATTTCAGCTGGATGCACATGAGCGAGCGGACAATGAGTTGTTTGCCAGAACCTTAAGAACATTAGATCATCAAGTCGGGATGACCAACTCAATTCCAGAAACGGTCTCCTTCCTTGACCTGTTTCATGCCAAACAGGTAGATGACATTGGCATTCGTGAAAAATGGCTGACATCTGAAACAGCAAAGTCATTATCTGTGCCTATCGGTTATAAAGGAAAAAACGATATTGTCGATCTGAATCTGCATGAAAAAGCACATGGCCCACATGGTCTATTAGCAGGAACAACGGGATCAGGAAAAAGTGAGTTTTTACAGACGTATATTTTATCCTTGGCTGTACACTTTCACCCGCATGAAGTGGCGTTCCTGCTCATTGATTACAAAGGAGGCGGAATGGCGCAGCCGTTCCGAAATATTCCGCACTTACTTGGTACGATCACAAACATTGAAGGCAGCAAAAACTTTAGTGAAAGAGCGCTTGCCTCTATTAAAAGTGAACTGAAGAAAAGACAGCGCTTGTTTGATCAGTATCATGTGAATCATATCAATGACTATACGAAACTCTATAAAGAGAAAAAGGCGGAACAGGCGATGCCTCATTTGTTCTTAATCTCTGATGAGTTTGCTGAATTAAAAAGTGAAGAGCCAGATTTTATTAGAGAGCTTGTCAGTGCTGCGCGGATTGGACGAAGTCTCGGTGTCCATCTCATTTTGGCGACACAAAAGCCTGGCGGGGTCATTGATGATCAAATTTGGAGTAACTCCCGCTTTAAAGTCGCATTAAAGGTACAAGATGCATCAGACAGTAAGGAAATTTTGAAAAATAGTGATGCAGCGTCGATTACCGTGACAGGTCGTGGATATTTACAAGTGGGGAACAATGAAATCTATGAATTATTCCAATCGGCGTGGAGCGGTGCACCGTATATGGAAGATGGCTACGGATCAGAAGATGACATTGCCATTGTAACAGACACTGGACTGATCCCATTATCAGGGGTAAGTACAGAGCCGACTGTGAAAAAAGAGACAGTGACGGAAATTTCCGCTGTTGTGGATGAAATTGAACGTATGCAGCAGGAGCTTGGAATTGAAAAGCTTCCGAGTCCATGGCTTCCACCGCTTGAAGAACGGATTCCGAAAACACGTTATGCATCAAGTGAAGAGCACGTCTTCCATTTCGCTCTTGTCGATGAGCCAGATCAGCAAAGCCAGCATCCACTTTCTTATCAAATGATGGAGGATGGAAATATTGGCATCTTCGGTTCATCCGGCTACGGCAAATCACTTGCTGCAACCACACTGCTTATGAGCTTCGCAGAAAGATATTCACCTGAAGAATGGCATGCATATATTTATGACTTCGGTAACGGCACCTTGCTACCGCTTGCCAAACTTCCGCATACGGCTGATTATTTCTTAATGGATCAAATGAGAAAGATTCAAAAGTCGATGAAGCGTCTTCGTGAAGAGGTTGAATATCGCAAGCGTTTATTTAGACAGCAGGAAATGAGTCATATCAAAATGTACAATGCGCTGAATGAGAAAAAGCTTCCATTCATATTTATCGTGATTGACAACTTTGACATTGTGAAAGACGAAATGCATGAACTCGAATCTGAATTTATTCAGTTAAGCCGTGATGGACAATCGTTAGGCATTTATTTCTTAATCACAGCGACTCGTGTCAACGCAGTCCGTCAATCGCTTATGAACAATTTGAAAACAAAGATTGTCCATTACTTAATGGATCAAGGAGAGGCATACTCCATTATTGGCAGACCGAAATTCAGCTTAGAGCCGATTCCAGGACGAGTCATTATCAACAAAGAAGAGCTTTACTTTGCCCAAATGTTCCTGCCAGTTGAAGGAGAGAACGATCTCGAATTGTTTGAGCATTTAAAACAAGAGATCCAGCTTCTTCATGATCGCTTTGAATCAGCTGAAAAACCAAAACCTGTACCAATGCTTCCTGATAAACTGACCATTTGGGAGCTAGAGAGTCGCTTAGAAGAACAAAAACAGCCGTATGACATTCCAGTCGGACTAGATGAGGAATCTGTTGCACCTGTTTACTTTGACTTGAAGAAGAATAAACACTGCCTCATCATCGGTCAAACGCAGCGAGGGAAAACAAATGTGACAAAGCTGATGCTTGATCAGCTATTAGTAGCAAAACCTGAGAAGCTGGCTGTCTTTGATTCGATTGATCGGGGGCTCTCTCATTATGCAAAAGAAGAGAACATTGATTACCTTGAAACAAAGGATGATATCACAGAATGGGCAGAGGAAATAGATCGTTTATTCAAGGTGCGTGAAGAGATGTACGTCGAAGCTGTGCGCCGAGGAGAGACTGATCAGTTGTCGTTCTCTCAAATTGTGCTTGTGATTGATGGCATTACGCGTTTTCAGCAGACAATCGACCCGCGTCTTCAAGATCAATTGGCTGATTTCATGAAGTCATATGCACACTTAGGCTTCAGCCTGATCGCGTCAGGAAATCATACCGAATTCAGTAAAGGCTATGATGCACTCACAAACGAAATCAAACAGGTTCGTCATGCCATGTTACTGATGAAAAAATCAGAGCAAAACATCATACCGCTTCCGTATGCAAGACAAGAACCAGAGATTCAGCCAGGCTTCGGATATTTGGTTGAAAACGGGAAAGAGAAGAAAATCCAGGTTCCTTTATGTGCGGTAGAAAGGAAGAGTGTTCAATGACAGAGCAGCAAAAAAGCTCCATCAAAATCGTGTCGACCATGATACTGATTCTCGTCTTGCCGGTTCTATTTTTCCATCTCATTGGGGATGATCCGGCAAAACAGAAAAAGAATGCCACACGTAACATTGCCGTGGTCAATGAGGATATGGGGGCGAGCGAAAGTGAAAATACCGCTCGTTTCGGACAGGATGTGGTGGCGGCATTATCAGAGCGTCCAGATTACACATGGACAGTCGTCAATCGAAGTGCGGCAGAAAATGGCCTGAAAAATAGAAAGTACGATGCAGTTCTCTATATTCCATCTGACTTCTCTAAAAATGTGCTGAGCTATGATAAGGATCATCCTGAGAAGGCATCTATCCAATTCTCAATCCAAGATCAGCTCAATGCAGTGAATAAAGAAAAAGTACAAAGAGAGCTAGAAAATGCTCAAAAGAAAATGAATGAACAAATGTCGACTTTATATTGGAGTTTTGTATCACAGGAAATCGGCAATGTCAGAGAAGAGTTTGAGCATATTGTTGGCAAAGAGGTCGAATTCCAAAACACGATGTACAACTTCTATAAGCCAAATTCAAACAAACTATCTGATGCCGTCCAGCAGCAGAAGAAACAAATAGAAGAACTAAAAAATGCGATGGCCGATTCACAAAAACAGTATAAAGACGGTTTAAGTACAACAGAAGAAGCGAAAAGTCAGCTGAAGGATTTCGTAAAAGTAGTCGATCAATATCAGCAGTATCAAGACAAACAAAAGGATCTCTTGATCAAAGCGCAATCGACAAGCAAAAAACAAATCCAGCAAGGACTCAAACAGCTTGCGGAGATTCAAAACCAAAATGCCCGCAGCTTTAGCGATCAAATGGGCGGACTCAAAACCGATATCAATGGGGTCCAAAGTCAGCTTAAAACAACGGACAGCGCAATTCAATCTGTTCAAAAGGCAAGAGAAGACGCAATCCCTAAGCAATCGTCGGGATTAACGGACCTTGTGAAGGCGTCTCAAGAAGAGCTGTTGAAGAATTATGAAGGTCAATACTTAGAGGCCTATAAAAGTAAGATCATCGCCTTGCAGAATAAGCTAGAGACAAAAAGGCAAGAGCTAATCAACGCACCCGAGCAGCCAGCTGATCCTGATGATGACGGGCAATCAGATCAAGATAATGAGAACCCAGAAGAGATTGGCATTAACTTAGATGATGAAACAAATGAACTCTCGCAAATTTCATCGGAAATGAACGATCTAGCTGATCAATTAGAAGATCAGACTGCACCTCCTACTAATGAAGATGATATTGAGGGTGAAAACGGTCAGGATGCTGTTCAGCCAGATAACAGCGGCACGAATCAATCAAAAGATGACCTAAAAGCACTGTCTAATCGTTTAGAAGAAGTGAAAAAGAAGATTCAAGAAAAAGCGGCCGCTCATAACGACCAATTGAAAGACAAAGTAAGTCAAATGAGTAAGGAGCTTGAAAGCCTCACGAAAAAAGTAGAGAAGCTTGAAAAGATGATTCTGAGGTTACAAGATCGATATAACGTCATTCCGAATGAAATCAAAAATCAGGAAACCTCTATTTTAAACAAAGTGCAAGAGCTGAAACGAGTAAACTCGCCGATTGGCAACACTTTGAATACGAAAATATTTGATCAAGAGTTTAAAACAAATTCAACAAGCACCAAAAAGTTAATGGAATACTCCAATCAACTGTCTCAGCTAGAGATGATGCTTGGGAATCTATATCAACCAACAAACAACTCATCTCTACTAGACACAAAAGGAGATGAAATCCAGTCCATCCTTTCCATCAAAAAAGAAGAAACGGAAAACTGGGATACACTCAAAAATCAAATGCTGACGTCAAATGATGATGTGTCTACCTTTATTGATGAGATGCAAAAATTCTCAGATGGCTACGCAGAATACATTTCGACTCAGCAGGCAAGTATGGAACAGGAGTTAAATGCCATTTCTGAAAGTGCGGACACAGTAGCTGAACAAATGGCTGATCAAGGAGATGCGGTGTATACGGCAGACCTTGCGGGCAGTTCGATTGTTGTGAGTGCACAGGATTCAATTGGTCAGGAAGTGCTTCGTCTTTCTGAAAATATGAGCTCGTTAACCGACCGCCAAAAAGGGGTGGCCGATTATACGAATAATATTGAAGAAAGTGTCACAACCGTTCAAGAAAAAGCAGACACGTTGAACGAAAACTGGAGTAAGAATGTCAATTCTACGAAGCTTGTTCAACAAGATTTGAAGGGTATTTTAGGCAACACTTTAGACGATCAAGGCAACAGCAACTATGTGTATAACCATTTAGCCAATCCGCTGAAAATTAGCGGCGATGTGCCAGAAGAAAAAACGCAGACTGTACCGCCAGTAGTCATTTTGGTTATTGTGATGATCAGCAGTTTGTTGATTGGCTTTTTTAGCTCGTACTATGCGTCAGCGCCAATGCTGGTCAAAGGTGCACTCTTTGGTATTTTAAATCTGCTAGTCGGGCTCATGATCAGCCTGTTTGGACTCAACATTTACAAACTAGCTGATGACCAAGCCATTCAATGGTCGATCTTTACGATTTTGCTGCTAGTGGCATGCTCTGCCTTCATTCGCACAGCTTTCCTTTTCGGTTCAATTGCCGGATGGATGGCAGCAACGGCGCTTATTTTCTTCTTTGTTGCACCGTTAATTGATTTGGTCATGCCAAACTTCCATTTTACAAATCCAGTGACAGACGTGTATCTGTCCATCCAATATGGAAATGGAGACAACTTCGGTATGGGCATCACAGGGCTACTGATTTTAACGATATTGTTCATGGTCATTCCACTAGTGAAGAAGCTATGGAAAGACAAAACAGAGGAACGTGATGTCACTCATGAGGCTTAATCTATTCGTCAAAGGGATGGCACTTGGTGTCATATCCCTTTTTCTCCTCAGTCCTGCTGCTTTTGCTGCTACAGGTGAAGATACGGATACGAATGTCAAGCCGAATGAATATCAAGAAAAGAACCTCAATATTAATTCTAGTATATTGAGGGATCAAACGAAATACGAACAAAGCAAAACAACATCTAAAGTCAAAACGGACATTCACTTTGCTGACCCGCCTAAGACCTCTGGTGGTCAACTTGCGCCGCAGCTTTTTAGTGATCTGAAAGACAATCCGCCTAAAACGCCAGCTCGTATGATGAAAGAGATGGATATCTCTTTCAGCGATTCGGCTGTATCAACGCCTTCTGGCGATGATCATGAAAAGCAGAGATCGGCGCTTCTACCAATCATTTTTGGCATCTTGATCGCCTGTGGCATCATTGTCATGATCATTCTGATTCCAAAGGTGAATGTGAAGACGGAAAAGAAATAGCCTGCCTTTTGAAAAGGGCAGGCTTTTCTTTATGCAGATTGCTTGATGTGAGACCGATTCACTATTTAAAATAGTGTTATCAAGGGAGGAGATTGTCATTCGAATTTCAATCGTCACAGGCGGATCAAAAGGATTTGGTTTAGCACTTGTCAAACAGCTACTTTCACGCGGGGATAACGTGTATACCGCTGCAAGAAGTGAGTCGCCACTATCCCATCCACACCTCACGCATTCACAGGTCGATCTCACTGATGAGGAATCGGCTGCAAAGTGGCTTCAGGGCATCTTGTCCTCGCAAACTCTCGCAGACGCTGATGACGTCTTGCTTGTCAATAATGCAGGAATGGTCACTCCTATCAAACGTGCAGGGCAAGGCGAAGAGGATACGCTTCATCAGCATTATACGCTGAACCTTGTCATCCCTGTTTTGCTCAGTCATGTGTTTGTGAGGGAGACACAATCTCTTGAAGGGAAGAAAACCATCGTGCATCTTTCTTCTGGAGCAGCTAAAAATCCGTACAAAGGATGGAGTGCCTATTGCAGCTCAAAAGCAGGGCTTGATATGTTTATGAGGACTTTACATGAGGAACAGCAGGACGAAGCATATCCTGTCACCACGTTTTCCTTTTCACCCGGTACGATTGATACGGATATGCAGGGAGAGATTCGGAAATCCTCCAAACAGGACTTTGAACAAATTGAGCGGTTTCAGCAATTACATGAAACAGGTACGCTAAAGAGCCCAGATGAAGTGGCCGGTATTTTACTAGACCTTCTAGCTGATGACCCAGCTGGCGGTTGTGTATACGATGCCCGTGAGTATGGAAAAAAGCAGTCATAACGGCTGCTTTTTTCATATTGTACAAGCAAAGACAGCTTATCGAGCATAAGCTAATCTTGAGACTCATCGGAAATATGACAGAACATTTGAGTTTCTTTTCAGAATATGTTAGGATGCTAAAAATATAGATAAGGAGGGGTTTCCATGAGAAAGGTTACATTAATGGATGTTTACACCCATCCAGTCGCTCAAAAATATTTAAATCGTTCAGGAAAAGCCCACGCCATTGCTTGTGCTTATCACGCATTCAAACTGGCGATGCAGGCGGGGATTAACCCGGATCTTGCTGTGAAAGCAGCACTCTTGCATGACATCGGCCACTATGAATGGTATACAGCAGGCGGAGAATGGGATTATGAGACATATAGACGGAATGATATTCATGCCATTAAAGGGGCAGAGCGGGCACATAAACTGCTCATACGGCTAGGCGAGGAACCAAAAGCAGCCAAAGAGATTGCCCTTGCGATTTTGCTTCACACAGATTCATATTTGCCAGAGGGTGACCTGCATAAGGACACACTCCAGCAAATTGTGAAGAAAGCAGATGAAATGGACGAAGAGCCTGGTGGACACCACCATTACAGACAAATAGATGAATCACTTGCGCTCAAAAAAATTGCTGATTTGGATGAGAAGGTGCAGCAGGCGCTTCAGCCCATGAAACGCTCTGTTTAATATGGAATATCTCCATGAATCGTTCCGTGCTGATCCACATACAATGTGCGAATCACAGTACGGTTAAATGCCGATGTCCCTGACGCAGTGAGACCTGTGTAATGAACCGTGACGGAATAAGCACCTTCTTTTTTCAATTGAACGGCTGATGAAGAGCTCGTTTTCAGTGGATGATCCTTCTCGGCATCTTTAAAATAAATGGTCTCTACAGTTTTGCTTAATCGTTTAATCAGCTTGCTTGAATGTGTCGATGCATCTCCTGATTTCGCTGCAGCGATTTTGATTTCTTCATTCAATGGTGAATCAAAGGATACAAGTAGCAAATAAGGATCCTTTTTTCCTGAATTTGATCGAATCGTCCATTTTCCTGGAACGGGTTTATTGATTTGCACATGGTGTGAATAGGCGCCTTCATATGGGAATGATGCTTCCGATGTCGTCAAATTGGTTAAGACATCGCCATTTGGCGCAACGATTTCCGGATTGGCTTCCTGTCTTTCATTTAACCACTGAATCGATAGGCCATTCGTTCCTTCCTCTACATAGAACGCTTCTGTTTTATCCTTTTCACTTTCTCCACCTTTCACATAAACGTTTGTATTTAGCTCCGAAGAGACTGGTTCTTGCTCTTGTTCGTCTTCACTTTCAGCGCTTGCGGTACTTGCACGCAGCTGTGCCTGAAATACGGGGAACATGCTTGTGCCGTTTTTGATCGAAAAGTGATCCCACTTTCCTGTTAAAATATTGTTTGCATATGCTAGCTTTGTGCTGCTGACCGTCACAGCGCCATCGTTTGCCCCAAAGCTTTTTAAATACATGCCGCCTAAATAAAGCACTCCGCCAAAGGTTCCCCATTCTGAACCAGAATAGGTCACATATTTATGAGGAAACGTCTCCAACCGGTCGGTTTCACTTCGAAAAGCTGCCATCATCCCGGTTTGCAGAGAATAGAGCGCGTCGCTCTTTTGTCCAAGGATTTGCGCAAGCCAGCTTCCGCCTTTGCTATAGGCTAAATCCGCAAGCGGCGTCCCATAATGTGGAGAGCCAAGTGTGATGACTTTCTCTACATATGGATGAGCGTTGTAATACACGAGTGCAGCCTGCGTATCCACTCCGCCTTTACTATGACCGATTATTATCAGTTTTCTGCCGAAAAATTCATAGATTTCTTTTAACTTTTCTGCTAATAGTTTCCCATTCTTTTTCATGTCCTGATCTGGATATAAATCTATGAACGCGCTTTCGTATCCGTTCAGAACAGCTTGTTTTGCCATATCGTTTCGATCAGACCATGTGGAGGAAGAACTGTTTATGCCATGTACAAAAACAAGTGGGGGTTTTGACAGGTCTTTTTGTACCGGTTCTTCTCCTTTAAACCACTTCCCTGGTGTACCAGGTGCATCTCCAATTGTGCCTGCGTGCGCATAACTTGCAGAGGATAGTAAGAGCATGACAGCAACGATACAGATTAATTTTTTCAAGATCATTCACCTCTTCAAATAATTTAAGATGTTGGCAGCACCAATCTATTATACTTCTAAAAATTGTAAAAAAATACGAAATGTAAAAATACGGTAATAATGTTGTAGGTTTGCTGAGTGACACTCACATGGGTCATTGCATACGCTGTGGGTAAATACACAAGTAAAGGGGCAGGTAGCATGGCACAACAAGGAAGTCCACAGCTTGTTTCATTAGTTGATCCATATGTTTATCAAACATTGCAGAAAGTAGTCGGTATGAGATTGATTGTTCAAACAGTGAAAGATACAGTACGTGGAAAGTTGAAGGAAGTGATGCCGGATCATATTGTGATTGAGGCGGGGGCAAAATCAGTGTTTTATGTGCGGATCCAGCAAATCGTGTCGGTGATGCCTGATCACAGTGAAAGAGTGTAACAAGCAGACGCACAGGTGTCTGCTTTTTTCAATGCTTACAGAATGTATATCTGGAAAAAGAGCATGATATACCAATTGTTCTTTTTTTTTCAAAAAATATGGTTCTAAAACAAGAAGCAGTTGACAGAAGGTGGGTTGAATAGTAGTTTTTTAATAAGGTCAATACGTAACAGGAGGAGCATCTTTGTTAAAATCTAAAGTTCATTTTTGGACATTCCAAATATTACTGGTTTTACTGATTGTGTACGTATCAACAAAAGTTTCGTTTTTATTTCAGCCGATCATTTTATTTGCTTCAACGTTGTTTGTTCCTATTTTACTGGCAGGTATTCTCTTTTTCATCTTTAATCCGATTGTTCGATTTTTGTCGAAGAAGATACCTAGGACGCTCGCCATTCTGATTATTTATCTTCTATTCATCGGGCTTATCACGTTTATTGTCAATGCTGCTGGACCTGTCATTGTCACGCAGGTGGGTGGACTTGTCAAAAGCTTCCCGGGGTATGTCACGGACATGCAGAAATTTATCAACGATTTCTCGCATTCTAAAACATTTACGTGGATGATGAACCAAGATTATGTGTCTGTTTCGAAGTTTGAACAGTCGATCGTTTCGACATTAAAAGATTTACCGGAAAATATTGCTTCAAGTATGTCGGCGGTGTTTGGCGTGATTGCGAATATTGCCCTTGCTGTCATTACCGTTCCATTCATTTTATTTTACATGCTAAAAGACGGGCATAAGTTTCCGGACAAGCTCGTTCAATTTTTGCCAATGCCTTACCGTAAGGAAGGATTGAAGATTTTTAAAGAATTAAACGATACGCTTGCTGCTTACATACAAGGACAAATCGTTGTTTGTTTATTTGTCGGAGTTGCTTGTTTTATCGGATACTTATTAATTGGTGTGAAATATGCGCTCATTCTCGGCATCATTATTGCGGTGACAAATGTCATTCCATATCTTGGGCCATATCTTGGTGCGGCACCAGCTGTGCTCATTGCTTTTCTTGATTCGCCTGGAAAAGCGGTTGTGACTGTTATTGTCATTCTTGTTGTTCAGCAGATCGATGGAAACGTCATTTCTCCATTGATCATTGGAAAACGCCTCAACACACATCCGTTAACAATTATCTTGCTATTAATTGGGGCAGGAAGTTTTGGCGGAATCCTTGGCATGATTTTTGCCGTCCCTGTCTATGCGCTGCTGAAAGCCATCACACTCAATATTGTCAGATTGGTTCAGCTGCGTCAGCGCTCTCGAAAAGAACAGCATTTAAACGTTTAGGGCAGATGCACAACTTTTCCTTTTTTGCATAACATAACTCACATAAGCGAATAGGGAGGAGAAGGAAGATGCCTGCGATTGTTGGACCCATCCATATTGAGTCTTTAGGCGGAAACGGCTCGGCTACTTTTGGTGACGTTCTCGCCATTGCCCCTTTGGCTGTAGATCACTCGACCGGTGGAGCGGGAGCTTTTAATTCAGGTGATTATATGTCCCTGACAAGCGATCCGAATGCCACCATGCTTTGGGACTTTACACTGTTTGGCCAGCCTCAATCATTTAATGCATAAAAGACAGCTGATCATAGGACATATCAGCTGTCTTTTTTATGTTGGATAGACACGTATTGTTCCGCTAGGCATATGATGAGGGTAGTAAAGGTGGTGGAAAGATGCCAGCAATTGTTGGACCCATTCATATTGACCGTGTCATAGGAAACGGTTCTGCACATTTCGGCGATGTGTTTGCCATTTCGCCAAAAAGTGTGGATCATTCCGCTGGTGGTTCAGGCACCTATAATGCAGGAGATTTTGTTCAATTCTTCAACAATCCGAACGTCACATTTGTTTGGGATTCAAACCTGATCAGCCAGCAAAAGAGCTTTAACGCATAGCCAGCTTTGAAAGGGTCTCCTTTTCAGAAGCTGTCTTTTTTTATGGTACAATGGATAGAAGAAGGAAGAAGAAAAAGGGGGGTAAAACACATCAAATGAAAATAAGAAAAGCGCATCTGACAAGCGGGCAACCAACAACCTACAATGTATATTTACATGAAAATAAAAAAGAATATAAAACGCTTGTCGCTGTACCTGATATGGAATGGAGTATTTCGATCGCGTATGAAGACGAAAAAACGCAGCTTGAGCAAGCACTAGAACAATCTTTAAACAAAAGAGTAGAAATAGACGAAGCCCGTGAACTTGCACAAAAAATTGTGCACTGGGTCACAGAAATGTAAATTCAGAAACCAGGAGTGAACACAGCAATGAAAGAAGAATCCGTAGACTTTTATTTGCAGCAAGGGATATTTGGACATGCTGAAACAAAACCAGATGAACGAAGAATGTTTCTCGGCTCATTAAGAGAACGTGCTCTTCTCGCTCTGACAAAAGGGCAAGTATCGAGACATAAATCGTATCAAGAGGTAGAGCAAGTATTGAAGGCAAACCGAGAGGCCACTGTTCTTTTAAATGGTGAATTGTCATATGCTTCTTATTCTCCATATGTCAAAATGGCAAATGCCGCTGGTTGTTCTTTTAAAGTGGTCAACCATCACGAGTCACATTCACCTTTTGGGCTTGTGATAGAGGTGCCGCATGCGATCAATCAAGAGCATATCTATATAGAAGATGAGCTTTTTCAAAAAGCTTTTTCTCGTGAATCTGTTGAATAGGTTTCCCTAGTGAAATGAATAAGCTATAATGATTCAAAAGAGCATATGGGAGAGATGCGGATGGGCAAAGCATTGATTTGTATTGATTATACAGTTGATTTTGTTGCAGACGATGGAAAACTGACGTGCGGAAAGCCTGGACAGGCGATTGAGTCGAAGATCACAGAGATCACTTCTTCATTTATTGATGAAGGACACTTTGTTGTTTTTGCCGTCGATCATCATGAAGAGCAAGATCCATATCATCCAGAGACAAAGTTATTTCCGCCCCATAATATTCGCGGGACAGAAGGAATTGAACTTTACGGAAAACTAAGTTCACTATTTCACACGTCAACACATTTAAATCATGTCTATTATATGGAAAAAACAAGATACTCTGCTTTTGCAGGCACTCAATTAGAAATGAAACTGCGCGAGCGTGGCATCACTGAACTTCACCTAGCCGGAGTGTGTACCGATATTTGTGTACTTCATACAGCTGTTGATGCGTACAATAAAGGCTTTGAACTTGTGATTCATGCGAATGCCGTAGCGAGTTTTAATGAAGCGGGGCACGAGTGGGCGCTTTCTCACTTTGAGCATACGCTTGGTGCGAAAGTGGTTAAGTAAGGGAAGGAGAATGGAAGTTGGAGCATCGGTTTATTGACGACAGTTTATCACTACATACAGATCTTTATCAAATTAACATGGCAGAAACGTATTGGAGAGACGGCATTCATGAGAAGAAGGCAGTCTTTGAACTCTTCTTTAGAAAGCTTCCATTTGACAACGGCTTCGCTGTATTTGCTGGTTTAGAGAAAGCGATTGAATATTTATCGGACTTCTCCTTCACCGAGAGCGACCTTGCATATTTAAAAGATGAACTCGGTTATAAAAGCGATTTCATTGAATACTTAAGCGGATTGTCTTTTACAGGGACACTTCATTCAATGCGAGAAGGAGAAATTGTCTTTGCGAATGAACCTATTATGCGCATCGAGGCAACACTTGTTGAAGCGCAGCTAATTGAAACGGCACTGCTCAACATCGTGAACTTCCAGACGCTAATTGCAACAAAGGCGGCTCGTATTAAAGGAATCATTGAAGATGAGACAGCATTAGAATTCGGAACAAGACGTGCGCATGAAATGGATGCAGCCATGTGGGGAGCAAGAGCAGCACTGATCGGCGGATTTCAGGCAACAAGTAATGTCCGTGCAGGTAAACGCTTCAATATTCCCGTATCAGGCACACATGCCCATGCCCTTGTACAAGCATATCGTGACGAATATACTGCATTTAGAAAATATGCCGAAACACATACAGACTGTGTCTTTTTAGTGGATACATATGATACGGTCAGATCAGGCATTCCAAATGCGATTAAGGTAGCGAAAGAATTCGGTGATAAAATCAACTTTATTGGGGTCAGACTTGATAGCGGAGACCTTGCCTACTTGTCTAAAAAGGCGAGAACGATGCTGGATGAAGCTGGATTCCATGACGCCAAAGTCATTGCATCAAGCGATCTTGATGAACACACCATTATGAACTTAAAAGCACAAGGTGCAAAAATTGATGTATGGGGTGTTGGAACGAAACTGATTACCGCGTTCGATCAGCCAGCTCTTGGTGCTGTATATAAGCTTGTATCGATTGAAGAAAACGGTCAGATGAATGACACGATCAAAATTTCTTCTAACCCAGAGAAAGTGACAACACCAGGCCGTAAACGAGTGTATCGCATTATCAATCAATTGAATCATCACTCTGAGGGAGACTACATTGCCCTTGAAGAAGAAGATGTTCAAAGTGAAGATAAGCTGAAAATGTTCCATCCAGTTCATACATTTATCAGCAAATTTGTGACAAATTTTGTGGCAAAGGACCTTCATGTCCCAATTTTTGAACAAGGGAAGCTGGTGTATGATAATCCAGATATCCAAACGATTCAAGCATATGTGCAGGACAGTCTCGGACTCTTCTGGGAGGAATACAAACGAATCAGCAAACCAGAAGAATACCCTGTCGATTTGAGTCAAAAATGCTGGGATAATAAGATGCAGTTTATCCATGATGTGAAAAATAAAATCAAAAAAGAGCTTTATGAAAGCTGATTACCCCGGGAAAGGAGATCATCAAGCCAGATGGTCTCTTTTTTTTCATGTTGGACGATTCAAAATGAACCTTATGGGCAATCATTTGGTATACTGAAAGCACATCTTGTTTGTCATTGCATAAAGGAGGAATGGAGCAGTTGAGGGTGTTTGTTGCAAGGCAGCCTATTTTTAACAGAAAAGAACAAGTCGTATCATACGAGCTGCTTTATAGAGATAGTGAAACCAATACATATAGCGCTGAAGATGGTGATCAAGCGACAACGGACCTCATTATCAATAGTTTTTTAAATATTGGCATCGAAACACTGACAGAAGGAAAACGATGCTACATCAATTTCACCGAAAGCTTGCTTTCGTCTGATCTGCTCACTTATTTTGATCCACATCAGCTTGTGATCGAAATATTAGAAAATGTACCGATTACCCCGGCACTTATTATGAGATGTAAGCAATTAAAAAAGTGGGGATACACGATTGCGCTCGATGATTTCTTTCTGAGCGGAACACATTTTCATGACAAGTTACTCGATGAACTCCTCTATTGCATTGATATTTTAAAAATTGATTTTCTGAAAACAACATGTGAAGAACGAAGAGACATTTTACATACATATAAAAAGTATCGACTTCGATTCCTTGCTGAAAAGGTAGAAACGCGAAAAGAATATGAAGAAGCGTTAGAAGCTGGCTTCCATTTGTTTCAAGGATATTTCTTTAGTGAGCCGCACGTCATTTCGGGACGAGCCTTATCGACTAGCTTCCACGCATACCATCAGCTATTGAATGAGCTGAGCAAGGAGCAGCCGAATATTCAGACCGTGACGCACTTTATAGAAAGTGATCTTTCCCTTTCATATCAATTATTAAAAATGCTGAATTCTGGCGGCATGAGACGTCTTTATCAAATCAAGAGCATTCGTCAGGCGATTATCCTGCTTGGGTTTAATGAAATACGGCGATGGATCTTTATCCTTTCATTTAAAGAACTGAATGTCCAAGCCAACTCAAGCCAAAAGGAAATCATCAAAATGTCGTTCATTCGTGCCAAAACGTGTGAACTCATTGCTAGTCGGACTGAACGAGAGCATCCCGCTTCTTATATGCTAACAGGTATGTTTTCACTCATTGATACGCTTGTCAGGGCGGACATTACTGAACTTGTGAAAGAACTGCCTCTTTCGGATGAAGTAGGTGAGGCACTGCTTGGCTATGAAAATGACTATTTCCTTGTGTTAGACGTTGCCAAACGTATTGAACGAAATGAATGGGATGATGAGATGTTAGGTGGAAGTCTCCCTAAGCAGGAAGCCTACGGCTGTTATATAGAAGCCATTGAATGGTGTCATAAAATGTTTGAATCTTAAGAAAAGCCGCTCACACTAGAGCGGCTTCTTTCTTTGTTATCCCCACTGTAAAAGTAGAAAAAGCCTGCTGGAAGAGAGGGATAAGTAGATACGGATGCCTTCTGGACTAAAGCGGATATCGATATTGCTTTTCACCCCAATCTGCTTCAGCATTCGAATCACACTTGCGGTGTCAGCACGTTCAGCAGCTTCCATGATTCGCTGTCCAAACGAAAGCGAACCGGAAATCTGCTGTGTAATGAGGGATGCATCAGCCACGAGACGGGTTGATTCCTTTGCAGCCTTTTGAAACGCATGAGCATCTACTGGAGGAAAAGTCATGGGTGTTCGCGGGTATGCGTTCCCCATTGCGGGAACCTGCAAAGGCGGATAAGGAACATAGTAAAACACATGGTCACCTCTTCTCTCATTGAAGTGAATTTGGACGGATATCTGTTCTAAATGTATGAAGAAAATCCGAATAAAGAATCAAAATGATCTTTCTACCTTTGCATATTCATCATAAAAATAGGTACTTTTGCGGTCAATTTCGGTGAATGTCGCCAAAAAATTGCGGTGTCTACAGTAGAGCCTGTCGTCTGACCTATAACATGAAAAACCGAGGAAACAGAGGGGATCGTACGTTCTGTATCATGAGAATTGTGACGAATGATGCCTGTTCATGTCGCAAAAATGACGTATTTCCTTTGAAATTGAGATAAAAGTATCATTTGAAAAGTCTGAAAATGATGAAAAAAGACCTATTGAATTTTGCGGTATCACGCACACATTTTGTGCATACTTTTCGGTGAAAAAATACTCAATAGCATTTACACTGTTAGTAACAGATCAAATACTTATGACCCAATCAACATACACAAATACATTGATCTTCCAAAAAAGGAGAGTGGAATCGATGGAAAAGTATGAAATCGAAGAACTTAAACAACTATTATGGAAACTTGAAAACGAAATTAGAGAAACAACGGCTTCTCTTCATAACATTAACAAAAGCATTGATCAATACGACAAATATGAATATGTGAAAATTTCTTAAAGACTTGATAACCATCAAGTCTTTTTTTTATCCAAATACATACAAAAAAAGGATATATTATTATATAATTGTTAAATAGTGATGTCAGTGGACATTTGCTTATTTCTTTTTAGTAAAATAAGAGGCGAGAGGGTGAGGATCAAGATCGAGTATGCTAAACTATCTAGAGAATACAAAAATCAAGCAGAAAATGTCTGATTTTATTCAACATGCAGTCAGGCAAAATGATTTACAAAAGCTGCTTCTCGAATTTACAGATATAAAGAATGAATTTCCTTTTGGGCAATTGGCTTACCAACATTATGAGGCATTTGGCGGACAAGACAAGCAAGCGATTACAAAACTGGCAGCAGGGATTGAACTTCTCATCTTATCTGCCGATATATTAGATGATATTGAAGATCAGGATAATGATTCGTATCCTTGGATGAACGTCAACCAAGGGGTGGCCGTGAATGCTTCTACGTATTTGTACACATCAAGCATTCAGTTCATTACATCTTTATATGAAAATAATTCTCAACTGATAGAGAAATTATTCCATCTTATCAAGATGTCAATGGAAGGACAGCATGAAGATTTACGTCATATGTATGGAACAGAAGATGAGTGTTTAGAGGTTTTAAGAAAGAAATCAGGATCATTAACAGCTCTTTCTAGTGTGCTGGGGGTTTATTTAGCGACAAGGGAAATCAACGAAATCGTCGAATCTTATTCAATATATTATGGTGTTGCTGAACAGATCAGTAACGATTTTTTTGCGTTATTTTCAAAAACAAACGGAGATTTGCAAAAAAAACAAACACTGGCGTTTAGTTATTTGCATAGAGAGTTTAATGATGCCAGTCAAGAGCTGCTTGCGTTCTTTTCTGGCCGTCTAGATGAGTCGGAGCTAAAGTCATTTCAGCTGAAGCAGAAATTACTTGAAGCTGGTTTGACTCAGTACATGGTATCTATGAGAGAGATTATGCTGTTAAAAATGAGGCAGGGAATGGAACAACTTGACTTACCTACAACAAAGAAGGAACAACTATATGTATTTATGACGAAGGAGGGCAATGATTGAACATTCAAAATATCATTGCATATTTAATGAAAAATCCAGGTGTGATTGATGAGTTGAAATCTGGAAATGCAAGCTTAATTCATGCTGATGCCCAAACCACTGCAGTTATTATAAAAAGTGTGAAAAAGGGATACATGAGTACGAGATACATCTGGGAATATTAATTTTAAGTTCAATATTGCATTATCATTTTACGATCTTTTCTTAAGGA
The DNA here is from genome assembly GCF_038006825.1 of Bacillus sp. FSL W8-0183. NCBI lineage: Bacteria > Bacillati > Bacillota > Bacilli > Caryophanales > Bacillaceae > Bacillus > Bacillus sp. FSL W8-0183. Next base: position 3,066,760 of record NZ_JBBOVY010000001.1, on the reverse strand, counting down.
TGTTTTAAAAATGAAGCTTACCTATACAAAATGGTCCACAATTTTTGTGTTTTTGTCTTTTTTATTTGTGATCTATATTTCTTATATATATGTTTTTGATATTTTTAATGGAGCACGCGTAGAAAAGAATGGACACGGTCAAACGGAAGTAGTTAATGTTGAATATCTTTCTTTAGCTTATTCTTCAGGCTTAAAAGAGGGAGATATAATATTAAAGATAAACGGACAGTCTAATTTAATTCAAGACCATATGATCAATGGTAAGCTTAGAAATGTACAAAGGATTGATATTCAAAGAGGCAACCAAATCATTTCGCTTAAAAATAAGACGTTGATTGGCAGAGAAAGTTTGTTTGTCTATTTAATTCCTCTTCTTCTCTATTCAATATGCTTATTCTGTATCTTTTTTATTATTAAAATCAATAAGGAACCACAACGAAAATCTGCTTTTCTATTAATTTTGTTCCTATTATCAATTTGTGTCGGGTATTTGAGCGCAGGTACTTCAGGAATTGGAGATAAATTTAGCCATTATGTTCTTTTTTTGTGTTTATCTAGTGTGTCCATCTTATATATTCACTTTATCTATCAATATTTCAAGGAATTTGATGTTCACATAACGAATCTCAAATTAATTAAGTGCTTATACCTTATACCAATTTTTAATCTTCTCGTACATAGTGGGGTTTCTGTGTCATCTGAATGGAGAAAGTTTGTTCCAAGTATAAGTTTGTTGTTTTTTTTCGGAACGGTATTAACAGCACTTTTTTTAATAGTCAGAGGCATGAAGAGATATAAAGAAACAGAACATGGTTCCGTATTAAAGTTTTTTGCCATTATGAATATTCTATCGTTCTGTCCATTTATTTTCTTTTTTGTCATTCCCTATGTGTTTTTTGATAAGTATTTGATAGATCCTTTTATTCTGACATCTGTTGTTTTGTTAATTCCTTTTTCACTTGTTTATCAATTCGTGACAAACAAAATTTATAATATGAACTTCTTGATCAGCAGACTGAGGTACTATGGATTTCTCGCCATTACTCCGACTATTTTTGTCGTTGTGATATTTTATATTCTACAGAAACCAGAAGACCTGAAGTACACACTTAAGCTCGCAATAATCACCTACACTTTAATGCTAGGAGTCTTTTACTTCAAAGAAATCATCGATTTCCGTTTTCGCCTGAAGCGTTTTTCGGAAAAGCATAACTATCAGGACAGTGTGTTTAAATTTACACAGCTTATTCGTGAGGCGTCGTCACTTCATCAAGTGCTGTTTCATTTGAAGTACACCATTTTGGAAGTGCTTGTGGTGAATAAAGCCTTTGTGCTTGAAGTGAAGGCAGATGGACAAATAGAAGAGATTGATGAATCGACAGATGACAGCAGCCTGTGGAAAGAGTATGTCGATCAATTTCAAGACATTTTAGGCGAAGTAGGGAAAATCATTGAGTTGGATAAAGGGTTTATGATGAAAATTGGTGAGCGGGGCGGTCACTCGTTTGTGATTTGCTGTTTATCTAATTTACGGACACCTAAGCTGACCCGCGATGAAATCTCATGGCTGAAAACATTGGCATTTTACACAAGTGTCAGTTTAGAAAATGTCGTCAAGATCGAAGAACTGATGGAGCATCTTGAGGATTTGAAACAGCGGGAAGCCAATCCCGCCTGGCTGAAGAAAGTCATGTTCGCCATGGAAGAGAAGCAGCGCTCAGATTTAGCGAGGGATCTTCATGATTCTGTGCTGCAGGATTTGATTTCACTGAAGAGACAGTCCGAGATGTTCTTAACCAATTTCCAAAACAACCAATGCCCAACATCTATTGAAAATTCATTGATCTCATGGAATGAACAAATGTCTAAGGTGATTCAAACCACGAGAGAAACATGTCATGAACTTCGGCCGCAGCTCCTCTATGATTTGGGGTTAGTGAAGGCAATTTCGAAGCTGACTTCGCAAATTCAAGAGGAAGCGCCATTTCATATTAGGCTGAATACAACCCGCTTTGATAAAGAATTGGACATTGATATTGACTCACAGCTGAATATTTACCGGATTGTGCAGGAGCTGTTATCCAATGCGGTGAAGCATTCTAAGGCCAGCCAAGTCTTAGTGATGCTCATTTGTATTAAAGATCAAGTTGTTCTCCATTATGAGGACGATGGAGTCGGATTTGATGCAAGCCAGCTTGATCAGCACACGATGAGCATGGGTCTTTCTGGCATAAGGGAACGAGTCAAAGCTCTAAATGGAAAGCTTCAAATTCACACAGCACCTGAAAAAGGGCTCAAGGTGAAAATTGAAATGGAATTGTAACGATTTCTTAAGGAATAAGACTTGGCATCTGCCAAGTCTTTTATATAAAATGGAAGTGAGTGATTTAAAGGGAGGAAGACATGAAGAAGATATTGGTCATTGATGATCATCCGGCTGTCATGGAAGGGACAAAAAGCATATTAGAATCAGATCAGCAGCTATCAGTCGATTGTTTAAGTCCTGATGCAGAAGGCGCCTTTTTAAAGACGCATGACTTTTCCATCTATGATGTGATCTTGATGGATTTAAATCTCGGGGATATCAATGGAATGGACATTGCGAAACAAATTCTAGAAACGAATCAACAAGTGAAAATTATCATTTATACAGGATATGAAGTAGATGATTATTTCGAAGAGGCCATTCGAGCTGGATTGCATGGTGCAATAAGTAAAACAGAGACAAAAGACAAAATTATTGAATACATACACCGCACATTGCAAGGAGAAGTTGTCATTCAGCTATCCTATTTAAAGAAATTGATTTCACAGCAACAAGAGAAGCCAGAACAGGCACAGCAGACGGATCATGAGCTGTTAACAGAGCGTGAATGTTTAATCTTAAGAGAAGTGGAAAAAGGGTACACAAACCAAGAGATCGCCGATGTGCTTCATTTGAGCAAACGCTCGATTGAATACAGTTTGACCTCCATCTTTAATAAGCTGAATGTTGGATCTCGAACGGAAGCGGTGTTAATTGCAAAATCGGAAAGTGTCCTGTAAACGTGTGAAGGGAGAGGGCCTTGATGGATGTGAGTGGTTCAAATACACTGCTTGAGGCACTGGGGATTGAGATTGTGGAATGCAATACGTCACGATGCGTGGCGACAATGCCAGTCGATCACCGAACAAAACAGCCATTTGGATTACTGCACGGAGGAGCATCAGCTGCTCTAGCAGAAACAGTGGCAAGCATGGGTGCTGCTGCTCATTTGGATTTAACGAAGCAGGTCTGTTCAGGTATTGAAATCAATGCCAATCATTTAAAATCTGTACGTGATGGAGTGGTGACAGCTACAGCTGTTCCTGTACATGTTGGACGGCGTACAATGGTATTCCAAATCGATATAAAAGATGATCGAGACCGTCATATCTGTACGTCAAGATGTACACTCGCTGTCATTGATCGCATATAAAAAAGCTCCCGGTGCAGCGGAAGCTTTTTTTAATACCCTTTTATGAACATGCAGGTAAAGTGAACAAGACCTGAATGTCAGGTTCTTCATTTATAAATAAGAGTCTTCTTTTCGTTTAATGACAAAGTTACGGAAACCGCCATAATCATCTTGGACACTTCGTTTGTCCATTTTCACACCAGTGTTGTAAGCGGCTCTTCCGATCAAATGAGCGCCGACTGGTGCGGTCAGAAAGATAAAGACAATCCCAAGCAGGATTTTCGCAGAGATGATCCCTGCAAGAAACCATTCATGAAAGAACACACCAACTAAAATGAGAACAACACCAAGTGTCGATGCTTTTGATGCAGCATGCATACGTGTGTAAACATCCGGCAGGCGAAGGACACCAATGGCTGAAATCAAGCAGAGGATGGCGCCAAGCAGAATAAAGAAAATCACGATCGCTTTAGCGATGACGATCATTTTCAATCACTTCCCCTTTCTCAAGGAATTTGGAAAAAGCGACAGTGCCGATAAAGGCAAGAATACCGAGCAGTAAAATAATTTCAAAGAACGTAGTGGTTTTCAGTAAGATAGACACGATGGCTGTCATCCCAATTAAATTGATTCCTATCGCATCAAGCGCACTAACGCGATCAGGGATAGAAGGTCCTTTGATGACCCGTATGACAAAAAGCAAAGTAGACAGCGCAAGAATTCCAAGTGACATTTGCAAGATCAGTTCCATTACTTACCGCTCACCTCCTGAATCGCTTTTTCAAATGATACCCGAATATCGTGGATGGCTTTTTCAGCATCTTCAATATCCATCGCATGAATATATAAAATCGAACGATCATCCGAAATATCGATGACCAGTGTACCAGGTGTTAATGTAATCATATTGGCCAGTATGGTGATTTCCCAATCTGTTTTTAAATCTGTACGAAAGGCGAAAATACCAGGCTTGATCTTAAGCTTTGGAGATAACACTGTCTTGAGTACACTCAAATTAGCAAGAAGTAGCTCTCTGATAAAAATGATGACGAGCTTGAAAATCGCATAAAGGGCATAGCCGTAAAAACGTTGCGGGAAGAATCGCCGTAGCATAAAAATGGCGATCATCCCTAGTGCAAAGCCTGATACAAAGTCTGCAGCTCTGTATGTATCATTCATAAACATCCATGTAAAGGCGAGGAGAGCGTTTAATAATATTTGAAAGGCCATGTTCATCTACTCCTTCAGCACAGCTTGAATATATTTTTCTGGTGTTGAAAGCATTTCCGCAGCTTGATTGATATAAGGTGCAATGAATTCTGTGCCTAATCCAATCGCAAGCGATAAGATAACAAGCAGTACCCCAGGATACACCATTCCTCTAATGGATGGCTTTCTTCTTCGCATATCCTGATCCTCTCCCCAAAACGCGAGCATGAAAATCCTCATAACAGAATAAAGGACAAGAAGACTGGACAGTAAAACAAGGATAGAGAACGTCATGTACCCAGCAGAAAACCCACCTTCAACAATTTTCAGCTTGCCAACAAATCCACTAAGCGGAGGAATACCCGCAAGTGATAAAGCCGATATGAAGAACATCCAGCCGAGTAGAGGCTGGGATTGAATCAGCCCACCCATTTTTTTCAGATGATTGGTTCCAGCATACACAAACAGTGCCCCTGCGAGCATAAATAGAGCTCCTTTGATCACCATATCGTGAATGAGGTAATAAATGGCGCCTTGAAGTGATGCCGGTGTATTGGCCGCAATCCCAAACAAAATGACACCAACAGCTGTGACAATGTTATAAATCACAATTTTTTGCACATCAGAATAGGCGATAGAGCCAATGACACCGAATATAACCGTTAGAGCGGCTAGCCAGGCCATAATTGTATGTGTAAAACCTGTATCATGTATAAAGATGAGCGTAAAGACCCTGGCAATCGCATATAGCCCGACCTTTGTCAGCAGTGCACCAAACAAAGCTGAAATCGCTGCCGGCGGTGCATGATAAGACCCTGGCAGCCAGAAATAAAGCGGGAAGACCCCAGCTTTTAAGCCAAATACGATCAGGAACAGAATGGCAATCACGGTGATTAACCCTGTTTGCCCAGATTCAGCTATTTTCACACTTAAATCAGCCATGTTCAGTGTGCCTGTGACTGCATATAAACACGCTACGCCAACAATAAATAATGCCGATGAGATAATATTAAACACAATGTATTTCAGTGATTCACGAAGCTGAGGCTTTGAACCACCCAGAACAATGAGCATATAAGACGCCATCAGCAACAATTCAAAGAAGACAAACAGGTTGAAAATATCTCCCGTTAAAAAGGCACCACTGACGCCAGCTAACAAGAATTGGACACCAGAATAATAGAACAGCCGCTCTCTTTCTTTCCCAATCGTTTGAAAGGAAAAAAGAACTGTGACAAGTCCAACAATGGAAGCGGTCAAAACAAGAAGTGCAGCAAACTGATCGGCCACAAGGGCAATGCCAAACGGTGCTTTCCAGCCACCCAAATAAAGGGTTTGTATGCCGTTTGTGAAAATCGTTTGGACCAAATAGACATTACAGATAATGGCTAAAAGAGATGCAAATACACTAAAGCCTCTCGACAGCATGGTGTTTTTATTCATAAAAATCAATAATGTAGCAGCTAGTAATGGTATTAATATAGGCAGGATCACGAGATTATTCATGCTGATCATTTCCTCTCATTTGATCCATGTCATCTGTTCTCAGCTCTTGGAAGGCACGGAAGGCCATCACGAGCAAAAAGGATGTTACACCAAAAGCAATGACAATAGCTGTTAAAATTAATGCTTGTGGCAATGGATCTACATAGGATGTGAGCCCCTCTTTCAAAATAGGAGGTGCTCCCTTTTTTAAGCCGCCCATTGTTAATAGAAGCAAATGGACGCCGTGACTTAAAACGGCAGTACCGACGATGACCCGCAGAAGGCTTTTTGAAAGCATTAAATAGGTCGCTGCCATAAAAATGATTCCGACGATAATAGACATTAGAAATTCCATTATTCCTTCTCTCCAATCGTTTGAATAATGGTCATGGTGACACCAACAACAACTAAATACACACCGATATCAAACAGGACCGCTGTCGCCAGTTCTGTTTTCCCTAGAAACGGCAGTTGGAAATAATCAAATGCATGGGATAGGAAAGGTGCTCCGAACAGAAAAGATCCCATGCCTGTTAGGATGGCAACGAGCAAACCGACACCAGCCACATAAATAAAGTCAAATGGTAAAATGCGTCTGACTGTTTTAAGGTCATAGGCTAAAAGCAGAAGGACGACAGCACCAGCACTCATCAAACCGCCAATGAATCCTCCGCCAGGATTGTTATGTCCTGCAAGAAATAGGTGAAGTGAGAAAAGCAAGATGATGAATGCTGTAATTTTAGTAGTGACTTGTAAGAGCATATCATTCGTATCAATCTTTCTCATCGCCGTACGCCTCTCTTCCGTTTTCCTTGTGCTTTTACCTTCAATAATCCATAAATACCGAGTGCCGCAATGGCCAGCACTGTAATCTCAAAGAGTGTATCAAAACCCCTGAAATCTACAAGAATGACATTGACAATATTGTCTCCGCCAGCCAGTTTGTAGCTGTTTTCAATGAAGTACGTTGAAATCGTGTCAAGAGACTGCTGGCTTGTTGAAGCGAAAGCAAGACAGGTGACAACGACTCCAACACCTAATGAGATGATCAAATTTGTTAATTTAAATCTTCGTGTTTTTTGCTTCAGACTCAGCTTTGGCAAATGATAGAAGCAAAGTAAAAACAGCGCGACAGAAATGGTTTCAATAATGAGCTGTGTCAGCGCAAGGTCAGGTGCTCTGAAAATCACGAAGAATAGTGACAGCGTGTAGCCCATAACACCTAGCGCAATAATAGCTGTTAAGCGTGAACGAGCAAATACAGTCGTGACTGTCGCTGCGACCATCACAAGTGAAAGGATGACTTCGTACGTGCCGATTGATGCAGCGTGCTCAGTTTGAAATGAGAAGGCTTGTTTGTAGAACATCACGCTGCCAAGCACGATAATCATAAAACCAAATACATAGACAAGATAGTCACGAAGGAATCCTGTCATATAGCTGTTTGTTAGGCGGTAAGCCCCTTTTTCTACACCTATAAGCGAACGATCATACAAAGCGTTAAATGACCATTTTTCCTTAAATATGTTGTACATTGGGCGCCATTTTGACAGCGTTAAATAGCCAATGGTACCGAGCGCAACTACACCAATTGTCATGTAAAGCTCTGGCTGGAATCCATGCCACGCTTCAATTTTTACGGCAAAGCGGCTTCCTGTTTGAATGGCTTCTGGAATGATCGCTTGAATGGCAGGTTCAATGACAGAATAGGCAAGAATATTAGGGAAAAAGAAAAATGTGACCACAAGTGCAGCTAAAATAATTGGCGGGATCAGCATACCAATCGGTGCTTCATGCGGTTTTTTCTCCAATTGATCGACATTCAGACGGCCTCTAAATGTTTTGAAGACGATCATCATACTGTAGATGAACGTAAACACACTAGCGAGCCAAGCGATAGCAGGGAAGACAGCCCCCCATGTTGAAACATCCGTAAAGCTGATGTCAGAAATCCGAATCATACTTGTGAAAAATAGCTCTTTACTTAAAAATCCATTAAAAGGCGGGAGTCCAGCCATCGAGAATGTACCAATTAACGTAATTGTAAAGGTAATTGGCATGATGGTCATTAATCCACCTAATTTGCGAATATCACGTGTACCTGTTTCGTGATCGATAATCCCTGCTGCCATAAAGAGACTTCCTTTAAAAGTCGCGTGGTTAATGAGATGAAAAATAGCAGCAAGAACGGCTGCGCCAAAAAAGGCAGGGTTGTTTTCATGAATGGCAGCTGCGCCTACCCCTAGCATGAGCATAATCATACCGAGTTGACTCACTGTCGAGAAGGCCAGAATGGCTTTCAAATCATTTTGCCGAACGGCGTGGAAAGATCCCCAGAATAGTGTGATAAGTCCGACAATCGAAATGGTCCAAAACCACACCTCTGATATTGCAAAAATCGGACTAAAGCGGGCAACCAGATAAATACCGGCTTTGACCATAGTAGCAGAATGCAGATAACTGCTTACAGGGGTTGGTGCTTCCATAGCATCAGGCAGCCAAATATAAAATGGGAACTGCGCTGATTTCGTGAAGGCCCCTAGTAAAATGAGAACCATCGCAGGGATGAAATAAGGTGATACCATAATGAGCTGAAGTTGATTGACTGCTTCGCGAATACTGAATGAATCAGTGATCAGGTAAATGAGGATGAAGCCGCCAAGCATAGCTAATCCGCCAAACACAGTAATAAGCAGTGATTTGGTTGCTCCGTAACGAGAACGCTCACGCTTATACCAATACCCAATTAAGAGGAAAGAAGAGATACTTGTTAGCTCCCAGAACAAATAAAGTACGACCATGTTATCAGAGAGGACAACACCGAGCATAGCGGTCATAAACATTAATAAATACGTATAGAAAGAGCCAAGCTGTTCTTTTTCCTTTGATAAGTAGAAAATACTGTACAGTACCACAAGTGCACCAATACCTGTGATGAGTAAAGCAAATAACAGGCTGAGACCATCTACATACACAGTGAAATTCATCCCTAGAGAGGGAATCCATTCAGCTTGTGAGAACAACGTTCGTCCATTCGAGGTGATCTGGAGCATTTGGATGAAATAGGTAAATAAAAGAATAGGCAAGATGAGAACAAACCATCCTGTATGTATACGCCTTACGTATTTAAAGAGAAAAGGGACGACAAAGGCAAGTAAAAAAGGTGATAGGATGGCGAAGTGAATAAGCTGCAAGAAATGAACCTCCTTTGATCAATATAAATTCACGTTCTAAAGAACTGGTAATTAAAATTATAGCGTAAATACAGACATAGTGCATTGGTTTGAACTGATTTACGACAAATTGAATTTGTTTTGAGTTCTTTTGACCACAAAAAATATTTTATCAAAAATGAAACTCGTTGTATATTGTTTTGTATTTCGTACATGCTTTTCTTAAAGGAGCTGATCAAATGAAACGAAAGATCGCCATCAGCTTAAGCATATTCTGCACGATTTTAGGAGGAGCATTCTTGATTGAACGAAATGATCAAAAAAGGTGGCAGGCCGGGAGTGAATGGCCGCTATTTTCTGAGCAACTCCTCCATATGACCTATCCGCAGGCGAAACAGTATCCTTTTCAGCCTCGGGAGTATATACGAATTGTATTAGCTGATGAATGAGGATGTATGGGAGAAAAGAAATATAAAAAAAGCATGTCCCTTACGAAAAGGACATGCTCAGCGTGTAGACAAACCCTCGCATTCTTTGTCAGTCCTGCGCTCCGGTGCTCACGAATGTCAAATTCGCTCTGCTCCGGTGCTCGTCCTTCCTAGACTGCAAAGGTTTTCTATCACGCTGAAAAGAAGACAAAGGGCTAAAATAAAGTACATTTTAGCCCTTTGTCAATTATCTGAGCATGTCCCTTATGAAAAGGACATGCTTTTTGTTTCTTTTTTAAGTAAACATTCTGAGTAAGATTGTTGCGCAAATAACGGTTGCTGCTCCGCCAAGACGTGTAGAGACTTGAGCGAAAGGCATAAGGCCCATTCTTCCAGAAGCTGAAAGAATCGCAACATCACCAGTACCGCCTAATCCACTGTGACAGCCAGTCACAATGGCAGATTCAACTGGATACATGTTCATGAATTTACCAACAAAGTAACCAGAACCAACCATGCCTAGAACAACAGCAATACATACACATACGAAAGGAATCGAAATAACAGTGGCCACATCATCAAGTGGAATGTATAGAATTCCTAAACCAACCATTAGAGGCCATGTAAAGCTTTTCGATACAAACTTGTAGAACTGCTGTGAGCCGTTTTGCAAATGCTGAGGCATCACGTTTAAGTATTTGATTAATGCAGCAAGAACAATCATTAAGATTGGACCTGGAATATGAACAAAACTTTCTAATAAGCCGCCAAAGATAAAGGTTGTACAAGCAACAAGTACACCTGCACCCATTAAGCTGAAGTCAACTTTAGTATCCATGTCAGGCTGTTCAAAGATTTCATTTGCTTCTTTTGATTTAACAAGTCGTCCATTCCCGTTTAGTTCAGGACGTTTTTCACCAAGCTTTTTCATTGCGCCAGCACAAATGATGGCAATGACGTTCCCAATAACAGCAGCCGGAATTAATTGAGAAATTAATGACTCTGCTGATACACCAAGAATTTGTGAATAAGCAATTGATAATGGCAATATCCCTTCACCGACACCACCGGCAATAATCGGTACAATGATAAAGAAGAACGAATGATGCGGTGTGTAACCAACTAGAAGACCCACTAGAATTCCAGCAGCTACAGCTGTAATTGTACCTGCAACAAGAGGAACAAACATACGAATGAGGCCTTGTACTAAAACAGTTCGTTGCATCCCAAGAATACTACCTACTACAAGAGCAGATATATAGAAGTATAGGAAGTTCGACGTTTTCATCAGAGACGTAACCGCTTCCAACGAGTTTGGATTCAGAACATGAAAAAAGACCAGGAACGATGGTACGAATAAAGAAAGAATCGCCGGTCCACCAATATCTTTTAAGATTGGAATACGTTGTCCTACATCTCCTAGGAAAATCCCCAAAATCATAATAACAGCGAAACCACCAAGCATATTTGCTGGAATTTTATTAAAATAAGCGGCAGTTAAAATAATCGCTGCAAGTACTATATACACAGGTAGATCAATAACACCAATTTTCCAAGAAAGAATTTTTCGGAAAACGCTTTTATTATTGTCAGAATCGTTTGTAATCGATTTCAATTGTTGTGTATTAGCCACATAAACACCCCCAAATGCTATTTGTCTCAATTGTAGAAGATTCTGTGACACTCATCTATTTATTAAACTAAATTAAGTGTAATAAAAGTAAAATAAACGGGGGTTTTGTCGTTTTTATCATACAAAAATCCCCTGAAGATAGTTTGTCCTTCAGGGGATTGATCATACATGGTATTTATTTATCGTTTTCCTTTTAAATAAGGGGTACCAAGTGCTTTTGGTGCGTCTGCTCGTCCAATGAAGCCAGTAAGAGCTAGGATCGTCAGCACATATGGTGCAATGAGCATGTACACGTTCGGGATATCTTGAAACAGCGGAAGCAGAGAGCCAATGATGCTTAAGCTTTGTGCAAATCCAAAGAATAAAGCAGCGCCCATAGCGCCAAATGGGTGCCATTTCCCGAAAACAAGGGCGGCTAACGCAATGAAGCCTTGTCCTGTAATGGTGGCGTGTGAGAAATCAAGAGCGATGGTCGATGCATACACAGCTCCGCCAAGACCGCCAAATAGACCACTAATGAAGACGCCGATATAGCGCATCCGGTATACCTTGATTCCCATTGTATCAGCTGCCATTGGATGCTCTCCGACTGCACGAAGTCGCAAGCCAAACGGCATTTTAAATAAAACAAACCAAGCGACAACCGCAAGAACTAATGCGAGAATGGACGTATAATACACATCTTTAAAGAAAATATCACCAATGATCGGAATGTCACTTAAAAGGGGAATATCTCCTTTATAGAAAGGTTCTGTAATTTTATCCGTTTGTGCTTTTCCATAAATCAGTTTGACAACAAACAGCGTAGCACCAAGGGCAAGCATGTTAATCGCAACACCACTGACCGTTTGATCTGCTCTGAACGTAATAGTGGCAACAGCGTGAATGAGTGAGAACACGCCGCCAATGGCCATACCAACAAGTAGACCGAGCCACGGGGTCAAGGCACCAAACGTATCAGCAAACATTAAGTTAAAGATAATACTAGAAAATGCTCCGACGACCATCAAACCTTCAAGACCGATATTGACGACACCTGATCTTTCTGAAAAGACGCCTCCAAGAGCGGTTAAAATAAGTGGTGCAGCATAAACGAGTGTAGCCGGGACGATGATTTCAAGAATTTGCAGAAATCCCACTTATTTTCCCCCCTTTTTCTTCAATTGTTGAATGACAAGACGGATGATATAGCTTGAGGCAACGAAAAGAATAATGATCGCAATTACAATATCAACGACCTCAGTCGGTACGCCAGATTCAAGCGGCATGTTTAAAGCACCGACTTTCAATCCACCAAGCAATAATGCAGCTAAGACGACACCAATAGCTGTATTTCCGCCTAATAAGGCAACAGCGATTCCGTCAAAACCAACGCCAGTGAAGGCATCTTTTATTGATGCATATTCAAAGGTTCCGAGCCCTTCCATCGCACCTGCAAGACCTGCAAAGGCACCAGAAATGAGCATGGAATATATAATGTTTTTTCTCACATTCATTCCAGCATATTGGGATGCGTGTTGATTCATACCAACAGCACGCAATTCAAACCCTTTAGAGGTTTTTTGGATAATGATCCACATAATAACGGCAGATAGGACAGCTACAATGATTCCGTTATGCATGCTTGAAAAATCAGTGATTTTTTCAAAAAAATCAGAGTGTAATGAGGCAGTCGAATTAATATTATCTGTTTTATCTTTATGATCTGTAAGAACATTTGTAATAATAAAATTAGTCACATGAAGTGCAATGTAGTTCATCATAATAGTGACAATCACTTCATGAACATAAAAACGTGCTTTTAAAAACCCAGGAATAAAGCCCCATAATGCACCAGCAGCAGCTGCTGTGATCAGTGCAAGAGGCAGGTGGATATACGCAGGTGCATGGACGGTTGTTCCTATCCATACAGATGCAATCCAGCCAATGAGAAGTTGACCTTCTACCCCGATATTAAAGAGGCCTGTCCGAAATGCAAAGGCAACAGCAAGTCCTGATAAAATATAAGGCGTGACTTGTCGGATGGTTTCTCCCATATAATACGTTTCACCGAAGACGCCATTCCAAAGGGCGCTATAACCTTCGATGACACTATAACCGCTTGCCAGCATAATGATGGCCCCAACGAAAAGACCAAGTACAATGGCTATAAGCGGAATCAGCAGATTTGTTAAGCGATTAGACATTTGCTTCTTTCCCCACTTCCTGTTGCGTACTTCCAGCCATTAACAGACCGAGTTCTTGCTCTGTTGTTTCTTTTGGATCAACAATGGCAACAATGCTGCCCTCGAAAATAACGGCAATCTTATCACTGACATTGATAATTTCATCAAGCTCAAAAGAGATGAGCAGAACGGCTTTGCCTGCATCCCTTTGTTCAATCAGACGTTTATGAACAAACTCAATGGCTCCGACGTCAAGTCCGCGTGTCGGCTGTGCGGCAATTAATAAATCAGGATTTCGGTCCACTTCACGGCCAATAATGGCTTTTTGCTGGTTACCCCCTGATAGCGCACGTGCTTCTGTATATTCACTAGGTGTCCGTACGTCGTATTCAGCAATGATTTGTTTTGCTTTTTGGTAAATATTTTTTATATTCATCAAGCCAAACTTCGTATATGGACGCTGATAATACGTTTGTAAGGAAATATTTTCTCCAATTGAAAAATCAAGGACAAGTCCGTGCTTATGACGGTCTTGAGGAATGTGTCCGATACCAGATTCTGTGACCTTACGAGGCGGGAGATTTTGAATGGCTTTCCCGTTTAGCATGATCGTGCCAGATTCGGATTTTTTCAGACCTGTAATAGCTTCAATTAATTCAGATTGACCATTTCCGTCTACACCCGCAATTCCGACAATCTCACCAGCTTTCACTGATAAATTGAGTTGTTTCACAGCTTCAATTCCTCGCGCATCTTTGACAGTGAGATCTTGAATTTGCAAGACTTCTTCAGCAGGGGAGGCTGCTTTTTTGTCTGTTTTAAATGAGACTTCGCGGCCGACCATTAAGCTGGCAAGCTCGTCTTTGTTTGTGTGTTCCACATCAAGTGTACGAATACCTTGCCCTTTTCGGATAATGGTCACGCGATGACAGGCATCCATAATTTCTTTTAGCTTGTGGGTAATTAAAATAATGGATTTGCCTTCATTGATTAAGTTTTTCATAATTTGTATGAGTTCTTTTATTTCTTGAGGTGTTAAGACGGCTGTTGGTTCGTCGAAGATCAAGATGTCAGCGCCGCGGTATAGTGTTTTTAAGATTTCTGCTCGCTGCTGCATACCGACTGAGATGTCAGATACTTTAGCGGCAGGGTCTATTTTCAGTCCATAACGGTCAGAAAGTTCCTGCACTTGCTGAATGGCTTGTTCTTTGTCAATCTTTCCAAATTTCTTTGGCTCTTTTCCTAAAATGATGTTTTCAGCCACAGTAAATGTATCAACTAGCATAAAATGCTGATGTACCATTCCAATGCCTAAATCACTTGCATCATTTGGACTTGAGATTGTAACCGGTTTTCCGTGTACCTTGATTTCACCTTTTTCAGGCTGATACAGTCCGAAAAGCACGTTCATAAGCGTTGATTTTCCAGCGCCGTTTTCACCAAGCAGCGCATGAATTTCGCCCTTTTTTAGCTGTAGCGTAATGTTATCATTTGCTACAATGCCAGGGAATTCTTTGCGTATATTCAACATTTCAATGACATAATCCACAGGTTTAACCGCTCCTTTTTTAGGGTGCTGATGAAGATAAAAACTAGCAAAAGAAAAGCTGCAAAACAAGGCTGCAGCTTTTCTTTTACCACCTTTTACGAATAAAGAGGAGGTAAAGGAGAGGCAAGGGGATAGGGCGCGCTTATCCCCTTGCACAAATTAAGCTTTAAAATCTTTTAGTTCATCACGTGTTGCAGGGATTTTCACTTCACCCTTGATGATTTTTTGTTTCCATTCTTCGATTTTCTTCAATACATCTTTATCAAGATTCTCTTGAGATGGAGAGATGTCAACGCCGCCTTCTTTCAGACCGTACGTGATGACTTCGCCACCAGGGAATTTACCTTCTTTTGCTTTTGTTGTTAAGTCTTGTACCGCTGTGTCTACTTTCTTAATCATAGAAGTAAGAGTGACACTTTGTTTTGTTCCAGGTACTTTACCTTCGTCATACTGGTCTTTATCAACACCAATGACCCAAACATTTCGATTTGGATCTGCCTTTTTTAAATTGGTTGCTTCTGTAAAGACACCCGTTCCAGTACCTCCAGCTGCATGATAAATAATGTCAACGCCAGATTTGTACATACTTTCAGCTGTTGCTTTACCGATGTCTGCTTTATCAAATGCACCAGCATATTTCACTTCAACTTTTGCTTTTGGATTAGCTGCTTCAACGCCTGCACGGAAACCAACTTCGAATTTTCTGATTAATTCAGAATCAACGCCGCCAACAAAACCAATTTTGTTTGATTTTGTAGAAAGAGCCGCTGCAACACCTACAAGGAATGACCCTTCGTTTTCGTTAAATGTAATACTAGCTACGTTCTTCTTATCAACAACTGCATCCACAATTGCAAATTTGGAATCTTTTCGCTGATCAGCTATTTTAGAAATGGCACTCTCCATTTTATAGCCGATACCATAAATCAGGTTAAATTTTTGTCTAACAAGTGTATTTAAATTTGTTGGATAATCTGCATCCGTTTTGGATTGTAAGTAATCAAAGCCGTTTTTACCTTTTGTTAAATTGTTGTCTTTCCCAAATGCTTGTAAACCTTCCCAAGCTGATTGGTTAAACGATTTGTCATCGACACCACCGACATCAGTTACCATTGCAACAGTGAATTGATCTTTATCTTTTTTGTTTTCACCGCTGTTTGAGCCAGAGTTGCCGCATGCTCCAAGGATGGTTCCTGCTGCTACGACTAAGGACAATGCAAGTCCAATTTTGCGCTTCTTCAAAACATAACCCCCTATAAAATTTAAAAGTTTCAGAAAAGTCTCGCGAAAAAAGACCGACTCTTGCCTTCTCCTATTCTTGTGAAAAGGGTATTTTATCCTGCATTCTTTTAAAATTGATGGAAACAGGAGAGAAGATGTAAGACATCAGACTTATATCTCGTTGAACTAATCAATCATAATTTATCATTTCCCATCGAATAAATAAATAGAAATTTGTTTTATTTTTAAAAAAATGTTAAAAGGCTAAATTCGATGTCTTTTTATGTGCTGAAATATGATATAATGCCGCTTTTATGATGCGCTCTACTACAGTGGAACCACTGATATCAAGGGGTTTGTGACATCGTATGCCATAAAAAAACATCTGGCCTTTGTGAAAGGTCAGATGTGTCCAATTAAAGATATTGCTGAATCAAATTCATGTTGCTTGTATTCAGTTTATATTGGAAAACAGGGCGGCCGATTGTCCCGTATGCCATCTCCACATCAACCACTTCGATATCCTCAAGAAATTTCAAGTATTTTCTAATTGAAACTTGAGAGATTTCAGTATGATTGGCTAGGTCTTCGGTCGTGAAAGCCTGCTGACCGAATGATTGAATGCTTGTCCAGATGAGTTTGAGTGTGCTCTTCGTCAGGCCTTTTGGCAGCAGGACTTTTTCCGCCTCTGCTTTTTTATGAAAAAGCTTCGCGTCTAAATCATTTTGAGAGATGCTGTTCATCGTTTGGTATAGGGCATGTTTTCTTTTATATTCTGCCAGTGCTGATTGGAAGCGTTCGAACTCAAAAGGTTTGATTAAATAGTCGACAGCTCCGTTTCGCATCGTTTGCTGTACGACATCCACTTCATTTGCAGCTGAAATGACGATGACGTCAACGGAATGATTTTTCTCACGAATTTCTGATAATAGGGCGAGCCCATTTTGTCCAGGCATATAAATATCAAGCAATACAAGGTGAATGATTTCTGATTTTAAGATGTCTAGTGCCTTTTGAAATGAGGTGGCAATCCCTTTTAATTCAAATCCTTCTATTTGGGTCAAGTAGCGTTTATTCAGCTCCCCGACCATTGGGTCATCTTCTACGATCAACACATTAATCATGTGAATCCTCCTTTTGTTTATATGGAATACGGAGACTAAAGGTCGTTCCTTCTCCTTTTTCGCTTGTGACGATCATATGTCCGTTCAGTTTTTTGATGCTTTGGTCAACAAAATAAAGGCCAAATCCTCTGTCTTCTCCTTTTGTTGAAAAGCCTTGATCAAACATAATGTCCTGTTCTTCTTTTGTCAGACCGACCCCTGTGTCTGTAATTTCAATATGAAGCTGCTCTTGGACATATCTGAATGAGATGGAGATATTTTTATTCTCTGTATGGGAAACGGCATCGAGTGCGTTATTTAACAGATTACCGATGACCGTAATAAGGTCATGTGTGACGGCTGGGTCCTCCGAGTTTGGTACCTGTGTACTGCAATTGACTTCTAAAGCTGCGCCTTGTTCTCTGATGTAGCTTTGTTTTCCTAGTAAAAACCCGGCTAAGACTGAGTTTTTCACATGGTTGATGATTTCATTTGTTTCTGTCTGCTGATAAATTGCAATATCTTTAATATAGGTGCCAAGGTCATCATAGTTCTTTAGCTGGACCAATCCTAAAATGACATGGAGCTTGTTCATAAATTCGTGTGACTGGGCACGAAGTGCATTGGCATACATCTTCACCCCGCTCAGCTGTTCAGCCAGGTGTTTGACTTCTGTTTTGTCACGGAAGGTTGCGATCGCTCCGACAATTTCCCCTTTTACCGTAATCGGCACCTCATTAAAGACAAGCTCCAGTCCGTTCATTCTGACATCGCGATCAAGCAGCGGTTTCCGTGTTTCGATTACTTGCTTTAAGCCGCTTGAAGGAAGAAGAGCCTGTACATCTTGTTCTCTAGGGTCAACCATAATGCCCATATTATGAAAAAGACGTTTAGCTTCTGCATTTGCCAGCTTGATTTTACCGTGCTGATCAACGGCAAGAATGCCTTCTTTTGTTGATTCTAGCATAGCGCTTCGTTCTTTTAATAATGTGGCAATTTCATCTGGCTCTAGTCCAAACATAATCTTCTTTACTTTACGTGCCACAATGAGTGCGCCGATAATGCCAGATAAAAGGCTAAGCGATGTGACAAAGTAGAGCGGGAGCAGGCTTTGATGAATAATTAAATCAATTTCCTTTAATGTAATCCCAACTGCCACAGCCCCGAGCTGCTTGCCATCTTGGTTGTAAACAGGAACAAAGGCACGCATGGACTTGCCAAGTGTTCCAGATGCGGTACTAATATGTTCTTTACCCTGTAATGCCGGTTTTTCATCACCGCCAGCAAACCGCTTCCCAATCTTTTGCGGATTCGGATGTGTTTTGCGGATACCGTTCATATCCATGACGACAACGAATTCGGTTTTGGTAATACGCTGAACACTTGTTGTATATTTTCGCAGTGCTGTATATGATTGATCTTTTTCCAATGATTTTGCTGTGATCGGAGCCTCTGCGACCATTTTGGCAGTGGAGAGGGCGATATCACGTTCCTGCTGATGAATATTTTTGGCTGTTTCTGACCAGATCGTAAAGAATGTGATACAGAGGGAGATCAGGACAACAATACAGACAAAGATCGTCAGCCGTGTTTGCAGTCTTAAAGTTTTTTTCACGAGTATACCCCTAACGCGCAATTTTTTCGTAATAGTAATACTTTAACGGGAAAATGTAAGTTTGTGAAGGAATGTACGTGCAAAATCACAAATTTGATTTAGATTCCAGTTTACTTGGAAAGCATCTTGTCAATCCGTTTTAAGTGAGCCATAATAAAAATGAGCTTATGAGAAAGGATCTATTTATGAAAAATACATATTTGACTGGATATTTTCCGCTGATTTCAATTTTGCTATTCAGCTCTGCCTTTTCTATTTTTACAGTAGGTATCACGACTGACTTCTTGACCCAAGCAGGGATTTTAAAAGGAATGCTGGAATTTTTCTCTGAACAGGGCATTCGTCTTGCTTTATTTGCCGCATTTGCACTTGTTTATTTTATGATTTTATCTGCTTTAAAGCTCATTGCAGATACGGTGTTAGAGTTGGCGCTGCTCTTTTTTGCAAAGGACCCTGAAGGGGAGAACTTAAAGAAAATTCGGATTGCATCGGTTGTCTATTTGTTTGCCAGCTTACTTGCATTTCTATTGACGCAGCAGCTCATTTTGCTTGTTGGGCTTTTTGTTTTAGCAAGTCTCGTCTATTTTATCTGGGTTGTGGTACGCATTTATCAATCACTTTCCATGCTGAATTTAATTGGGTTTATGATGTTTAATCTGCTGTTTTGGGCCACGTTTTTGATCGGCATTTTGTACTTATTTATTAAGCTTTATAACAGTGTGATGGCGAGTCTGCCAGCTTAATCAGACGAAAGAAAGCATCCTCCGATTTATGGAGGATGCTTTTTTTATGGAAGAAACCGCTTCTGAATATCAGGTGTAGGCATCATACAGGATGTTTTTTGACCAAACCATTTGTAGCGATTCTTTGCAATGAGCTGATAAAACCAGTCACGGATTGGACGAGGGATCGCGAGGAGTAAATAGCTCCATCTGTATATCCCTTTTAAATGCCGCGCGGCTTTTAAGATGCCTGTTGACTTCATATAAAGGGTCCCATTTTCAATATAAATGAATGAATTGAACTCATCTAAAGGCAAGCCGTTTTCTTTTAAAATACGCTGCCCTGTATCTGATTGTAAAGAAGCAAACATCATCCGCTCATTCGGGTCGCGCTTGATGATAAACTGAACAGCACCACTGCACACGTTGCAGACACCGTCAAATAAAATGAAGTGAGAGGGTTGTGTTGAATGCATCGCAATCAAACCTCCTGTTTATCTAGCGTATTGCATAGTTTGTTTCCAAATACGTAAGTGCGGGCTTGAACTATAAATAGATTCAACGGTTCCTCTATCTCTTCCTACCCATACACCCATTGTGTATTGATCTGTCAGGCCAACAAACCAAATGTCTTTGTAGTCATTGGATGTCCCTGTTTTTCCCCCAATGTAAGGAGAATTGAAATTCGCCTTTTTCCCTGTTCCACTTTTCACAACAGAAGCAAGTAGCTTGCGCATTGTTTCATTTGTACGCTGAGAATAGATTTGCTTCGGCGACTCTTTCCACTTGTAAAGGGTTTTGCCGTTTAAGTCTGTGACCTTTGTAATGGAGTGATTTCGCGTATAGGCACCTTGATTGCCAAACACGGTATATGCATCGGTTATTTCTAGCGGCGAGAAGCCTTTTGTAAATCCTCCAAGTGCAGAAGGGAGGCGGTAATCATCTGCGACAATATGTTCGAATGAAAACTTTTCTAAATAGCTGAAGCCTTTTTTGACACCGACTGTATCAAGCATACGAATCGCTGGTGTATTGTAAGAGTTCTTAAAGGCTGTTTCAAGTGTTACAGTTCCATACGTTTTATGATTATAGTTTTGCGGGCAATATCCGCTACTGCAAAACTTGCCGGCACTGATTTTGCTTGATGCCGTGGCACCGGTTTGATCAATATAAGGGCCATAATCTAACAGCGGCTTAATGGCGGAACCTGGTTGTCTTTGCGCTTGATAGGCGTAGTTGAAATCAAACTTTTTATAATTCTTCCCGCCAGCAAGTGCGACGATTTGATGGGTTTGGTGGTTAATGACTGCTGAACCGCCTTCCACACCTTGATAAGGTAATTGTGCATTGAGCTGATAGACCGCTCTTTGTTGTAAGGAAGGGTCTAGTGCTGTATAAATCTTCACACCATCTTGAAGCAATGCACTGACCTTTTCTGATAATTCTTTTTGAATTGCCTTTTTTGCGCCAGCTGTTTTGGCTTTTTTCAATCGTTTTGTAAAGCCTTCCTGATCAGACACCAGATCGGTAAATTCTTCATTGGCGTATGTCACATAGTCAGGGTAAAGATTTTTCTTTTCACTTAAGGACAAGCTGATTTTTTCTTTCACTGCTTTTTTGTATTGCTTCTTAGTAATGACACCATCTTTTTCTAAAATACCAAGCAGCCGTTCCTGGCGTTTCTTTGTATGTTTGAATTGTTTCAATGGGTCATACAGCGTAGGGTTGTTAGGAATCGCAGAAATAAATGCCATCTGTGCAAGTGTCAAAGAACTAAGCGGCTTATCAAAATAGTAATTAGCCGCAGAACCGACACCGTAAACCCCGTTACTGAAATAAATCGTATTTAAATAGCTTTCGAGAATTTCCTCTTTTGTAAATTTTCGCTCGAGCTCATAGGAATAGAGCAGTTCTGTAAACTTTCGGCTGAATGAACGTTCATGACTTAAATATAAATTACGGGATAACTGTTGTGTGATGGTGCTAGCGCCTTGGCTAATGCCATGGTTTTTCACATTTGCAGCAAGGGCACGAATCACGCCCATAAAGTCAATGCCTTTATGGTCATAAAAGTTGCGGTCCTCTGATCGGAGGAACAGCTCCTTGACGGAATCAGGAATTTTATCGTACTTCACGAAAACACGGTTCTCATCGTTTGATACGATCTCAGAGATAAGAGAACCATCTCGATCATACATATAACTGTTTTGGGAAAAGTCTACCTTTTCCAGCTTGATTTTTTGATCAAGCACTTCGTTAACAGGTTTTACACTTGCGGCTTCTTCCTTTGATAGATAAAAAGTCAGAACAAATAATGGAATGAGGGCAACAAGTAATAACCATCCAATGATTGCACGAAACATGAGGTCACTCACTTTCTTCGGATTTCTAGCCATATCGTACCATTCTTTTGCGATTACGAGAAGGTTATTTTTAGAAAAGAATAGACGTGAAGTCTAGTAAACAAGGCATTTAGACAGAAGAAAAGAGTATCTGATGATGGATCAGACACTCCTCTCTTTTGTCTTTGATTGTGAGCGGACCGCCCATAAAAATAATGCCCCGAAAAGGAAAATGCCGGCGGTAACATAAAAGACAGCTGGAATTCCGTAATGACTCGCCACAATGCCGCCTATAACGGGTCCGACGACATTTCCAAGAAAGCGGAAGCTGACATTGTAACCAAGCACTTCCCCTTGCATAGAGGCAGGCGCTTTGATGCGAATGTAGGCCGTCGTACAAGGAATGATGCCACCTAGTGCCATCCCGTATAAGAAACGGAAGATGACTAACATCCCGTAGGAATCTGCCATCGCTTGCGGGATAAATAAAATGGAGGAGAGGATGAGAAGGGCAAGCAGCACCTTATCGTGACCAATACGATCTCCAAGGTCTCCCCATTTCCGTGTAAACAGCAAATTGCCAAGCCCCGTTGCAGAAAACGCCAGACCTGCATAAAAGGCAAGGTTGACTGGGCCGTGTAAATCATGAATGTACAAGGCTAAAAGCGGCTGAATACTAAAGTTCCCGACTTGCGTAATGAATGTGAGAAGCATGGTGACGACAAGTAAAGGCTGTTTGAAAATATGGACAAGGACGTCCTTCCGTGAGTAAGAAACCCGTTTTGCTTCTTTTGAACGGATCGGCTGTTCTTTCACACCGAAGATAATGACAATCGCTGACACATATATGACAGCAGCTGTTAAGAAAAATGTATAAATGAATCCGACACTGTCTGCCATAAATCCACCCATTAATGGACCAAATAACCCTCCGGCGACATTACTCATCTGCATCGTACCAAGGGTCTTACCGGCTGTTGCCTTTTCGGTCTGTGCAGAAATCAGTGCCATCGAAGTCGAAATAAAGCCTGTCACAAGCCCCATGAAAAGCCGTAACGCAAATAGTTGATAAACGGTTTGAACAAGCCCCATTAATAAAATGCTTGTTGCAATCCCAATGCCGTTAATGAGCAAAATCTTTTTATAGCCATGCCGGTCACCAATCCGTCCCCAAATTGGAGAAATGAGAAAGGCTGTTAAAAACGTAACCCCAAAGACATAGCCGCTCCATCTTTGAACAAATTCATTCGAATAACTGCTATCAAGGGACTCTATGTAAAGTGATAAAAAAGGGACGATCATTGTAATGCTGGCAGATACAAAAAAGTTCACAAACCACATGATGTACAAGTTTTTCTTCCTGTTTGTGATAAAGACCACCTTCTTTATTTATTTCGTGTTCCTTAATAATTATAAAGGAAAATAAACGATCTTTCATCTGATGAATAGGTTGGGCATAGTGAATCTGCATTATTTTCACGAAAATGAAGTGATTTCAAAGTCCGTCTTAATATAATAGTAGCAGGATGGAAAACAGACGAGAAAGTGGGGTGAGACTGATGGAACAGAAGACGCTGCTTGTGGTCGATTTTGAATTTACGATGCCTGATGGGAAATATCATCCGCAAAATTTTTTCCCGGAAATCATTGAGGCCGGTGTCGTTAAAGCATCAAATGAAACGATCATAGACACATTCTCAAGCTATGTCAAACCGAAAAAGTTCCCGAAGCTGACAAAGCGCTGTAAATCGTTCCTTGGCATTACGCAGCAGGATGTAGAAAGCGGGATTTCTTTTGAGGCGTTTATCGAGAAGCTCGTGTCACTCGATGGGGGAGAAGACTGTGAGATTATCACATGGGGAAATATGGACATGAAGGTACTGAAGCAAAACTGTATGCTCAATCATATTGGCTTTCCTTTTAAGGGGAATCAAAGGGATCTGGCTTTTGAATATAAAACCTTTTTTGGGGATAGAACACTCACAGGACTTCGGAAAGCAGCTAAGGAGTACGGCAGTGAAGGAGCTGGTAAGCATCATAAAGCACTCGATGATGCCATGACCACTTATCAGCTGTTCACCCTTTTTGAAAAAGATCGATCCTATGTGGAAAATCCGCAAACAACCAAAATTGGTGAACTCATTGACTTCTCTCACTTTTTTGATTCGGCAGATTAGCGGGCGTCTTCTGGAAAATAATCTTTTTCAAGAGAAGAGAGGCACGCTCTTGATTTTTCAGCCCACTTGGAATCATCCGCACTGAGCCCTTTTTTCAATTTGTCTACGGCGTCTTTCAGTGATACTTGATAATCAGGTATGTCGCCATCATAAGGCTTGACCATATGATGAGGGATGTTCGTCTGTTCCTTAAAGGCCAAAGCCCGTCTTTCCTGAAAAAAAGGTACGTCCGCTTCTTTTGGATGATGCAGGTCACCTTGAGTGGGGTGTGTTAAAACCGCTTTTACTTGAACGAGATAAGTAGATGGTTTAACGGCTGTCACTTCCCCAATGTAAACACCTGTTTTGTAAAAACCTTTCACGATTTGTCCAATCTGAATGTCTGTCATATGAAATTCCTCCATTTCCTTCGCATAAGAAGGTATTTCCTTTCTTTTAGCCAATATAGTGAAGTAAACGAGCAAAAGGGGGAAGAGCGGAACATGTCGTTCATCATATTCTTTCTACTGTATTTTCCTGAAGATAAAAGGGAGTATATCCCTGCGGCAATCACGACGGTGCTTTTCTTTGCTGCTGCATTTATTTGCTTTCGTCTGATCGTTCGTGCTTCTAAGAAGCAGGAGCAGATCGATGAAAAAAGGACAAAAAAAATGGATTGATCATTTTCTTCTTGTATCTTCAGGAAACTTCACGGTGACTGTTGTACCAGACTGCAATGAGCTTTTGAAACGAATGGTTCCATGATGATTTTCAATGATGGAAAATGTCACTGTCAACCCAAGCCCTGTTCCTTTATTTTTCAATGTGTAATAGGGTTCACCAAGCTTTTTCATTTGACTTTCTGACATGCCTACACCGTTATCAACGAAATAAAGGCAGATTCGATGATTTTCTTTTGAAGCAAATAGTTCGATTTTACCTTCGTGTTCGGGCGCTGCTTCGATTGCATTTTTGATTAAATTAATCATGACTTGTTTGATTTTCGTTTCATCACCTTGGATGTATAAGTCTGGTTCAATCGATTGATGAATCGTGACCGACTTAAAATTCGCATAGGATGTCATCAGCGATGCACACTCTTCAAGTAATTTAGATAAATTGAGAGACTCAATTTGATAATAATTTTGTTTCGCAATATCAAGATAGCTCGTAATAATATCCTGCGCACGGTCAAGTTCAGATAAAACGAGATTTTTATAATCTTTATTGGTTGACGGCTCTTTCGTATTGTCACTTGAAAAGAGCAGTTGGATAAATCCTCTCACCACCGTCAGTGGATTGCGGACTTCATGGGCGACACTTGCTGCAAGTTCACTCACAATCGTCAGTTTCTCTGATTGGACAAGCTGTGTTCTCATTTGCGCATTCTCTTTCACAAACTCAATGGAATAAATACTCAGCACAAGAAAGAATATGTAGTAAAGAGTTGAGAAAAATAATTCGAGCAGCTTTTGTTGCATAATGAATGCAGGGCTGTACTCAATTAAGCTGACCACAAGCAGTCCAATGTAAATAAACATCCCTTTTGATAACGCAATTAGGACTCCGTATAACAGCTTTCTCTGCTTAGAATATTGGCGCCATTTCCGGTAAAGCAGGAAAGGAATGAAAAAGTAAATCGGTACAACAATCAATCCAACCCATAAAAAAGAGCCATACATCACGAACTTTACGGTTGAACTAACTAAGATAGCAACGATTCCGGCGGTATATCCCCCGTATAAAATAGCCAGTACAAGGGGAATCGATTGAAGCCCAGTCTGCAAATCTAAAATCGAACCAACTGGATACATAATACATAGTGCTGATGAAATGGATGCAAATATGGTGATGAGCAGTTTATTCGTTTTAGGGAAATGAGCAGGGGTCCGGCTTAGCCATAGTGCATGATATAAAAAGATTGGAAATAGAATAAAAGATACATGGAGCAGAAAATCCTTGAACATTTCCATTTAAATGCTCTCCTCGTAAATAATTGTAATTCCTCTCATTATATCATTTCATGTACAAAGTAGATATGATAATAGGAGGGTTTTTTTCTTTAAAAAGAACACCCGTTAGGATGTTCTTTTGATAGAAATGGTTTTATTCGGATGATAGAGTGAATGCTTGATGAAGGCGCTTCAGACCTTCTTTTACTGTTCCGGCAGGACAGCCTAGATTCATTCGAATAAAGCCGTCTCCTTCGTGCCCATATACGTTTCCGAGCTCTAGTATGACCTTGCCCTTTTTCAGCAGATTACGTTTCAATTCTGCTTGAGTGAGCTCATAATCACGAATATCCAGCCACAATAGATAAGAAGCATCTGGTTTCATATAACGCATGTTCGGCAGATATTCATCAATATAATCCATTGCGATCTTCATATTATTTTCGAGGTAAAGAACAAGTGAATCAAGCCACTCATCTCCGTGGCGATAGGCCGCCTCCATGGCAGGAATCGCAAAGGCATTCAGTTTGGACAATCCATTTCTTTGCAATTCATTGGTGAAAAGGGTTCTTTTTTCTTCATCAGAAATGATAATGGCAGATGCCTGAAGACCAGCTAAATTAAATGTTTTACTCGGTGCAATACACGTTACCGTGATGTTAGCTATCTCATCAGAAAGGCTGGCAAAAGGCACATGCGGCTGTCCGTAAAGCATCAGATCCGAATGAATTTCATCTGACACGACGGTGACACCGTACTGTATACATAGATCTCCTACACGCTTTAATTCCTCTTTTGACCAAGCTCTCCCTGAAGGATTATGCGGATGACAAAGAAACATCAGCTTTGCTTCTGGTCTGCTTAATTTTTTCTCTAAATCATCAAAATCCATCATGTAACGGTTGTTTTCTATTTTTAAAGGATTGGTTGAGACGATACGTCCGTTTCTTTCAATCATTTGATAGAAGGGCGTATACACCGGTGACTGAATGACCACTTCATCATTCGGAGCTGTAAAGGCTTGTACCGCAAAACTAAGTGCTGTCACGATACCTGGTGTGAAGGTGACGGCATCTGTTTGTATCGTCCAACCGTGTCTTCTTTTGAGCCAGTCAGCTACTGCTTGCTGCGTTTCCTGATCCTGAAATGCATAGCCGAATACACCGTGATCTAATCGTTCTTTTAAAGCATCAAGCACGACTTGGGGCGCTTTAAAATCCATATCTGCTACCCACATTGGCAACGCATCTGTTGTCAGGAACAAAGACTCTGCTTGATCCCATTTGACTGATTTTGAACCTTTACGTATGATCTGTTCGTCGAAATTCATGAAACCCACCTCTAGCCGTTTTTCAACCACTCTTGGTTGTGCTAAAATAAACATCACAAAATTTATTATAAGCGGTGATCCCCATGAAAGATAGTCAAGCTGTAGAAGAGATGATTCAAATCATTAAGGCATGGGACCCTTTTCAGTATGGAGAGGACTTTTACGAAACGGAGCCTGCTGACGTCATCAGTGCCTTATACGACGCAGAAGACCCGTTATCTTTCGCGAAAGACATTCAAGCCATTTACCATCACTCATTTGATCAGCTTCTTCCGATGGAAAGCTGTCAGCATATCGCAAATCAGCTTTTTATCATAAGAGAAGGTAGCTCCTGCTCGTTTTAAGACAGGCTGAAATGACCAATTTGATCAGACACAAAGACCGGATTTTCCTCAGGGATGAGGTGCCCGGTTTTTTTTAATGCGTGAAAGGTTGAATGCGGCAGATCCTTGTGCAGTCTTTCGCCAATTTGAATAGGAACGATCCGGTCTTCCTCCCCCCAAATCAGCAGGACAGGTGTCTCCATTTTCTTTAAGACATCCGACGCTAAATCGCCTTCCCTGTGCCGAATCAAACGAAAAATACCTCTGAAAATTTGGTCATCTGAAAAAGGCTTTAAATATCCGTCCACCATCTCTTGATCAATAATCGAATGATCATGCACAACAGCGGTTAAATTTTTCATAATACCTTGCTTGAACAACTTTCTTTTTAAATAGAGATAAAAATAAGGAATATAAGTGCTGTAAACAAGCGACTTTTTGGACTTATTCATATACCCTGAACTGCATAAAAGAACGGCTTTTTCAAATAGGTCGGGACGCTCAGAGGCAGCATATAAAGCAATTTGTCCCCCCATGGAATGCCCCACGAGGATCGCATGCTGAATCTGCAAATAACCAGCTAGTTCAATGATGATTTTTGCCATGTTGCGATAGCTGTAAATGAACGTATTTGATTTTTCGGACTGCCCGAATGGAGGCAGATCAATCGCAATTAAATTGAAGTCTTGTTTCAGAAGCGGGATGAGCTTTCGATAGCTGAAGGTAGATGAGAAAAGGCCGTGAATCAAAATCAATGTCTTCTTACCTTCATTTGGATAGTGTTCGTAATAGATATCTAAACCGAATTTACTTTTCATATAGGATGGCTGTACAATGTCCACACTCATCAACTCCGATATTTGATACTCACTCTCTGTTAGGTGACTGTATTGTACCCTAAAAAGTGGATTTTAAGCTACGATTAGAATCTTTTCCCTGCTTAGCATAATGGGAAAAACGTGCTATAATGTTCAGAAGATTTTTTAAAACTAGCTTTTTACAATCAGAGGTGTGAAATCAATGAAACTAACCGAAAAAGAAACTGAAATATTAGAGATTTTAGATGAAAACAGCCGCGCCGATTTAAATACAATTGCAAAAATGGCAGGTGTGACATCAGAAGAAGCAGAAGCCATTATTCAAAAGCTCGAAGATCAAAAAGTCATTATTGATTATTCGACCATGATTGACTGGCGAAAAGTAGACGGACACGAAGGCGTTACAGCGATGATTGATGTGAAAGTGACCCCAAAAAGAGGCGTCGGTTTTGATGAAATTGCTGAACGCATTTACAGGTTCCAAGAAGTGGAGTCCGTGTATTTAATGTCAGGCGTGTATGATTTATCTGTTGTGATCAGAGGAAGATCCATGTCTGATATCGCCCGCTTCGTATCTGAAAAATTATCGACACTTGATTCTGTTGTTTCAACCACTACCCACTTTATTTTGAAAAGATATAAGCATGATGGGAAAGTCTTTGAAACAGGGGATGATGACAAAAGAATCGTGGTGTCTCCTTAAATGAAAAAGTCTTATTTATCTGAAACGGTACAAAGCATTCAGCCGTCAGGTATTCGGAAATTCTTTGATTTGGCAGCCACAATGGAAGGGGTTATCTCCCTAGGGGTCGGCGAACCGGATTTCGTGACAGCTTGGAATGTGAGAGAAGCCAGTATTATGTCTTTAGAGCAAGGACTGACCTCTTATACAGCAAATGCTGGGCTGCTCTCTTTGCGAAAAGAATTGAGCCATTATTTATATAAGCGGTTTCACATTGAGTACAGTCCTGAAGAAGAACTCATTATTACCGTTGGCGGCAGCCAGGCGCTTGATTTGGCCTTTCGCGCCATTTTAAACAACGGGGACGAAGTAATCATCCCAGAGCCTTGTTTCGTCGCATATGGGGCTCTGACGACACTTGCGGGCGGTGTACCGGTTTATTTAAGTACATCGGCTGAAAAAGATTTTAAAGCCGATTCTGCTGATCTTCGTACGAAGCTGACGCCGAAAACAAAAGCCATCTTGCTATGCTCTCCATCAAACCCAACAGGGTCTGTTTACTCGAAAGAAGAGCTTGAAGATATTGCTCAGTTTGCAAAGGAGCATGATCTTTTAATCATCACAGATGAGATTTATGCAGAGCTGACGTACGATGAAGCTTTTACGAGTGTGGCGGCGATTCAAGATATGAAGGAAAGAACGATTTTGATTTCCGGTTTTTCCAAAGGGTTCGCTATGACAGGCTGGCGCTTAGGCTATGTGGCAGCACCGCCAGTCCTCCGTGATGCCATGCTGAAAATACATCAATATTCTATGATGTGTGCACCAGCTATGGCACAATATGCCGCAGAAGAAGCATTAAAAAATGGACTTGAAGATGTGGAGAAAATGAAGAAAAGCTACAGAAGGCGCCGTAATTTGTTTGTCGGCTCTCTCAATGAACTTGGACTCACTTGCCACCAGCCAAACGGAGCGTTTTACGCTTTCCCGTCCATTAAAAGCACAGGAATGACTTCAGAACAATTTGCTGAGGAGCTGCTGCTTAGCGAGAAAGTAGCGGTTGTCCCTGGAAATGTATTCGGTCCAAGTGGTGAAGGACATATTCGTTGTTCATATGCGTCGTCACTCGATCACTTGCAGGAATCACTTTCAAGAATCCAGCGTTTTTTACAAAATAGACAAGTGAAAGAAGAAGCACCTGCTATCTTAAAATAAAAAAAGGCATCAATCCATCTGGACTCATGCCTCTCAAATTAGGGGGGAATACTAGAAAGCATTCTTGTTTTCAGGTATTCCCCCTTTTGAACTGATCTAAACCCAATTAAAAAATATTTTGCGTAAAAGAGCGTTCTGTGATATAGTTTTTAATTGCGTATAAACGAATATTAAAACATTTATTTAGGAGTTGTTATCATGGCGACAAAGTTTGAAGTAGGCAGTGTTTACACTGGTAAAGTAACAGGATTACAAGCGTATGGTGCGTTTGTTGCATTAGATGAAGAAACTCAAGGACTTGTGCATATTTCTGAAGTAACACATGGCTTTGTAAAAGACATCAACGAGCACCTTTCAATTGGTGACGAAGTACAAGTAAAAGTTCTTTCTGTTGATGAAAATGCAGGTAAAATCAGCCTTTCTATCCGTGCGACACAAGATGCACCAGAAAGAAAAGAAAGCAAACCAAAGAAACAAAGACCACAGCAAGCGAAAGAAGAAGCTGCTGCACCACAAGGTTTCAATACACTGAAAGATAAACTTGAAGAGTGGATTGAGCAATCTAACCGTAAAGACCTTATCAAGAAATAAAAAAAGCACCGCTTCAAACGGTGCCTTAGGCTGCCTCGTTTAGGCGGCCTTTTTTATGTCTTTTTGTTTAGCGAACCTCTGGATTTGGCTCGTCACGGCGGACAGCTTCTTCACTAGGTTTGAACAACAGACCAAGATTGACAAGACCTGCAATTCCAACAAGACCATAAATAATACGTGATAATGCAGCACCTTGACCGCCAAAGATCGCTGCTACTAAGTCAAATTGAAAAAAGCCGATTAGTCCCCAGTTAATAGCACCGATAATCGTGAGCACGAGGGCAATACGCTGAATAGCACTCATCGTGATTCCTCCTTTCGCTACAGTATCAATACATTTATATTTTGCAGATTTTTAGCCAAACTATGCGTAAGAAAATGGATGAAAGCAAATTACTTTACTTTTGGAATGAAAGAGGCGCATAATGTAGCGCGAGGAGGAGATCACATGGATCGATTTACTTATTGGAACCCAACGAAATTAATTTTTGGAAAGGGAGAAGTATCAGCCCTTTCAGATGAACTAAAACACTACGGAAAAAACGTATTGCTTGTATATGGTGGAGGCAGCATTAAACGAAATGGCCTTTATGACCAAGTTGTCAGCATCTTAAAAGAATCAGGAGCTGCAATCACTGAGCTTGCTGGTGTTGAGCCCAACCCGCGCTTAACAACGGTTAGAAAAGGGGTTGAGCTTTGCAAAGAGAACCAAATTGACTTTATATTGGCAGTCGGCGGCGGTAGCGTGATTGACGCAACAAAAGCGATCGCAGCTGGTGCGAAATACGATGGAGATGCTTGGGATATCGTCACTCGTAAGCATGTCCCAATGGAAGCTATCCCATTTGGTACAGTATTAACACTTGCCGCGACAGGTTCTGAAATGAACTCTGGCTCCGTCATCACAAACTGGGAAACAAATGAGAAATATGGATGGGGCAGTCCAGCTGTCTTCCCTAAATTCTCTATTCTTGACCCAGTCAATACATTTACTGTGCCAAAAAACCATACGATTTATGGCATGGTCGACATGATGTCTCACGTGTTTGAACAATATTTCCATCACACGGAGAATACACCTTACCAAGATCGTATGTGTGAAGGACTTCTTCGTACGGTCATCGAAACAGCACCAAAGCTGATCAATGATTTGGAAAACTATGAGCTTCGTGAAACGATTTTATTCACAGGCACCATTGCACTAAATGGAATGCTTTCAATGGGCGCACGCGGAGACTGGGCATCTCACAATATTGAGCATGCGGTATCCGCTGTGTATGACATCCCTCATGCAGGCGGTCTTGCGATCTTGTTCCCGAACTGGATGAAGCATGTCATTCAAGAAAACCCAGGTCGCTTCAAGCAATTAGCAGTGCGTGTATTCGATGTAGATCCTGCGGGCAAAACAGACGAAGAAGTTGGCTTAGAAGGAATCGAAAAACTTTCTGCTTTCTGGACAAGTCTAGGCGCACCAAACCGTTTAGCTGACTATGACATCAACGATGAGAAAATTGATCTGATTGCAGACCGTGCAATGGCACGTGGTGAATTTGGTCAATTTAAAAAGCTGAACAAAGAAGATGTTCTAGCTATTTTAAACGCTTCTTTATAATCGAACATGGAAAAGATAGCTGCTTTTAAGCAGTTATCTTTTTTGAGTTCTGCATGTACATATGTTACAGTAGTCTTTCATGTTTTTGGATATAAATGTTTTAAGGAGATGTAGAACAGATGGAAAACTTTATTTACTATAATCCAACGAAATTGATGTTTGGAAAAGGACAACTAGACGGACTAAAAAGCGAACTCGCTCGTTATGGAAAGCGAGTGCTTCTTGTATATGGTGGAGGCAGTATTAAGAAAAATGGTCTTTATGATAAGGTTATCAGCGCTTTAAATGAAGCAGAGGCTGACGTATTTGAACTGTCAGGAGTCGAACCGAACCCTCGTCTCACTACAGTGCAAAAAGGGATCGACATTTGCCAAAATGAGAACATTGATTTCTTATTAGCAGTTGGTGGGGGAAGTGTCATCGACTGTACAAAAGCCATTGCAGCTGGAGCAGAATATGACGGGGATGTTTGGGACATTATCTCAAAGAAAACAACCGCTCAAAAAGCATTGCCGTTTGGCACAGTGCTGACACTTGCGGCAACTGGTTCAGAAATGAATCCAGACTCTGTTATCACAAACTGGGAAACAAATGAAAAGTACGTGTGGGGCAGTTCAGTCACGCACCCTGCTTTTTCAATTTTAGATCCTGAGCACACATATTCTGTGCCAGAGAATCAAACGGTGTATGGCATGGTTGATATGATGAGCCATGTATTTGAACAATACTTCCATAATGTCAAAAACACCCCTCTACAAGATCGGATGTGTTTTGCTGTTCTTCAAACAGTCATCGAGACAGCGCCAAAGCTACTTGAAGACTTACAAAACTATGAGCACCGTGAAACCATCCTTTATGCAGGAACAATTGCTTTAAATGGCACGCTGCAAATGGGTTACTTTGGCGACTGGGCATCACATACGATTGAGCATGCAGTATCAGCAGTCTATGACATTCCGCATGCAGGTGGACTTGCGATCCTCTTCCCAAACTGGATGCGTCATACACTTGATCATAATGTCGAACGTTTTAAAAACCTCATGTTGAACATGTTTGACATTGAGACAGAAGGAAAATCGGATCGTGACATCGCATTAGAAGGAATCGACAAGCTGTCAGCCTTCTGGACAAGCCTCGGTGCACCGAGTCGTTTAGCGGATTATGATATTGGTGAAGATCAACTGGACAAAATTGCTGACATCGCAGCAAAAGAAATGGAATATGGTGGTTTTGGTAACTTTATGAAACTTGACCGTGATGACATTTTAGCGATTTTGAAAGCTTCTCTATAATTTGGATGGCCGCTTCTCTTCATGAGGAGCGGCTTTTTGCTGTACCAATGACGATCACTTGATTTCAATAGCTAGTTCCGCTAAAGTGAAAGGGACAGAACTAACGTAATGGAGGGCTTACAAGCGATGACACATATTCAATTTGACTACTCGAAAGCGTTACCTTTCTTTCAAGAACATGAGCTTACATATTTAAAAGATTTTGTGAAGGTGGCCCATCATAATATTCATGAACAAACGGGTACTGGCAGTGATTATTTAGGCTGGGTTGACTTACCGAAGCAATATGATCGCGAAGAATTTGCCCGCATTAAAAAAAGTGCAGAAAAGATTAAATCTGATTCTGATGTATTACTCGTTGTTGGAATTGGTGGTTCTTATCTTGGCGCACGTGCGGCCATTGAGTTTTTAAACCATTCTTTCTATAATAGTTTGCCAAAAGGCAAACGCAAAACACCGCAAATCATCTTTATTGGAAACAACATCAGTTCTTCTTATTTAACAGATGTAATGGATCTGCTAGAAGATGCCGATTTCTCCATTAATGTGATTTCAAAATCTGGTACAACAACAGAGCCAGCCATTGCGTTCCGTATCTTTAAAAAGCTCCTTATCGAAAAATATGGTGCTGAAGAAGCGAAAAAACGCATCTATGCAACAACTGACAAGGCACGCGGGGCACTCAAAACATTAGCAACTGAAGAAGGCTATGAATCATTTATCATCCCTGATGACGTTGGCGGACGCTATTCCGTCTTAACAGCAGTTGGTCTATTGCCAATCGCTGTAAGCGGTGCAGACATTGATCAAATGATGGAAGGTGCTGCCAAAGCAAGTGAAGACTTCGCATCATCTGAGCTCTCAGAAAATGCGGCTTATCAATATGCGGTTGTCCGTAATGTTCTTTACAATAAAGGACGGACAATTGAAATGCTGATTAACTATGAGCCAGGCTTACAGTACTTTGCGGAGTGGTGGAAGCAGTTATTCGGCGAAAGTGAAGGGAAAGATGAAAAAGGAATCTATCCTTCATCTGCGAACTTCTCAACGGATCTTCATTCACTTGGTCAATATGTACAAGAAGGAAGAAGAGACTTGTTTGAAACCATCGTGAATGTAGACAAGCCACGACATGAACTTGTCATCGAAGCAGAAGAACAAGACCTTGATGGGTTAAACTATCTTGCAGGAAAAACGGTTGATTTCGTTAATAAAAAAGCATTTGAAGGCACAATGCTTGCTCATACGGATGGAAAAGTACCGAACCTGATTGTGACAATTCCTGAAATGGATGCTTATACATTCGGATATCTCGTGTACTTCTTCGAAAAAGCTTGTGCGATGTCTGGGTATTTACTAGGCGTCAATCCATTCGACCAGCCTGGAGTAGAAGCGTATAAAGTGAACATGTTTGCTTTATTAGGAAAACCGGGCTTCGAAGAGAAAAAGGCAGAACTTGAGAGCCGTCTCAAACAATCATAAGAATAAAAGGCACATCTTTGCATAAGGTGTGCCCCAGATTGTTGACAAAGGGCTAAAATGAACTGTATTTTAGCCCTTTGTCTTCTTTTTAGCGTGATAGAAAACCTTTGAAGTCTAGGAAGGACGAGTACTGGAGCGGAGCGAATTTGACATTCGTGAGCACCAGTGCGCAGGACTGACAACGAATGCGAGGGTTTGTCTACACGCTAAGGCACATCTTTTCATAAGGTGTGCCTTTTTTTATGTTCTCATGGTGTCAGTGCAAGCCTCCCTAAGCTCTGTACATAGAATAATCAATGGAGGAGGTTGATGAAGCGATGAGAACAAATCATATTTATATCCATGACATTTCCGGGCAGGCCATCGTTAACTTTGGGAATGTTGGACGGATTTGTCCAATGAGTGCTACGAAAGAAACATCAGGAGCGGGCAGTGCGAACGAGACAAATGCATCATCCAGCCAAAGCTTATTTGATGCTGCTTTTACAAACAATGTGCAAATCACGAAAGGCAAATGTATGAATTCCTCTCTTTAACGAACCCTATACAAAAAGGAGGGTTCTGTATGATTCATGTACCATCTAGGCTGACTGGTGAAAGCTTTTCACTGTACCATTTAGAAGAAAACATGAAGCCGCTCGGATATGTCATTAATGGGAATTGGGATTATGATCATGGATATTTTGATTATAAAATTGACAACCGTGACGGCTATACCTTTCTCAGAGTTCCGTTTACAGCCGAGAAAGGACAGCTGGATCAGCCAGGCGTTGTGGTGAAAATGGGACATCCATTTCTCTTAAAGCATGTCTATCAAGATAAATTAGATGACCATGCGATGGTTGGAAATGTAGGGGCATCTTTTAACCAATTCCAAGAACCGAAAGAGAAAGACGGAGATGTGTCAAAGGCTTATGCCGAAATTGGCTTTTCACTCGTCAAAGAATTAGAAGATGTACTGCTTTAAAAGCTGATCAGCTCATCCTCTGGATGAAGCTCATATCCAAAAGGAGGATTCATCATGGGTCCTTCTTTTTTTTGTACGCCTACAATGATCACATGATGCTCTAAAAAGTGATGAAGTGCCGTTAAGAATGTCTCTCCAGCTAATGAAGCCGGTACTGGAATGATGGTGATCTGTTTATGGAGGGTCATGTTTCTTTTTATTTTTAACGCCATGAGCTGTTCTTTTAAAAGAAAATGCTCCACCATTAAATGATTCACGGCATCAGAAGTATGGATGACTTGATTGGCGCCAGCCCGCTCAGCATTTTTCACATAGCGATCGGTTAAAATTTCAATTAAACAATATAACGAAGGGTTTAATCCTTTTGCCGCAAGCAAGGTTAAGACACTCTGCATATCAGCCGTCACTTCATTTTCATGCTGGTCGGCGGTAATCATCAATGTATCAGCACTCATAATATTTGCTCTGCGAAGTGTGGCATCCTCTGTACCATGGCCTTTAATAAAATGGACATTCTCTAAAAGAGGTCCTTCCTTTAAGGAATCATCAATGAGTACAATCGGCATGGCGGGATCAATGGTTTGAAACGATTGAAGCAGTTTGTTCGTTTTCTCATTCCAGCCGACAATGATGAGATGTCCCTTCCCCTTGAAAGCCACCTTTCCCTCTACATAATGGTGCTGTTTGCTAAATACAGCGGCAGCAAGCGTGGCAAAATATGCAGTGACAAAGCTGGCGCCGATCAAAATAAGCGCCATCCCTGCTACTTGCCCAGGCATGGTTTGCGGCACAAAATCACCATAGCCTACCGTCGCGACTGTAATGAGAGCCCACCAGATCCCATCAAAGATCGTATGATACTGCTTTGGTTCAAGTATGACGATTAATTGTCCAAAAAAGAGAAGCAAGAAACAGATGATGATCGCAATGCGAACATAAAGAGGCCATCTTAGCCAGGCAATGAAGATACGGTTTGATTTCATCGAACTCGTCCTTTCAGGGAGACTGCTAATGTCAGTATGCCCGATTAGGAAACAATTTTTCATCATCGTCATGTATTGAAACAGAACCCATATCTTAAAATAAGAGAGAAGAAGGAGGGAATGCGAATGTCGTTTGTTCAAAAGACCGTACTTCTTTTTATTGGCGCACACTTTTTATCATCTGCGGTGATTTTACTCGTGTTTGATTTAAATGCGGTGAACCATTTTATGAATAATTTCTCGTGGCTTCGTTTTTTTCAAGACCTATATGGAACAGTGACATTTTATACAGCATGCATCGGAATGTTCTTCTTTTTCATTGGTGTAGTGATTCCCCTTAAAAAGACCTAGTGCTTTTTGCTGTACACGTTACATAAAAGTCATTAAAATTGTAAATAAATATATAAAATAAAAAGGAAGCTGATGAGCATGCTGTTTTTTTATTTTTTAACATTTGCCGCATTGGGATTGTCTTTTTGGGCACAATTTAAAGTAAAGAATAATTTTGAAAAGTATTCAAAGGTTGAAGCTGCCAGTATGAAAACAGGTGCTGAAACCGCTCGATATATTTTAGATCGCAACGGGTTATACGATGTACCCGTTGAACCGGTAAGAGGAACTTTGACTGATCATTACGACCCGACGCAGCGTGTGGTTCGTTTATCTGAACCAGTGTATTATGGCTATTCCATTTCGGCCATTTCAGTCGCATCACACGAGGTTGGACATGCCTTGCAGCATCAGGAATCCTATGGTGCGCTTGTCTTGAGACATAAGATCTTCCCTGTCGTGAACTTTGCATCTGGTGTTGCCCCGCTTCTTTTCCTAGGTGGATTATTGCTCGGCAGCCTTAACTTAATCGGGCTTGGGATCGTTCTGTTCTCAGCTGCTGTGTTCTTTCAGCTAGTGACATTGCCTGTTGAGTTTAACGCAAGTTCTCGTGCAAAGAATATCATTGTTTCAGAAGGAATCATTAGAAGCAGTGAAGAAAGAGGCGTGAACAAGGTGTTAAATGCCGCAGCTCTTACGTACGTAGCAGCGGCCCTTGTCTCCCTGTTTGAATTGCTCCGTTTTGTAATGATCTTCCTAAATGGCCGTAATGATTAATTGACGCCAGAGGAGGTGAGCCCTTACCCGTGTTAGGTAAGGGTTTTTTTGTATATTTTAAACGTATTTTTAGTCCTATTACTCATTGCTGCGACAGCATTTTTTGTTGTCACTGAATTTGCGATTGTGAAAATTAGAGGCTCAAAAATCAATCAGCTGATTGAAAGCGGTGATAAGAGAGCCATTCATGTTCAGAAACTGACAACCAACCTTGATGAATATTTATCTGCCTGTCAGCTTGGCATTACCATCACGGCATTAGGCTTAGGGTGGTTAGGGGAGCCAACAGTGGAACATTTCCTGCATCCGCTTTTTGAAAAGGCAGGGCTTCATTCCGCTTTGACAGACATCATATCGTTTATCATTGCCTTTGTGATCATTACGTTTTTGCATGTTGTCGTTGGGGAACTTGCTCCCAAAACGATTGCCATTCAAAAGGCAGAAGCCGTCAGTCTTGTGACGGCAAAACCTCTTATTTTTTTCTATAAAGTCATGTACCCGTTTATTAAAGCATTAAATGGGGCTGCACGAGGCATTGTGAAATTATTTGGTTTTCATTCTGTCAAAGAACATGAAGTGGCGATCAGTGAGGAAGAATTGCGTCTCATCCTGTCTGAAAGCTACGAAAAGGGCGAGATCAACCAATCTGAATACAAATATGTCAATAAAATATTTGAATTTGATAACCGAGTGGCGAGAGAGATCATGATCCCGCGCACAGAAATCTCTGCCATTGAAATTGAACAGAGCCTGGAAGACGTGACGCATTATATGCTGAACGAAAGGTATACACGTTATCCTGTCATTAAAGAAGACAAAGATCATGTCATTGGTGTGATCAATAGCAAAGACGTATTTAAAGCAAGTTTTCTCAATCAAGAGGTGTCCATTGAAGACTTAATGCGCCCTGTCATTCGTGTCATTGAAAGTACACCGATTCAAGAACTGTTGATTTTGATGCAAAAGGAACGGATTCATATGTCGGTGCTTGTAGATGAATACGGCGGAACAGCAGGTCTCGTCACAGTTGAAGACATATTAGAAGAAATTGTGGGCGAGATTCGAGATGAATATGATCAAGATGAAACCCCGCATATTGTGAAAAAAGGTGACTTCCACTATGTCATGGATGGAAAAGCCTTGATCGATGAAGTAAATGATTTATTGGATTTAGCGATTGAAAATGATGATGTTGATACAATTGCCGGCTGGATGATGACGCATAAAATTGATTTTGACATTGGTGATATCATTGAAGCAGAAGGCTGTGAATTTAAAATTGTCGATGCAGAAGATCATCATATTCGAACCATAGAAGTAAAAAAGGTTCACTTTTCCTAAAAACCTCGGAGCTATTGACGAGGTTTTTTTGCTTGGTAAACTTTAGGTAAGAAGATTTGTTTCTGCCAACCGGCAGTGATTGGTTTCACATAAAAAGGGTATGGTTTTATAGACATGATCAAAAGGAGCCAGTGAAATGAAAAAAATCAACGTACAAACAGACAAACACGATGACATGATAGACATTACCCATGAAGTTCAGCAATATGTCCGGGAAACTGGGATTCAAAACGGAACGGTTATGGTCTATTGTCCACATACGACGGCTGGAATCACCATTAATGAAAATGCCGACCCAGACGTCAAACGTGATATGCTGCGCCGGCTTGACGAAGTCTTTCCGTGGGAACATCCAAAAGATCGTCATATGGAAGGCAATACAGCAGCGCATATGAAAGCTAGTTATATGGGAGCATCTCAGCACGTTCTTGTCCATCATGGTGATCTTGTGCTTGGAACGTGGCAGGGAATCTATTTTTGTGAGTTTGACGGACCGAGACATCGTCACTTTTATGTACAGGTGTCATCTAACGAGTAAGGGCGGGGGAGAAGATGGGAGAATTCACAGCGTTACTTCAAATTGAACATGGCATCATTCAAGCACCAATGGCAGGAGGAGCGGTGACGCCGCAGCTTGTCACCGCTGTTTCACAATATGGGGGCCTCGGCAGCTTAGCAAGTGGTTATGTACAGCCTGAAAAGATGAGGCAGCAAATCAGACAGGTCAAACAGCTGACATCTCGTCCATTTCAAGTGAATGTGTTTGTCCCTGAACCCATTTCAGAAACGAAAACAGAAGATGTATCATTTTGGACAGATCGGCTGCCTGTCATACCAGAAGCACAGATAATCCCTAGCGAAGAAGAATTATGGAAGGACTATGAACAAAAAATCAACATTCTTCAAGAAGAAGAAGTCCCAGCTGTGTCGTTTACATTTGCCTGTCCAAACGAACAAACAATTCATCACCTGAAACAAAAGGGGATCTTTCTCATCGGAACAGCTACAACAAAAAAAGAAGCACTGCTTT
This sequence comes from Bacillus sp. FSL W8-0183, assembly GCF_038006825.1. NCBI lineage: Bacteria > Bacillati > Bacillota > Bacilli > Caryophanales > Bacillaceae > Bacillus > Bacillus sp. FSL W8-0183. Next base: position 3,025,797 of record NZ_JBBOVY010000001.1, on the reverse strand, counting down.
TAGAAGAAAAAGGAATGGATGCCATTGTTCTTCAAGGAAGCGAAGCAGGAGGGCACCGAGGCACCTTTTTACCTTCAAAGGGAGATGCTCTGCAGGGACTTTTCTGCCTGATCAGTGATGTCAAGTCTGTCTGTCATATCCCATTGATTGCAGCTGGAGGTATCACAGACAGGACCACTATGAAAGCAGCACTAGCACTTGGAGCAGATGCGGTTCAAATAGGGACACGATTTTTAGCGAGTCAAGAAAGTGGTGCGGCAGATGTGTACAAAAAGGCGCTGTTACAGGCAGAAGGCAGTGAAACAGCGATGACACGGCTTTTCTCTGGAAAAAAAGCCAGAGGTATTGTCAATCAGTGGATGGAGGAAGAAAGACGAAATGAAGACCGGGTTCTTCCCTATCCTATACAGCATGTATGGACAACACCGATGCGAAAAGCGGCAGCTGCTACAGGAAACCCAGAACAAATGGCTCTTTGGGCAGGTCAGGGGGTTGGCCGTATTCATTCCATTTTAACCGTTGAAGAGATCATGCATGAACTCACGCAGATATAATTTGATGATGGGTGGTGTGACAGGATGGAAATCTTAAAACATTCATATCGGAAAAAAGGACAAATTGAATTTCTATTTGATGATTTTCCGCACTCCCCTGCCGTTCTTACCCCCATTCGTCATTACTATTTCGTTCGTTATGTGAAATGGAATCAGCACGACCCTCCAGTCACAAGAAACGATCTAGAAGAAATGGAAATCCTAGCAAACACAATGCTTGGCACGCTCCATGATTACCGAAAACGTAAGGCATATAAAGGCCCCTTGTCATAACCTATAGACAAGAGGCCTTTTTTAGCTGCCAAACATTTGCCTGAGATAAATAACATCCATCCTAGTAGTCTGCGGCAGTAAATAAGCGGACTGAACCGCCCCTGGCCGTCTTCTGGCATTTAATTTATCGATAATCTCTGCAGCTGTTAAGATCCCAAGCCCATGCCCATAATATTGATCTTCCCCTAAGTAAATCACATTTTCTCCGCGCCATTGAGACTGTTGATAGCTAAACTCTGGATTCTCGAAATATAGGCAATCCCCATAAATAAAATCATTTCCGCGCTCTGTATAAATGGACAATGTATCATAGTGCCAGTCATACAGTGTTAAACTTCTAAGTCTTCGATTGAACTTCTCGTCTCCTACCGTTTGCAAGACTCCCATATAAAACACAATGACAATCGCTGTGGCACATTCAAAGGCATATTTTGAGCCATTTTCAAAGATGTCTTTAATCCCTGTAGATGGCTCGACTTGATAGCGCAGTTCTAACGCTCCGGCCTCTGATACACGCCAATAGGCGTCATTCGCACGGGACCTTTGAAAGATAGCAAATGAGGCACCGCTCTTATTCAAATCTCTTGCCGCATTCATGATATTCGATCTTAAAGTCACCTCAAATAACAAATCAGATGCCTGCCTATAACGGAACGTATCATTTGAGGCTTGTAACTGCATCAAAATGATCCGCTTTTGTCCTTCTAGCTGAAACGATGCCAGCTGCTCATTTGTCACTGGCTGTCCTGAAAGGATAATCATATGAAAAGCGCCCCCTTTTGTATTAGCGTATGCGGGATGCTTGGGCAAGGAATCAATTTGTGAAAATAAACAAAAAGTCATCCTTTTTATTTGAAAAACATGAAAATAATATGAAGCTGTCCGATATAAAACATAACGTTTAAAAGGAGGAAAAACATGAAAAGTATCATAAAATGGTTGAAAAAACCATCGATTTCTAAAAGGCTGATTATTTCATTCACACTTGTTCTCGTCTTGCCTATCATTACACTCAGTACGATTTCATATCAGATTGCCAAAGAAGAATTAGATCATGAAATCATGTACGGAGCAAACGCAAGAGTCAATGAGCTGAATGACATGATTGAGCAAAAGCTTTTGAATAAGGAGAACGCAGTCAAACTGTTTACCGAAACATCCAGTGCTGCAGACTTTAAAAAGAAAAACCAGGACGAACTGTATGAGCATTTTGAGATATACAGTAAAATCAATGAAGATGATGTGGTTGGGTTTTATGCAGCAAGTAAAAATCGTGACTTTATTCAGTTCCCTAAAGTAGACATGCCAAAAGGCTATGATCCAACAACTCGTGATTGGTATAAAGCGGCGATGCAGGACGAAAAAGGTGAACCTGTGGTCACCAATCCATACATCTCTGCCACAACAAACGGCATGGTTGTCACAATCGCTCAGCGTCTGAAGGACGGGTCGGGAGCCATTGGGATTGATATTGATGTTCAGGATATCGTCGATAAAATCAAAGATATTAAAATTGGACGAGAAGGATATCCAATTATTGCAAATAAAAATAAACAGATTGTCGCTCATCCAGAAGAAAAATCAGGATCTACAGTGACTGAAAATATTTCATCAATCCTTTACAGCAGCAAAGAAGGAACATCAACTTATGAGAATAAAGGAGAGCAAAAACGTCTCGTTTTTGTGACAAATGATTTAACAGGTTGGAAAATTGCTGGAACGATGTTTGTATCAGAAACAGAAGAAGCAGCACAGCCAGTTTGGAATTCTGCCATTATTCTTTTAATTTCTTCTTTTATCCTTGGCGGTATTGCGATCTTCTTTATCGTTCGCTCCATCACAATTGGACTTAGAAGGCTTGTTGATTTCTCAGAAAAGGTGAGTGAAGGGGATCTAACGGAAACCCTCGAAACCAAATCGAAGGATGAAATAGGAGACCTCACAAGAAGCTTTAGTAAGATGAGTGAATCTTTGCGTGAAGTTATCCGAGCGGTCCAGCAATCTGTCGACAATGTAGCTTCAGCGTCAGAAGAGCTGACTGCTAGTGCCAGCCAAACAAGTCAGGCGACAGAGCATATCACCATGTCGATTGAACAATTCTCAAATGGGAATGAAGCACAAAATGAGAAAGTCGAATCTAGCACGAATCAGCTTGTCGCAATGAATGAAGGATTACAAGGTATGTCACAAACTTCATCAGAAGTGACTGCTGTCTCCATTCAATCGACAGAAGCGGCTGGACAAGGCGGACGTATCGTTGAAAGCACAGCGAATCAAATGAAACATATCGATACATCTGTACAAGAAGCCGAACAAGTCATGAAAGAATTAGAATACAAATCTAAAGATATTACGAGTATTTTAAATGTCATTAATGGCATCGCAGATCAAACGAATTTACTTGCACTCAATGCAGCCATAGAAGCAGCAAGAGCAGGTGAATCAGGGCGCGGTTTCTCTGTCGTAGCAGAGGAAGTCAGAAAACTAGCAGTCCAATCCGCAGATTCAGCGAAAGAAATTGAAAAGCTGATCCAAGAAATTGTGTTGGAAATTTCCAAATCTCAAGAGATGTTCAAAGCTGTCAACCGAGAAGTAAATGCAGGACTTGGGATGACAGAAGAAGCAAAAGAAAGCTTCCAAAACATCTATGAGGCGGCAGAAGGTATGTCGAAAAAGCTCACTCAATTAAATGATACAGCGGTTGACCTATCAAGCGGATCAAAACTTGTATCACAAGCCATGCAAGAGATGCGTCAAGTTTCAAGAGAAAGTGCGGCGAACATTCAAGATATTGCGGCATCTGCTGAAGAACAATTGGCATCTATGGAAGAAATTTCGTCCTCTTCTGTCACACTTGCCAATATGGCTGAGGAACTAAAAGAGCTGACAAGTCAATTTAAAATTGATTAAAAAACGATGAAAAAATATCCAGAATTGTCTGGGTATTTTTTTTATTTTTAAACGTCATTTCCAGCCCTCTAAAAATAAACCTTTCATCCGATAATAACTTTAGAGAAGTAAAGGGGGAAAGAGAAAATGGGAAAAATGATCCAATGGTTCAAAAAACCATCCATTTCTAAAAAATTAGTTATTGCCTTTTTGGTAGTCCTTATACTGCCAACTGTTGCACTGACCATTAGTGCGTTTTTCACATCAAAGACAGAGTTAGACAAACAGATTATGGGCAGTGCGATGAGTCAGGTCAATGCATTTGATACCTTAATCGATGAGAATATTGGGAACAAGGCAGAGGCTGTGACCCTGTTTACAGATGATCTCAAAGCGGCTAATCTTCAAGAAAAAAATAGAAAAGCTACCATTAAAGAATTGCAGCAATATGGAAAAATTAATGAAAAAGATGTCTCTGCCATTTATGCAGGTTCAGAAAAGGGTTTGTTCATGCAATACCCAGTTCAAAAAATGCCTGATGGCTATGACCCGCGAGAGCGTCCATGGTATCAAGAGGCCATGAGTGCTGATGGTAAACAAGTCATCACGAAGCCATATGTCGCAGCATCTACAGGTAAAATGGTCATCACCATTGCCCAAAAAACGAAAGATGGCTCAGGGGTGATTGGTCTTGATATGGAAATTGACAGCCTCATTCAAAAGCTAAAAGAAATCAAAATAGGTCAAAAAGGATATGCTTTCATCATGGAGAAGGATAAAACCGTGTTAGCAGATCCAACCCAAAAGCCAGGAAGCAAAGTCAATGAGAATTTGGCGAACATTATTTTTAAAAACAAACAAGGAAACGGCAGCTATACACTCAATGGAACAGATAAAAAGGTAGCTTATGTCACCAATGAACTAACCGGCTGGAAAATCGGCGGCACGATGCTCGTATCAGAAGTAGAGGATGCAGCTAAACCCGTTTTCAATACAGCCATTATTGTGTTCAGTGTGACACTGATCGTAGCAGGAACCCTCATCTTCTTTATTGTCCGCTCTATTTCAAATAGATTATCCAATCTGGCCCGTTTCTCGAAAAAGGTCAGCGATGGTGATTTACGTGATAAACTTCAGATTCAATCAGATGATGAAATAGGACAAGTTGGTAAAGGCTTTAATACGATGATTGACTCATTAAGATCCCTCATTGGTGCCGTCCAAACCTCCGTTGAAAATGTCGCTTCTTCATCAGAAGAACTGACCGCAAGCGCAGGACAAACAAGTAAAGCAACAGAGCATATTACATTAGCCATTGAACAATTCTCCACTGGTAACGAAAGCCAGAATGATAAAGTGGAATCAAGCTCAGAAGAGTTAGAAGAAATGAACAGAGGCCTTCAGAACATGAATGAATCGGCCGAATCGATTACCGCTTCATCCATCAAATCAACAGAGATTGCAGGAGAAGGCGGACAGCTAGTAGAAAAAACCGCTTCTCAAATGAACGTGATTGATCAATCAGTGAAAAAAGCAGAGAATGTCATCAGTGCGCTAGAAAGCAAATCAAAAGATATTACCCAGATTCTTGGTGTCATTAATGGCATCGCAGATCAAACGAATTTACTTGCGCTGAATGCAGCAATTGAGGCAGCAAGAGCTGGAGAATCTGGTCGAGGTTTCTCCGTTGTAGCAGAAGAAGTAAGAAAACTTGCTGTTCAATCTGCCAACTCAGCGAAAGAAATTGAAAACTTAATCAAAGAAATCGTTCAAGATATTGATGTATCACAAGAAGTATTCACAGCAGTAAATCAAGAAGTTCAATCAGGCTTAAGCTTTACTGAACAAACGAAAGTCAGCTTCCACAATATTTTCGACATGACCAAAGAAATCTCAGATCAGCTCCAAACAATGAATCGAACAGTTGTCCAGTTGTCAAAAGGATCTGCACATGTTTCTGAGGCTGTCCGTGAGATTGCAGACGTATCCCGTGAAAGCTCCGCCAATATCCAAGACATTGCCGCTTCAGCTGAAGAACAGCTGGCATCAATGGAAGAGATCAGCTCATCCTCTGCCACCCTTTCTTCAATGGCAGAAGAATTACGTGATTTGATTAGCAAATTTAAAGTCGAATAAACCAAATGAAAAGAACCTCCAGCTTTTTGGGGTTCTTTTTTTGAAGTGAATAAATCGAAAGGAATAGGTAAATATGCTTATTTTGGTGGTTTTTTGAACATTACACCTTGAAAAATAATCCGTATTACCTAAGAATAGAGGGGGATGATCCCAAATCATAAATCAAAAGGAGTAGAGTCATGAAAAAAATCAACTTTTTTAAGCACTTTACGATGTCAAAGAAATTAATTACTGCATTCTTAGCGATTCTCCTAGTGCCCATTCTTGTGTTGGCCGCATTTTCCTATGAAGTGGCGTCTAAGTCTCTCAATGATGAGATTATGTCTAGCGCTGCAAATGGTGTGAATCAATTAAATGAACTGATCAATAAAGATGTACAGCCTAAAATTGATATTGTTTCATATTTATCTAAATCGGTGAAAAAAAAGGAACTGGCCTCTAAAAATAAGGATTTACTTAAGGTGAAATTAGAGCAACTATCGGAAACAGACGACGATGTCGTAGAAGTATTTGTTGCAGATCAGAATGGTAAACTAACTGAATATTCCGAGATTCATAAAGGCAGTGCCAAAAGCGCAAAAAATGAACCATGGTTTCAACAATCAATGGGAGATGACAAACTCATCATTTCAGATCCTTTTACAGACAAGTCATCAGATGACCTGCTCATCACAATATCAGAACAGTTAGCAGATGGTTCTGGTGTTATCGGCATAAATGTACGATTGAACACAATTGTGAAAGATACAAACAGCATCAAAATTGGTCAAGAAGGTTATGCGTTTGTCGCTACCTCAGACCAACGTTACATTGCTCATAAAACGGAAAAGGCCGGGACGAAACTGACAGGCGATTTCATCGAAAAAATGTATAACAATAAAAAAGGCAGTTTCGAATATGAATTCAACGGACAGCCGAAGCAAATGTTTTATGACACAAATGAAGCGACAGGCTGGAAGCTCGCGGGAACAATGTATGTCAACGAAGTGAAAGAAGCCGCGCAGCCAGTGCTTGACTTAACCATGATCATCCTAGCTGCTGCGATTGTCATCGGTGGAATCGCGATTTATTTTATTATTAAATCAATCCGAAAACCACTCATAGAGCTCTCTGAATCGGCTGAGAAAATCAGTCAGGGGGATCTTACCCAGCATATTGAGGTGCGCACACATGATGAAATCGGCAAACTTGCACAGAGCTTTAACGATATGTCGGCAAAGCTGAAACAAGTCATTCAAGCCGTCCAGAATTCAATTGAAAATGTTGCTGCCTCATCTGAAGAATTAACGGCTAGCGCAGGACAGACAGCCCAAGCAACTGAGCATATTACCTCATCTATTGAACAGTTCTCAAACAGCAATGAACATCAAAATGAGATGATTGAAAAAAGCTCTGTCCAGCTAAACGACATGGATCGCAGTTTATCACATATGGTCAACACGACTTCTCACATGATGGAATCATCTATCGAGTCTAGCAAAACCGCTCAGGCTGGTGGAGAGCTCGTTCAAAAAACAGCAGGTCAAATGCAAACGATTGAACAAGCAGTGAAAGAAGCAGAGCTTGTGATTGCAGGGCTAGAACAGAAATCTAAGGACATTACAAGCATTCTTGGAGTCATCAACGGCATTGCAGATCAGACGAACCTCCTCGCTTTAAATGCAGCGATAGAAGCCGCACGTGCAGGTGAGGCAGGAAGAGGCTTCTCTGTGGTCGCAGAAGAAGTCCGCAAGCTGGCAGAGCAATCAGGCAGCTCTTCAAAAGAAATTGAAAGCCTAACGAACGAAATTGTAGATGAAATTGAAAAGTCGCAGAAGATGTTTAGACAAGTAGCAGGTGAAGTTCAATCTGGATTAAACATTACAGATGAAACGAAAGTGAGTTTTGAGAAAATCACCCATAAGACATCAGAAATGACAGAACAAATGAAACAAATGAACGGATCAGCCCAAGAACTTTCTCATGGCTCAAACGATATTTCACAAGCAGTCAATCAAATCAAAGAGCTTTCACGTGAAAGTTCCGCAGGTTTCCAAGATATTGCGGCTTCAGCAGAAGAACAGCTGGCATCAATGGAAGAGATCAGCTCATCTTCCGCCACTTTATCTCAAATGGCAGAAGAACTGAGAGAGCTCATCAAACAATTTAAAATATAAGAGTCATAGTAGAACCCCTGACGTTTTGACGTCAGGGGTTTTTCCGTTATTTGCACATAATTTGGGTATTTTGGACTTATCTAGACTTTAATAAGTTAAAAAAGTAAAGAACCTAGTAGTACTTCCGATATATATACTATCTTACTAAAAGGAGTTTTCTTTTTTATGAATTTCATACAGTATTTCAAAAAACCATCGATATCAAAAAAGCTCGTTTTCTCTTTCTTATTTATTCTTTTATGCCCAATTATCGTATTGGCATTCTCTTCATATCATACGGCGAGCACCTCTTTAAATGATCAAATCATGCAAAGTGCAAAGGAAAATGTAGAACAGCTGGACAAAAACATTACGAAGGTTGTAAAAGTAAAAACAGACGCAGCCGATTTCTTTAGCAAATGGATTACGGAGAAAAAGCTGGGGCAAAAAGGAACGACTGATATTCAAGGACGCTTTGAGCAGTTCATGAGCATGAATGATGACACAGAAGGCATCTTTGTTGCTTCAAGTGATGGAAAAGTGTTCTCAAGATATCCTAATCAAAAAATGCCTGCTGATTATGTCGCAACTGAGCGGGATTGGTACAAAGATGGCTGGGCGAAAAACGGTGAGCTGTCTGTTTCCGCTCCATATCCAACCGCATCAACTGGTACGCTTGTTGTGACGATTTCTAAAAAACTTGAGGATGGTTCTGGTGTTATTGCCATGAACCTGAACATTGCGAATCTAGTAAAAGAGTCTAATAGTATCAATATTGGTAAAGAAGGTCATGCTTTTATCGGAAGCCCAGATCGAACATACGTGGCACACCCAACGAAAAAAGCAGGAACAAAATTAACAGGTGATTGGGTAGACAAGCTTTATACACAAGACAAAGGTTCAATGAGTTATATGTTTGAAGGAAAAGAAAAGCAAATGGAGTTCACAACAAACAAATCGACTGGTTGGAAAATTGCCGGTACAATGTTTGTCAATGAAGTAGAAGAAGCGGCGCAGCCAGTTTTCAACATGGCGGCCATTATATTAGCTGGTGCGCTCATCATTGGCGGGATTCTCATCTTCTTTATCATCCGTTCCATTACAAAACCACTTTCCATGCTTGTCTCATCTTCTAAGAAGATTAGCGAAGGAGATTTAACAGAAAAAATTGATGTTAAATCAAAGGATGAAATTGGTCAGCTCGGTACAAGTTTTAATGAAATGAGTGAGTCACTCAGAGACGTCATCCAAGCTGTACAGACATCTGTTGAGAACGTGGCGTCATCGTCGGAAGAACTGACGGCAAGTGCAGGTCAAACGACAAAAGCAACCGAACACATTACATCATCCATTGAAACATTCTCGAACGGAAACGAAAATCAAAGTGAAATGGTGGAACAAAGTGCAGCCCACTTGAAACAAATGAACGAAGGGCTAAATGAAGTTGCACAAACATCTGATGTCATTACAGAATCATCGGTTCAATCAAAAACAGTCGCAGAAACAGGCGGACAGCTTGTTGAACAGACAGTTGGCCAAATGAAAACGATTGATCATTCAGTGAAAGAAGCTGAAAGTGTGATTAACGGATTAGAGCATAAATCAAAAGATATCACCAACATTTTAGGTGTCATTAACGGTATAGCAGATCAAACGAATTTACTGGCTCTGAATGCAGCCATTGAAGCAGCACGTGCGGGTGAGTCAGGCAGAGGCTTCTCGGTTGTAGCAGAAGAAGTCCGTAAGCTGGCGGTTCAATCATCAGATTCTGCAAAAGAGATTGAAAAACTCGTCAAAGAAATTGTCTCTGAAATAGAAACGTCTCAAAATATGTTCAAATCTGTGAATGAAGAAGTAAAAAATGGCCTATCAATTACAGACCAAACAAAAGAAAGCTTTTCACAAATCAATCAGCAAACGGCAGAAATTGCGACAAGAATCAATGAAATGAATACGACAGTTCGTGAGCTTTCAAAAGGATCTGAGCAAATTTCTAAAGCAGTGAATGAAATTGCAGATGTATCAAGAGAGAGTTCAGCAAGTATTCAAGATATCGCGGCATCAGCAGAAGAACAGCTGGCATCAATGGAAGAGATTAGTTCTTCTTCGACGACGCTTTCCCAAATGGCGGAAGAATTGCGTGACTTAATTAAAAAATTCAAGATCAGTGAATAATGGAAAGTGGTTCTCCTCAAGGGGAACCGCTTTTCTTTTTAAGAGATGATCTCGTACAATAGAGGAAATCCGAAGAAAAGGAGAGATGTTATGCGTTTATCAAATAAGAAGGTCATTGCGTTAGTCAGTGATGATTTTGAAGATTTAGAGCTATGGTATCCCGTTTTGCGATTAAGAGAAGAGGGGGCAACTGTCCATCTCGTAGGCGAAAAAGCAGATCATGAATATATCGGGAAGTACGGAGTGCCAGCTGTATCAGATGCAGACTTCTATTCCATTCAAGCAGATGATTATGATGCGGTTCTCGTTCCTGGGGGATGGGCACCGGATAAACTGCGCCGATATCCAGAAGTATTAGACATCGTTCGTACGTTTGATGCAAAGGGCAAACCGATCGGACAAATCTGTCATGCCGGATGGGTGCTCATTTCAGCTGGTATCCTGAAAGGTAAAAAAGTGACGAGTACACCTGGTATTAAAGATGATATGACGAATGCTGGAGCGGAATGGTTTGATGAAGCCGTTGTGACAGATGGTCATATTGTATCAAGCAGACGCCCGCCGGACCTTCCGCCATATGTGAAAGCATTTGCCGATGTATTAGCGGCAAACTAGATTCACACGAACAAACAAAGGGCTGTAAAACGCCCTTTGTTCATTCAATGCCTCATTACATTTGTCTGTCGGCTGGATAGATAATGCCCATTTGTCTTCTCGCCTCGTCCATGACGGACATGGTTTGAACGGATAAGGCAAATGTATTGACTGGCGACTGTCCCTTTTTTTGCTTGATGCATTGAATGAAGTGATCGATTTCATAATACATAGCAGGTTGATCATCTTTGAGAGAAATATCGGTTTGCTTTCCATTTCGATCATGGATGGTGATACGAGAAGGACGGTGAAATTGATCAATCACCATTGTGGCATCCTCCCCTTGAATTTCAGCAGATACATGAGACGTTGAGATTTTTGAATGAAAAAGCAGTGCTTGATGCCCTTCATATTGTAAAAGTAATGAACCGCTCCCATCAACTCCAGAAGAAAGTGTATAGCCTCTCGCGGTGATTTGATGTGGCAGCCCGAATAAATAAATGATGGGAAAGACAAGATACACGCCGATGTCCATTAAGGAGCCATTGGATAATTCCGGTTTAAAAGCATTTGGAATCTCACCGTTTCGGTAGGCATCGTATCTTGAGGAATATTTACAGTAATGAGCGATCACTTGCCGAATGGGGCCTAGTTGATCAAGATGCTGTTTGATTTGAAGAAAATTCGGCAGAAATGTGGTCTTCATCGCTTCCATTAAGCACACCTGATATTTTTTCGCAGCAGCAATCATTTCTTCAGCCTCTTTCCGGTGAGAGGCCAATGGTTTTTCACATAATACATGTTTTTGATGCGCCATCATCAGCATCGCTTGCTCTTTGTGAAGGGCATTTGGACTTGCGATATACACAGCATCAAACGCATCACTTGCCGCCATTTGTTGTAAATTAGTAAAGACAGTATCAATGCCATACTTGTCTGCAAATGCCTGTCCTTTTTCAGCAGACCGAGAATAGACGGCCGTACATGTAAAATCCGCCACTCCTTCACCAGCCTGTAAGAATCGATCTGTAATCCAATTCGTTCCGATGACAGCAAATCGAATCATCACATTCCCTCCTTCTGCTTTTCTCTGATTATACATGCTTTGAAAGCGTTTGTATGAAAGAATCTTCTTTTTTATTGAAAAGCGGATGAAACCTTTACCTTAGCTGATGCGTCTTACATAAAGAATATAAATGTACGAAAAGTGGATAGTTTCCTCCTTCATTCGGGTAATACTTGAGAAGGAGGGAGGAGGAAACGAACATGAAGCGCATCCTACATATAGGAAGTACATACGCATTCGCGCTTTTATTTATAGCAGCCGGTGTTTTTCATGTGATAGAGCCAAGCGGCTTTGCCCGCATGATGTCTGGATGGCCATTTCCCTATGGCATCATTTATGCCACCGCATGCTTGGAATGGCTGCTGGCCTTTTTACTGCTTCTTCCAAACGTAAGGATTGTGGCAGCAAAAATGATCGCTGTCTATCTGGTGCTCATTTTCCCTGCGAACCTATTTGCTGCGAGAGAAGGGATTCCATTTCCAGGGCAAGAGAGCACAGAACAAGCCTTGTTATGGATGAGATTAATCGGACAACCGATTTTGATTGGATGGGCCATGTCCATTGCGAAACGTGAAAAAAAGCTAAAACAATGATCACAAAATGATGATCAAGTAGTGTACAATTTACTAATAAAATAGCCCGTGTTTGGAGGAAAGATATGAATTCTATGCAAATGTGGAGCAGTCGATTTAGAAAATTTTTTCTTGATAACAAGTTTGTTCTCTTTTTACTCATCCTGCTATTAATAGGGTTGAATATCCTTGTTTTCATGAAAGCATCTTTTATTTTCACACCGCTCATTGTACTCATCAAAACCATTGCCTTACCGATTATTTTAACGGGGGTTGTGTATTATTTATTAAATCCAATTGTGAATTTATTAGAGAGATTTAAGGTCAAACGGATCTTTTCGATTTTGCTTTTATATATCGTCATTATTGGGATCATTACAGTGACCATTGTATCTATTATTCCTTTTTTACAAGCACAAACGATGAGTCTGTTTCATAATCTGCCAAAATACGTTGATACGGTAGAAGAACAGATTCGACAACTAACAGGAAGCAACTTCATTAATCAGGCGCAGAAAACGATGAATTTTAACGTCTCTGAATTGGTGAGTAAAGCGTCAAGTCAAGCAACGAAGATTTTGGAAAGTACTTTTACCGGAGTCGGCACTTTCTTAGGGGCGCTTACTGAAATTATCATCTCGATCGTGACGGTTCCGTTCATTCTGTTTTATCTATTAAAAGACGGCAAAAAACTGCCTGACTATTTCTTGAAATTTATTCCGAATAAGTTTAGAGAGCATACACATATCGTGCTTCACGAAATGAACCATCGCTTAAGCTCTTATATTCTTGGACAGATCATTGTCAGCTTCTGTATCGGTGTTCTTCTTTTAATCGGTTATCTGATTATTGGACTTGACTATGCGCTGCTTCTAGCGATTATTGCGGCATGTACAAGTGTAGTGCCTTACCTTGGGCCAACAATTGCCATTACACCAGCGATTGTGATTGCACTTGTCACATCACCTATTATGCTACTGAAACTGATCATTGTCTGGACAGTGGTTCAACTTATCGAAGGGAAATTCATTTCTCCTCAGGTCATGGGGAAAAACCTGCATATCCATCCGATCACAATTATCTTTGTTCTATTAACAGCAGGTAAATTGTTCAGCGTAGTCGGCATCATTGTCGCGATTCCGACATATGCCGTTCTGAAAGTGATCACGACCCACCTGTTTGATTGGTTCAAAATGCGATCCAATTTGTATAAAGAAGAAAAGGTTTGATGTCATAATCTTTTTTAGAAAAAAATATAGTATCATAAAGACGAGCTTTCGAAAAAGAAAGCTTGTCTTTATGTGGACATAGATGTTTGCCTTCAAAAGATCAGAATTGAAAGGAAAGAAAATCATGAATCTATGGGATTTATTCGTGGCACTGGTTTTAGGAATTGTCGAAGGATTAACTGAGTATGCACCTGTCTCGTCTACAGGGCATATGATCATTGTTGATGATCTTTGGCTAAAATCAAAAGACATCATTACGCCAGAGGCTGCAAACACATTTAAAGTCGTGATTCAGTTAGGTTCTATTTTAGCTGTCATGATCGTGTTTAAAGATCGTATTTTGAACTTGTTAGGCTTAAAGAAAAATATCACAGAAGAACAAAAACGCAGCGGACATAAGCTGACCATTGCTCAAATTGCTGTTGGACTCGTCCCAGCCGTCATTTTAGGATTCTTATTTGAAGATTATATTGATAAATATTTGTTTGATGTGAGAACGGTCGCTGTCGGTTTGATTTTAGGGGCTGTGCTGATGCTTGTCGCTGATTGGATCAATAAACGTAAAACAGAAACAAGCTCTGTGGATAATATGACGTACAGACAAGCGCTGTATATCGGGTTATTTCAATGTTTAGCACTATGGCCAGGCTTCTCGCGTTCAGGTTCTACAATAGCAGGTGGTGTTATTCTTGGTCTGAATCACCGAGCGGCGGCTGACTTTACGTTTATTATGGCCATGCCGATTATGGCGGGAGCAAGCCTCTTAACACTTGTTAAAAATGCCGAATATTTAACAACAGACATGCTTCCATTCTTTATTGTGGGCTTTGTGAGTGCGTTTATTGTGGCTCTCTTTGTTGTTCGATTCTTCCTAAAACTGATTAATAAAATCAAACTTGTGCCTTTTGCGATCTACCGAATCATCCTAGGTCTGATTTTATTTATCCTGTTTATGTAATGATGGAAAACTACTCTTTTAAAAGAGTAGTTTTTTTGTTGTTTTGCCCTTTTAAACAGTAAAAACAGCCTCTTAATTGGTAGAAAAAGAAGTTTTTTCTTAAATTAGTGTTTAAGTGACAAAGAAAAGGGTAGTACATAGACATACCAATTAAAGGAGGAGTTAGAAAAAATGAGGAAAACAAGTAAATTTTTTGTTAGCTCTATGATTGCTACGTCAATGGTTGCTGTCCCTTTATCTCTTACGACTTTTGGTCAAAAGGCTGAAGCTGCTACGACAACAGGTGTCGATGGAAGTGTCTCGATTGATCCAGTAGCCATTGCCGATAAAATTGAACAAGCAGTAAAATCATCTCAAAATCGTGATGGATTTGTAAAAAATGCGGCATACAGTGCATTCTATGAAGCAGGTCAAAATTACAACGTAGTTGTTCAAAACTTAAGCCAAGATCATGACTTTAGCGGACTGAACAATGTTGTTTATTATGATAGTGTTGAATATGACGGCATTACGTTTGGTATTTGGGTATTTGAAGATGGTACGTTTGTCAACAATGGTGACGGCGGCTATATTAACTGGACTTTTGTTGGTAGCTTTGACCGCGAAGAAGGAAGCGGTACTGTCGATTTCCATAAAAGATTCTAATCTCAACGTCAAAAGTCTGCCGATCCATCGGCAGACTTTTTTAAAGCGCACATTCTTCTATTTCAAAACCTAAATCTTCAATGATGTGATGATCGGTTTGAACTTGCTGTCCTTTTGTCGTTAAATAATCGCCTACGAAAATAGAGTTCGCTGCATATAATGCGAGAGGCTGAAGCGTTCGCAAATTAAACTCTCTTCCGCCAGATACTCGAATTTCCTTAGCCGGGTTGATAAATCGCATCAGTGCCAAAACCTTCAACGCTTTGATCGGATGTGTGCGTTCTTGATGTTCAAGAGGCGTTCCTTCAATTGCATGGAGAAAGTTGACGGGAATCGAATCCGCATCAAGGGCTCTAAGCGCAAAAGCCATTTCGACAATTTGTTGATTGGTTTCGCCCATGCCAATAATAACCCCTGAACATGATGACATCCCTGACTGTTTGACCTTATCAATGGTCGAAAAGTGGTCATGATATGTATGATTTGTCGTAATGTGAGCATGATGATCTTGATGTGTATTGATATTATGGTTCATAACCGCTAACACGGCAACAGGTACAAAAGCAGATTTCTTAAGTGTTAAACGAAGAGCCCAAGACTATACCTACTATAGATGACGCTGGTGTGATTTCAGCATCTATTTCAGGCAAACCAATCAATTAACAAATGGACAGCTTATTCTAGTGGAGGTTACAATGGGGAAGGAAGCATTGGGATAAACACATTTAAGGAAATGATCAAAACTTAAGAGGAAACAAAGTCAATGTTACGGGAAGCAATCAATTGAATTACATAAGTCTATTGACCTGTTTGTTTGGAAAAGGATAAAATTACATAAATATATCAACATATAGGGAAAGAGGTTTAATTGTGGGAATAGCTATAGTACCTATTATACTTGCTCTACTCTTTTGTATTTTCTATTTTTTGAAACAGGATCAAAAAGTCATCTTTTTTCAGGATGTGTTCTGTTTCTAGTTGTACTCGCTGCAATTTTTGTTGCTTTAATTATGTTTATGGGTTCTTGAATTTATAAGTAAATAAATAGTACCGTTGAATTCCTTCGAGGTACTATTTACTTATTTTGGCGATGTATCTTTTTTAATACTCGCATACTTTATCTTCGCATTCAGGTTTTTCTTTAGCATCAACAGTAAATGAACCTACTTCATCATTTGCCTTATCATATATTCCCCATATTTCTTTTTTTTTATTACCATTGAGGTAACCATTAATTTCAATGCCACCCATTGGGTTTATCATATAATCATTAGTATAATCAATTCGTTCAACATCAGTATAGTTTGTTTTAATAAAGTCAGTCATTCTTTTTTTTGCCAAGGAATAAAATTCTTCTTTTTTAGCTTCTTGGGCTTCTATTTTTTTTTGGTGTTGTTCCTTCAAAAATATCCCTCCAACCGTTATAATTACCAGACCTATTAGGATTATTATGTATTTTTTCATATAACCATCCTTTCTGTCTTGCATTTTACATGAGTGAAGGGGGATTGTACATGAATACAAAGACTGGCATACCTAATTTATAAAATGAAGAAGTTGATATTAAACGAAGACTTAATTCCTTAGCGGCGATAAGGGGGATTAAGACGAGGCGAAGGTCTTGCACTTGAATGGCATTTAGATGTGGACTGGGATGCTAGTGGATTTAAAATTAATCGGTCACTATCAAAGACAATTCAAGTTAAAACGCATGTGAAAGACTTCAATTCCAATACATGATTTGCGTCACACGGTTGCTTTATTGATAGAGATGGTGTGAAAGCAAAAGTGCTATTCAAAGATGTGCCGGACATGCTAGCGCCAGAACAACATCTGATATATATGTTCATGTAACAGATGAAATGAAAAAGAGTGCAGCGAATCACTTTAACAGGTTTAATCCAAAATATCTGAGAAAACACAAAAACAGAGATAGAAAACTTTCGTCCCCAAGGTTAAAAATAATGCATAGTACAAAATTGAGAAATTTCTCATCAAACATAAAAAAAGTAGTCTTCCCCCTTGTATTCTATGGGAGAATTAAATATAATGTTATTTGTTGAAACATCCCGGGGCATTAGCTCAGCTGGGAGAGCGCTACGCTGGCAGCGTAGAGGTCAGCGGTTCGATCCCGCTATGCTCCATATATGATGATCATTGATACATAGCCATTCTTGAGATAATCGGGAGTGGCTTTTGTATGTTTAAAAACAAAAAGGTAACATCTCTCTGTCTACAAATTTAAGCTTTATTTCCATTACAAAAACGGGTTCAGTCCCATCCACTGGATAGGGATTTTTTTGTTTATTTTAATTTACAAAGGACTCAACCAGCATTGAAAGTAAAAAATGAAGGATTTGGAATTAAAAGACCTTCTTAATTGTGTCAAAGTACATAAATATCCAGAAATATATTTAGATAATAACTTACAAGTAATTTATATAGGTGATAATCTTACAGAGTTTGGGTACCAGTTTGAATTAAAGCATATAGAAGAGTTACTAGTCTATTTTTTAGATATCCCACAGCACCACTATTTTATATCATTAGAAGGTGATTGGTGTATGTGCATTTCTTATGAAAACTATTTGGATTTCGGTTTTAGTTTAAACAAGAAATAATTTTAAGTGTAACGTATAGGAAAAATAAAAGATTATTAGGAAGTAAAAAAACTTGATTGGCTTGTCTATCAAGGTTTTTGCGTTTATTGGACTCCCTGCTGAGAAAAAACGATAAAAAGCCGACAAAAAGGGCTGTATATTTCTACCCTGATAAAGGAGCAAAAAATAACGGCATTGACGGCTACTATGGTCCAAAGACAGCAAATGCGGTCAAGCGGTTCCAGCTTATGCATGGGCTTGCTGCCGATGGCATCTATGGTCCAAAGACAAAAGCGAAGCTAGAAAAGCTATTAAAATAAAAAAAGACCTTTCTCCATATGGAGGAAGGTCATTTCTTTATTTCGTCTAACAGTTCAATAATTTTTTGATTAGACTGTTTCTGTTCACGGAGCAAAGAAACAATGTTACCTGTAAACCCAATTAAAATGATCAGTAAGATAATTATTATCCACAGAAGCAATACTAATTCCCCCTTACGGCTCTATTAAGGTCCTAAAAGTCGAGTAACTCTTATTGTTTAAACCATCCTCAATTTTACCTGTCTTATACGGAGAAGGAAATAGGACAATTTGATAGTTTTGTTTTTCTTTAACAATAGGAATATTAACTTCGTAAATATTAGTTGATCCCCCTTTTACAGAAATAAATGATACAGTCTTGTTATTGAATTTCACTTGTTTTGTACCTGAAAAAGCAACTACAGCATAATCTAGGTTCCTATCATTTGCATTGAAGATTTGTAGGAATGCTTTTTCATTAGCTTTGGATTTAAATAGAATCTTATTTCCTCGTTCTTGGGAGGTAAGGAATGCTTCCTCTCCTGATAGTTCTCCAGTCGTTTGTAAGGGGGGAAGGTGTTCAACGTGTTGGTGATTTTGATTGTTTTTAATGTATCTTAGGGTGATAATATCTTGGAGTCCTGAACCAATATCTATATTCTCAGTCTCTAACTGGAATTCTGCTTCAGGGATAATCAATAAACTTAACTCTCTGTGATTAGGGGGACTTTCAAATTCTAATTGAATTTTTTTCACAGTGTTTTTATTCATTGTGAATGTATAAGAGTTTGAGCGCTTTTTGTTGTCAGCTTTGAATGGTATAGTTTGAAAATCTGAAAGAATTACTAGGCTGTATTTTCTTTTTACACTTAGATAATGGCTAAAGGATAAGACTTTTTTGTATGTTCGTCCTTTCTTGGCTCCAATATCTAATGTGTCTAGGATTTCCCCGTTTACCTCATATAAGCCATAAGAAACTGTTTCTGATCCAGGGCCTGTAATATCTTCTTGTTCGTCATTATATTTTTCAATAGGTGAAGGAGTAGCTGGAACACTTTCTTTTTTTTATCAGAAATGCAACCAGTGAATAAAAAGCATACTCCTATAACCAGAAAGCAGTTTAAGAACTGAATTCTAATCTTCATGTATATTTTTATAGAAGATCAAATATGTCAAATTTCTTTTGATGAGTAACAGTTTTATAACCGTTTCGCTCATATTTAGTATTGCCGTAAGACGATCCTTTACAACCCCATCCGCCAGTTACTCCACCTAATGCTTCTGCCCCAGCATAGTTTGAGTTACTATTTGAATCTGTAGCACTTTTAGTAAGAGCGCCTTTTTGGCTATACAATCTTGATTTGGCCTCAATTTTGTTAATTTTCATCTTTGCCTTTGCTTTAGTAAGCATTGAATACTTACATTTCCATGCGCCATCGCCGGATCGTAATTTTTTGATTTCCATATTTGAGGTGTAATCTTTTGCTAATATATTAGCATTCTTGTCACCTACTTCTGTTTCAAGAATTGATGCTGAACTCTGAGAAAATTCCTCAACAGTGACCCACTCTTCTTCAGTGTTACTTAATGTTGCATCTGCTGATTTAGGTAAAGAAAACATTGAGCTAGAAACTAAAGCAAGAGTGGCGGCTTAAAACAACTTTTTTCATACATGAAAACTCCTTTTCTGTAAATTTGATACACCGCAATTATACGTGTCTAACATTTTTTGTGAATGAACAAAAAGACTTGTAGATTCGACAATTCATTAATTTATCCCTGTTTTTACAGTCCAAAAAAAACAGGACAAAACTCCTTGCGGGACAACGAAACATGATTTTGCGTTAGAATGAAAAAACTTCTATATATTATATTTTATGGTAAACATATGTTAATATTTGTTTGAGTATTTAGAATTTGGACAGAAAGAGGTGTTTATTATGAGTAAACTTGCTTCTGAGTATGTTGCTAATATCTTAAATGAATGGTATATGGCTATAAAACAGCAAGATGTTGAGGTTGCGAGAAATATTTCGAAGAGGGCAGGGCTCTGTTTGATGAAATGGAAGAAGACCAAGAAGTATTGATGTATTATTCTTTGCTTGAAGAGAGACATAAAATGATGCTTCACCAGGACAAAGGTAAAGAGTTCCCAAAGCACTCGTATTTCAGTAAGAAACATAAGAAAGAAATTCGAAAAACAGATAATATGATTGAGTATTATTTCTTTTTATTTGAAGCTCTATACGAATCACACAATCGTAATTATGGTAACGCAATTAGTCTTTTTAAAATCGCTGAGAAAAAACTTGCAAATATTCCCGATGATATTGAAGCTGCTGAATTTTATTCAAAGGTAGCCTCTCTTTATATGATGCTTGGTCAAAACATAGTATCTTTAAATTATATAAAGGATGCAATGCACATTTATAAAAGAAATGAGGGTTACAAAAAAAAGCTTGCGACGTCTATGATGGTTGTGGGGCATAACTATACAGAGCTGGGCCAATATGATAAAGCTGAAGATATTTATTTCGAAGCAATACGAATTTCCAAACAACTTGAAGATCCTTTTTTTGAGGCTATGATCCATCATAATTTAAGTATCACTTATTCAGCTGCTAAAAGACCTCAAAATTGCATAAATGCTCTGAAAAAAGCATTTAGAAATGATGAATGGAAACAGTCGGTTTATTACATAAACTCCCTCTATATGATCACAAAAGAACTCTTCATAATAGGACAATCCGATCAAGCTATTTATTATTACAAAAAAGCACAGGAAAACTTAAATGAAAAAGAGAATAAAGTGTATGAGGCTAAAATAAACATTATTTATGAGTTGTTCCAGAAAACTCCTGAAGAGAGCGTTAATAAGTGCAGGAGCTACATTCATTACTTATTTGAACAGAATGATGCGGATAGTGTGCGCGATCTCGCTTTAATCATTTCGCAATATTATGAGGCGAGAAGTTATATTCAAGAATCTCTGGAATTCTCTAATCTTGCTATTTTAGCCGAGAGGAAAATGAAGCAGTTGGAGGGTGTCTAATGAAAAACTTAATTCTTTGTTTAGCTGCTCTAGGCGCGATAGTAGCGGCTAGTTATGCGGGCTCAATGAATGCTCATGTTACAGAGAAACCGGTCGGAACTTATATGTTATTAGCAGAAAAACCAGTCGGTACTTAATAAAACCCTTCTCATCTTAGAAGGGTTTTTTACTTTTAAAGGAATCGTTGGAACGTAAGTTTGCTAACGTGTTGGATTATTTTCAGCATCTACATTTCTTTTAATTTTGCTTCTGCTGCTTTCATTGCTGTTGTAATTGATCGGAATACAACTTCTGAAAACGTATAGGCAAAAATAAAACAGACCCTACATGGTCTGTTTTTTTATGGGGACGGATCGGGGACCAACCCTTTCAGTTTTGTTCAGAAATGAAAATCTTTATTCAGAAAGGCTCATCATAGAACCTTATTAAAACAGTCTTTTTCAGTGAATATAAGTTTGTTTTGGGTGATGTCGTTCACCCTGCCAGCGTAGCACTCTCCCATCTGAGCCAATGCCTCGATGTGTTAAGACATAATCACCCCTCCTGTAAAATTCAAGCTGTAAAACACAAACACCCCGGCTATTTTTCTTTCTGATCAATCGGAATATAGTCAAAGATGTCTCCCGAATGAACCGAGTGGGCTAATCGTCTAAGCCAATCATAATAGGCTTTTGAGCTTTCAAGCTGTTCAATGAGCTGTTTCGCTTCCTCTCTTTCATGTTCCGCCGCCTGCTCATCACGAGCTACATCTTGAAGGCGTTCTTGCGCTTCTTCAATCGCTGCTAGATTGACCTCAACCTCTCGTTCCCATTTTTGCGGGAAGAAGTTCATGAAAAACTTAAAAAAGTCTTTCTCAGCAACAAAGCTGTGTTTTCTTCGGCCACGGTGAAAAGTCTTTTTGACAATATTCATGTCTTGCAGTTTTTTCACACCCGTACTCATACTAGGCTTACTCATTTGCAGCTCTTCACGCATTTCATCCAGCGTCATTTCCTCATTTAAATACATCGTCCCATATAGAATACCCGCACTTCTAGTAATGCCATAGAGATCCATTGTTTCAGCGATGGAATCAATGACGAGATCCTTAGCAGCTAAAATGCGTTCTTCTGCTTGTGGCTGTTCCTGCTTTTTCATCTTGTCCCTGCTTTCTATTAAGTGAATTCAATACGTTCAAAAAAATCTTTATGGACTATATGTTAACGAAAGAATGCAAAATGTCAAAATAAATGAAACATATCTCCCTTTGACAGAAAAATTTGAACATGTTAAGTTAATTATGTTCAAAACGTTAAATTTTTATTTAACAAATTTACCAAAGAGAATCAGAGGAGGTTCCTTCTATGAGTCAAACACTATTTATCGATGGACAATGGGTTGGCGCTAAGAGTGGCGATACAAGAGATATCATCAATCCATTTAATCAAGAAGTGATCGCGACAGTCAGTGAAGGATCAAGAAATGACGCGCAGTTAGCCATTAAGGCAGCAAGAAAAACCTTCGATCAAGGTGATTGGGCAAACATGCCTGGACTTGAAAGAGGAAATATTGTGTTCAAAATTGCTGAATTGATTAGGCGAGACCTAGATGAATTAGCCAAATTAGAATCACTTGATACGGGTAAAACATTAGAAGAAAGCAAAGCTGATATGGACGATATTGCGAACGTGTTCCAATATTATGCGGGGCTTGCTGATAAGGATGGCGGGGAAATCATTGCATCGCCTATTCCAAACTCAAAAAGCGAATTAGTCCGAGAACCTGTCGGTGTATGCGGTCAAATCACTCCTTGGAACTATCCATTGCTTCAAGCGAGCTGGAAAATCGCTCCTGCCCTTGCAGCTGGAAATACAATCGTACTAAAGCCAAGTGAAATTACACCATTAACCACGATCAAAGTTTTCAAACTTATGGAAGAAGCGGGTGTTCCAGCAGGCGTTGCCAACTTAGTGCTTGGACCTGGAGCAACTGTTGGAGATGAGCTGGCTGTCAATGACCAAGTCGATTTAATTTCATTCACAGGCGGTATTGAAACAGGTAAGAAAATCATGCAGGGAGCCAGCGGGAATGTGAAGAAAATCGCCCTAGAGCTCGGCGGGAAAAACCCGAATATCGTCTTTCAAGATGCTGATTTAGACGTAGCGGTTGACCAGGCAATGAATGCTGTGTTTTTCCATGCAGGGCAAGTGTGTTCAGCAGGTTCACGCTTGTTAGTGGAAGAATCCATTCACGATGAATTTTTAGAAGAACTGGTGAAGCGTACGAAAAAAATCAAGCTAGGCAACGGCTTTGATGAAGGAACCCAGAGCGGACCGCTTATCTCAGCTGAGCATCGAGAAAAAGTAGAAAAATACGTCAGCATCGGTTTAGACGAAGGCGCAACATTAGAAACAGGTGGGAAACGACCTGATGCAGAGGAGCTTCAAAAAGGATTCTTCTACTTGCCGACGATTTTCTCAGGCTGTACATCAGACATGCGAATTGTACAGGAAGAAGTGTTTGGACCAGTCCTCACTGTCGAATCCTTCCGATCAGAGGAAGAAGTCATCGAGCTGGCAAATGACACGATTTATGGTTTAGCAGGAGCGGTGTGGTCTTCTGATATCGGCAAAGCCGAACGAGTGGCTCGTCAATTAAGATTAGGCACGGTATGGATCAACGACTTCCATCCTTATTTTGCCCAAGCACCGTGGGGTGGGTATAAACAATCAGGTCTTGGACGTGAATTAGGACGTACGGGCCTTGAAGAATATACGGAACTAAAACATTTATATCGAAATACAAAACCAGAAGCGGTTCATTGGTTTAAATAAATATCACTTATCTGGAGGAGATTCTATATGACGTTAAATATGAAAATTGAAAGCATGCAAAAATTCCATACGTTTGAAATTCCGACTGTCATCAAGCACGGCATTGGTGCAGTGAAACATGTTGGGGAAGAAGTGAAAGCATACGGCGTTTCAAAGGTATTGCTTGTCACAGATCCTGGTATTTATCAAGCAGGTGTTGTAGATCCAGTGATTGCTTCATTAAAAGAAGCGCAAATTGATGTGGTTCTATTTAATAAAGTAGAACCAAATCCGCCAGTCCGTCTAGTGAACGAAGGATCTGCGTTATATGAAAAAGAAGGCTGTAATGGTTTAGTCGCAGTAGGTGGCGGAAGCTCAATGGATACAGCGAAGGCTATCGGTGTGGAAGCGACTCATGAAGGATCAGTTCTTGATTACGAAGCGGCTGAGGGGAAAAAACCGCTTGAAAATAGAATCCCTCCGTTAACCACAATTCCGACAACGGCTGGTACAGGTTCAGAGGTCACGCAGTGGGCAGTGATCACTGACGAAGAAAGGGAATTCAAATTCAACACAGGTGGACCGCTCATTGCAGCTCACCTAACAGTGATTGATCCTGAGCTTCATGTATCTATGCCGCCGCATGTGACGGCAATGACGGGTATCGATGCGCTTGCGCACGCGATCGAATGCTATACGATGAAGTTTGCTCAGCCAATTACAGATGCGGTAGCGCTCATGGCCATTGAATATGCTGCTCATTATATTCGCCGTGCCTTTGCCGATGGAGAGGATTTGGAAGCAAGATATGGTATGGCACAAGCTGCGATGCTTGCCGGACTTTCCTATGGCAGTGAATCAGCTGGCGCAGCCCATGCGATGAGCCAAACGCTTGGAGGGATTATTCCAGTCGCACATGGTCAATGTGTAGCGGCAATGATGGGACCTGTCATGGAGTATAACTGGAAAGGGTACCCAGAGAAATTCGCTCGAATTGCGCAAGCATTCGGTATTGATACAAGCAGAATGACAACAGAGGAAGCTGCAAAAGCAGCAGTGAATTGGATGTATGATTTAGTGGAAGACCTAGAAGTTCCTTCATTAGAAGAACAAGGTGTACCAAAAGATATGATCGACCGTTTATCTAAAGAAGCAATGAAAGATCCGCAAACAGTTGGAAACCCAAGAGACCTGAACGAAAAAGCTTACAACTGGATTTACGCTCGCTGCTTTGATTTAACACCTAAAACAGTGTAACAATGAAAAAAGGCTCCCAAAAGGGAGTCTTTTTTTACATCTTATAGCTGTTCTTTAATTTCTTTAATTTGATGAATATGGCGCTTTTCATGTGCGCCGATAAAATCAAGGTATTGCTTTAATGAAAGTTCTTCAAACACAGGATGTGCAATCACGCGTTTGAAATCTTCCTCTGTAAACGTTGATAAAATTTGATTTAATTTCTCACGAGCTGTATCAAGCTCATCTTTTAAATGTGGAGGTGTCACATGCTTGCGCTCTGGCTCAACAATACTAGGCGCGGTGGCTTTTTTTGAACGATCCTCCGCCATTTCCACCGGCTTTGGCTCATATTCTTTAATCGGTGCTTTTTTCCCCTCGGCAGCTAGATGTTTTGCTGCAACTAGGTCCATCTTCTTTAAATGATCTGCAACTTCTTGAATACTCCAAGTATCATCAGATAATTTTTGATTTAATTGTTCTTCGCTCAATCCTTGCAGCTCTTGCCACAATTCTTGTCTTGCTTCATGTAATAAACTCATTTCTCTCACCTCAAGATCAAATTTTATCATACTGGTACAAGACAATCATTCTTTAGCTATCCGAGAAATCCTTTAATGAATTGTGATGAAAAATGAAACCTTTACAAAAGTGGTTCGTATTACCTGTTAGAAGGAATACACTTGGATGTGAGCATGGTCTAAATGAATGAAAAGCTGCTCATTTCATAAAGAAAGGGTGAGGAAGATGGATGTATTTGGGCTGCCTCTTCAGACGCTGTACTTATACATATTGATGGTATCAGGAATCCTGACGCTTGTTTTCGTCTTTTTTGGCGATGTATTTGATGGATTGTTTGAAGCGATTCCTGTCCCGTTCCTTCAACCAACATTGATCCTCGCATTTCTTACCTTTTTCTCGGCTGGAGGATTTATCTCTGAAAAAACAGCAATTGTAGGAAGTGGACTTGGCGCCGTATTATCTGCCATCCTCGCAGTGATTCTCGTTACTTGTTTAAATGTATTTGTCTTAGTCCCGCTTTCCTCTGCTGAAGAATCTCTTTCATATACGGAGGCCGACCTAAAAGGAAGAACTGGGGAGATCATTGTATCTGTACCAAAAGATGGGTTTGGAGAAGTGCTGTTAATTAGTAACAGCGGAAAAATCTCAAAGCCTGCCGTCAGTTTCGACGAAGAGGAGATTCCATATGGAACCCGGGTGCTGGTCGTCGAAGTGAACAAAGGCGTGTTATCTGTTATACCAAATGAAGAAATCTAGGAGGGAATGCTATGCCAGGAACAACCATATTAATTATTATTGGAATTGTGCTTGTGATTCTCATTGCACTTATTGGTGTATTTGTTTCGAAATACCGGACAGCTGGTCCAGATGAAGCATTAATTGTCACAGGAAGTTACCTCGGAAGTAAAAATGTCCACGTGGATGAAGGTGGAAACAAGATTAAGATTGTAAGAGGTGGAGGTACCTTTGTACTCCCTGTTTTTCAACAAGCAGAGCCGCTCAGCTTACTATCTAGCAAGCTAGATGTTTCAACGCCTGAAGTCTATACTGAACAAGGTGTACCGGTCATGGCGGATGGAACGGCCATCATTAAAATTGGCGGATCAATTGAAGAAATCGCCACTGCGGCAGAGCAGTTTTTAGGGAAAACAAAAGAAGATCGTGAAAATGAAGCAAGAGAAGTACTAGAAGGACACCTTCGCTCCATTTTAGGGTCAATGACAGTTGAAGAGATTTATAAAAACAGAGAGAAATTTTCTCAAGAAGTACAGCGTGTCGCTTCTCAAGATCTAGCGAAAATGGGTCTTGTCATTGTATCGTTTACAATCAAAGATGTCCGTGATAAAAATGGCTATTTAGAATCACTAGGTAAACCTAGAATTGCTCAAGTGAAACGCGATGCAGATATTGCGACAGCAGAAGCAGATAAAGAAACACGTATCAAACGTGCAGAAGCAGATAAAGATGCGAAGAAATCTGAGCTTGAGCGTGCCACTGAAATCGCTGAAGCAGAAAAAATCAATGAGCTGAAAAGAGCAGAATTCAGACGTGAACAAGATACAGCAAAAGCAAGCGCTGACCAAGCGTACGATCTTGAAACAGCTCGTAATCGTCAGCACGTAACTGAACAAGAAATGCAAGTCAAAATCATTGAACGTCAGAAGCAAATTGAATTAGAAGAAAAAGAGATCCAGCGTCGTGAGCGTCAATACGATTCTGAAGTGAAAAAGAAAGCAGATGCGGACCGTTATGCTGTTGAGCAGTCGGCTGCGGCGGAAAAAGCGAAGCGTCTTGCAGAAGCAGATGCGAAGAAATACAGCATTGAAGCAATGGCAAAAGCAGAAGCAGAGAAAGTTCGGATTGACGGGCTTGCCAAAGCGGAAGCCGATCGTGCAAAAGGGGAAACAGAAGCAGAAGTCATTAGGTTGAAAGGACTTGCGGAAGCAGAAGCGAAAGAGAAAATTGCAGAAGCATTCGAACAGTATGGTCAAGCGGCGATTCTTGATATGATTGTGAAAATGCTACCTGAATATGCGAAACAAGTATCTGCTCCACTTTCTAACATTGATAAAATTACAGTTGTTGATACAGGTGGTAACGGGGAAGGCAGCGGCGCCAACAAAGTGACCGGCTATGCGACAAACCTTATGTCCAGTCTTCAAGAAAGTCTGAAAGCTTCCTCTGGAATTGATGTCAAAGAAATTATTGAGAATTTCTCTGGCAAAGGCAATGTGAAACAAAGCATCCAAGAACTGACGAATGAAATCAAACAGCCAAGAAAAAAAGAAATCGCTGATCGCCAAATAGAAGAATAAAAATCAAAAGACACCTTCTGATTGAGGGTGTCTATTTTACTTGGGCACATGCCGGTGTCTTTTGATAGATGAAGAGAGATTGACAAGAATGCCTGCAGATATCATCATGAACACCAATGAAGATCCGCCGTAGCTAATAAAGGGAAGAGGAATGCCTGTAATGGGGAGAAGTCCAAAGACAGCTCCTAGATTAAAGGCTGCTTGAATCATGATTTGAAAAGTAAGCCCGATCGTTAATAGCTTTCCAAATGGATCTTGTAAACCTTGAACGATTCGAACGGCGCGATACATGATGAGTAGGTAGGCACCCATCACAAACAACAGCCCCATGATTCCCAGCTCTTCACTAATGATGGCCAATATAAAATCTGTATGGGCTTCAGGAAGAAATCCTAGTTTTTGAATACTTCCGCCTAAACCATTCCCGGTCAGTCCCCCTGAATCCATGGCGAGATAAGAATGGATCAGCTGATAACCATCTCCATCTTCATACATGAAAGGATCACGAAAAGAAGTGATCCGTTTCAAACGATAAGGAGCGGTCACAGCAAAAAAAGTGATCCCTGCCGCAGCCGTCGAACCTAGTAGAATGAGGTGGCGTGTTTTAAGTCCAGCACATAATAAGACGATACCGCAGCTCAATAAAATAGAAACTGCTGTACCTAAATCTGGCTGTTTTAAAATCAATAAAAAAGCTAGACTTAAAAGAAGAAGTGGAGGCAGTACTCCTTTTTTAAAGGATGTGATGTACGCTTGTTTCCTTGCATATACATAGGCAAAATAGATGATCATCACTAATTTCACAGCCTCAGACGGCTGGATGATCAAAGAGCCCAATTGAATCCATCGCTGTGAATTGTTTTTGACAACACCGATTCCAGGAAGCAGGACAAGGAGAAGACATAACAATGACAGCATCACAAGCCACCGAATCCATTTACGGTAAGCTTGATATGGAACCAGGGCCGCAGCGATGAAAAAGAAGAACCCAATCAAAAGCCATTGCCACTGTTTCATGAAGAAGTAGCTGCCCTGTCCATATTTTATTTCGCCTAAAGGATAACTCGCACTGTACACCATCAGTAATCCAAAGAAACAAAGACAAACAATCGTCCCAGCAAGAATGTGGTCGATTTTTTTTAGGTGAGAAAGAATCAATGACATCACCTTCAATCCCAGTTACGTCCAAACATGTAGGATGAGGACCTCAGATTGACACTAAACACAAGGCCAATGGCGATCATATTGGTTAAAAGTGCACTGCCCCCATAGCTGATAAAAGGAAGGGCAAGACCAGTCACAGGCATTAGCCCTACTGTCATCCCAACGTTTTGGAAGACTTGAAAGACGATCAGCCCAACCACCCCAGCACATATATAAAGCCCATAAAGGGTATTCGCATGCATAGCCACATGAATCATTCGATAGACCATCATAAGATATAAACAGATCAATAGGGAGGCGCCGATAAAACCAAACTCCTCGCCAATGACTGCAAATATAAAATCTGTATGGGCTTCAGGGATATTTCCCCCTTGTACTTGATTTCCTTTTGTATACCCGCTTCCTGATAATTGCCCTGACCCAATGCCAAGCATTGCTTGTTTCAGTTGATACCCATATGTCGAATCAAATTCATCTGGGGAGAGCCACCCATAAATGCGATCAAGCTGATGAGGTTTAATCACTTTTGTAAAGTGCTCAAAATGTTCATTGTGCAAGTAGGTCAAAAATGCAAGAAGCGCGAGAAAAGAAGCGATTAATGCAGCGATCATCTTACTTGAAATGCCTGACACAAGCATCAGTGTAAAAGCAATAGACAAGATCACAAGTGCCGTCCCCAAATCTGGCTGAATTAAAATCAGGAAAAAAGGAACAGCGGTCCAGCATATGATGTTCATTGTAGGAATCATGCTTTCTTTAAACGAAAAGCGCTGATGTTTGTATCGATTTAAAATAGCCGCTAACAGAAGAATGACAAAAATTTTCATAAATTCTGATGGTTGCACTTTCATGGGCCCCAAGCTGATCCACCTTTGGGATCCATTTTGATTCGTGCCAAAAAAATGAACGAGAATGATGAGGAAAAGACCACCTGCAAATAATCGAAAAGATAACCGCTCAAGCAGTTCATAATCAAAGTAAGCAACTGCCGCCATAAGGCCAAAGCCGACGATATACCAGAAAACTTGTCTTTTGACGAAATAAAACATATCTTGCGTTTCATACTGTCCCGATCCGCTATATACAGCCAGCAGGCTGATCACAAAGAAGCAAATGACAGTGAATAATAATGCGAAGTCAATGCTGTTCTGTTTTTTCATGTCTCCGTCACCTGCTATGACCTATTTGTCAGCTGGTTTAATACGACCTGCACCGCTGCAGCGTCATCAATATAGCCGATCGGAAAAATATAATCTGGTATTAAATCAACGGGCATAATGAAGTAAAGTAATGCGCCTCCCATCAACATCAATTCTCGAGAAGTACCCCGTCCGCTCATGAACGAGCTGTACATGCTTTTCAATTGATCAAGAAATGGTCCAACACCACTTATCGTATCTATCTTTTTTTCAAACTTTGCTGAGATCGTTTCTTTTCCCTCTTCTGATTGACTATAGGTCTCATATTCATTTAACTTCTGTTTCAATTCATTCTCGCTGAACGTCCCGTCATAGACATCATGATCTTTCAGCGTTCGCTCAATCTCTTCTACTGCTTGAATGAACGTATTACGGTGAACTCTTTCGTTTTTAATTGAAAATCCAGCCGTGGCCAATAGATGATCTAAAGAAATGTGTAGAGCATCTGAAAGCCGCTGTAAATGGTTCAAAGTCGGTTTTCTTTTTCCGTTCATGATTCTAGACAGTGTGGCTTTATCAATTTCTGTTTGTGTACTGAGTTCTCTTAATGAAAGAGAACGTATTTGCAGTTGTTCTTTTAAAAACTGCCGAAGCTCAGTTGTTTTAAATTCCATCTCTTTCTTCACCCTTTTCATAAAGTTCAACTCTTCAATAGAAGAAGTCGTACCCAATATATAGGGGTGTTGACAGAATGTCAACGAATATCCATTAGAGATTGATTTTTATAAAATAGCAACTTATCATATGAAACATAGAGTAAGAAATGGCTAAAAGGGGTGTGCAGATGAAGGTTAGACATGCAGTACATAATGATATTCCTAAAATTGCCGAAATTCATGTGAAGAGCTGGCAAACGACTTATCACGGCATTATTTCACAAGAGTATTTAGATGCTTTGAATGTAGAGGAGCGGGAAGAGAGCTGGAGAAGCAGGTCGCTTGAAGGCACGTTTGTCGCAGAGGATGCTGACGGAGTATTTGGTTTTGCTTCCTTCGGAAAACAGCGTGATGAGAGATATTCAATATATGATGGTGAGCTTTATGCCATCTATTTGTTGCAGAGGAAACAGAAATCAGGAGCGGGTATGGCTTTGATTGCAAAAGGTGTGGATTATTTAATAGAGAAAGGCTATCAGAATATGCTGCTCTGGGTATTTGAGCAAAACTCAGCGAAGCAATTTTATCAAAAACTTCAACCTAGTTTTGCCGTCACCAGCCAGTTTGAGCTGGCTGGTGAGAACCATGAAGAAATAGGGTATGGATGGGAACTGTCTGTCCTAAGTGATCATGTTCAACAGATTATATCGTCAGCTTCCAGTAATAATGAGAGAAAAAAGTAAAAAGGGTGGCGAGTAAAATATAAGATATAAAAGGAGAAGCCTCTACTTTTCCTTTCACACCTGCTATTTTTAATGCCTCATAGAAACTGGCCAAAAAGTAGGCGATACTGAGGATGTAACAGCACAGCATAATGGAGTAAGGATTCATTGTCGTACCTCCAGCATGAAATCTTCTACTATTAATAGATTCAATAGAGCAGCAAATTATGCATAAAAAAATAACCCGCTGAAACAGCTGGGTTATTTTTGTCGAGGAAAAACCAAACGAGATGCACTAGGGATGAGTAAACAAAGAACAATACTACAAATGATAAATGAAGGAATCATATATGTGCTGTTATAAACTAATGAATACACCCATCCTGGTGTTCCTTTTGGTGCATAATGAGAAAAGAAAACAACACCTGAAATAAAGAACGTCAGCAGTCTGAAGAAACTGGCGACAAATACAGCTAGGATAATATAGAAGAATTGTTTCTTTCGCTTTTTATCCTGAATGGCTTTTTTAATTGATCCTGAGAATAGCCCGCTTAAACAAATCACAACAGATGCGACAAAGTAATCGAGAAATCCTTGTACAGGTGTAGCAATAATAGGATTGTTCATCAGCTGCAGTCCTGCGATTAACACACCGATAATAAATCCAGCAGACACGCCCCATCTAATGGACATGAGAATGACAGGAATCATGATCAGTGCAATTGACCCGCCGTTTGGCATTCTTAAAAAGAGACCTGATAAATAATCTAAAACAAGTGCAAGAGAAGTCATGATGGCGATCTCCATCAGTCGTACTAATTGATTTGATTGTTGCATAAAAAAATCCCCTTTTCACGAATTGTGCAAGGAGAGACCATGTCAGGATGAGTATGTGATTCATAGAAAAACATATCGGCTTGCATACATGCATGTGTGCAAGTGATTCCACATTCCTACTTCAGTATTAACTGACAGGTTCAAAGGGTCAGAACAACGAATTGTTCACTCTCAGCACGAAGCTCCCCCTGCGGTTATTAAATTTCAATCTATTATAAATATACTAAAGACCTACAGGATCAACAATAGTGAATTACAGAGTTAAGCCCTTTTTGTACAAATATATAGGAAGAGATCAGGAAAAATAAATTATTTAGAAAAAATACTTGTTTCTTCTTTTAAAAGGTGTTATATTTGTATTCGCCGCTGAAACAGCGCGGTTGAGAAATAACATTCAAGAAAAAAGTTGTTGACTTCATCTTGATAGAATGTTATATTAATAAAGTC
Source organism: Bacillus sp. FSL W8-0183 (assembly GCF_038006825.1). Classification (NCBI taxonomy): domain Bacteria; kingdom Bacillati; phylum Bacillota; class Bacilli; order Caryophanales; family Bacillaceae; genus Bacillus; species Bacillus sp. FSL W8-0183. The sequence continues at coordinate 2,992,790 of NZ_JBBOVY010000001.1, read as the reverse complement.
GCTTCTGAGCGATAACGAAGATGATCTTTGAAAACTAAACAAGACAAAACGTACCTGTTAATTCGAGTTTTTATAAAAAAATCCTATGATACATCATAGGTAGTCAGTCAGACTGACGAGGCAGGAAATGATCACATGCTAAGTTCGCTACATCGTGTAGCAACGCATGTGTGATATGCATCCTGCATACCTCGGAGAGTTTGATCCTGGCTCAGGACGAACGCTGGCGGCGTGCCTAATACATGCAAGTCGAGCGGACAGAAGGGAGCTTGCTCCCGGATGTTAGCGGCGGACGGGTGAGTAACACGTGGGTAACCTGCCTGTAAGACTGGGATAACTCCGGGAAACCGGAGCTAATACCGGATAGTTCCTTGAACCGCATGGTTCAAGGATGAAAGACGGTTTCGGCTGTCACTTACAGATGGACCCGCGGCGCATTAGCTAGTTGGTGAGGTAACGGCTCACCAAGGCGACGATGCGTAGCCGACCTGAGAGGGTGATCGGCCACACTGGGACTGAGACACGGCCCAGACTCCTACGGGAGGCAGCAGTAGGGAATCTTCCGCAATGGACGAAAGTCTGACGGAGCAACGCCGCGTGAGTGATGAAGGTTTTCGGATCGTAAAGCTCTGTTGTTAGGGAAGAACAAGTGCAAGAGTAACTGCTTGCACCTTGACGGTACCTAACCAGAAAGCCACGGCTAACTACGTGCCAGCAGCCGCGGTAATACGTAGGTGGCAAGCGTTGTCCGGAATTATTGGGCGTAAAGGGCTCGCAGGCGGTTTCTTAAGTCTGATGTGAAAGCCCCCGGCTCAACCGGGGAGGGTCATTGGAAACTGGGAAACTTGAGTGCAGAAGAGGAGAGTGGAATTCCACGTGTAGCGGTGAAATGCGTAGAGATGTGGAGGAACACCAGTGGCGAAGGCGACTCTCTGGTCTGTAACTGACGCTGAGGAGCGAAAGCGTGGGGAGCGAACAGGATTAGATACCCTGGTAGTCCACGCCGTAAACGATGAGTGCTAAGTGTTAGGGGGTTTCCGCCCCTTAGTGCTGCAGCTAACGCATTAAGCACTCCGCCTGGGGAGTACGGTCGCAAGACTGAAACTCAAAGGAATTGACGGGGGCCCGCACAAGCGGTGGAGCATGTGGTTTAATTCGAAGCAACGCGAAGAACCTTACCAGGTCTTGACATCCTCTGACAACCCTAGAGATAGGGCTTTCCCTTCGGGGACAGAGTGACAGGTGGTGCATGGTTGTCGTCAGCTCGTGTCGTGAGATGTTGGGTTAAGTCCCGCAACGAGCGCAACCCTTGATCTTAGTTGCCAGCATTCAGTTGGGCACTCTAAGGTGACTGCCGGTGACAAACCGGAGGAAGGTGGGGATGACGTCAAATCATCATGCCCCTTATGACCTGGGCTACACACGTGCTACAATGGACAGAACAAAGGGCTGCGAGACCGCAAGGTTTAGCCAATCCCACAAATCTGTTCTCAGTTCGGATCGCAGTCTGCAACTCGACTGCGTGAAGCTGGAATCGCTAGTAATCGCGGATCAGCATGCCGCGGTGAATACGTTCCCGGGCCTTGTACACACCGCCCGTCACACCACGAGAGTTTGCAACACCCGAAGTCGGTGAGGTAACCTTTATGGAGCCAGCCGCCGAAGGTGGGGCAGATGATTGGGGTGAAGTCGTAACAAGGTAGCCGTATCGGAAGGTGCGGCTGGATCACCTCCTTTCTAAGGATATATGGAGCAGCGTACGTTTTTCGTCTTGTTTAGTTTTGAAGGATCATTCCTTCAAACATGTCTCTAGCGAGACAGGATTGTTCTTTGAAAACTAGATAACAATAAGTAATACATTCACATTGAATGCAATGCAAAGTTCATCACACATAGTGATTCTTTCTAAAGTAAGAAATGGTTAAGTTAGAAAGGGCGCACGGTGGATGCCTTGGCACTAGGAGCCGATGAAGGACGGGACGAACACCGATATGCTTCGGGGAGCTGTAAGCAAGCTTTGATCCGGAGATTTCCGAATGGGGAAACCCACTGCTCGTAATGGAGTAGTATCCATACTTGAATACATAGAGTATGAGAAGGCATACCCGGGGAACTGAAACATCTAAGTACCCGGAGGAAGAGAAAGCAAATGCGATTCCCTGAGTAGCGGCGAGCGAAACGGGAACAGCCCAAACCAAGAGGCTTGCCTCTTGGGGTTGTAGGACACTCTATACGGAGTTACAAAGGAACGATATAAGCGAAGAGGTCTGGAAAGGCCCGCCAAAGAAGGTAACAGCCCTGTAACTGAAATGTTGTTCTCTCCAGAGTGGATCCTGAGTACGGCGGAACACGTGAAATTCCGTCGGAATCCGGGAGGACCATCTCCCAAGGCTAAATACTCCCTAGTGACCGATAGTGAACCAGTACCGTGAGGGAAAGGTGAAAAGCACCCCGGAAGGGGAGTGAAATAGATCCTGAAACCGTGTGCCTACAAGTAGTCAGAGCCCGTTAACGGGTGATGGCGTGCCTTTTGTAGAATGAACCGGCGAGTTACGATCCCGTGCAAGGTTAAGCAGAAGATGCGGAGCCGCAGCGAAAGCGAGTCTGAATAGGGCGCATGAGTACGTGGTCGTAGACCCGAAACCAGGTGATCTACCCATGTCCAGGGTGAAGTTCAGGTAACACTGAATGGAGGCCCGAACCCACGCACGTTGAAAAGTGCGGGGATGAGGTGTGGGTAGGGGTGAAATGCCAATCGAACCTGGAGATAGCTGGTTCTCTCCGAAATAG